>DATHZQ010000079.1:0-31770 GCA_035458525.1 Acidimicrobiia bacterium
AGCGAAATTCCTTGTCGGGTAAGTTCCGACCTGCACGAATGGCGCAACGACTTGGGCACTGTCTCAACCAGAGACTCGGCGAAATTGCAATGTGAGTAAAGATGCTCACTACTCGCGACAGGACGGAAAGACCCCGGGACCTTTACTGCAACTTGACATTGGAGTTCGTTATGTGATGTGTAGGATAGGTGGGAGGCTTTGAAGCGGCGGCGCTAGCTGTCGTGGAGCCATCGTTGAAATACCACCCTTCTCATAATGGTCTTCTAACCTAGGTCCGTTATCCGGATCAGGAACAGTGTCTGGTGGGCAGTTTCACTGGGGTGGTGGCCTCCTAAAGTGTAACGGAGGCGCCCAAAGGTTCCCTCAGCCTGGTCGGCAATCAGGCGTTGAGTGTAAGGACACAAGGGAGCTTGACTGCGACACTTACAAGTGGAGCAGGTACGAAAGTAGGGCCTAATGATCCCTTGCCGGCATGTGGATGCGGCAAGGCCAACGGCTAAAAGGTACCCCGGGGATAACAGGCTCATCCCGCCCAAGAGTCCATATCGACGGCGGGGGTTGGCACCTCGATGTCGGCTCGTCTCATCCTGGGGCTGAAGCAGGTCCCAAGGGTCGGGCTGTTCGCCCGTTAAAGAGGCACGCGAGCTGGGTTTAGAACGTCGTGAGACAGTTCGGTCCCTATCCGTCGCGAGCGCAGGAGATTTGAGGAGATCTGTCCCTAGTACGAGAGGACCGGGATGGACGGACCTCTGGTGTGCCAGTTGTTCTGCCAAGAGCACTGCTGGTTTGCTACGTCCGGAACGGATAAGCGCTGAAAGCATCTAAGCGCGAAGCCGGCTCCAAGATGAGATCTCCCACCGGATTAACCGGGTAAGACCCCTGGTCAGAACACCAGGTTGATAGGCCGGAAGTAGAAGCGCAGCAATGCGTGAAGCTGACCGGTACTAATAGGTCGAGGGCTTGGATTTGAATACAGCGACTAATCGTGCTCGCTATGGAGGGCTCAAAGAGCTCTCAGAGCGTTTCGGTGACTATGGCGGCAGGGCTCCACCCGTTCCCATTCCGAACACGGAAGTTAAGCCTGCCAGCGCCGATGGTACTTGGGCCGAAGGGCCCCGGGAGAGTAGGTCGTCGCCGAACATATTTGGATGAGGGGCCGCCTGCGGGTGGCCCCTCAGTTCTTTTCCGAGGAGCGGCGTACATGGCCGAGCAGGATCGTCAACAGCCGAAACGCAAGACGCCGCAGTCAGGTGGCACCTCATCGGGAGGGCGGGGCCGCACGGGCGGCGGGACAGGCCAGCGCGGCGATGCTTCGAAATCCAAGGGCACCGCACGCCGGTCTCAACAGGGCAGGTCGTCGGGCGGTGGCCGCAACCGCGAGGGCGAGCGTCAACAGGCAAAGCCGCGGCGTCGTGATCTGCAGGGTGCGGCAGCGAATCTGCCCAACTGGGTGGTGGAGTCGCTGGAGCGGGTCACGCCCGACAAACGGGTCCCGGGTGCGCTCCAAGCCCTTGGCGAGGCGTCCGAAGCGTTCGCCGATGGTGCGTATCAGCGGGCAATGCGCAAGGCGCAGAAGGCAAAGGATCTCGCACCCCGCGACGCCACGATCCGCGAGATCCTCGGTCTGGCTGCCTATCGGCTCGGCGATTGGCAGGTGGCCTTGGCCGAGCTTCGCACCTTCCGACGGCTCGCCGGCGAGACGACCCACCTTCCCGTGGAGATCGATGCGTTGCGCGCCATGGGGAGACCCAACGACGTTGAATCGGCGTGGCAAACGCTGCAACAGCGCGGAGGTCGGCCCGCCGTCATGAAAGAAGGGCGAGTTGTCTACGCATCGTTCCTCATCGATGAGGGCCGGCTCGACGAAGCGTCCAAGTTGGTGATGCCACAGCGGACGAGCAACAAGGCCTTTCCCGAGGATCTGCGGCTGTGGTACGTGGCGGCTCGGGCGGCTGCGCTGATGGGCGATGCCGGCCGCGCCGCAGAGCTTCGGAATGCGATCTTGCGCCAGGATCCCGCCTTTCCGGGCATCGACGAGTTGGAGCGACTGATCGCCTCCGCCTGACGGCCCGATCGTGTCACACCGGTCTCGTATCGTGGCAACTCCCCGCACCTCCCCAGTCAGGAGAAGGTGTGGAATACAACCTCGTCACACTTGCCGGTCGTCTCGCCATCGATCCAGAGGAACGGACCTTCGAGAGCGGAGCTCACCTCGTGCGCTATCTCGTCACGGTCCGCAGCGACACTCCCCGTCGCCGCGTCGACGTCATCCCCGTCACGTTGTGGGATCCGTCGCCCGACCACGTCGGGCCGAAGCTTTCTCGTGGTGACCGCGTGATGATCGTCGGCATGGTGCAACGCCGGTTCTGGCAAGCTCCCGACGGTCGGCGCAGCCGCGTAGAAGTCATCGCACATCACGTGGAGGCCGCACCTGGCGACGGTGCGCACGCCGAGGGTGAGAGCGACGCTCGAGCCGCTCCGGATTCTGTTGCCGCTCCGGCCGGCTGACGGGCACACCGTCCGACGTTGCCTCGAACGATGTCGCCGCAGTACCCGTCCCGGCCCGCCGCACCCGGCCGGGCACTAGATTCGCGCCGATGCGCCGAGTCTCCATTGCTTCTGGATCGCAGCTCTCCGCGGATGCAGGAGCGGCGGTTGCCGACGCGGGTGGCAATGCTGTCGATGCCGCGATCGCCGCGATGGTCACGGCGATGTGCACCGATCCTGGGGTCATCGCACCCGGATCGGGCGGCTTCATCGTCGTTGCCGAGCACGGCAACCACCCCGTGGTCATCGATGCGTACGTCGAAATGCCGGGCCGCGGGGCGCCGGAAGAGGCCTGGGGCTCAGGTACTCCGGTCTTCATGCAATACGGCGGAGCAACGCGCACGGTCGTGGGCTACGGTTCCGTCGCAACGCCGGGCATGTTCGCCGGGCTCGACCTTGCGGCCAGCCGGTACGGTTCGATGCCGTGGTCAGCATTGATGCAACCAGCCATCGAGGCAGTAGAAGCCGGCTTCGCCCTATCGCAGGCCTCAGGCGACTACATCGCGTACTCGCACGACGTCGTGTTCGGATGGGATCCGCCATCGCGCGCCGTGCTGCACCACGAAGACGGATCCCATCTGCGTGAGGGCGATCACGTCGTGGTGCCCGATCTTGCCGACTCGCTCCGGGCGATCGCCGACGAAGGCGTTGGAGTGCTCTACGAGGGAGATCTGGGAGCGCGCATCGTCGATTCCGTCGCCGCCAACGGCGGATTGTTGACGCGTGCCGACTTGGAGGCGTACGAGCCAATCGTTCGGCTCCCGGCGCATTTCGACATCGGGGGCTGGGATGTGTTCACCAATCCGCCGCCGGCACTGGGCGGTGCGAGCGTTGCGGCCATCGCCACGTTGGCGACAGCACGCGGCTTCAGTTCCTGGAGTGCTGAAGACATTCCGATCCTCGTCCGCGCCCAACGTGCCGTACTCGACTATCGGGCCAAGATTCCCGCCGACAGGGACGTCGCCGAACAGAAGGTGGCGGATTTGCTCGAGGCGGCACGCGCCGGAGACTTGAAGCGCCTGCAAAGCTCCCCCTCGACCACGCACACCTCGACGGTCGACACGGACGGCATGGCGTGCGCGATGACGGTGTCCGCCGGATATTGCTCGGGTGCGATGCCGGCCGGCACGGGGTTCTATCTGAACAACTGCCTCGGCGAGCTGGAGCTGCACCCGGCCGGATACCACGGGCTCGAGCCGGGGGAGCGCCTCGTGTCCAACATGGCCCCGACCGTGGCGGTCAACAACGGAGCTGCACTGGCGCTCGGCTCGCCCGGAGCGTCTCGCATCACCACCGCGGTGAGCAGCGTCCTCATGAACTTCCTCGTGCACGGAATGTCCCTCAGCGATGCGGTTGACCACCCGCGCCTCCACACGGAGGTCTTCGAAGGCACCCCGACGATTGCCTACGAACCCGGTATCCGCGTTGAATCGATCGACGGGCTCGCAGTTCGACGATTCCCCGACCTGTCCATGTACTTCGGTGGCGTACAGGCGGCCATCACCGACCGCGCGGCCGGTCTGTTCGCCGTTGCCGATCCCCGTCGCACCGGCGGTACGGCTCGAGGCGGCTGAGCGTCCGTCAATACGGAGGCCAGGGCAACGCGGGGCGATCTTCCGGCGGCTGTGGGTGCACCGGGCGCATGAGGAAGGCCTCGGTCCTCTGGACCAACCGCCGGGAAGTGCGACGTCCGAGGAGGCGCTCGACACGCCGGCCGAGCTCGCCGTTCAGCCCGTCGCGCAACCGGGCCACCGCCTCGACGACTGGTGCCGGCGCCGGCGAGCCCGCGAAACCCCACAACACGGTGCGCAGTTTGTCCTCTGGGTGAAATGTGAGGCCGTGGTCGATCGCAACCAGCGAGCCCGAGCCGGAGCGCAGGATGTGTCCCAGCTTGCGGTCTGCATTGTTCGTGATCACGTCCAAGACCGCAATCGGCCACAACGCGGCGTCATCCTGGCGCACGAGTTCATAGGGATCGAACGCTTCGTCGATATCGACGTAGCGCTGAATGGAACCGGGGCCGTAGAGGCCGTCGCCGAGCGCGGTCTCCGGCACCAGGCCGAAACCGAGGCAAAGGTCGACCTCGAACGTCAGCACCTCGCGAACCGCCAGCGTTTCCGACTCGAAGTCCCAGAGAGGTCGCTCCCCGGCAACCGGCTTGTAGACCACGCGCTCTCCGCTGTCGGTCGTGCCGAGCAACGTCGCGTTGGAAGCGTTGACGAAACGCCCCTCGACCGTGACCACATGGGGCTTCCAGTCCGGCATCGATCAGGGTCGATGGTGGCGGAGGTCACCGTTCGTCGTCGGGCACACATGGCCTTCCGGATCCATGGCCAAGCCGCACCTGTCGCACTTGGGTCTTCCCCCTGAGATGGCCATCCGCCCGATCCGTACGGCCGCATCCAGCTGTGCGGGGCTGACGGAGTGCACCACCGGAGGCGTGTCCTCGGGCACCGGCGCGAGGACCACGTCGATCTGCCCCTCTTCCTCGACGAACACGATCTCGATCTGGCCGATGCGAAACTCGATTTGCTCCGGCTCATGGACGGGTCCCGGCTCGAGGCTGGCTCCCACACCAGTCAGACCGGCAGTTTCGAGCAACTCGGCGCTCTGCTCGGCGAGTAGTGCCACTTGTGCCTTCTCGAGCAGGTACCACACCCGGCCTCCCGCATCGTCGACCTCCAACAGGAATGTGCGCTGGCCCGGCACGCCGATGAAACCGGGTACGAACCGGGCGGCGAGACGTCGATTGCTCACGATGCGTTGCCGAGTGGTTCGAGCGACTGATTCACGACGGGCACCTGAACAGCTCCGTCCGGACCTAGCTGGATGATGCTCAGACTGGTCGGAGCGACCTGTGTCCGGTGGATGAGGTCGAGCGGAGCACCGAGGTATTGGCAGAGAAGAGCGCGGATCACGTCTGCGTGGCTGACGACAACAACAGTGTCACTGCCGTGCCGCGCAGCCAGCGCTTCCAAGCCGGCGACGGCGCGCGCTTGCACCTCGGCGAGGGTCTCACCGTCGGGGAACCGAAATCGGGAGGCATGAGCCATCAGCCGCTCCCAGGCCTTGAGCCGGTAGAGGTCTTTCAGCCTTCGCCCGGACCACGCCCCGTAATCGGCCTCGACGAATCTCTGCTCGGTGATCGGAGTGAGTTCGTGGGGTGAGGCGACGATCCGGGCGGTCTCGCGGCATCGACGGATTGGTGACGAATACACCGCAGCGACGGGCATCGCACGGAGGCGATCGGCCGCAACCCGGGCATCGAGCCGGCCCTTGTCCGAGAGGCTGACGCCGGGGAGCCGTCCGGTGAGTACCTTGCCGGTTTCACCGGTCACGCCGTGACGTACCAAAAGTGCTCGCATCGAGCCAGCCTACCCGTGGTCTCGCGGCTCCCCGCGGTACCATCGCGGCATGGACGTGTCGGCCTTCCTCCGTCTGGCTCTCGACCCGATTCGGCTGGCGTTGCTTGGTCGGGCGGCAGAGGGAACGGTCGATACCTCGGACGTTGCGGACGCATTCGACGTGCCGGAGCGCGCCGTCCTCTCGGCACTCGGCAAGCTTCGATCGGCCGGTTTGGTCGACGATGATCTACAGCTCGATGTCAGCCTATTGCGTACCCTGGCCGAATCCCTGCCGCAGGCGCCATCAGCCGATGCAGAGCTGCTGGGGGATGGGTGGTCACCGGACGAAGCCATCGTGCTGTCCCGCTTCTTCTCGGGCCAGCGACTGTCCTCGATCCCGACCTCGCGAACGAAGCGTCTCGTGATCCTCGAGCGCTTGGCTCAGGAGTTCGAACCAGGCGTCCGCTACCAGGAGCCCGAGGTCAACTTCACGCTTCAGATGTTCCACGCCGACTACGCCGCCCTGCGTCGCTACCTCGTCGACGAGAGCTTCCTGACCAGGGCCGACGGGGTCTACTGGCGCACGGGTGGTCGGTATGAGCCCGCCATAGCCGACGACGAGGTCGACGCGCCGGAATCTTGACAGCGCGCTGCGGGCGATACCATCGCGCTCTTCTATGGATGCGCCCGACTACTCGTTTCTCCGCCGGCCGGTGTGGCTGGTGGGCCATCTGGTCGCACTTGCTGCGATCGTCGGCTTCACGCTGCTCGGAATGTGGCAGCTATCGCGCCACTCCGACCGCTCCTCGCTCGACGACGCACTCGATCAGAGGCTGAATCAGCCGGTGGTGTCCCTCGACGAGTTGGTCGGGGCAGATGGCACCGCGCCATCTTCTGCCGAGTACCGGCTGGTCAGTGTCGAGGGCAGCTACGACGCGACGCATGAGGTGATCCTCCAGGCACGGTCGTTCAACGGACGCTCCGGCCACGAGGTGCTGACACCGCTCGTGCGTGTCGACGGCACCGCCGTGATCGTGAACCGCGGCTGGGTGCCCATCGACGTCGAGGGACCACCCGTGCCCGAAGCGGCGCCGCCGGCAGGTGCGGTGATCGTCGAAGGTTTCCTCAGGCAGACACAAACGCGGACGGGACTGGGGCCGATCGATCCCTCCGAAGGAACTCTCGAACGGATTTCCCGGGTGGACGTGGAGCGGTTGCGGCAACAGGTCGAGATGCCGCTTGCGGGAGTGTGGATCCAACTTGCGTCACAGCAGCCTCCCCCGTCCGACTTGCCGCTCATCGTCGAGCCGCCGCAACCGGGTGGTGGCCCACCCCACCTCGCCTACGCGGTGCAGTGGTTTGCGTTTGCCGTCATCGTCGTCGTGTCGTACCCGGTTCTGATGTATCGCACCGCCCGGCGCTCCACGCCTCGTGGGTAGTGTGCTCGCCTGACGACGAGGAGGGCGGAATGACGGAACGCATCTACTCGACCGACGCCTATGCGAGCGCGATGACCGCGTCCGTGGTTGGGTCCGACCCGGACGACGGCCGCATCCTTCTCGACCGCACGGTGTTCTACCCGGGAGGCGGCGGCCAGCCCCACGACACCGGGGCGTTGTGGATTGGTGACGACCGGCTCGACGTCACCCGGGTTACGGCTGACCGCGACGGCGTGTGGCACTGGGTGGAGGGCTCACTTCCGTCGCTCCGGACTGCGCTGCGAGGCGAGCTGGACTGGGAGCGCCGCTATCGACTGATGCAAACGCATACGGCGATGCATGCGCTGTGTGGCGTCGTGTGGGAGAAATACCGAAGCCCCGTCACCGGCGGCAACATGAAGCCAGGGGAGGGCCGGCTCGACTTCGAGCTCCCGGACTGGGATCCGGACGACAAGGCGCCCCTCGAGGCCGAGCTCAACCGGCAGCTGGAACGGGCGCTGCCCGTCGAAGTGTCCTTCCTGCCCCGCAACGAAGCCGACCAGGACCCGAGTCTGATCCGCACCAAGGTCAACCTGCTGCCGGCGTCCCTCACCGAGGTTCGTGTGATCGACATCGTCGGCCTCGACCGGCAGGCGGACGGAGGCACGCACGTCAACGGTACGCATGAGGTCGGCGGCGTCCAGGTGGCGAAGATCGAGTCCAAGGGCAAGGGCTTCCGGCGCATCCGGTTGACGATCGCCTAAGTGCCAAGCTCCAGATCGTCCGTGCGAACCTCGACCATGACCTCTGCCAGAGGTTTGCGCGTCAAGTCGGGGACGGTGGCGTCGGCCGCCGGGTAACCGATCGGAAAGAGGATGAACGGCCTTTCGTTCTCCGGACGATTCAACAACTTGGACAGGAACGCCATGGGGCTGGGCGTGTGGGTCAGCGTGGCGAGCCCGAGCTGGTGAAGCGCGGCGATGAAGAAGCCGCAGGCAATCCCAACGCTCTCTTTGACGTAGTAGTGATGGCGCCGGCTGCCATCGGGCTTGATGCCGTAGCGCTGCTCGAAGACGACCACGAGCCAAGGCGCCGTCTCGAGAAACGGCTTGCGCCAGTCGGTGCCAAGTGGCGCCAGCGCCTCGCGCCACTCCGGCGGCAACCTGCCGCCTTCGTAGTTCTCCCGTTCTTCGACCTCGGCGGCAACTCTGATCCGCCGTTTCACCTCGGCATCCCCGATCAAGACGAAGGTCCAGGGTTGCAGGTGGGCCCCGGACGGAGCGGTTGACGCAAGCCGGATCGCCGTCTCGACGACTGCCCTCGGTACCGGCCTGTCCGAGAAGAATCGAACGCTCCGCCTGCGATTCATCTCGTGGAACAAGGCGTGAGCCCGCGCCAGCAGCTCGTCATCAGCCACCGGGTCCGGCCCGCGGTACGGCACATGGCGAAACTCGTTCATCCCGCGGATCGTAGCCAGCGGAATGGCCACCTATCAGTTGCGAACGAGCACGAGCGATTGTCCGGCCGGCGACAGTGCCGCAGCGGTGAAGTCGCTCGCACGGTTGACGTCAGCAGTATGCATCCAACAACCTTGCAGCGCAGCCGGACCCGCCGACGAGTCCGAACTGCGACGTTGGTCCTAGCAGTCGCTGTCGTCCTCGCCGCTTGTGGCGGTGTCGCTGCGGACACGGGGGGAACAGGCGCCGACCAACCATCGCCTTCCCCCACCGCGACCGCGCCGCCGGCTGGCGCTGATCCGGCACCGAGCTCGTCGTTTGTGCTCTTCGATGGCGCGACCTCGACGTTCGCAGAGTTCGCCGGGCGGCCACTCGTCGTGAACTTCTGGGCATCGTGGTGCCCTTCTTGCGTCGCAGAGATGTCCGCGGCGTTCCGGCCCGTACAAGAGCAGCTCGGCGGCCAGGTGACCTTCCTCGGCATGAACATCCAGGATCAGCGTGGGCTGGCGTTGGAACTGCTCGATGAAACGGGTGTGCAGTGGATCAATGCCGAGGACGCCGACGGCGCCCTCTATGCGGAGCTTGGTGGGCTGGGCATGCCGTTCACGATCCTGATCGATCCCCTCGGCAACGTCGTGGAGACCCACAACGGGCCGCTGACGGAGTCGCAACTTCGCGACAAACTCGCTGAGCACTTCGGCGTATGAACGCTGCGCTTGCGCTCGCGTTCGCGGCAGGCATGGTCGCCACGGTGAACCCGTGCGGTTTTGCCATGCTGCCCGCCTATCTCTCGTACTTCATGGGGCTGTCAGAAGGGGTGGCGAGCCCGGCCGCAGCGATGCGAAGCGCCTTCAAAGTCGGTGGAGTCGTTTCGTTCGGCTTCATCGTTGTTTTCGGGCTCGCGGGATTCGCCATCACGCTTGGATTCCGGTCCCTGACCACATGGATTCCGTGGTTGGCGCTTGGGGTAGGTATCGCCGTCACCATCCTCGGTATCGCGATGATGCGGGGTTTCGAGCTGACACTCGGTCTACCCAAGGCCAAGCGGGGGCGGCGGGATCGCCGCGTGCGCAGCATTTTCGGCTTCGGCATCTCCTACGCCGTGGCCTCGCTGTCATGCACGCTGCCCGTCTTCCTGTCGGTTGTCGCCACGCAACTCGCATCTCGTAGCGTCGCCGAGGGCGCGCTGATCTTCCTCGTCTACGGCTTGGGTATGTCCGCAATGCTCATCGGCCTCACCGTCGTGCTGGCGCTCGGGAAGCAAACGCTGGTCAACCGGCTGCGGAGCTCCGCCGCTCACATCAACAGAGTGAGCGGCGCGATCCTGATCGGCGCCGGCGTCTTCATCGTCTGGTTCTGGACCACCGAGATCCGATCGGGGGCCGGTGCCTTGGGGTCGTCGCCTGCGTTCCAGGTGGTCGAGAACCTCAGCCAGAGCGTGCTCAATCTCGTGGCGGACAACACGCTCGCCGTTGGCGTCGCGCTCGGTCTCCTCCTTGCGGTTGCAGCGTTCGTGATGTGGCGGGGACGCCACGGTGTAGCGTCCGAGCCTGTGGACGACGAGAGGATTGTCATAGGTGCGGGAGACCGCTGAAGCCGCGGACATCGCCGCGTCCGGACAACGCGCCGCCCTTGTCGGTATTGCTGGAAGTCAGCTGCTCGTCCTGACCTTGTGGTTCTCGGCCTCAGCCGTCGCACCACAGCTCGAGACTGAGTGGGGCCTCACGTCTGGTCAGACCGCAGGCCTCACCCTCGCGGTCCAGATTGGGTTTGTGATCGGGGCGCTGGTTCTCGCCGGGCTTGGAATCGCAGATGTGGTCCCCGCACGAAAACTGTTCCTGTGGTCTGCACTCGCCGGCGCCACGGCCAACGCAGCGCTGGTGGTGCTCGGTCCCGACGATCTGCTCGTGGCACTCACGTTGCGGGGTATCACCGGGGTGGCGCTCGCCGGCGTGTATCCGAGTGGTCTCAAAGTCATGGCGGGCTGGTTCGAGCGGGGTCGGGGCATGGCTCTTGGGGTACTGGTCGGTGCCCTCACGGTTGGCAGCGCGGGGCCCCATCTCATTCGAGGTTTGGGCCTTGGGTGGGAAGGGGTGGTCGTTGGGGCCTCCATGCTGGCGGTCCTCGGAGCCGTGCTGATGCAACGCATGGTCAGCGATGGACCGTTCGAGGTGTCTGCAGCCCGCTTCTCCATGGGTCAGATCGGTCGCGTCGTCCGCAATCGGGGCGTCCGGCTCTCCACACTTGGCTATCTGGGACACATGTGGGAGCTCTACGCCATGTGGACCTGGACCGCGTCGTTCCTCGCAGCTTCGGCGGCCGCGGCGGGCGTGGGCGACGGTTTCGTCCCGACGGCCACATTCGTGATCATCGCCAGCGGAGGCGCCGGGGCCTGGGTGGCTGGAGTCCTGGCCGATCGCTACGGGAGAACCCTCGTCGCCGGTGGCGCCATGGTCGTGTCCGGCACCGTTGCGCTCTCGAGCCCGCTCGTCTTCGGTGCAGCACCCTGGCTCGTCGTCGCCGTGTTCGTCGTGTGGGGAATTGCCGTCGTCGCCGACTCCGCGCAATTCTCGGCAATGGTGACCGAGACGGCCGACGACGCCACCCGGGGGACTGCGCTCACGGTGCAGGTGGCCCTCGGGTTCCTTCTCACCTTGGTGACGATCCGTGGGGTCCCGCTCATCGCCGACGCGATCGGCTGGCGGTGGGCATTCCCATGGCTGGCGCTGGGCCCGCTGCTGGGCGTCGCCGCCATGGTGCGGCTGCGTCGATCCACCGTAGCTCGCCAGCTGGCGGGTGGGCTCGGTTGAGGGAACTCGGCACGGCTAACTTGCACCCATGCTGACGGGTGTGATCTTCGACCTGGACGGAACCCTGGGGGACACGCTTCCCGTGTGTTTCGCCGCCTTCCGCAAGGTCTTCGACGACTACCTGGGCGAGACGTACACGGACGCCGAGATCCGAGCCATGTTCGGACCCACCGAGGAGGGCATTCTGGAAGCCCGGATACCGGTGGACGGCGCAGAGAGCCTGGCGAGCTACCTCTCCGCATATCGACGAGCTCACCATCTGGCGCCGAAGCCATTCGCCGGTATGACCGACTTGCTCGACGAGCTCGGCCGCCGCGACATCCCGCTCGCGGTGGTCACCGGCAAGGGACCTCACAGCGCGGCGGTCTCGCTCGATGCCTGGGGGCTCGACAGCCGGTTCACCCACGTGGCGGCGGGGGGTAGCAACGGCAACATCAAGGATCGCAACATGGCACAGGTCATCTCCGACTGGGGTGTCGAGGCGTCCGGGGTCGTGTCGGTTGGCGATGCCCCGAGCGACGTCACCGCAGCGCGCACCGTGGGTCTGCGTCCCGTCGGCGCCGCCTGGGCCTCGACCGCAGAGCGGGATCGGCTGGAGCCCCTGGAGCCCGAGATCATCTTCGATGACGTCGGCGGGTTCTCTCACTGGCTGCTGGCAGAATGACCCTCATCCCCAAATGCGACCATCAGGCCAGAAGGTGGAGAAGTCGCTCGGGAACGCCGTGAATCCGGGCAGGAGGTCCAGCACCTCTCCTGCCAGAGGCCCGGTGCGAGCAATGCCCAGCCGCGGGTCCCACACGGAACCCGTTTCCACATCGAGCACGTCATCGCCTTGACGGAAGAGGGTGACCGTTCGGTCGTCCAGCGTCCGCGAGAACACTCGCCAGAACTCGCCGTCGGCGGGGTCCACGAGTACCGCGATCGGTGCACCTGCGACCACGTCGTTGGCAATCTCGCCCCGCTGCAAGTCGGCAATGGGATACGCAGCCGCGTCCGAGGCGAAGTCGACGACCACCACCATGTCCTCGAGCGCAAAGCCGCCTTGGCGCGCGGCCGCGTCGAGTGCGAGCGTGTTTGGATGAGCGTCGCGCCACGACGCCCACGTGGTGAGGGAAGACGGGAGCAGCTCAATGCGCTGACCCTTGCGGGGGCCCGCGATCGCTTCTCCGATCGGCTGGCTCCACACACTGCCCGTGTCGTGGTCCCACCATGTCATGGCGTTGCCCCACAGCGCCCCTTGGACGCCGAAGACGACCTCCCGACCGTCGATTTCCCGGCGATGGACCATCGCCGTTGCGCACAGTGGTCACCACGTGACGAGGACCGGAATCCCAGCGAGTGAGTCGACCACCATCTCGCGGCGATTCAGCAGGCTCACCGGGTACGCCTTCGCCTCGTCGTCGATGGCGACGCCGATGACAAGGGTGGCGCCGTCCCAAGGCGACTCGCCGGCCGGGACGAACGTCGGGTCGTAGATCGGCACGATGGCGTCGCGGGGCAAGACTTGTCGAAAGCCTTCGGGGAGAGGTTCGCCGGCAGTCACCGGGTTGTAGACGTCGTTGGGGTCGGCGAGAACGCCGAGTGCCGCGGTGGCGTCCGGTCGCTCGTCGCGCCCGGTGGTTGCGATCAAGAAGAATGCGAGCAGTGCTCCGATCACGAGAACGGGTGCGGCCATCGACCGAACGAGGTCGCGCAGTTCGCTGCGGGTACGGGAGGGCGGCGCCATTGCTGGGGTCAACGTACACGGTCTCCCGGGTCGTTCCCGGGAAGGTCATGGAGGCGACATTTTTCGGGAAGAGGCGTCGACGAACCGGGGTTGTAGGTGCCGAAGGGAGCGCACGAACCCTTGGATACTGCAGAACAACAGCACTTTGCATGGCTGGCGCGATCGTTTGGCCGCACGGATTACCTTCCGCTGACGTTGGGCGACCTCGAAGCGCTCGACGGTGCCGGCGAGTACGTGGAGAAGTACCCGGGAACGCACCTCTTTAGGGAAGGCAGCCAGGCGACGGCCGCCTACGTGATCCAAAAGGGCAACGTCGAGCTGTATCGGACGCGGAGCGAGGGTCGGCGAGTCGTTGGCCACGTCAAGCCGGGTGGCGTCATCGGCGACATCGCGATGTTCCAAGACAACCTCTACATCTCGTCCGCCAGAGCCATGGGACCCGTTACTGCGTTCCGCCTCGAGCGCTCCAAGCTGCTTCCTGTCCTCCTCGAACATCCCCGGATCGCCATGCGATGGCTGGTGGCCGGGCTCACCCAGCTCGAGTCGACGCAACGCAGGGTGATCCGTCTGATGCACCGCACGGTCAAAGAGCAGGTGGCCGAGCTGCTGCTCGAGGAGGCGGATGCGTACGACGAGGTCCACCTGAGCCAGAGTTCGTTGGCGACGCTGCTCGGCGCCAGCCGTCAGTCGGTCAACGAGGCCCTGGCCGAGCTGCGCAAGGACGGTCTGGCGGAAACTGGCTATCGCATGGTGCGGGTCACAGACCGACCCGGACTGTGTGCGCTCGTCGGGTCCCCGGTCGAAGTCTGCAGCGGTTGATCCGCCGAGGCTTCTTTGCGTTGACGAGTGAACCCCGCGTCCGACATACAGTCGTTGGTGACCGGCGCATAGTCGCCTAACGTTTACGGCACAGTGACGAAACGAACCAAACGGTGTCCGTGGTGCGGCATCGCCTTCGAGCCACGCTCGGGCCCCGGCCGGCCACAGACCTACTGCCGCCGGAGCCACCGGCAACGCCACTACGAAGCTCGAGTGCTTGCTGAGAGACACGGCCTCGGCGTCAACCAGGCGCTCATCGAGCGCGACAAGTTGGCGCGTCTCAACGACCGGCTCTACGTGCTCGAGGCCGCATGCGACGATGTCCGCGCGGACCTGCAGCAGTCTCCGGACATCGACGCCTACCGGGAAGCGGTGGTGCACCTGCTCGAAGCCGCTCTTCCGCTCCGCACGGCGTATCTCGAACCGACCGCGATCGGCGGCGGTGCAGAGACCTCTTAGCGGTTTCGCCCTGCGACGTAGCGCCGGATCAACGTGTTGGTCGACGTGTCATGGTGCAGGTCGGTCTGTCGATCTTCGATCTCGCCTGCAATCCGCCGGGCGAGCACTTTGCCCAACTCCACACCCCACTGGTCGAAAGGGTTGACCCCCCAGATGACGCCCTGGACGAACACCTTGTGCTCGTAGAGCGCTACCAACTGGCCCAGAGCGGCAGGGGTCAGTGCGTCGACCAGCAGCGTTGAAGTGGGACGATTCCCGGCGAACGTCTTGTGCGGCACCAGTTCCGGCGGCGCACCGTCTGCGGCCACTTCAGCCGCGGTCTTCCCGAACGCCAGGGCCTCGGTTTGGGCGAAGAAGTTGGCCATCAACTGGTCGTGGTGGCCGCCCGGGTCTGCGACTGGTTCGACAAACCCGATGAAGTCGGCCGGTATGAGCGTCGTACCCTGGTGTATGAGCTGGTAGAACGCATGCTGGCCGTTCGTCCCCGGCTCACCCCACACGATGGGACCTGTGTCGGTGGTGACCTCGCGGCCATCACGGGTGTGGGACTTGCCGTTCGACTCCATGTCCAGCTGCTGCAGGTACGCCGGGAACCGGGCCAAGTGCTCGCTGTAGGGCAGGACCGCGTGACTCTGGGCGCCAAAGAAATTGCGATACCAGATGCCGAGCAGCCCCATCAGCACCGGCACGTTCTGCTCGAACGGTGCGGTACGGAAGTGTTCGTCGACCAAATGGAAGCCCGCCAGCATCTCCCGGAACGCCTCGGGGCCGATTGCGATCATCAAGCTGAGCCCGATCGCAGATGTCATCGAATACCGGCCACCCACCCAGTCCCAGAACCCGAACATGTTGTCCGTGTCGATGCCGAAGTCGGCCACCTCGGCCGCATTCGTGGAGACCGCCACGAAATGCAGCGCCACCGCATCCTCGCCGAGGGTGTCTACGACCCATCTGCGGGCATTCCGGGCATTGGTGAGCGTCTCGACGGTGGTGAACGTCTTCGAGGCCACGATGAACAGCGTCGTTGCCGGGTCGAGGCCGGCGAGTGCCCCAGCGAGGTCGGCCCCGTCGACGTTCGACACGAAATGTGAGGCGATGTCGGGATGGGAGTGATGTTGGAGTGCCCGGGTCGCCATTGCTGGGCCGAGGTCGGAACCACCGATGCCGATGTTGACGATGGTGCGAATCCGCTGGCCGGTGGCCCCCGTCCACTCACCCGCGCGGACCCGTTGCGCAAAGGAGCTCATCTGGTCGAGCACGGCGTGGACGTCCCCGACGACGTTGCGGCCGTCCACGCTGATCTCCGCACCTCGCGGCGCCCGCAGCGCGACGTGGAGGACCGGTCGATCTTCGGTCGTGTTGATGCGGTCGCCGCTGAACATGGCATCGATGTGCTGCCGCAGTTCGGCGCGGTGCGCCACCGACAGCAGGCGACCAATCGTTCCCTTGGTGACCCGCTGCTTCGAGTAGTCGAAGTAGACGTCACCCACGATCAGTGCCATGTGCTCGCCCCGCTGCGGGTCGTCGGCGAACAGCTGTCGGAGATGGCGTCGGGCAATCTCGTCGTGGTGGGCGTGCAGTTCGTACCACTCGCTCGTCTCGCTGATCGGCGTGGCCACGCGGCGTTTCCTCCTCGTACGATGCGGTGCCAACCCTAGGTTCTACGATCTGTCGTGTCCGCAGCCGCCGTAGACTCGCAGCGCGACCAGGAACGTTGGGGGGCATTGCGATGTCGAGTGATATCAAGCCGGAACGTACGCTGTTGGGGGTGTCGTGCCCCGCGTGTCGTCACGACGGTATGAACGGGTTCCATCACGAGCCATCGGTACCTGCGAACAGCAACGTCCTGCTGGACGATCCCGCTGCGGCGCGGGCTTTCCCCACCGGAGCGATCACTCTCGGCCATTGCCCGCAATGCGGCTTCATCTCGAACGTCGACTTCGACGACGAACTGGCGGAGTACAGCCAGAGGTACGAAGAGACGCAAGGGTTCTCAGCCCGTTTCCTCGAGTTCGCCACCGACCTCGCCACGCACTGGGTCTACCGCTACGACCTGACGGGCAAGGACGTGTTGGAGATCGGATGCGGCAAGGGAGAGTTCCTCGTGCTCATGGCCGACGCTGGGATCGGATCCGGAATCGGGATCGACCCCGGGGTGAAGCCGGAGCGCATCGTCACCCAGCACGCGGACAAGCTCACCTGGATGCCTCGCCGGTTCACCGCTGAGGACGATGATCTGGTTGGCGATGCGATTGTCTGCCGTCACACGCTGGAGCACATTCCGAACGTGTTCGGATTCCTGAGCGGCATCAGGCGGGCGATCGGCGACCGGCTCGACACTGTCGTCCTCTTCGAACTCCCGGACACGCAACGCATTCTGGATGAGGTCGCGTTCTGGGACGTGTACTACGAGCACTGTGCGTACTTCACGCAGGGTTCGGTGGCGAGGCTGTTCGAACGCTGCGGGTTCGAGATCCTCGACCTCAGGCTCGAGTATGACGGCCAGTACCTGATCGTCGAGGCGCGTCCGGTTGCCGAGGGCACGATCCCGCGGCCGTGGGGCCACGACGATCTCGAGCGCATCGATGCGGCGATCGATCACTTTGCGAGGGAATTCGATGCGATGACGTCGACGTGGAGGTCACGTCTGGCAGCTCTCGCAACCGACAACAAGACATCCGTCGCCTGGGGGGCGAACTCGAAGGCGGTCTCGTTCCTGGCGGTCACAGGAGATCACGTTGCGGGCGCAGTCGACATCAATCCGCACAAGCAAGGGACGTACATCGCGGGCACCGGTCACGAGATCCTGGCGCCAGCAGATCTCGCTCGACTCCAGCCCGACCTGGTGGTCGCGATGAATCCGATCTACCTCGCAGAGATTCAGGCCGATCTCGATCGCTTCGGGGTGGCCGCCGAGCTCGTCGGTCTGTGAGAGGCTACGCCGGCAACGACGCTCCAATCCGCTCGAGCGCCAGATGAGCCAGGTCTGACAGCCAAACACGCTGTGCGCCGAGTTCCTGCTCGTCGGAGGTTCCGGCGAACTCCTCCCACAATGCGAAGAGCTCGGGGTCGGCCGCCTCCTCGACGGCATTGCCGAGGACGCTGACCTCTCGCCACTCGGGCACAGCATCCGGACTCAACCACCGGTTGACGGTCGTCGCCAGGTCGACGTGGGCGGAGAGCGCACTTCCGACGACAGCGTCGGGTGCACCACCTTCCGCAACGATCTCGCCCCCGGACAGGCCCTCCCGACGCTCGGCGGGCGGGGTTTGGTTCCCGGCCGTATCAATCCGCCGCGGCGAAACCCGTGATCACGGCAACCAGATTCGTGGGGAATCCATGGACCGCACGGTTGTACTCGTCGCGGGCCTTCGCGTATGCCGCATCGTTCTCCGCCGAAGCCAGCGTGTCGCGTTGCGCTTCGGCTCGGCGCAGCTGGCCTTGAAGCTGCAGCAGACGGCTGTAGCCGAATACCAGCGTCACGCACAGCAGTACGAAGATCCCGATGACGGTGTAGGTGACCACGGACGCCATCGTATCCCGAGGGGTGGGTGAGCCAAGTGCACCGTCGTACACTTGCGCGCTGTGACCCCCGTCGATCACGAGAGTCCAGAGCATCGCCGTCTTGCGGCTGCAGACGCAGGAGCCGCCGACTGGCGGCTGTGGGGTCCCTATCTGGCCGAGCGTGCCTGGGGCACCGTGCGTGAGGACTACAGCGAGAACGGTGACGCGTGGCGCTTCTTCCCGCACGATCACGCACGGAGCCGCGCCTATCGATGGGGGGAAGATGGACTCGCCGCTATCTCCGACAAGGAGCAGTTCCTGTGTTTCTCGGTGGCGTTGTGGAACGGCAACGACCCAATCCTCAAGGAGCGCTTGTTCGGGCTCAGCGGCCCGGAGGGAAACCACGGCGAGGACGTGAAAGAGGAGTACTGGTACCTCGACTCGACGCCGACCCACTCCTACATGCGAATGCGCTACGCCTATCCCCAGCGCGCCTTTCCCTACGACCGGTTGGTGGCAGGAGGCTACGAAGCCAACGTCGCAGAGCCCGAATTCGAGCTGCTCGATACCGACGCTTTCGACGACTCGCGGTACTTCCTCGTCGACGTGGTCTATGCCAAGGCCGCCGAGCGGGACATCCTCATCGAGATCGAGGTGGTCAACCGCGGGCCCGATCTCGCCGACCTCACCATCGTGCCGACGATGTGGTTCCGCAACACGTGGAGCTGGGGGTACCCGTCAGGACCCAAAGGTGACGTGTTGACCAAGCCGGCCATGTGGCGTGGCGAGGGCGACACCGCGATTCGCGCTACCCACCCCGTGCTCGGCGAGTACTCACTTGCCGCTGAGGCGCCTGATGAGGTTCTGTTCACCGGAAACGACACGAATACCGAGTTGTTGTTCGGCGTGCCGAGTCCTGCGCACACGAAGGAGGCGTTTCACCGCTATCTCGTGGACGGCGACGACACTGCGGTGAATGCCGACGGCACAGGGACGAAGGCGGCGACGGTTCACCGGCGGGAGATCGCACCTGGTGCTTCGGCAACTGTGCGATTGCGGCTGCAACACGGCATCAGCGAAGCCCCGTTCGCCGACTTTGCGACACTGCAGAGCGACCGTCAGCGGGAAGCCGACGAGTTCCATGCGACCATCCAAGACCCCGGGCTCTCCGAAACCGAAGCCGCCGTGCAACGCCAGGCCATGGCGGGACTCATGTGGACCAAGCAGCTCTACTACTTCGACATCGCGCAATGGCTGCTTGGCGACCCCCAAGGTTGGCAGGCGCCACCCGCAGGGGAGCGGGCCCGCAATCGCAACTGGGCTCATCTCAACAACTTCGACGTGCTCTCGATGCCGGACGTGTGGGAGTACCCGTGGTACGCCGCCTGGGACACGGCGTTCCACGCCATTCCGCTCGCAATGCTCGATCCCGCATTCGCCAAGGAGCAGCTGCGGTTGATGACGCGCGAGTGGTACATGCATCCGAACGGGCAACTGCCCGCGTACGAGTGGCACTTCGGCGACGTCAACCCACCGGTGCACGCCTGGGCGGCGTGGCACGTATACCAGATGGATGCGGAGCGCAGCGGCGAGCCCGACACGGAGTTCCTCGAGGGGATTTTCCACAAGCTGCTGCTGAACTTCACATGGTGGGTCAATCGGAAGGATCACGACAACAACAACGTCTTCCAGGGCGGATTCCTCGGGCTCGACAACGTCAGCGTCTTCAACCGCAGCGAGGCGATTCCCACAGGGGGTCATCTGGATCAGTCGGATGGCACCGCGTGGATGGCCTTCTACACCTTGGAGATGTTGAAGATCTCGCTGGAACTCGCCCAAACCAAGCCCGTGTACCAGGACCTCTCCACCAAATTCCTCGAACACTTCATGGCGATCGCCGCAGCCATGAACGGCGATCTGGGAGGGCCCGGACTGTGGAACGAAGCCGATGGCTTCTTCTACGACGCGTTGCATCTGCCAAACGACGAGAAGCATCAGTTGCAGGTCCGATCGATGGTTGGGCTCGTGCCGCTGCTCGCCGTCGAGGCCATTCCGACCTCGCAGATCGAGCCCCTACGAGACTTCACGAGACGGATGTGGTGGTTCACCTCGAACCGCCCACACCTGGCGGGGGCGATGGCCCGGCTCGACGCACCCGGGTCGACGCAACACCTGCTGTTCTCACTCCTGAGTCGAGAGCGCCTGGAGCGGGTGCTGACCCGGATGCTCGACGAGCACGAGTTCCTCTCGCCGCACGGCCTGCGTTCGCTGTCGAAGGCGCACGAGCGAGAGCCGTACGTGTTCGATCACGGCGGCGTGCAGGCGACGATCCAGTACGAGGCGGGGGAGTCCAGCACCTTGCTGTTCGGCGGCAACTCGAATTGGCGAGGGCCTGTGTGGATGCCGCTCAACTTCCTCATCATCGAAGCGCTGCGGGAGTATCACCGCTACTACGGCGACTCATTCACGATCGAGTACCCGACGGGGTCAGGCGACGAATGGACCTTGGACGAGATCGCCGACGCCCTGGCCGATCGCCTGGTGAGTCTGTTCCTGCCCGGTCCGAGCGGTATCCCGCCCTCCGAGGTCGGCCGGGCCGGCAAGGTTCCTGACCCTGCCTGGCACCGGCATCCGCTGTTCTACGAGTATTTCCACGGCGACACGGGCCAGGGTCTCGGTGCGTCGCATCAGACCGGCTGGACGGCGCTCGTTGCCGTGTTGCTGCAGCGGAGAGCGCACCGGCGCGGGTGAGCGAGTTGCGGGCGGTCCGGTTCGGGGGCGAGTACGACGTCGTGGCACCGCTCTACACGATCGCTCCAGGCGTCCTTCGGGCACGTGATCTCCGGCACGGTGGTTCGCTGCAACGCTGGTATGCGACAGACGGGCGGGAAGCCGTGGCGGCGGTGGACGCGAGGCTGCGACCCGATGACCGGGTGTTTCTCCGATTTGCAGGCGACTGGGCCTCCTACGGAATTCTGTCTGAAGCGGCCCGCACGGAGCTGGCGCGCCCGCTATACGCCACAGTCGACGGGATGGACGCCACCACCCTGCGAGCGCTCGAGGCGGCGGGGTTCCAGCATGGACACACGACCGAGATCTTTCGCATACGCTTCGACGACGCCTTGCGGTCGCTCCGTCGCTCTTGGCTCCCGACATGGGCACGAATCGTGAGCGCCGGCGATGCCGAGCGGGATCGGCTGTTGGAGCTCGACAACGACGTGCGCTGCGATGTTCCCGGCACTGACGGCTGGCAGGGGAATCGAGCGTGGTTCGACGACGAGCTCGCCGAGTCGCCCCCGTTCGATCCCAAGGGGTACTTGGTCGCGGAGGATCTCCGCAACGGGCACTACGCAGGCCTCTTCCGGATCTGGCGCAACGAATCCGGCCCCCGGTTGGGCCTGGTCGGGACGCGGCGCCCGTATCGACCCACGACGATTGCCGGGGCCCTGCTGCGCGCTGCGTTGGTAGCCGCCTCCACATGGGGCTCCGACGTCTTCGAAACCGAAGCGAGCGTCTCGAACCCGGTGACCTACCAACGTGCAGCCGCTCTCGCCACCGAGCGCTTCGGTCGTCGGCACCAGATGGTGCTTCCCGCCTGAGCCACTCGGGTCGCTCACGTTGGCCGTGGTCGCCGACCCACGGCGGGTTCACGAGGCCTTGGCCGAGAGCTGGGACGGTTGACGGGGCCGGTGGCGCCTACCAGGCGCCACCTCCGCCCCCGCCTCCTCCTCCGCCTCCTCCGCCGCTGAACCCACCGCCGCTGCCGCTGGACGATGGAGGTGCGAAGGCGCCGTTCAACGCGCTGCCGATCCCGCTGATCGCGTTCGAGCTGTGGCCGCTCGTGTAGCCGTGGTTGCCGTACCAGTAGAGGGACGACTGCTGCTCGAGCTCGGGCGGAGCGGCCATCCGAGCCGTGGCCAGCACCTCGTCGGCAACCCCGAGCGAGATCGCATAGACGAGGTACTCCTCCCAGAGCGCGAGGGAAATGGCAGGTTGTTCGTCGAACCGTCCAAAGTCTTCGAGGTATCGCTGGAACGCTCTCCAACGTGTGTCGGCAAGGGCGCCCTTCTTCGTGCGCCGAACCCACGCCTTGCGAAAGCTGCCGATGACGACTGCGGCGATGCCGCCGACAATGGCCGCCATCAGGATGCCGAATCGGAACAGGTCGCGGTCGATGGCCGTGAATGCACCGAGAAGCGGCGTCAAGATGAACCAACCGATGAGGGCCACCGCAATGACGATGCCGAGCACGATCCACGGGTAGCGGCGTCCTGCGGGATCCAGCAAGCCATGTGACTCGAGGTGTCGGCTAGCGGCATCCTGGTATGCGGTGTAGCTCTTGTGGTTGGCAGAGGCGTCTTCACGGATGCGGGTGCGCAGCTCCGTGAGCGGTACCGGGCCGTCGTCGAGGATCCGCTCCATGACGGTGATCACCGGGCGCTCCCAGGCACGAACGCTGCGGCCCCCGTCGACGAGGTCGATCTCCAAATCGGAGATGGTCTCCTCTCTGAGACCGAGCCATGTGCTCTTTTCGGCGGTGACCGGGCGGGCTTCGAACACACCCCGCCGAATGAGGTCGAACAAGGTTGCGGTGAAGCCTGCCTCATCGGGAGGTCCCTGCCTTCGCAGCGCATTGACGATGGCAGCGGAGTCGTCGGTCGGCGGAGCGTGTTCGTACTCCTGGTCGTACGACACGCGGGGTTCCCGCCCATACCGGCGGTAGCCGATCACGAGCGCAAGCGGGACGAGCGCCGTGACGCCGGCGAGCGAGAGCAGCGAAATCCGGTTGGCGGTGCGCTCGTCGTCGGCGCGCTGCGCCAGTGCGCGTTCTTCCTGCAAGATGCGAGCCAAACCTTCGCCTGGTGCGACTTTCGCCGCAGCCGTGTCGGACAGCACGCCCGGGGGCAGCAGAACGCGCATCTCGACGAACTGGTACGACGGAACGTTGCGAGCCGTCAGTGTTGGACTGGCACCGTCTTCTCCAAGTGCAGTCTCGCCGTCGACTCCCGACGGATGGCCGAAGACTCGCACCGCGGGACCCGCTGCTGCGCCCGGGTAGGTGATGGTCGCTTCGAGACGCTCCAGTCCGGTATCCCATTCGCCGCCCCACACCTGGAAGTTGATGTCGACGACGTCGGAATACACGACGGTCACGCCGGTCATCACGTATTCGATCGTGAACGTCCGCCGTTGGTTGAGTGCGGCGTAGTGCCACACCACCCGCATCTCGCTCCCGCGATCCTGGACGCCATAGGTGCCCGCGGTGTCGGTGATCCCGAGCGCCGTCGACGCTCCCGATGCGTAGGCCTGGCCGTGCTCGCTGACGACGACGTCGGTGACCTGTTCGCCGCGACGCATCGGTATGTCGCGGAAGGCTCCGGTGAACGAGCCGTCGAAGTCGAACGTGATACGTTCGGTCACTGCCAGCGAGCCGTCGGAACGGAGCTCCACGTCGATCGAAGCTTCAGGAAGCGTGAAGGTCTTGGTCAGCGCCGGTGCAGCCGGAAGCAGCACCCACAGCACCGCTGCCGCCAGCGTCAGGAGCCGTTTCAGAGGTCGACCCTCGGCACGCTGCGCCCCTCGTCCTCGACCTCGAAGAACGCACCGCTCGCGAAGTTGCTCAGCTGCGCGACCAGGTTCGTCGGGATCGTCTCGACGATGTTGTTGTAGGTCAAGGTCGTGTCGTTGTAGATCTGACGGGCGATGGCGATGTCGCCTTCGATCTCGTCGAGCTGGGTCTGAAGTGTGCGGTAGTTGCCGGATGCCTTCAAATCGGGGTACGCCTCGGCGAGCGCAAAGAGGTGTCGCAACGCACCGGTCAACCCACCCTCTGCTGCGGCCTGGGCGTCGACGCTGCCGGCCGCCTGGGCGGCGTTTCGCGCCTCGATGACGGCGTTGAGTGTCGACGCCTCGTGGGCTGCGTAGCCCTTCACCGTCTCCACCAGGTTGGGCACGAGGTCGTAGCGGCGTTTGAGCTGCACGTCGACGTGCGACCACGCGTTGCGAACCCGGTTGCGCGATCGTACGAGCCGGTTGTAGGTCCCGATGACCCACACCGCCACGAGGGCGACGACCACGATCGCAATGATCAACGCGGTCACGGCGTCATCGTCTCCGAGCCGGGTGTGGGATGTTCCGTCTCCTCGAGCTGGTGCCTGGTCTGGCCGGCGTCGTGCTCTTCGACGGCATCGGCGATGTGGGCCACATACCCGGCAATGGAGTGATCGGTGAAGTGGTCGATCTTGCCTTCCTTGAGGCCGGCAACGAATCCACGCCATCGGTCCTTCGCTCGCTGCCGGCGTGTGAGCCTTCGCACCTTGCCGTAGGCGTTGATGTATTTGCGCTGGCCCACATGCTGGTAGCCGAGCCACGCCGGGGGGACGCGAGTGACCATGTCGTTGTTGTTGACCCATCGGGTGATGTTCAGATCGACGTTCTGCACGTACCGTTTCGTTCCGACCCGCGGGGCACCGAACGTGTACACGTGTTCGGGCATCTGCGGGATGTGGGCGAGATAGCACCGGCCGGCGGAGATGGTAGCCATTGCCCCTCCGAGCGAATGCCCGGTGAACCAGAGCTTCCTCATGTCTTTGGTGGAAAGCTCCTCCTCGACTTTGGGCCACAGGTCGTCGACCTCGCGTTTGAAGCCGCGGTGTACCCGCCCGACCGTCTCGGCCACCACCGTCAGCGCATTCACGTCGGCCTTCACGTCGTTCCAGTCGGTCGGCTCCGTGCCTCGGCACGCGATGATCCGGTCGGTGTCAGACTCGAACACGTAGGCCTGGGCACCGTCACGGTCGATGAACTGGTCGAGCTCCAAGCCCAGCTGGGGTGCGTAGTCCCGCACGTAGTCGGGGTGGAGGTACGACGCTTGCGAGAGCTGCGCAAACAGCAGTGACGCGTCGAGCATCGACAGCTCGTCGATCGGCCCTGCGTAGGTCTTTCGCAGCTCGAGTGTTGGTCTTTGTGCGTCTTCGCTGGCCATGCGCGGGAGGGTACCAATCCTTGCGCTGGGCGGAACCGTTCAGACGCTCGTAGCCGCAGCAAAGATGGCATCTCGGACCGCGGGATCGAACACCGGTTCGCCGAACGAGATGAAGGTGCCGTAGACCGTGCAGTCGCCGGCGAGTCCGGCAACGAGGTCGAACTGGAAGGCGAAGGTGATGCCCTCGGCCGACGCCTGGACGACGAGTCGCGCACCGACGTCGGCGCCCGGAACCGTCAGCTCCTCGAGTTGCACGTCGAACTCTGCGTCTTCGGGCGTTCCCTCGGCAATGAGTTGGATGAATTGCTCAACCAGGCAATCTCTGCCTTCCGCGGTCCCAATCACCGTCTCGAGCACACCGAAGGCTTCCTCGGCGACCGCGACCGATTCGAACACGCGAGCTTCGATCGAAGCCGATGGCGGCGGGAAGAACGTGGCGCTGCTGGGCGGTCCGTCGATACTGACGATCGAGATCGCGATGGTGGCGTCGTCCAGGTTTGCAAGGTCGAAGGCGCCCTCGCCGGCGCACTCACCGTAGATCTCGTCAGAGTCGGCAGCGTCGGTATCGCTTTCGATCGGCGTGCTCTGCCAGTCGTCCGGAGTTGCCGCCACGGCGGCTGCGACCTTGGCGTCCACAACGGCTTGTGCGTCGGCTGGCGAGGAGGCCGCCGCGGTGGTCGTGGTCTCGGGCGCAGTCGTTGTGGTGGTTTCCGGAGGTGCGGTGGTTGTGGTCTCCGGTGCTGTGGTCGTTGTGGTGGTTTCGGGAGGTGCGGTGGTTGTGGTCTCCGCTGCCGCCGCGTCGGCGTCGGAGCCGGCATCGTCGTCCCCTCCACAGGCGGCGACCACCAGAACGAAGGCGGCGAGCAGGACGATCAAACGTGGAATGCGAGTCATGAACCGAAGCTAGCGGATCCAGGCGAGGTGCGTGACGGCTGAGGTATCGTCCGAGTGACGCGTTTCTCAGGAGGGTCATGTCGGACGAGGCCAGAGAACACCTCGAACAAGTTCAGGGTCAACTGCATGAAGCGGCGAGCGCCGGCCACGATGACGCCGGCGAGCTCGCCGACCAGGTGGGCGCCTACCTGGACGCCGACGCTCCATCCGACGAGGACCACGATGCGCTGCTGGAGCGTTTGAGGCGGGGAGTTCTTCGCTACGAGGCGAGCCATCCGGAGCTCTCCCGCACCGTGCAGAGCGTCATCGACTCGCTGACGGCGTCAGGAATCTGACCCGAATTCGCCGCACCCGTCGCTCTTGGCGATGAGGTAGCCGCGAGCTCGCTCAGCCATCGGATAGCGGGATACCAGCGCCCAGAAGCCGGCATCGTGTCCGGGTTGGTCCAGGTGCGCCAGCTCGTGGACGATTACGTAGTCGAGAACCCAGCGCGGGAACGGCGCAACTCGCCGCGAGATCCTCACTGATCCGTCCGCCGGGGTGCACGAGCCCCATCGCGTGTTCTGGCGATCGGACCAGTCGATCCGGTCGGGCTGACTGAGGCCATACTCCTTGGCGAGCTTCCGCGCCCGCCCCGGCAGGTCGATGTCTTCCGACTGCAAACGCCGTTCGAATCGTTCTCGCATGACACCGATCCACCGATCCTGTTCGGTGGGGGAGAGGTGTGCCGGCATCGCAATCCGGAGCACGCCGTCCACAAGCCGAGCTTGCACGGTCTTGCGACGTCGTGTGCTGGTGACGACTTCAACCTGCATCGCCGGCAAGCGTACCGCCGACGTGCGACAGGGCGGCGAACCGAGGTCCGCCGCCCTGCTTGCGCGTCATTCGGTCGTGTTTGGGCTACGACCCTTCGGTCTCGCCGTAGAACGCACCATGCACGATGGCTTGCTCGACGTCTTGGACGAGACCCTGAATCGTGTAGCTGGCCGAATACGTCCCGTTGGCACCGCTGTGATTGCCGGTGCCGCCGTCGATCGTGGCGTTGACCGTCAAGCTCGCCAACCCCGAGCCCGGATCGAAGCACAGCGACCCGTCGGTCGACGAAGCGAACATCAGGTCGCCGTTGGCATAACGGCGAACGATGCTGTACTGGACGAGCGTGCCCTCGAACTCTCCCTCGTCACACAGGCCGGTCGGGCCGAATGCGATCTCGACAAGGCCCTCGTAGCTGGGGCTGCCGCTGCCGTAGGCCTGGCCGCTCCACGCGTTCGCCTGGAGGCCGTCGCCGTTGGTGTCGATGGCCGTGTCGATGAAGTTGCCGCTCACCCGCTCTTGCAGACCGCTGGCTTCTGCCGGCTGCATGATGAGAACGAAGGCCGCCAGCAGGAGCGCCAATGCAGCGCCCATGATGCTGAATCTCTTTGTGAGTGTCATGACCTCTACGTTTCCTCTCTCGTGATCCGTCCCGACTCCAACCCGCCCGTCCACCTCCCCGGCGGGTGTCGCTCTTCAAGGGCGGCACCGTGCCGCTGCCCGCGCAATCGCAGCAGATCGGCCTCACCGAATCCTCACCGACTGCTGCCCGTGCTTCGTAGCTACGCCCAGGCGGTCTCGGTGCGTCGCGATCCGTTCGAGGCCGCCAGCCGGCGCAGGCCAGGGGAAGGGGGCAAGCCATAGTCCCGCTCCAGCCGTTCGCAGTACTCGCGGTAGGCAGAGCGCACATCGCTGTGTTTGCCTGCCTCCTGCATCGCCTGCAGGAGAAGCTCGATCGGTCGGTCACGCAAGGCATGCTCTCGGGCGAGCTGATGTAGCTGCGGGAGTACCTCGGCCGCCGCGCCCATGCGGATGGCGGCGTCGTAGCGATCCTCGATCGTCGTGAGGCGCAATTCCTCGAGGCGCCGCACCGTGCCTGAGGCGAACTCTTTGTAACCCAGGTCGCCGAGGGCCTCACCCCGCCACATCGCCAGTGCGCCGTCGAAGGCACGCACCGCAAGCCTGGGGTTGGATCGTATGCGGCGCTGCGCTGCCGCCGTCACCCGCTCGAAGCGCACGGCGTCGATGTGGCCGGAAGCCAGCTGCAGCGAGTAGCCGCAGGTTGCGGTCACAACGGCTTGCTTGATTGCCGGGTGGAGCTTCCGAAGCCGGCTCACATACATGTGGAGCGCGTGGTGAGGATCGTCAGGAAGATCGAGACCCCACAACGCATCGGTCAATCGATCGTTCGAGACCACACGACCGACGTCGAGGGCCAGGACCGCAAGCAGCGTCCTCACCTTGGGGCGGCCGATCGTGATGACCGTCCCACATGCCTCTACCTCGACAGGACCCAACAGACGTACACACAGCTGACTCATGGCACTTCCTCTTCTCTCGATGAAGGTGCTGAGTCGCAGCGAATCAAACCGATGTTCCGAATTCGCTGTGGATCGGTTAGGTATCGGTTAGAGGGCAGGCTGCAGTACCTCAGTTGGGCTAACACGCCGCTCTTGCAGCTAATCGACCGTTGCGATACGCAGGAAATGCTGCACCGTCAGGATGCGCAGCGCGATCTGCACGAACCACGGAACGAAGCGCCAGGCCTCGTCGCGACCAACGACGGTGGGGGCGGGGAAAGGCGTCAGCTCGCCGCGTCGTTCTATCGCACCGCCGCCGGCGAGTACGTTCTTCACCCAGTCGGCGCCGGTCCCATACGTGAGCGCCACGATCACCGCGCCGCTGTCGCCTTCGAACACGTTGACCGGGGTGGTGTACGGCCGCCCGCTGCGCCGCCCCCGGTGGTGAATCACTGCAAAGCCCGAGAACCGTGCGACGACCGGCTCGAGAAACCGATTCGTCCAGCGCTTGTTGAAGCGTGCGATCCAATGCGGCAGCGGCACGCGCCCGAGAATACCGCTACGAGTGACACGGCTGATGCAGCGCAGAGGCTCTGCCGTAGCGTCACAGTGACGTATCTCGACGGAGCGTCTTCTTCTTGCGGGGGAGGCTGCTCGCAGTCAGTTGCGCGAACGCAATATCGGGGTACTCAGCGCGACGCCGATTCCGGCGCCGACACCGATCTAGGCCGGGTTGTCCGCTCCGGCGGCGAACGCTGTGCCGAAGCCAAACTCCTACGGCGACACGGGCGCCCCGGATCGCCGGCGAACGCTGGGAGTCGGAATGCCGTTCCGATTTGTCGCTGTCCTTGACGTCCGCAACGCTAGCCATTCCGAGCCGTAGGTCCGTGCCGATGCGTCACAGTGACGTATCGGCACACCCACCAACCCCCGGAAGGGGTCGACCAGATTCGGGTAGTTGGCGGCACGTCAGGTCGTCACGTCGCGTCTTCCAGTCATCTGACAGAGGCGCAGCGCGTGCGGACGAGATACGGCGGGACATACCGGCGTCGAGCGAGCGAAGCCGGCAGACGTTCGGCGGCATCGGCGGCATCTCCACGTTCCCAACGCCTGCCGTGTTTGCCTCAAGGAGCGCGTCGAGAAGTCGAGGTGGGAACCGGCAACGCCACGACCGCCGGGCGCAACCCCTGTTCATCTTCCGCCCATAATCCACGTTATGTAAAGTAGTCCTGCAAAGTAGCTAGGCGAGGTGCACGAGCAATGCCGGACTGTGGTCGACGTCGCAGTGGTTCTTCGGTTTCCATCCTTCCGCCCCTTCCGTCCAGCATCTTGCTCGACAACTCGTCTCGCAACACCGCCCCGCCCCGCCTCGTCGTCGAACTGGACCAGGCGGCTCGCTGAGGGACGCATCCCATCCCGGCGGCACGGCGCTGACCCTTCCGCACGAAGCCTGCTTCTCCAACTTGACCGAGACTGAATGTTCGTTCAATCTGAACGAACATTCAGTCATACACAAAGGAACAAACCATGGCCTGGAGTGAATCGGATATCCCCACGCTGGCCGGCAGGGTTGCGGTAGTGACCGGGGCCAACGGCGGCCTCGGATACGAGACCGCCAAAGCGCTCGCCGGCAAGGGCGCACACGTCGTCATGGCTGCTCGTAACCGAGAGAAGGCGGCCGATGCCCGGGACGAAATCCTGACGGCCCATCCTGACGCCTCGCTCGAGATCGTCGAGCTCGACCTCGGCTCGTTCGACAGCACGAAAGCTGCGGCGGCGCAGATCGCTGCCAACCACCCGAGCGTCGAGATCCTGGTCAACAACGCCGGCGTCATGGGCATGCCGGAACGGCGCACGGCCGACGGCTACGAGATGCAATTCGGCGTCAATCACCTCGGCCACTGGATCTTCACCGCCGGCCTGCTGAAGTCGCTGCTGACTGCCGATGCGGTGCGGATCGTGACCGTGACCAGCACGGCACATCACATGGGGGGCGCGGTCGATCCCGAGAACGTCAACATGGAAGGCAACTACTCGCCGTGGGGGGCCTACGGGCGGGCAAAGCTGGCCAACTTCCACTTCGGTATCGGCTTGCAGCGGGAATTCGAGCAGCGCGGATTGAGGGCATCGAGTCTGATTGCCCATCCCGGCCTTTCGCACACCAACCTCCAGGTGCATACGGTCGATCAAGGCGGCGGGGGCCGTGCTGGGCACTTCTTCAAGTGGCTGGCGGCGAAGACCGGCATGCCTGCAGACCGGGGGGCGCTATCGCAGCTACGCGCAGCCACCGATCCGGATGCCAAAGGTGGGGAGTTCTACGGTCCACGCTGGGGGAACAGCGGCGATCCCGTCCGCAAGCCGATTCTGCGACCAGGCATCGACTCCGGAATCGAGACGCTGTGGCTCGTGTCCGAGCGTGAGACCGGAGTGAAGCTCGACTTCGAGGCTGCGATGGAGCGGGGATGAGCGTCGATCGTCCGGCGGCGATCCGCAGGGCGTTGCGGGACCTCGTGGCGGAGCGAGGATTCCATGGCGCCTCGATGGGTGCGGTGGCCAAGGCAGCGCGGGTTGCGACCGGTACGGCCTATGTGCACTACGAGTCGAAGGAAGAGCTCGTCTACGCGACCTACCTCGAGCTCAAGGCAGATTTGGCCGCAGCAGTGCTGGCTGATTACGACGATGCCGCAGCCCCGCAGGAGCGCTGGCGCCACATCTTGACCAGAACCTATGACTTCATGGCGCAAGAGCCCGCGCGCGCCCGCTTCCTCACACAACTCGAAGAGTCGCCCTACTTCGAGGAGGCGTATTCGCGGCTGACCGCTGCCGGTGACACGCTCGCCGAGATCGCACAGGCAGAAGACCTCGGCGATCGCCTCGTGCCGCTACCCATCGAAGTCATCTACGCCCTGTCGCTCGGCGTGCTCGTCCGCCTCGTTGCCGCGGGCATACAGCTGAAGCCAGAGGACATCGGCGTGCTGGTCGACGCAACATGGAGAGCGGTCACCAACCCGGCGTAGCCATCGCCTCGGGGCGGTGGCGGCAGATCGGGGTGACCGGCCCCGTTCTCTTGGGTACAGGATCCGGAGCGAGGCCCTCGAACGCAGCGGTGTCGATTCCGGCTCCAGGGCGACAGCGGGTGGCTCCCCCTTTCTTCGCCGACCGATCGAGCCACCGAGTCAGCCAGACGTCACAAGCTGGGAAGACCAGACGAATCGCTCTCCCCCGGCTCCCGACCGAATGTACAGAATCGACCACGAGGCCAAGCCCTGGCCCCACCACCCCTACCAAGTGGCGGCGGCATCCAAACGCCACGACACCTGTGGTGCATAAGATCGAATATGCACCTTGCCGGCTCTGGTCTTCTGTACTGGCCAAGACGACCGGCCCGGCAGCTGTGCAGGAGTTAGAGGCGGCACCAGCAGTCAGGCCGGAGGCGGTAGCGCCGCCGCGCCATCGGTACGGCTTCGTGAGCCC
>DATHZQ010000080.1:0-44032 GCA_035458525.1 Acidimicrobiia bacterium
ATGGGATCTCTGAGATGGCCGGTGTCGAACCGGAGGTGCTGGCTGAGTTCTCGCAACGCAGCCATGAGGTGGAGGAGCGTGTCGGTGAGAAGCTGGATCGGTTCCGTACCGACCTGGAGCGGGAGCCGACACCACGGGAACAGTGGCGCCTCGGACGTGAGGCGGTGCTGGACAGCCGACCCGCCAAGACCCACAGCCACCGCGCCGACGACCTCCATGAAGGGTGGCGAACACGAGCGACCGCCCTCGGTTACGAGCCACACGAGATCGTCGCCGGCACGGTGGGTCGTGTCCGGCGCCCGGCTGGGATCGACTGGGCGACGATGGCCGGTATGGGGGAGGGGGCGTTGGAGGCGCTTGGGGAGCGGCAGTCGACGTGGCGGCCCGCCGAGCTGGTGCGTGAGCTCGCCGCCCAGGTCCCCACCCATGTCACCCTCGACCCCGATCGCCTGTGCCGCTTCCTGCAGGATCTCGCCGACCATGTCGTGGCGGACCGTTGTGTTGACCTGTCCCCACCGGTCCCGGATGGTGCGGTGCTGCGCCGGGATGGGCGTCCGATCAGGGAAGCCGCCATCGACCGGGCCCTCACCACCCGAGCCATCCTCGACGAGGAGGAACGCATCGTGGAGTGGACGCAGCGGCAGCTCCGCCTCGCCCGCATCATCGACACGACACCCCGGGGCCTCGACCCGCAGGATCTGAGTGCGGGTCAGGCCGAGGCGTGTCGTGCGGTGGCGGGGATGGCACCGTTGGAGCTGATCGTGGGACCCGCCGGATCCGGCAAGACCACCGCCCTCACCCCCGCCGTCGCCTACCTACACGATCGTGGCCAGACGGTGTTCGGGGTGGCATCCACCGCAGCGGCTGCCGAGGTGCTCGGCACCGAAACGACCATGGCGGCCGACACCTTGGACAAGCTGCTGTACGAGCACACCCGCCCCGACCGGCCGCCACAGCCGGTGTTCGACCTGCCGCGGGGGTCGACGGTGATCGTGGACGAGGCCGGCACCGTGTCCACCCCGCAACTCGCCGCCCTCACCCGCCTCGCCGACGAGAGAGCCTGGAGGGTGGTGATGGTGGGGGATCCCCGCCAGTTCTCCGCCGTCGGCCGCGGCGGCATGTTCGCCCACCTCATCGACATCCACGGCGCCATCGAACTCGACCACATCCACCGCTTCACCCACCCATGGGAACGCAACGCCACCCGCCGTCTCCGCAACGGCGACGTCACCGTGATCGACGAGTACCAGCACCACGGTCGCCTCCACGACGGCGCCCCTGACGAGATGGAGACCGCCATCGTCGACGCCTGGAGCGAAGCCCGCCAGCGGGGTGACTCGGTGGCGTTGATGGCCAACACCAACCACACCGTCGACCGGTTGAACCGGCTCACCCAACAGCGACGCATCTCCGCTCATGAACTCGACCCGAACGGACCGGCCCTCCAGCTCGGTCGTGAGCGGCTGCTCGTCGGCGACGAAGTGGTCACCCGCCGCAACCAGCGCACCCTCCGCACCGACCGCGGGATCATGGTGAAGAACCGCGACCACTGGACGATCGAACACATCCACCCCGACGGTACCGTCACCGTCACCGGACGCACCGGAACCGTGCGTCTCCCCGCCGACTACGTCGCCAAGGACCTCGAGCTCGGGTACGCCCAAACCAGCCACGCCACCCAGGGCCGCACCGTCGACGTCGGACTCCTCCTCGCCGACGGCCCCACCGACAGCCGCGGGCTCTACACGCCGCTCACCCGAGGACGCCACGCCAACCACGCCTACGTCATCACCAGCGGCAACGAAACCGCAGCCGACATCCTCACCCAGGCCATCGTCCGGGACTGGATCGACCAACCCGCCATCACCCGACGAACCCGGCTCGGAATCGACACGGCACTGAACCCCTCACACCGCGGCGCACCCAGCGGGCACCGACGGCTCGACGGACACCCGCCAGACAGCCAGGACGTCATTCACGACCCCCGCTCCGACGACGACCAGACCTGGCAGAAGATCAACCAGAGCATCGAAGCCGCCAAGCAGCGTCACGTCGCCGAGCGCGCTCAGAGCCGCAACATCCCCGGCATCGGCCACTGACGTGCGGCACCTCTCCATGCGGGGCCATCCAGATACTCTCGGTAGCGCAGATTGCCGGATCTGCTCGGAACGGAGTGTGCGATATCGCTCTCAAGGACCGGTGTTCTGGGTGGTTGCGGTGTCTCGATATCGCGATATCATGACCATATGGCTAAGGACATCAAACAGACCACCGTCCGGCTCCCCGAGGAACTCGCCGACGACGCCGAAGCCGTCGCCCGGGTCAAGGGGACCAGCGTCAACGCTTTGATCATCGACGCGTTGAAGGCGGAGATCGAACGGGTCCGCCAGGACGAGGACTTCACCAGCCGCGCCAAGCGGCTGCTCGAACGCGACCGGGAACTGTTGGAACGTCTTGCCCGGTGACCCGTTACGTCACCCTGGCTGAGTACTTCTGGCTGGCCGAGCAAGTCACCGGCGTCGACGCCGACACCCTGGCCAAGGCTGCTCGTTCGGATCTGGCGGACTCGGCGTTGCATGCCCCGCAGGCGGGGTTCGGGGACACCGAGTTCTACCCGGACCGGTTCGACAAGGCGGCGGTGTTGGTGTGCCGGTTGGCGTGGAACCATCCGCTCCCTGACGGGAACAAGCGTGCCGCCTGGGCGGCGCTGGTGTTGTTCATCGACCTCAACGATGGGGTGTGGGAGCCCGACCCGCCCGACATCGACCAAGCCGAGGAAGCGATGCTGGCGATCGCTGCCGGCGACGTCGATGAAGCCTGGACCGCGCAGTGGCTCCGTGACCGGGTCCGTTTCGAAGGAGGCAGCTGAGGTGACTGCGTGAAGAAGGTCGTCCGCTTTCTGATCACCGCTGCAGTTGGTGTCGTCACGTTCCTCGGGACGATGGGGGCGACCTGCGACGACATCGGCGGCGTCCCGACCTGGGAACGATGCGACACCTGGCTCGGCACCCCGGCCTTCGTCGACTGGCCCTCAGGCATCCTCGACCTGATCATTCCACTCGCGCCAGGAACAACCCTCGGGCTTGCGGCCTGGTGGCTCCTCGGCCTCACCCCACTGAACGCATCAACGCAACCAGCCACAACGGCGACTGCGGAACGCACCCGATCACCAGATCCCGAGTAGAAACGCCCACCCCGCCAGACAGCGCCGAGCGGCACCTCCGAGTGCATTACAGATCCGAGAACGATTGCCGGATCTGGGCGGTCGGGGTGCGCCCTGCCGTCCTCCGATCGCTAGGTTGACTCGATGTCTGAAACGGCAATGAACATGGGCGAGGAGCCCGCAGTCCAAGATCCTGATGGTCGTCTCAGACCCCTTGTCCTCCTGACGGTCGCTTTGGTCTTGGGGATCTCGACCTGGTTCTCCGCTACGGCGGTTGTGCCACAGCTCACAGCGCTCTGGGCATTGTCGGCGACGGGCAAGGCGTGGCTCACCATCAGTGTGATTCTTGGGTTCGTTGCTGGTGCGCTCGTTTCTTCCGCTCTGAATGTGGCTGACAGGGTGCGACCGCAGTTGGTGATGCTGGTTGGTTGTGTGGGCGCAGGTCTGGCGAACCTGGGGTTGGTCTGGTCGGGCGGTGTCGAGTGGGGAGTCGCTCTGAGATTCGCCACGGGCTTTTTCCTTGCAGGGGTCTACCCCCCTTCGTTCAAGCTGATCTCCACGTGGTATCGCCGGGGTCGCGGTATGGCTCTGGGAGTGTTGGCTGCGGGGATCATCTTCGGGAATGCGTCTCCGCATCTGGTCAATGCCTTGGGAGGCGTTGACTGGAAGAGCGTTGTCTACGCCACCTCCGCCATGACGGCGTTGGGAGGTCTGATTGCCTACTCCGTCAAGGATGGGCCTTTCGAGTTTCCCCGAACCGTGTTTGATCCCCGTCAGGTCGGCTTGGTCTTCGGCAACCGGGGTGTTCGACTCGCTTCGATCGGGTACTTCGCCCATATGTGGGAACTGTTTGCGATGGCGGCATGGTTCCTCATCTTCTTCGGCGATCATCTGGAAGCAACAGGCACGGAACCTCTGCCGGTGGCTGCTTTTGTCACGTGGATAGTCATCGCAATTGGAGCGGCGGGTTCATGGGTTGGAGGGTTCGTCGCGGACCGTTGGGGAAGAACCAACTTCACTGCGTTGATGCTCGCCATATCCGGGTTGTGCTCTCTTGGTGTCGGCCTGCTGTTTGGTGGTCCGACGTGGCTGATAGTCGTCGTCGGGCTCATCTGGGGGTTCACGGTTGTGGCCGACTCAGCACAGTTCTCGGCGATGATTACGGAAGTCGGCGATCAGTCGTACGTCGGGACTGCTCTCACCATGCAGATCGCTATCGGGTTCACTGTGTCAGCCGCCACCATCTGGATCATCCCCATCATGGAGGAAGCGGTTACCTGGACCTGGGCGTTTGCCGTCCTCGCCATCGGTCCGATCGTCGGCATCATCGCCATGCTCAGACTCAAGTCGCTTCCCGAGGCCGCCCTGATTGCAGGAGGCCGCGGATAGCCGCGCAGATCGGCACTCACGACTGCGCTCGGGTCCCCGAACACTCACCGTGACGATGTCATCCTCGAGATGCGCGCTATCTGCCGCCGGTCGAAATCCGCGCGGTTTGCGCCGGTTGAGAACTGCGCGGTCTAGGTGGTTTCGGCAGTGGCCATCACCTCCTGTTGTTTGTCCTTCAGTCGGTAGCTGCCGCCTTTGAGGACGAGCACGTGGGAGTGGTGGACGAGCCGGTCGACCATGGCTTCGACCGCGACGACATCCCCGAAGATCTCGGCCCAAGCCGAGAAGCTCTTGTTGGAGGACACGATGAGAGAGGACTGTTGGTGGCGGGAGGAGACGAGTTGGAAGAACAGCGAGGCGGTGACCGGATCGAAGGGGATGTAGCCAACTTCGCCGACACGTCACTCGCCTGTGAGTAGTTGTTGGGCGTGGTGTTGGTGCTCTTCGAGGAGGGGGTCCATGTCCACGGTTGCGATCTGCCCGTCCTGCACGATGACCTCTCCGTTAACGACCGTGTACGTTGCTGTCTGCGGTGCACAGAAGATGAGCGCCGCGACGGGATCGGCCATGGCGCCGGCGAGATCGATCGTGTTGAGATTGACAGAGAAGAAGTCGGCGCACATCCCCGGGGCCAGGTGACCGATGTCGTCGCGGCCGAGCACCGCGGCTCCTCCCCGGGTTCCGATCTCGATGGCGTCTCGTGCGGTGACCCATTCGTCACGTCGCAGCGGATGGGAGGTCGGTAGCACGGTCATCGGTCCCTCGGGTGGGCGCAGCGCCATCTTGAGTCGTGCCAGGTACATGGCCTGGCGCACTTCGAGAAGCAGGTGGGAGGCATCACTGCTCGCTGATCCGTCGACTCCGATGCCAACGTTGACTCCAGCGTCGCGGTAGGCCTTCACCGGGGCGATTCCCGAAGCCAACCGCATGTTTGAGTTGGGGCAATGTGCCACCCCGGTCCCAGTGGCTGCGAACTGGCTGATCTCGTCGGCGTTGACGTGCACCGCGTGCGCGAACTACACATCATCGCCTAGCCAATCGACGCCCTCCATCCACTGGACCGGGCGCTGCCCATACCGCTCGAGCGTGTACTGCTCCTCATCGAGCGTCTCCGCCAGGTGAGTGTGCAGCCCAACCGAGTCGTACTGGCGGGCAAGTTCCGCCGTGTTCTTGAGAAGGTCAGCGGTAACCGAGAACGGCGAGCACGGCGAGAGGACGATCCGTATCATCGAACCCCTCGATGCGTCGTGGTACTCATCGACCACTCGTAGACAATCCTCCAGGATGAAGTCCTCCTCCTCGGTCACGTCATCTGGGGGGAGACCTCCGTCGGACTCACCGAGCGAGAGGCTGCCTCGCGACGCATGGAAACGGACCCCGATCTCCTCGGCGGCCGCGATCTGGTGATCGACCTTCGATCCGCTCTTCCAAATGTGGGAGTGGTCGAACATCGTCGTGCAACCGGACAATGCCGACTCCGCCAGACCCACAATGGTGCTCGTCCGGGTCGCCTCCGGTGTGATCCGAGCCCACACCCGATAATGGGCCTGCAACCACGGGAACAGGTTCAGATTCTGCGCCGCGGGAAGCGCTCTCGTCAGCGTTTGGCCGAGATGATGGTGCGTGTTCACGAAGCCAGGAAGCACCACCTGACCTGACACATCGAGGACCGTGTCGGCTGCCGAGGGCAACTCCTTCGTCACTCCCACCTGCTCGATGAACCCGTCTCGAACAAACAATCCCCCACCGGCTATCTCCCGGCGCTCGTCGTCCATCGTCACGAGGACTTCGGCGTCCTTTACGAGCATCGTTGTCACACAGGCCTCCTCACTCGCCCCCCTAGCGGCTCAGCGGTGTGGGCAAGTGACCACCCACACGAACGACCCTACGTCCAGCAACACGATCGCGCGGCAGAAGCGTGTACCGCTCGCATGACCACGCCACACGGAGAATCGGCGCACAGCACCGTCGCTTCGATTGATCTTCCCCCGTTTCTCCGGACGCGTAGCGTGTGGTGTCTTGAGGCCCTGCCGGAGAGGAGAAGCGTATGCCTGCAGCGTTCCCGCCGGCGTTTCGGCTAGCCAAATGACGCGGCAAACGAGCCCGGCGGCGCCACCGCTCAATGAAGCCGCTCATCGCGCATCACGTATCAGCGGTGTGATCAGGCCGCGGCGGATGCTCCATCCGGTGCATCCGCGCTGATTGAGGTGGCGTCGGGGAGCCCGGTGATGCCGATGACGATGGCTGCTATCAACAGCAGAGATGCGGTCCCTGATGGGATGTGACCGACGAGGCCACTGCCGGCCACCACGCTGACCGGTCCGACCGCCCCCGCCCCGATCGCCATGAACCTCGACGCCTTGGCTTCCCGGCGCAGCGCCCATGACAGCAGCGGGGTCCCGACTGCGATCACGAGGAAGCCGAGCAGTTCGAGACCGAAACCCCAATTCGACCAGCCGTCTTGGGGAAGGGCGTAGTCCCCGAAGGTCCCGACAGTCACCAAGGCGAGTCCGGAAACAATGGTTCTCCAGGCTCGGGTCTCCCACTTGCCTTTGTGGCGTCGGTTGTTGACAACGACCGCGAGGGAGGCGGTGATGATTAAGAGGGCGACGCCATAGGCCTTCCCATACCGGGTATATGTTGCCACCCAATCGGTACCGAACACGCCGAGGTCACTGAGCGGCTCGTGCAGGTTGTCGAGCCAGCCGGGAGGACGCTCACCGGCCGACCGGCCGTACGCAGGGAAGTACGAGAGCGCAAACGGCGGCGTCAGCATCAGCCCGGCCATACCACCGACAAGCAGACCAGCTCGAGCAACACCAACCACCGCGATCACCGACCTCTCCCCAACGATTCTTCCAGACCAGCACCCCCACCGCGAGATGACCATCTCCGGACCCGCCCATATCACCCGGTATGCGCCATAACGAGCGCGTCCTCAAACCACGCCGAACGGCACGTCGGCGCTCGTTCTCGTCCGGCATGATGTCACCCGAGCCGAGTGCCGGATCGGCTCGGAATGAAATGAGCGGGATCGTGAATGGCGAACGGTGTTCTGGGCGGCCTGGACATCGAGCGCTTAGCCACTGGCGGCAACAAGAAGCCGGACCCGCAGACACGTGCGGGTCCGGCCTCGTCGTCCCTGTGGAACCTAGTTGCCGCTCTTGCCGAGCCTGGGCTGGAGGATGAACAGGCCGCGGTCCATGCTCGTGACTGCCACCACGCCCTTCTGGCTGAAGTACGGGTAGTTGCTCCACGTTCCGCCTTCGAAGGAGGCGTTGTCGTTCTCCGGGTAGACGTCGAAGTAGGCGACCTCGGGCAACTCACCGGCGGCAACGTCGGTGATGCTGAACACTCGCAAGCCGGCGGTGTAGTTCGAAGCGAACATGTACCGCCCCTCTGTGTAGACGTTGTGGCCGATCGCGGTCGTGTCGTGCGCGACCACGGATGTCAGCACCGGAGCGTCCAGATCATGCAGATCGAAGATCCGCGTCGTCGTGTTGACACCGAAGAACAACTCGTCGAGCTCGTCGTTGTGGAGGAAGTACGCCTGATCCGGAGTCAGCCAACCCTGGTGGCTGTAGCCGTCGTTGGCGTAGTCCACCTCGGCGATCCCGACGGGATTCGCCGGGTCAGTCACGTCGACGATCGACAGCGTGTTGAGGAACGGCGTTCCGTCGAACGTGGCGTTCGAGCTGAAACACAAGCTCCGACCCTGATAGTCGGCATCCGGTCCTTCATACTGCAGACACTGCGTGTCGTGGGTGTACCCGTGATCGCCAAACCCACCGGCAAATGTCGGATTGGCCGGATCGGTGATGTCCACGATGTGAAGCCCGCCACCGAACGTGTCGCTGCCCACGATATAGGCGTGACCGATGTCGGTGTTGATGTTGATGTTGTGAGCGTGCTCAATCTCCAGCCCCGAGGGTCCGAAGTAGTCGGCGACGGACGCGAAGGTGGTGTAACCCTCCGCACCCCGCAGCTCGGTGAGATCAAACACCTGCATCGGATGGTCGTCGTTCTCGGAGACCACGAAGGCGTGATCTGCGTAGACCTTGATGTCCCGCCAGAAATCGCCGCCTTCCGTCGAAGCGGTTGGAAGGATACCCAGCACGTTTGGACGTTTCGGATCCGAGATGTCCACGAACACCACGCCCTCGGCAGCACCGACCAGCGCATAATCGACACCCGTCTCCGGATCGGTCCATCCCCAGATGTCGTTGACAAACGACGCACCAAGCTCTGCCGACGGCACGTAGCTCAGTTGGTCGACCTTGTCGCAGGGGAACTCTCCCGCGTAACCCTGAACACACGGCTGGTGCGATCGGGGCGCGTTGCTGTGGTCAGCAGCGTTGGCCGCCACCGCCGCATAAGCTTCGGTCTGCTCTCCCATGAACCCCTCTTGATCATGGGCAACAGCAGCACCGCCAATGCCCGAGACAACCAACACCGCAGCGATCAAGACTCCCAGTCTCCTGCGCACGATCTCTCCCTTCCTACAGACTCCCAGTAGCCAACCCTATCGACCCGATCAGCGGAATGTGAGGGAAATGTGCGAGCACCCCGCCCCACCGACGGACGCCTCCGACCCAGAGTTGTGCTGGCGCTGACCGCACCGATCACCCGGTATGGGCGATAACACGCACTTCGTCGAGTGCGCGGGATCGGCACGTATGCGTGTGATTAGGAGTTGCCAGCTACTCACATGCTATCGGGGTGTACGTTTGGTAGGGGAGGTGGCCATGCTGGACATTGGAACTACGCTCGATATCGGCGACCACCGGGTAGAAGTCACCGGCAATCCCGAGTCACATACGGATCGGTATGTGATTCGGGTGGACTGTGATCCGGGAGGACCCGGCATCAAGGGGGACTTCCCGCATATCCACCCGAACCTGATTGAGACCTTTAGATGCGTCTCAGGAGAGATGCTCGTTAGGGCAGGTCGGCAGGTATCGGAGCTTGCGGTGGGAGAGAAGGTCGAGGTTGCTCAGGGCCAAATCCACGGATTCCTCAACGTTGGCAGCGATCAACTGATCGTGGAGTCGGAGGTGATATTCCCAGGCGGCTACAACCCCGACCATGACCTCATGCTGTTTGCAGGCGTGTATGACCGGCTGAAGAAGGAGCGACCGGTCAATCGGAAGACCGGAGAACCTCCAACCCTTCAGATGGCAGTCCTAACGCACGCCTACAAGGAGTCAATCAAGCAACCAGGTGTCGCTGGGCTGATTATGCCCCTCCTTGCCGGAGTAGGAAGACTCGCCGGCTATCGGAGTGGGCCCTTCGAGCCAAGCCAGAGGCGCCCATAACGGCACCTCTAGCGGTGTCCCGTGGGGCCTGCAGGTTGGCTTCCGTCGACACAGGTGCACTCGTCATACCATGCATCAAACATGATGGCGCCGGTTGCTCGTGCCTCGTCGGTGAGCCGTTGAGCCTCGTCATCAGTCACCGGCTCACCGGACCGAGTCTCCCACCGGATCGTCTTCACCGTCGCTTCAGGACACAGGATGCCGTCCTCGACCGCCGCCCCCGACAGGATGACGGTCGGTGCTGCCTCGCCCGGAGCGACCATCGGTGTGGTGATCTCAAACCCCTGCGGGATGGAGCAATTCGCTGCCGCCAACATCACAAGAGCGAGGAATGGTCCGAGCCTTCGGATGGCGGCCTCCTCTCGTGCGTCTGCACACAGTCCGCATGGACTACACAGACCCACGCCGAAGGGAGTCCATACGGACCCTTTATCCCAGAATGACCCAAGGCGCCCGGCATTACCAGAGGAGAAGGGACTCTTACGAAGCTCTCAGCCGTTCCTCCACACGCACATCGCGGCAGGCCTGGGGATCGATGCGCCGTGTGCGTGAGTGGGGCCAACCTGCGGCTTCCGGCGCCGGTTCTACCGTCGTGACGCTCTGGAGCCCCCCTCGCGTCTCGTGAAGATCTGCGCTGACGTGGCGAAACACGTTCCTTCCAACTTCCTTCCACAAGGTTTGACAGTGGCGATGTCCACCAAGGCCATGCAAACGAAGGAGATCACCATGGCGCAGGTCACCGTCCCCCACAGTCAGGTAGCACACCGAACCGGCCTCGTCGTCTTTGCCGTCGCCGCACTGCTCGCCGTTGCGGGCCTCTTTGCATGGCAGGCCGGCTTCGCCTCCAGCTCTGGAGCGGCGCCCAGCGGCGTCACCGACTCAGGCATCGTCGAGCGGGGCCCCAACCACGACATCGCTCCGATGTGGGGCAGTGCTGGTGCGGCGACACCGGTTCCCGGTTTGGACCGCAGCCCGGCAGATCTGGCTCGCGGCGACATCGTCGAGCGGGGCCCCAACCACGACATCGCTCCGATGTGGGGCAGTGGCAACAGCAGCTGAGTCCTTGGTGAACTCTCGCGATGTGCCTCGTGTTGGCCGGAAGCGACCTGCCAACACGAGGAGTCGCGTCAACGCATTTCGGTACAGTTCAGGAGTGGACTTCAGAGTCCTCGGCCCAGTGGCCGCCCACGCCGGTGGAACAGACGTTGACCTCGGAGGCCCGAAGCAGCGTCTCGTTCTGGCAATGCTGCTTGCCGCTCAGGGCGCAACGGTCTCGACCGACGCGCTCATCGACGGGTTGTGGCTCGATGCTCCCCCGGCGACCGCTCGCAAGACCGTGCAGAGCTACGTCTACCACCTCCGAGGCCGCGTCGGGGATGCGCTCCACAGCGACAAATCGGGCTATTCACTACACGTCGACGACTCACGTGTAGACGGACGTCGCTTCTGCGAGATGCTTGCCGGAGCGCGGCCAATCGTCGCTACGAATCCTGGGGTCGCTTCCGACCGGCTGGCGACCGCCCTCGCTCTATGGCGGGGTAACCCTTTTGCCGACGTGGATGGAGCGCCGGTGCTACGGCCAGAAATCACCAGGCTGAACGAGCTGCGATTGGTTGCTCTCGGTGATCGCGTCGATGCCGACCTCGCTCTTGGCCGCCACGAGCTGCTGGTCGGCGAGTTGGAGAGCCTGGCCGTGGATTACCCCCTACACGAGCGATTCCGCGCACAGCTCATGATGGCGCTCTACCGCTCCGGCCGGCATGGTGAGGCACTGCGAGCCTTCTCTCGCACGCGAGACCACTTCATCGAGGAGATGGGTATAGAGCCCTCTGCTCAACTGGGGGCGCTGGAGCTGCAGATGCTCAACCGAGACCCCAAGCTCGATCTCGCCGCCTCGCCTGAAGCGCCGGGTATCACCCGAGCCATCCGCGGCTACGAGCTACGACAGCTGATCAGCGCGGACGGACACGACGCGGTGTACCGCGGATACCAACGATCCGTCGGGCGTGAGGTCGCGATTCGCGTCATCGCCGGCGAACTCGCCAATTCGCCAGAGTTCATCGCTCGCTACGAAGCAGACGTGGCCAGAGTGGCCCGGGTCGAGCATCCCAACATCGTCTATGTCCAGGACACGTGGAGGGAGCCGGGACAGGCATTCCAGGTGATGCAGTGGATCGAAGGCGATCGGCTGGACGCACTGCTCCCCTCCGCCAATGCAAGTGATTGGACAGCGCTCGAAGTCATCGAAGACGTTGGAAACGCTCTCGGAGCAGCGCACGATGCCGGTGTGGTCCATGGAGCGGTTGGGCCCAAGGCCGTGCTCGTCAGTGCCGCAGGTGACATCTACCTGACCGACTTTGTCGTCGGCCGGCCTGCTGGAGATGCGGCCGGCGACCGCCGTGCCTTCGTGGAACTCGCGCGCCAAGTGCTCTACGGCGGCGCATCGCCGGCCCATGGTGTACCCCCCGACATCCTGTACTCCCCTGCCGTCTCATCACGGCTCGAGCCACTCCTCGAACAAGCCCAATCGGGTGACACCGAAGTGCGGCCGCAAGCCCTGGCCCATGCCTTGCGGCGGATCCTCGGTGGCGATGCCGTTGAGCTCGCAGACGAGCCGGCACCGGCTCGCTCGGACATCAGGTGCCCCTACAAGGGGCTGCATGCCTTCCAGACTGAAGACGCCACTGATTTCTTCGGGCGCGATCAGTTGGTGGACCAAGTCCTCGCAATGCTTGAACGGCAGCGTCTCGTGGCGGTTGTCGGCCCGTCGGGGTCGGGCAAGTCGAGTCTCGTGCGGGCGGGAGCCGTAGCTCGATTACTTGGCAAGGACCACCCCCCGCTGGTAGCCGAAATGTACCCTGGCGCGTATCCATTTGACGCTCTGGCAGATGCCTTACGTTCGATCGCGATCGAGGACGACGGCATCGCTGATCGACTTTTGGGCGACGAGCGAGGTCTTTCCCGCGTTCTCGAGTCGGCATTGCCGCGGGACGGCACGGAGCTGGTACTGGTCATCGACCAATTCGAAGAGCTCTTCGCGATGGTCGGCTCCGAGCCACTGCGCGCATTGTTCCTGGACAGCCTGATCAACGCAGCAACCGACCCTACCTCGCGGCTACGGATCGTCCTCACCCTACGAGCCGACTTCTTCGACCGTCCGCTGCGATACGCCGGCTTTGGTGCCCAGGTTCAATCGGGTTTGGTGCCCGTCGCCATGCCCGGGAACGCGGATCTTGCGGCTGCGGTCGAGATGCCGGCTGCGTCCGTCGGGCTGCGCATCGAGCCCGGTCTGGTGGGTGAAATCGTCCGGGATGTCAGCGATGAACCCGGAGGGCTCCCGCTGTTGCAGTATGCACTGACCGAGCTCTTCGAGATGAGATCGCGCGATGAGCTCACTGTCGAGGTGTACCGCGCATCCGGAGGTGTGCTTGGCGCTCTGGGCACGAGGGCGGAAGCGCTCTACTCCGAACTTGGACCAGCCGGGCAGCGAGCCATGCACCAGGTGTTCCTGCGGCTCATCACGGTGGAGGAGGGTGCCGACAGCGTGCGGCGCCGGGTGACTCGCAACGACTTGGCGGCCCTCGAAGTAGACCGCAGCGCCCTCGAAGATGGACTGCGTAGCTTTGGTGCCCATCGTCTTCTCACCTTTGACTCCGACCCGGTCTCTCGTGCGCCGACCGTTGAGGTCGCCCATGAGGCATTGCTCAAGGAGTGGAACCGCTTGCGGGATTGGATCGAAGACGAGCGCGACGAGCTCGTTCTGCGCAAGCGGCTCGATGCAGCCCTCCAAGAGTGGGAGGAATCCGGCGAGGACGCTGCGTTCCTGCTTCGGGGCAATAGGCTCGCTCAGTTCGACACTTGGGCAACCACCACCGACATGGCACTCTCGACCCGAGAACAGGCCTTCCTCCAGACCAGTCGGGAACATGACGAGCACCTGGCACTCACTGCGTCGGCGCGCCGGCGCCGAGTATTGCTGGCACTCGTGGTGGCGGCGATGGTGGCCACCGGGTTTGCCCTCTACTCGCTGAGCCAGCGCACCGTGGCTGCTTCCCTTGCCCGAGATGCCGAGACCGCCCGCCTCGGTAGCCAGGCCGGATTCGTCGTGGAACGCGATCGGCAAATGGCGTTGCTCATGGCCGTGGAGACATACCGAAGGGATCCCGGCTTCGAGGGCTTGAGCGCGTTGCAGCGAGTGTTGGTCGACTCCGGGTCCTTTCTCGGCACGTTGGGTGCTGGCACGGCCTACGGGAACGTGCACTGGGTCACGGCGAGTCGACTGCTTGCGCTCTCGGGGTCGGAGCTTCATCTCATCGATGTCTCTGGCGCGATATCCCGGCTTCCCGTTGCCGCGCGATCCATCGAGGCCAGCTCGCCCGCAGGGATTTCGGCCGTTGTTCGCGACGATGGCGGGGTCGTGCTCGTCGACGTCAGCGGCGGCGACATCGAACCGTTCCCGGCCGCCGATGGAGCTCAAGCCATCGCAATCAGCCCAGACGGCACACTGCTTGCTACCGGCGAGTCGGATGGAACGGTCACGATCTTCGATCGCGCCACGGGAACCGTCACTGCCTCCGTACTGGCAAACCCGGCGCGAAACGCCGACGAGATCGAACTTGGATCAGGCGTGACGCTCACCGAATCGCAGGGGGCACAGCTGCAAGGAATCACCGGACTGGCGTTCGATCCCTCCGGTGCGGCACTGGTGAGTGCAGGCGGAGTGTTCGTGAGGAGATGGTCGGTTGCGGGGCTGGAACCAGCGGGGCCAGAAATCGTCAACAGCTGGGGGCCGGATGACTTCAACCTCAGCGCAAGCGCAGCCACCTGGTTCTGGTTCGACCGGGCGGACGCAGACACGCTCGTGGTTGCCGGCGAGACGTACGCAGTGAAGTGGCAACTTGCGACGGGCGAGAGGTTGTCGCTCGATACCCTGCCGGTCCAAGTACACGCGGCCGCGGGTGGCGCCACATCCGGGCTCGTGCTGACGGGTGACGGCAGGGTCCTGGAGGTCGACGCGAACGTCGGATTCGAGTTTGACACCCACGAGGCTGCCGCCAACGCGCTTGCAGTCGATGCGACAAACACCCGGTTGGCGGTGGCGACCGGGGATGGTCTGGTGGTGGCAGCTCTCGATGGAGCTCGACTCCTCGCCCGCGCGGTACCAATTGGCGGCTCCCAGTCGCCAACACTGAGCCATGATGGACTCACGCTCGCAGCGGGGCGAGTCACCGATGGCCTGTTCGACCTCGCCACCGAGCCGGCCGAGCGATTGAGGTTCGACGTGGATGTTGAGATCGCCCAGTTCGCCGGATCACCCACAACCTTCCATTTTGCCGGTGCCGCCCATCAGGAGGTGTTGCTCTGGACGTCCGACTTCATGGAGATGCGCAACGGCTACGAGCTGTCGACCGGGGCGTACGTGGGCGACTACTGGGGCGAGTATGTGCCGGCATGGTCCGGCGATGGCGGCCGGGTCGCACGTGTTACGCGTTCTGGGCGGAGCCTGGTCGAAGACACTGGTACGGACGAGGTGGTCTTCACCGACGAGGTGCCTTTCAGCTCCGCGAGTTTCGATCAGTCCGGGGACCGGGTCGTTCTCGTCGACGGCGAGCCGGGCGCGACCCGAGTCGTGGATCTCAGCGATGGTTCCGAGACTCCGTTCCCCGAGATGCCAGACGTGGTCGTCACAGCGGCGTTCACGCCTGACGGATCCGTCGTCGCCATCGGACGGAGCGGGAGGGTGTGGCTGCTCGATGGCGAGACCTTGGCTGTCATCGGCGAGTTCGATGAGGCCGGCGCGGCGACCGCTGCCCTGTCACGCCCACCGGTGGTCACGGCGGACGGCCGGTGGATGTTTTCCGCATCCGACGGGTTCGCGCGGGTATGGCATCTGGAGTCCGGTCTTCAGATGGGCAAGCCGTTCCCCGCCGATCCCGGCGGCACCCCGTGGGCGACAGCCGACGCCGACCTATTGCGAATGGTCACCCCGTACCGCGGTGACGCGCTGATTTGGAACTTGGACATGGAAGGCTGGGCAGCACTCGCATGTCGTGCCGCAGGTCGGAACATGACGGTGGAGGAGTGGGTCACATTCGGCCCGCAGGACGCCGAGCACAGGCAGACGTGTCCGGAATTGGACTAGAGGGAGAATCTATTGGACCTGAAGAGATCGGTAGCCGTTGCCAGCGCCGCTGCGCTGTTGTTCGTCGCCTGCGGCGGGGAAAGCGAGGTGGCGGAAGAACCGACGCCCACGCCCGGCGTCGTCCAGCCGGGTCGGGCCAATTGGGAAACCGGCTACTTCCAGGCCGCCGTCTACTCGGCTCTGCTCGAGGAACTCGGCTACGTCGTTGGCGACCCGGCAGAGCACGAGTACCCGCCAGTTGAGGCCTACCGCGCCATGGCCGAAGGCGCGTTCGACTTCTGGGCCAACGGTTGGTACTCGCAGCACCTGACGTGGCACGAGGACGAACTCCCCGACGGATCCCCTATCGGCGACCACCTCGTCATACTGGGCGAGCAGGTGGTCGCCGCTGCCTTGGAGGGCCTGGTGATCACCAAGTCGGTGGCAGACGACCACGGCATCAGGTCTCTCGACCAGATCAACGCGGACCCGGAGTTGGTGGCACTCTTTGACACGGACGGCGACGGCCTCGGCGAGATCCACGGCTGCCCGGAATCTTGGACGTGCGACGACATCATCGACGAGCTGATCGAGTTCAACGATTGGTCCAATCTCGAACAGGTCAAAGCAGAGTATCCAGGTTTGGTGAGAGCGACGATCGAACGGGTCAGGGCAGGCGAGCCGGCGATCCAGTACACGTGGAGCCCGTCCGGGCACCTGGAGGACCTCAGCCCGGGCCACGCGGTGTACTGGCTGAGCGTCGGAGACAATTCGCACGTGCTCGATGGAACAACCGCCGGCGGGTACGACTTCGCGGCTGCGCCGCCCGCCCCGTTCGGGGAGCAGTGCACCGGCAACCCGTGCTGGATCGGCTGGGAGGTGTCAGACATCCAAGTCACAGCAAATAGAGCGTTCGCGGAAGCGAATCCGATGGCCGCTCGGCTCTTCGAGGTCGTCGTGCTGCCGATCGAGGACATCGTCGCTCAGAACCTCCGCTACCAGGACGGTGAGAACGGCGAGGCCGATGTGCGCCGTCACGCCCAAGAGTGGATCGCTGCGAACCGCGCAGTGGTGGACGCCTGGCTCACCGCGGCCCGCACCAATTGACCCCTTTGGAGCACCCGTATGCTGCGTGGATCCGCGGTTGAAGGTTTCGTACGGCGTTCAATCAAGCGCCGCTTCCCAAGACAGCTTCTGATGCGCCACGCTTGGCTCCACCATCGAGGCGGTACGCACTACCGGTGCGAGAGCATGTTTCCTGGTGCTTCCGCGACGAGGCCATCGACCGGCTCTGGCAACTGGCGGTCCAGGGGGCCTCACAGGTCAACACGATATTCGAAGGAGCGACACGATGAGTGAGCGACTGAACGTCGTCTCGGTCAGCGTGAGGTAGTGACATCAAACCTGTTCGAAGAACTCAGCCGCACCGACCCCCTCTGTCAGGTCTTCCCAGGCACCGCGGCAACGGCCCTCGGCGCGGATGAGACACTCCAAGGGTGGCGTCCGCTGAGCAACGTCACGTTTGCCGGCAACACCTTCCGCGACCTCGAGAATGTCGACGGCTACATGGAAGGCGTGCTCCTGCTCGGAGGTGTCAGCAACTCGTCCGTGATCGACAACGACTTCACGGAAAGCGGAATCCCCGGACTCGAAGCAGGCTCAACCGCCTCCGTGGGAATCTTCACCCTCGATGTATTCCTTCCCGGCTTGGGCGCCGCCTCCGACATTCTGGTTTTCCAGACACCCAACACACTTCCGGCCAACAGCACCATCGATAGTCATTTCTACAATCTCGGCGGCACCGATGTGACGGTGATCGGCCTACCAAACGGCCGGTCTGGTCGCCCGATCGGACCCCAAATGCAAGGGATCATCGAGCAGAGGATCGGTCTCGGGGAGTACCTGCGACCGGGCCACGAACCTTGAGAGCGACCCCATAGGCGAGGCGGCGGGATCCTCTCGGGTCGCAGCCACTGCGCACGAACGAACATTCCGCCGAGTGCGCTGTATCGGCGCCTCGGCGTGCGGCTGCTTCACTGATGGCTCGGTGAGCCTCAGTTCGGGACGCCTCTGCGTCCCTATGTGAACCTCACCGCGATCACGTTCCGAATGCAGGTGGCTGCATAACCACCCGGGATTGCCGGGTACTGAGCGGGTGGTCCGGCCGGTGACTGCGTTGGTGTGCGCGCGTAATGCGCATTGGGCTTTCATGGGGTCCGGTCGATGGGGCGACCCGGATGACCTACATCGCGCCTTCCAGCATTTAGCTGAACCCTCTTGACCCCGGTCGGCTCCGGCGCAAAGTCGCATCTTTGCCGTCCTCAACCGGTTGAAGTCTTCGGGCGCCGGTTCCAGCCGCTGCTGAGTTACGGCATACTCCAAGGATGGACTTGCGTGTCCTGGGTCCGTTGGAGGCATACGAAGGCGAGCGGGCTGTCGCCCTCGGAGGAAATCGACAGCAGACAGTCCTTGCGGCACTTTTGCTGAACGTAGGCCGCTCCGTGTCGGTGGACCGGTTGATCGACATCGTGTGGGGGGAATCGCCCCCGAAGACGGCGCGCAAGACCCTTCAGGTGTACGTGTCCCGGCTGCGCCGGCTCCTCGGCGACGGGAGTTTGAAGCCGGAGGGTTCGGGCTATCGGCTGACGGTGGAGCCGGGTTGTCTCGATGCGGTGCGTTTCGAGGATCTGGCGATGGAGGGCCGTCGGCTGCTGCCATCCGATCCAGCCGCTGCTGCCCGGGTACTCCGGCAAGCCTTGGCCTTGTGGCGCGGACTGCCGTGGGGTGAGTTGGGATCGGAGCCTCCGTTCCAGCCGGACGCGGAGCGTCTCCGCGAGTTGCGTTTGTGTGCCGTCGAAGACCGGATCGATGCCGACGCCGCGGTGGGGTATTCATCGCAGTTGATAGGAGAGTTGCACGGCATGGTGGCGGAGTATCCGTGGCGGGAGCGGTTCCGCGGCCAACTCATGCTGGCGCTGTACCGGTCGGGTCGGCAAGCGGATGCTCTGGCCGTGTACCGGCAGGCGCGCGGTCTGTTGGGCGAGGAGTTGGGGATCGCGCCGTCTCCGCAGCTGCAGCGCATCGAGGAGCAGATCCTGCTCCAGGATCCGAGCCTCGAGGTAGCGGTCGAGCCGTCGGCCGCGCTCTGGGTCGGTGGGCGAAACCCCTTCAAAGGACTGCGCCCCTTCACTGAGGACGATGCCGGCGACTTCTTCGGCAGGACCGCGCTCGTTGAGGACCTGATCGACTGGGTCGGTCGGGCGCCGTTCGTGGCTGTGGTGGGCGCCAGCGGCAGCGGCAAGTCGAGCGTGGTGCGGGCAGGCTTCATCCCGGCGTTGAGGAGAGGCGCACCTCCGGGTTCCCACAGCTGGTCGGTCGTCGCGATGCGACCGGGTGAGCGCCCACTCGAAGCCCTGGCTGCGGGTCTGAGCGAGGTGAGCGTTGACCCCCTGGAACCGTTCATGGGTGACGATCTCGACCTGCTCCGCGCGGCGGCGACCATTGGGGGTGATGACACCGGGCTTCTGCTGCTAGTCGATCAGTTCGAGGAACTGTTCACCATCACCGAGGATGCCGAGGACAGGGCCCGGTTCGTTCGGAACATCGTCGAGGCAGTCGCCGACCCCTCCAGCATGATGTCCGTCGTGGTGACGCTGAGAGCTGATTACCTGGATCGGGCTCTCGACCAGCCCGGGCTCGCCGACGTGCTGTCCGGCGGCCTCGTCAGCGTGGCTCCGCTCAAGGGCCCGGAGATCGAAGCTGCCGCCGTGCGTCCCGCTCACCTGGCGGGTTTCCATGTCGAGCCGGAACTGGTTGCCGAGCTCGTGGAGGTCACCACGCGCCAGCCCGGCGCCCTGCCGCTCTTCCAGTATCTCCTCACCGAGCTCTGCGACGCGTCCACCACTGGTGCTCTGACCATGGCCGGCTATCGGAAGTTGGGCGGCCTCACGGGGGCGCTCAGCCGCCGGGCGGACGAGACGTACGGGCGGCTCGACCCAGTGAAGCGCGAAACGTGTCGCCGTGTCCTGCTCCGCATGGCCGTCGTCGATGACGATGGACGGCTCGGCGGGCGGCGTGTCGCCCGCCGCGATCTCGAATCGATAGTCCAAGACGAAGCCAACCTCAACCGGGTCCTGGACGCCTTCGACGAGGCGCGACTGCTCACATTTGATCGGGATGCCGCCGGTGGGCTACCGACCGTCGAGTTGGCGCACGAGGCCTTGTTGCGCGAGTGGCCGCTACTCCGGGATTGGATCGATTCGGCGGCGGGCGATCTTCGACTACGCCGATCTCTCGAAGCGGGTGCACGGGAATGGGAAGCCGCTTATCGCGACTCCGACTACCTCCTGACCGGTTCCCGTCTCGACTCTTATGAAGACCTCGCCCGGCGTGCGGACGTCACGCTGGGGGCACTAGAGCGGGAGTTCCTCAATGCCAGCGTTGCTCTCGCCGAGGAACGGGCGATCGCCGAAGCCGCGCGCAGCGAGCAAGAGCGTCGGTTACAGAGCCGGGCCGTGAAGCGAATGCGCTGGTTGGTGGTGACGGTGTCGGTCGCCGCGCTGATCGCAGCGGCGCTGTCGTGGTACGCCACGGGCCAGCGCCGTGATGCCGTGGCCAGTGAGCAACAAGCGAGGGCTCGCGAGCTGGCGATCGCCGCCGTAGCCCGTCTCGACGACGATCCCGAGTTGAGCGTGCTGCTGGCGCTGGCCGCCGTCGACGTGTCTAGGGAGACGCCGGACGGCGTGCTGCCGGAGGCCGAGAATGCACTGCACGCCGCCGTCGGTCGCTCTCCGGCCCCTCTCGTCTTGGGCGCCGGAACCGACGTAGCGTTCCTCCCCGGGGGCGAGCTTCTCGTCGGAGGCGACCCACCCCGTCTGATGGACCCAGACACCGGCCAATCGATCGGGACCTTCGATGTCTCCGGCGGGCCGGCGCTGGCGGTTGCGGCTTCGCGCGACGGCAGCAGGGTCGCGCTCGGATCTGGGAGCGGGCCGGTATCGGTCTGGGATGTTGGGGAGGGAGCCCAACCGGACGTGCTATGGACGGGTGCCCATTCCGGCGCAGTGACCGGGCTGCGATTCAGCCCCGACGGCCGGCTGCTGGCCTCAGTGTCGCCGGTCGATCGAACGGTTCGGCTATGGGACGCCGCAAGCGGCGACCTTCATGCGACCATCCTCGAACCCGAGCCTGCGACGTGGGGTCTCGAAGGGCCGCTGATGCGCCTCGCCTTCGACCCAGCCGGCAGCCGCCTGGCTGTCACCGGTGCCGAAGACGGCACGGTGTGGATCTACGACCTGCTCATGGGTGAATGGACCGTCACCCTGGTCGGCCACGACTCGGTGGCTCAGGGAGTTGTCTTCTCAGTAGACGGGGAGCGAATCGTCACCTGCGGCTTCGACAAGACGGTGAGGGTCTGGGACGCCGCAACCGGACGACAACTCTCAACAGTCGACACCAGCGTGGGGATATGCCACGCATTGGATCTCAGCCCTAACCGCCAACTGCTCGCCGCCGGCGGCACGACCGGGTTGGTCGAGATCTGGGAACTCCAAGGCACCGACCTCCGGCTGATGAGGACCCTCGCGGGCCACGATGCAACGGTCGCCTGGATCGCTTTCGGCCCGACCGAATCCCATCTGGCCACCAGCGGCGATCTCGAGGCGGTGCGAATCTGGGACCTCGCCGCCGCCGGAGGCAGCGAGTGGATGACCGTCGAGGGCCGGATGGGCGTGTTCAGTCCCGACGGAACACGGTTGGCAGTGGCCCGATCCGGTGCAGACGTGACGATCATCGATACCGACACGTGGGAGCCGCTGATGGTGCTCGACGATGCCGCACCGTCGATCGAAGGGAGGGGCGAGGCGTGGGCTGTGGGCATCGCATTCAGCCCGGACGGGACCCGAATCGCGACCGCCGGCCACAGCTTCGGTCGCGGCGAAGGCCGGGTACAGCTGTGGGACGCCGGACGCAGCACGCTCCTTGCCACGCTCGCCGACACGGTCGAGCCCGGATCAGTGGCGTTCAGCGCCGACGGCACGAAGCTGGCTGCTGCGCTCTGCGACGGCGGAAGCCCCGCTCAAGTCTGGGACACCGCGAGCGGCGATCGCGTCTTCAATGTTCCGACCGCCGGCTGCGGGCGCGCCGTCGACGTCAGCCCAGACGGCCTACTGCTTGCCGTGCAGATGCAAGACGCCATCGGCAACATTGCGGTCTGGGACCTCGAAACCGCACATCTGACGGTGTCGATCAGCCACCTTCCCGGCTTCGTCGGCTCCGCCGAGTTCAGTCCAGATGGCACACGCCTTCTCACGGCGGGCCGTGACGGCCGGGCCCGTGTCTGGGACGTCGAGTCGGGCGACTCCGTGATGCGCCTGGAAGGACACAGCGGCGCAGTGGAGGGCGCTGTGTGGAGCCCCGACGGACGGTGGGTCGCCACCGGCGACTCCGGGGGTACCGTCCGGCTGTGGGATGCAACCACAGGTGCGCTATGGCTCACCCTGGAGGGCCACACGGGCATCGTGGTGGATCTCAGCTTCAGCGCCGACGGCCGGCGATTGGCATCGACGGGAGAGAACGGCCTCGTCCGGGTGTGGGCCATCGATCTCGACGACCTCGTCCAGATGGCCGAGGGACGTGTCACCCGCAGTCTCACCGATGCCGAGTGTGCCGCCTATCACTTCGACGAATGCCCCTCGGCGCCGGGCAGCTTTCCGCCGTGACGCGTTCCGATCCGTTGCTGCCGTTTTGCAGTGCCTGTGCTGCATGTTGGGTTCGGTGTTCACCTCGCGGAAGGAGGAGGCAGTGAAACGTGTAGTTGTTGTGGCGATGCATGCGGTTCTCATGGTGCTGGTTGTTGCGTGCTCCGGTTCGGACGCGTCCGATGTGCGCATCGAAGTCTCCAACCACGTGCCGGGATTCGACTCGATGGGGCCGTTCGCAGCGACAGGGGGTGCCGTTGACGATGGAGTGATGTGTGCGAGTGGAGAAGGATCGCTGATGGCGGCCGAGGAGACTGCGGACGGTGGGATACTGTCCGAGTTCGAGCTTCGGTGCACCGACGGGGACGACTTCAGGCTCCAGCTGCAGGTCCCCCCCGAGCTCGTCACCGATCAGGCGGCATGGGATCGCGCCGTCGACGGGACGCTCGAGGTCAACACTCCCTGGATCGTGCTCACCGGTCAGGGTCGTTTCGCCGGCCTCGAAGGTGACGGCATGTCCGGCTGGAGGGCACTCGAGCCCGGGAAAGGTCCGGGCGACGGCGGCGGGGTCCTGACCGTGTTCGAAGGCGATCTAACGGTGTCAGGCTGAAGTCGAAGCGACGCATGAAGGAGGCCCCGTCAAGGGGCCTCCTTCGCGTCGGCCTGTGGTTCGCGACTACGGCGATCCCGGCGGGAACACCAGCGTGTTGTGCGCGTAGATCACAACACCGCCGGGCTGCGGGATCACGTTGGTGCACGTCACGATCCGGTCCTCGGAGATCCCATTGCCGATCTTGTGCCACTCAAGGCGAAACGCGTCAACGAGCACGCCGTCGACGTACACCTCAACGTCCGTGTACTTGAGAATCCCGACACCCGACGAGCCGATCACGTGGGCCGAAGCCGGAAGGTTGTCCGAGCCACCCGCGTGCCTGACGGCAAACTGGTATTCGACGCCGTTGCAGGTCTGCGTGATGATGGTCGCTCCCGGGTTCTCGACCGGATCGGCGGCTGCGCCCGGAATGCCCGCCATCGCCCACACCAAGAGGGCGAGTGCGATCACCACGAACCGCCTCGGTTCGACGATCATGGTTGTCTCCTCCTGTTCTTCCCCGATATCGGGGTCTCGCCTAGGACACCCAGATGGCCCAAGCCACCGACGCCACCACCGCAACAACTGAGGCAATTGCCAGAGCGATTGCAAGTTGCGTCGATCTGTCCATCGGCGTCCCTTCCTTCCGTTGGTCACAGTCGCGCGAAGCGGCAGCAAGACGGCAGCAACGGAGGCTCTCGTGAGTAGACCAGATCACCAAATCACGGATGAGAACGAGCATTCGGACGAGTGCTCGGAAGCGGCACCTCGGCGTGCGGCTACTTCACGGATGGCTCGGTGAGTCTCGGTTTGGAACGCCTCGGCGTCTCAGACCGTGCCTCAGCGCTCGTCCAGTCGAAATATCGCTCGACGCGTCGATACGCTCATGAGCTGCAGCCGGTTCGCCCTGGACGCTGGACCTTGATCGAGAACCTATCGGGTACCGGTCCGGCCGCTGCAGAATCGCAAATGTGCGTTGTGCCCTGCCACCGCACCGAACAGCGCCCACACCGTCGGTAACCTGCGCCGATGGTCTCGAACGCCAACACAGCGTTTGCCGCCGCGCTCGCCGCAGCGCTGGCGGATCTCGGGCTCACCGACGTGTGCGTCTCCCCCGGCTCGCGCAACACGCCGCTCACCCTTGCGTTTGCGGCCCGGGACGATCTCACCTGCTGGGTCCATCACGACGAACGCGGCGCCGGGTTCTTCGGCCTCGGTTTGGCGCGGGCCAGCCGCAGGCCGGTGGCACTCGTGTGCACATCGGGGACTGCGGCGACCGAATACTTCCCCGCAATCACCGAGGCACTCCAGACCGGCGCACCCCTCATCGTCATCACCGCCGACCGGCCACCGGAGTTGCGCGACGTCGGCGCCCCGCAGACCATCGACCAGATCGACCTCTACGGCAACAAGGTGAAATGGTTCCACCACGGAGCGCCGCCCGATCTGGCGGCGGCGGCACTCGCTCCTGATCTGGCAGCCCACGCGTGGGGGGAAGCGATGGGAGGCGTGCCGGGCCCAGTGCATTTGAACTTGCCGTTTCGCGAACCGCTGGTGACCGCGACGGTCGACGATGCCGCCCTCGACGAAGGGGCGCGGGTCGATGCTTCGACTCCGACACCGATGGTGCGCCCGGCTCGGGTCGTGCCGCCGGACGACGACGTTGCCGAGATCGCCCGGGCCCTCGCCGGCCGCCGAGCCCTGTTCGTTGTCGGACACGTGGAAGGCGACGCACCCGACGCGATTGCCGGCCTCGCCCGTTCGGCGGGGGCCGCCGTGTTCGTGGATCCTCAATCGGGCCTGCGAGCAGGGCCCAACACACCGGCGACCGTGCCCTATGCGGATCTACTCGCCGCCGCCGGAGCGCTCGACCGGCTCACTCCCGAGATCGTCGTTCGCTGGGGATCGCTGCCGACGTCGAAGGCGACGTGGCGGTGGCTCGACAACCATCGGGACGTTCCCCAGCTTCTCATCGACCCGAGAGGGCGAGATCCGTTGGGCTCCTGCCGCTGGATCGTGCGAGCCGATCCGGGCGCTATGGCCGCCGCGATCCGTCCCGCAGCTCGAGCGCCTTCCGATTGGATGTCACAGTGGAGTGCGCTCGGCAGCGCTGCGGCCGACGCCGTCCGCAACGAGCTCACATCGTCCGCCTTCCCCAACGAGCCGGCCATCGCCGCAACCGTCTTCGCATCTGCGCCGCAGGGCGCTGCCCTGTTCGCCGGATCCTCCATGCCCATTCGCGACATCGATACGTTTGCTGCGCAGCGCCAAGCCCCGCTGTCGATCTACGCCAACAGGGGGGCCAACGGCATCGACGGCTCGGTTTCGACGGCGGCAGGCATCGCGGCCTCCGGTCGGCCCACGGTGGCGCTGATCGGCGACGTCGCCGCTCTGCACGACGTTGGCGCGCTCGCAACCGTGGCGCGCATGGGACTCCCACTCACCACGGTCGTCGTCCACAACGACGGCGGTGGGATCTTCAGCCTCCTTCAGCAAGCGGATCCGTCCGTCGTGGAGCCCATGACGTTCGAACGCTTCTTCGGCACACCGCACGGCACCGACTTCGTCGCCGTGGCTGAGGCGTTCGGGCTGAAGGCACGGTCCGTCACCGGCCGCGAGGAGCTGGCCGAGCTCGTCGGCGCAACCGGATCGGCCCCGCTGTTGATCCAGGTGCACACCGAGCGCCAGGCGATCGTGCCCCTCCGGAATGCGGCCGTCGCGGCCGTGCGCGACGCGATCCGGCAAACCCTGGAATGAGGTCGCTCAGGCCTCGGTCAGCAGGTTGAGCAACGGTCCGAGCTTCCACCGGGTCTCGACCAGCTCGGCCTGGGGGTTGGAATCAGCCACGATGCCATTGCCGGCGAAGAGCAGCGCGTGGCGACCGGATACGAGTGCGCATCGCAGTGCAACCGCAACGTCGCCTTCACCGCTCGGGCTCAGCCATCCCACACCTCCGCTGTACCACCCGCGATCGATCGTCTCGACTTTGTCGATGAACGCGATTGCGTCCTGCCGCGGCGTGCCGCCGACTGCCGGCGTCGGGTGGAGCTGCCCGGCGAGCCCGAGCAGCGAAGTTCCGTTGCGCATGGAGCCGCGGATCTGCGTCGACAGGTGCTGGACGGTTGCGGCGCGGCTCAACGACGGCTCGGCAGGCACGTCGAGCGTCACGGTCAGCGGGCGCAGCCGTGAGGCGATGTCCTCGACCACTAGCGCGTGCTCGACACGGTCCTTCTCGCTGGACAGCAGCGCCGCCCCGATCCGCCGATCCTCCTCGTCGCCGATACCGCGCTTGGCTGACCCCGCTAGGGGGTTGGCGCGGACCTCGCCGTCGCGAGTGCCCACGAGCAGCTCGGGGCTCGCCCCGATCAGCGTCGCATCGCCGACCTGCCATCCGTAGATGTGGCATTGCGGATTCCTCACACCCAGGTGGTGAACCATCTCGAACGCATCGATGGTCATCTCCGCATCGACCGCGACCGAACGCGCCAGCACGACCTTGCGTAACGAGCCCGCCTCGATGGCCGCGACAGCCTCTTCGACCGCCACACACCACTCGGCGCCGGGCGGGATCGCATGGACCGAGTGGTCCCCGAGTCCCGGCACTCTCGGCGAGACGGGTTGTGCCAGATCAGCGAGCGCCGCAATCACGCTTCGCGGCTCGGCACCCGGCGGGACCGCAACGACGGCGTACGAGACGTGTGGAGGTTCGGCGATGACGGTGACCTCCGGCAGCACCAACTCGCTTGCGGCGAAGCCGTCCCATACGTCCGTGCGGGGACCGTCCGGCGAGAATGCAAAACCAAGCATCAAGCGTGCCGCAGCCGGCATCTCAGGACCGCGGCGCCAGGCTTCTTCGAGCCTCTCGAACCTGCGCAGCCCTTGGGCGTGGGCACGCCACGCCGTTCCCACGCTGCCGAGACGCACACCTCCCGGGCTCGCCACATAGCGAGCCGAACCAAAGACGGGAGCCGCCGCCCGAACGAACGCGAGTGGGTCGGCCGAAACCGGAACGACCGCAAAGCGCAACCCGTCCTCGGTAGCGACGAGCTGATCCGCAATAGCCGCAAGCGTGTTGGGGGCGAGCAACATCGGCGGCGATATTACCGGTCGACGCCGCGCTGACACGGATCCGGTCCAAGCGCCGCTGCAACGTGGCAGGCGACGATGTCGGGCCGTTCCATCACCACGAAGTGCGACGTCTCCGGAACCACGACGACGTGGCCGCCTCCGAGTTGGGCTGCAGTCCGCTCGAGAAAGTGCCCTGGGTGGGTGTCCGACTGCTCGCCGGCGATGAGGACGACGTTGCTGTCGATCTCTCCAAGCCGGTCCCAACCGCCATGTGCCGTCGATCCTCGGTAGAACTCCGCCTCCGCCTCCGGTGGACACTTCAGCCGCCAGCGGTCGCCGTCCGGCGTGAGCCCGCCGCGGGCATACGCCTCCAGCGCCGCCGGCACCCACCCGGCGAAAGCGGGCTTGCCCGCCCAGTTCTCCGTGGCGGCGGCACGGCTCGCAAACTCAGCCTTCCGCTTCAACGCGGCGTCGACAAGTGCGTGTTCCTGACGTGCCACTGGCCCCGGAAACACAATCGGCTCGACGAGCACGAGGGACACGAACGTGCCCGGAGCGAGCAACTCGGCCAAGAGCAGCGAGGCGGCGCCCGCCGAGTGGCCGACACCGGTCACAGAGGTGCGGCCGTCCAGCACGGTGAGGACATCCTTGCCGAGATCCCACCAGTCGAACGGTGGCTCCGGTACCTCCGAATCGCCGTGCGCACGATGATCGAACGCTCGGACTTCGGCGGCGGGCACGCTCGACGCCAGGTCGGCAACGACCGGGCGGAAGACCTCCTTGCAGAAGCCCGTAGCATGCGAGGCAAGCACCAACGGCCGGGGGTCCGGTCCCCAAGACGTCGTTTCCGAAGCGAGCCGGATTCCGTCAACGGCGCGATGTGTGCGCCAGCGCCGTCTCACGCCGAGGCGTCGTCGATTCGCCAGGTGAGCTCGCTCGCGACGCGAACCACGCCATCGAGCCTTCGCACGAGCTCTTCGAGGAGGCGGGCCTCGGTCCGGGTGCCGATCTCACCGGAGAAGGTCACAACGCCGTTGCTCACGGCAACGCCCACCGAGTCAGGATCGACGAACAGCACACGTCGGATCACGTCTTCTCGAATCTCGTCTTCGATGATGTCGTCGGGCCGCGTGAACACCGCGACGACGTCGAGCCGCGAGATGATGCCGAGGATCCTCGATGATTCGTCGACGACGGGAAGCCGGTTGACGTCGTTGACGACCATGACCCGCGCAGCATCGGCGATCGGCGTCTCCGGCGGCACGGTGACAACTCCGATGTTCATGACCTCACCGACGGTTTCCACCGGTTCGAGCTTGTCCGCCTCTTGCCGGGCGACTTCGAGGCGCAGGAAGTCGGCCTCGGTGATGATCCCCACGAGACACGAGGACTCGTCACAAACCGGCAGGCCGCTGACGCGGTTGCGGAACATCAGACGCGCCGCATCCTTGATCGAGGTGTCTGCGGTGACGGTGATGACGTCCGTAGTCATGACGTCGACTACCTGCACGTCGGGCCTCCTGAGTGGGGAGCTCTCATTCTGGCACCTCCGCAGCCACTTCCGGGACGGGCCGCAGCACCGATTCGGGCATGCCGGTGAGGTCGACCTGCTCCACCCGAATTCGGGCATCGACCACGCTCAACCCTTCACCGGGCCGCGCCACCTTCACCGGGTTCAAATCCATCTCCTGGATCTCGGGAAAGTCCTCGACCAGGGCCGACACCCGCAGCAGCACATCGGCTACCGCATCGACGTCGCCGGGTTCGCCACCTCGATAGCCCTCGAGGAGTTTGCTCGACCGCACCTCCGAAATCATCTCCCGAGCATCGAGATCGGTCAGCGGATGGATCCGGAACGCCACGTCGCCGATCAGCTCCACGAACACGCCGCCGAGGCCAAAGACGATCAGCGGACCGAAGCTGGGGTCTTGGGTCATCCCGATGAACACCTCGTGGCCGCCCTCCACGAACTCCTGAACGATCGCGCCATCGGCGTCCTCAACAGCGCCGGTGACCTGGTCGAATGCGGCACGCACCTCTTCATCGCCTCGCACGCCGAGCACGACTCCGCCCACATCGGACTTGTGCACGGCCGAGTCGGCGATGACTTTCAACACGGCCCTTCCGGGGAACTCGGCGGCTGCCGCTGCGGCTTCGGCGGCGCTGGTCGCCACCGTCGCCTTGGGCAGTCGCAGCCCGTACGCGGTGAGGAGACGCTGGAGGTCGTCCGAATCCATCCAGCCGCCTTCGTCGCCGAGCGCGGCGAGGCTGCGGTCCATTGCCGCACGGGCGACCTCGCGATCGATGTCTTCGAAGTCGAGGACGGTGCCGACCGGCTTCGCCCGCCACTCTGCGTAGTCAACCGTTTTCCGGAGAGCCCTGGCGGCCTGCTCGGGGAACGTGTAGACCGGCACCCTGCTCTCCTCGCTCGAGAGATTGTCAGGCGCCCCTTCGGAGCTCATGTACACAGCCAGGAACGGTTTGCTGCCGTATGCGGCTTCACCGCCCGCCGCGATCGCAGCGGCGATCTCCTCTGCCCCGTCGGGCGACGCGGGGATGAAGATGGCCATCACGGCATCGACCTCGTCGGAGGCCATCACCGTGTCGATACACGCCCGATACTGCTCCGGTCCGGCCGAGGCGATCATGTCCACGGGATTGCGGACCGCCGCTTCAGGGGAGAGCGCCTCACGCAGCTTGCTCTGCAACTCGGGCGAGAACTCCGCGACGTGCAGGTCTCTGGACTCCAGCGCATCGACGGCAAGAATCGCCGGCCCCCCGGCGTTGGTGATGATGCCGACCCTGCGCCCTTGCGGCAGCGGCTGGTTGGCCACGAGGGCCGTCACGTCGAACAGCTCGGCGAGCGTCCCGGTTCTGATCACGCCCGCCTGACGAAACAGGGCATCCACAGCGATGTCGAGGCTCGCCAACGAGCCGGTGTGGGAGCTGGCGGCTCTCGCTCCGGCCGCAGTTCGGCCAGACTTCACCGCAACGATCGGTTTGCGATGAGCGATCCGTCGCGCCGACCGGGCGAATCGCCGCGGGTTGCCGAACGACTCGAGGTAGAGGAGTATCACGTCCGTCGCAGGGTCGTCCTCCCAATACAGCAGGAGATCGTTGCCCGAGATGTCCGCCTTGTTTCCCACAGACACGAAGGTCGAAATGCCGATGTTGTGGTTCCTGGCGTAGTCCAGGATCGCAATACCGAGCGCCCCCGACTGCGAGGACATCGCGACGTTGCCGCGTCGCGGCCGCACCGGGCCGAACTGGCCGTCGAGCTGGACAGCGGGGTCCATGTTGACGATGCCCATGCAGTTCGGGCCCACCATGCGCATGCTGTGCTCCCGCACGAGCTCGAGCAGCTTCGCTTCGAGCTCCTTGCCGGCGTCGCCCGTCTCCGCAAAGCCGGCAGAGATCACCACGAGGCCCTTGACGCCCTTCTCGGCACACTCTTCGACGACCTGCAAGACGTGCTTTGCGGGTACGACGATGAAGGCGACGTCGACGGCCGTCGGGCAATCGAGCACCGACTTGTACGTGAGTATCGAATGCACGACCTCAGCCTTCGGATTGACCGGGTACACAGGCCCGGTGAAGTCACCCGAGAGCAGGTTGCTCATCAACCGCCCGCCGATCGACGCCGGCTCGCGGCTCGCACCGATCACGGCCACGGAATACGGATAGAACAATGGGGTGATGCTGGCGGCGGCGGCGCGCTTGTCGTGCTCCTCTGCCGCGGCGAGCGTCTCGTCGGTGTCCTCGGTGGGGAACTCGACCGTGTAGACACCCTCGTCGAGTTCTCGCCGCATCCGGAAGCCGGCACCCCGGAAGACCCGAATCATCGCGTGGTTGTCCGCAAGGACGAACGCCCGGAACGCCGTGATACCGCGCGGTCGGGCGTAGGCCGTGAGGTGGTCGAGCAGGCGGGTGCCGATACCCCGCCCCTGGTCGTCATCGGAGACGGCGAAAGCGACCTCGGCCACGTTCGACCCTGCCTTCTGGCGGTCGTAGCGCCCGACGCCCACGATCAGGTCTTCGCGCTCGACGACGAACGCCATGCGGTCGTGATAGTCGAGGACGGTGAAGTACTCGAGCTCCTCGGGATCCAGGCGCTTCTTCACCCTGAAGAAGCGGTGGTACACGCTCTCACGCGACATGCGAGCGAGCAGGTCGTTGAGGCCGGGACCGTCATCGGGCCGGATGGGGCGCAGGTGCACGGTCGACCCATCCTTCAGCAAGATGTCCGTGGTCCATTCGGCCGGGTAGTTCTCGGGGAGGGTTGGAGCGGACGTCATGGCGCGAGGTTACCGGTCACGCATGTGCGGTCCGCCGGTAGGCTCCCGCTATGCGAAAGGTGATACTGCTCGTAGTCCTCGGCCTTGTCGTTGCGTCATGCTCGGGTGACGACGACGCCGGCTCCGACTCGACGACCACGACACTCGTCGAGTCGGCCCAGACCACGTCTTCTGTCGCGACCGAAACCACCCAAGGCGAAGCCAGGACTACGACCGCAGCCACCGCGACCACAACCACCGCAGCTACCGCGACGACAACCACGACGACCGTCGCACCGGGGCCGGGGGTGCTCGCGCTCACCCGCGTCGTCTTCGAACCGGTGGCCTACGTGACGATCACCAACGTCGGGAATGGCCCAATCGAACTAGGCAATCACTGGCTGTGCCAGCGGCCCGCCTACGTGCAGCTGCCGCGCCTCGAGCTCCTGCCGGGAGACACGGTGGCAATCGGGCTCGGCGATGGGACGCCACCCGACCTGGTCGAGTACGTCGAGGTCTTCGAGCTCGGCGCGGCATTGGGCGCCATCGCTCAAGTCGACGGGGAGGCTGGGCTGTACGCAAACCCGTTCTTCGAAGACGCCACGGCGCTGCTCGACTACGTCGAATGGGGCAGCAGCGGTCACGGACGGTCTGCCGTCGCCGTGCAGGCCGGCATCTGGGCCGACGGCGCCTTCGTCGAGGTGCCCGAAGAAGCGATGTCGATCTCTTCATCAGGCACCATCGGTGGCGGACCTGAGGACTGGTTCGCCGACATCGGCGGCTAGTCCACCTCGTCTGCAGCGCGCAACGCCAGTCTTAACGCTGTCTTGTGGAAGCTCGGATGCACGTCTAACGGTGGATACGGCACAGTGATGGAGGTTGCACGCACTATGAGACCGTTCCCCTGATTCATTGTGCAGCTGGTGTGGCGGGGCTAAGAGGGAATCGCCAGGCCATGCGGCCAGACCCCAAATGGGGCCTGCTCCAGCAGGCCCCATTTGTCTTCGTCGTCAGGTCCTTGCGGACTGCGAGGCGGTGCAACAGCCGTCGGAGAAACAAGCCTCGTCGGTCGACGTTGCACCGGCGCCCACCTTCTCCATCACGTCGGCGTCCCCGAGGACCGTGTAGACCTCCCAGGGCTCACCATCGGGAGCATGCACCCACACCTTGTCCTGCCGGGCGTAGCAACACTCGACGTTGTCCTCGTCGAACGTGGCCAATCCAGCGTCCGACAACCGCACCGCGGCCGCGTTCACTTCTTCGGTCGAGCCGACCTCGACGCCGAGATGGTCGACGCGCCCCGCATCGCCGCCTTCGATGAGCACGAGCTTGAGCGGCGGACGATCGATCGAGAAGTTGGCGTAACCGTCGCGGAGTTTGGCGGGCTTGGCGTCGAACAGCTTGCCGTAGAACTCGATCGCCTCGCTCAGGTTGCTCACTCGCAGCGCCAGTTGGACCCTGCCGGTCTCGGGAACCGTTCCCGTCATGATGGACCTCCAATCCGATTTCATATTGACCATCATCAATACATGGCGCACTGTGCCACATCAATAGATCGACGTCAATATGTTTCTCAGGCGCGTTCGACGCCCTGTGCGACGCGCGGAGGCAGGGGTCGCTCCGCACGCCGAAACCGCACCGTCACGCGCGCACCCCCGCCGGGGCGATGGCTGATCTTGAGGTCTCCCCCGGAGCGCTCCGCCGCTCGCTGCACGATGTCGAGACCGAGACCCGTCGACCCTGCCGCCGATGCGCCGCGCTCGACCAGGCCGCGGTCGGCGAAACCGCCGCCGCGGTCATCGATGATCAGCGCCACGTGCCTGTCTCCATCCGGTCCGGCCCAGATCGAGTAGTCGGTACCGCCGGCGGTGTGGGCGAAGATGTTCTCGATGAGAATGTCGATTGCCGCACCGAGATCGTCGACCGACAGCGCTACAAGGAGCTCACCGCCGGTCGTGTGGACTTCGGCGGCGCGGTCCTGATCGTCGGCGAGGACCTTCCAGAACGTTGCGCGATGCCGCACGACCGACGCGAGATCGGCAACATGTTCCACCGAGGGTGCCTGGCGTGACGAGCGACGCGCCTCCTCGATCATCCGGTCGACGGCGCGTTCCATCCGATCGATGTCGGCCAGAAGGCTTGCCGCTTCCTCGCTGTCCGCCAAGGTGTCTGCTTGGAGTCGGAGCGCCGTGAGTGGCGTCCGCAAGCGATGTGACAGGTCCGCCACCGACTCTCGCTCTGCGTCGAGCAGCGCATCGAGCCGCGACGCCAGGAAGTTGAACGCCTCACCGACCTCCGCCACCTCGGGTGGTCCCGCAGGCTCGACTCGCGTCTCGAGCTCCCCTTCACCCATCGCCCGCGCCGCTCGGGACAGCGCCGAAACCGGCCGCACGATGTTGCGGCCGAGCCGATCGGCCGCAAGCGCAGCGACGACAACGAGGAACAGACCCAACCCGGCGAGCATCGCCCACGCGGTGCCGACGCCCTCTCGCAGATCGTCATCGGAGACAACGGTTCGCACGACCACGACCGAACCGCCGCCCTCAGGCGTGTCGGCGACCAGGACGGGGACCAACACTTCGGCACCCCCTTCGATCTGCGCGGTGAACGCAGCCCCGGAGCGTGCCTGCGCCAACCCAGGAGTCTCCTCGTACGGAGCACCGACCCCTTCGCCGTCGGGAAACACGATCGAGAAGTCGTCGAGGCTGCCGAAGGCCTCGAGCACCGACGCAGCCAGATCCGGATCGACCTCGCCCCCGCCGGTCGCAGGCGCCACGGCGAGCGCCGCGGCGATGGCTTGCGCATCTCGCTCTGCGCGGAACAGCGCACGGTCGGCCGCCTGGTTGCGCACGAGCAGCGCAAGCGGCACCAGAAAGGCCAGGACGACCAGCACCGTGACCGCAAGGGACACGAGTGCCAGGCTGCGTCTCATGTGGGATCGACGAGCTTCACGCCTACGCCGAAGACCGTTTGCAGGTACCGACTGTCGGCAGCCGACTCCCCGAGCTTCTTGCGCAGCCAGGACAAGTGAACGTCGACCGTCTTCTCGCTGCCGCCGTAGGGTTGACGCCACACCTCCGCGAGCAGCTCTCGTTTCGATACGACCTCACCCTCACGCTCTGCGAGGAAGCGCAGTAGATCGAATTCCTTGGGACTCAGCTCCAGTGGCGCTCCGTCGAGACGAGCCTCGCGCGAGGCGGCATCCACTCTGAGATCACCAACCGTCAGCGGACCCGTGCGACCATCGCCGCCCACCCTGCGAAGCACGGCACGGACACGGGCCTCGAGCTGGTCGACGGAGAAGGGCTTGACCAGGTAGTCGTCCGCTCCGGCGTTCAATGTTCTGACGATGTCACGATCATCGTTGCGGGCCGTTGCCACGATGATCGGCACCTTGCTTACGGCGCGGATCATCTTCATCAGCTCAGCCCCGTCCAGGTCGGGAAGACCCATGTCGAGTATCACCAGGTCAGGCGTACCATTCACGACGGATTGCAGGCCCTCCATCGCCGTGGGCACGGCGATCACGTCGTATCCTTGATCGGCCAGCACTCGGGCTACCAACTCTCGGATTCGCTGCTCGTCCTCGATGATCACGACGGAGGCCATGGCCGCAAGGCTAGGCACCCACCGACAAATCTCAAGACCGACTTATACAATCCTTAAGTGGTTGTTGACCACGTCACAAGGAGGTGATCTGCACAATGACCTCATTGCGGCAGAGACTCCTTCTCGTCGCCGGCTGGGCTGTAGCAGCCGTCGCCACCGGATTGGTTTCGGCGGGTGCTGTAGCAGTAGCTGGAGGGCAGGTCACCGACCGACCCCTCCAGCCGCTGTCGGCGGCCGAAGTAGCTGCTCTCCCGGTGACAATCGAGGACCCATGCGTCACGAGCGAGCCCCTTGCCTCCGGCGGCTCAGCCTCATCGGCCACATGTCCCGACCGGGTGAGCAGTGACGGCCCCTTTGCGCCTGGCGACGTAGCAGCCCGGCCGGCCGAGAAGGAGGAATCGAACCAAGTCGCCCTCGCTCCTATCGACGTCCCCGAGTCGGCGGCGACCGATGATGCCTCGTTCGACGAGAGCTTCCCCGAGGACGCAGAGATCCCGCCCGTTGGACCCCAGCCGGCCGGGCCGCAGGTCGTCGAGCTGATCGGTGGCACAGTCAGCGTGTCGGTGGTCAACCAGTCCGCCATCGTGCTCAATGCGGCAACCCCCCGTCCGGGCTACGTCGCAGATCTGCGCTTCGACCGATTCGACGAGTTGACGGTGAGCTTCTGGAACGGACAGCACCTGTCGAGCGTGACCGCCACGGTCAACGACGACGGCGAACTCGAGCTCACTCCCCAGGAGACGACCACGTAGGCTTGGCCAAACAGCCGTTGCGAGGAGCCGAAATGGCCGTCCGAGTCGCCGAAGGAATCACCTGGGTAGAGGGGTCTCGCACCAACTGCTACATCGTCGAAGACGGCGCAGACGTGTGCCTCGTCGACACCGGCTACCCGGGCGACTTCGAGCGGATCGTCGCTGCGCTGCGCATGCTGGGTCGGGGGCCAGGCGACATCTCCGCCGTACTACTCACCCATGGTCACGTCGACCACCTCGGATCGGCGGAACGCTTGCGAACCGAGCACGATGCCGCGGTTCACGCCCATCAAGCCGAAGCGGCCCAGGTCCGCGGCGAGATCGAGGAGCGGATCTCGAACGGCTACATGATCACGCATCTGTGGTGGCCCAAGATGCTCTCATTCCTCTGGAACGTGGTCACGGCGGGCGCACTCAAGGTGGAACACGTTCGAGAGCTCACGACGTTCGGTTCCGCATCGTCACCACTCGATCTCCCCGGCGCACCCGTTCCCGTCTTCACCCCGGGCCACACGTCCGGCCATTGCGGATTTCACTTCCCGGAGCGGGGCGCCCTCATCACCGGCGATGCGCTCGTGACCCACGATTCGCTCACGCATGCAGCCGGGCCCCGACTCCTCAACGATGCGTTCAACCACGATCAGCGGCAGGCGGTCACGTCAGTCGAAGCATTCCGCACGCTGGAGGCGGATGTGATCCTCCCGGGTCACGGGCCACCGTTCCACGGCGCACCGGGCGATGCCGTTGCACAGGCTATGGCTGCGCTCGCCGCCTCGAGCGGCGCCTAGGCGAGCGCCACCAGATCGAGCATCGACTCGTCGAAGTACGACGTTGCGCCGTCCGGCATGAGGATCGCCCGGTCGGGACCGAGCGCCTCGACGAAATCCGTGTCGTGGCTGACGAGAATCAGCGTGCCCTCGTACGCATGCAGCGCCCCCAGTAACGCCTCCTTGGCCTGAGGATCGAGGTTGTTGGTCGGCTCATCCAACAGCAACACGTTGTGGGCACCGACCGACACCTGGGCGAGCGCCAGCTTGGTCTTCTCCCCGCCCGACAGGGTTGCGGCGTCCTGATCGACCTTGTCGGCGAGGAGGAAGTGACCGAGGATCGATCGCAGCTCGCGATCGGGCAGTGCGGACACTTCCCGCATGTGCTGGAGCACCGACACGCCCGGGGTGATCTGCTCATGCTCCTGGGCGTAGTAGCCGAGCGAGGCATTGTGGCCGAGCTCCACGTCGCCGAGGTCTGCACTCTCGACGCCTGCGAGGATTCGCAACAGCGTTGTCTTGCCCGCACCGTTGAGGCCGATGATGATGAGGCGCTCTCCCCTGTCGACGTCGACATCGACGTCGACGAACACCACGTTGTGCCCGAATGCCTTGGCGAGCCCGTTGGCAGCCAGCGGCGTACGGCCGGATGCCGGCGGCTGCGGGAACCGCACTGCCACAGAACGTCCTTGCTTGACGATCTCGACACGCTGCGCCTTGAGCTTCTCGACTCGCGTCTCCCACGAGCGTGCCCGCTTCGCCATCTTCTCCGTGGTTCCCTTGAAGCGTCGGATGCCTTCCTCGAGCCGGGCGATCTTCTCGTCCTGGTGCTTGCGCTCGCGCAGCCGCTGCTCGCGGCGCCGCTCCCGCTCGGTGAGGTAGTAGCTGTAGTTGCCGCGGAAGGGCTCCAGCTGGCCGTCTTCGACTGCGAGCACGGAGGTGATCGACTCGTCGAGCAACGGGAGATCGTGGCTGATCACCAGCAAACCGCCCTTGTAGGAAGCGAGGAACTCCATGAGCCAGGCCTTGGCGTCGAGGTCGAGATGGTTGGTCGGCTCATCGAGCAGGAGCGTGTCCGTCTCCGCAAACAGAATTCGCGCCAGCTCGACGCGGCGGCGCTGGCCACCCGACATCGTGACGACGGGCTGTTCGAGCTCGTCACTCTGGATGCCGAGGGAGTAGGCGAAACGTTTGGCTTCCGCCTTTGCGACGTACCCGCCTGCCGCAGTGAACTCGTCGTCGAGTCGGGAGAAGCGACGAATCAGCCGGTCCCGCTCAGCGCCGCCCGCCGCTTCCATCTGCCGGCGCACATGCTCCATCTGGCGCTCCAGCGTGCCGATCTCGCGTGCCATGAGCACACGCTCCAAGGCCGTGATCTCCTCGTCTTCGACGGCGAGGAGCGCTGCCTCCTGGGAGAGGTAGCCCACGATTCCCGAATGAGCCAGGTGGCCATCTGCCGGGGCCCGCTCCTCCGCCAGCGTACGCATCAGCGTCGTTTTGCCCGCGCCATTCGGGCCCACCAAGCCGACCTTGTCACCGGGTTGGAGAGAGAAGGAGACACCGGAGATCAGGCGACGAGCTCCGGCATCGACCGCAACATCGCGGGCGATGATCATGGAGAGGAGGTTACCGGCGGCCACGCCTCGTCGACGACGACGCCGCGATCCAAGAGAGGACCGTCACACACCTTCGCGTTTCAAGCGGCGCTGCAGCGTCACCATGGATTTGAGCGAGAACGCGGCATCGCGCTTCGACACGAGCGCCGAGATCGGCTGAATCACGAGGTGTCGCAGCCCGGCATCGATGAAGTTGCGCAGCTGAACATGGACGTAGTCCAGGCTTCCCCACAAGACGGTTTCGGCGATGAGGTCGACCGGGACTTTGGCGATCGCCGCATCCAGATCGCTGCGAGTGAAGCGCTGGGGCACGAAGTCGATCATTCCACGGAAGTCGTGTCCGAGCGGATGCTCCATGCCGTGCGTTTCCCACACCTGATGGGGAGCGAGCAAGGCCGTGAACCGCATCGCCCGACTTCCCAGCAGTTGACGCGCCGCCGCCTGCGACTTTCCGAATACCACGATCGATTGCCACCCTGGGACGACCGCACCCGGATCGCGGCCGGCGGTGCGCGCCGCGGTCCGGATCGCGCGGAGCGACTGCTCATACGTCTCCGGCGTGTACGGAAGGGTCGGATACCAACCGTCGGCGAAGCGGCCGGTGAGCCGCAGCATGCGGGGCTGATGTGCCGCAACCCACAGCTCTGGAATCCGATCCGGCGGCGGCGCCAAATCCATGACGGCCGACGACAGCGTGTAGTGCTTGCCGGCGTAGTCGATGGGACCTCGCGAAGCGAAGCACAACCGAATGATTTCGAGAGCCTCCTCCAGCATTGACACCGGGCGGGAGAAGTCGAGGCCATAGGGCGTGATGTTCTCCGCCTCGCCGGCGCCGATGCCCAGGATCGGCGGACGTTTCGTCATGTGGGCGATGGTCATGGCCGCCTGGGCGAGAAGCACAGGGTGCCGCCGGATCGGCTCGGTCACGCCAACGGCGAGCTGGACCCGGCCGGCACGTGGCGCCAGGTAGCCCATCAGCGCTTGGTAGTCGAAAAACGGGTGAGGCGATGCATCCGGGTCTGCCAGGAAGGTGAGCTCCTTGTCCCAGATCGACTGCGGAAAGAAGCCCTGGAAGTGGTCGACGGTCCAGGCCACGTCGAATCCCGTCGCACGAGCCACACGCATCATGAAACCGATACGGCCCAGCGGCGGCTGCGTGCCAACCGTGAGACCGACGGAGAGTGTGTCGGAGGCGGTCATGGCCGACAGGCTACCGACGGCGCCGATTTGCACACACACAGCGCCACCAACGTGGGCATACTGCGAGCCTCGCCCCCGAGGAGACCATGCCCAGCATCATCACCGGAACGGGCATTGCCGTGCCCGACCACGTCGTGACGAACGACGATCTTGCCGCCGTCCTCGATACGACGGACGAGTGGATTGCGACGCGGTCAGGAATCAAGGAGAGGCGGTTCGTCGAGCCCGGCACCGGGAGCTCGGATCTCGGGGCTGCGGCCGGGCTGGCTGCGCTCGAAGATGCCGGACTCGATGTCGGCGACGTCGACGCCGTTGTGACGGCGACGATGACGCCGGACCTCATCGCTCCCGGGATCGCCGGTCTGGTGCAGGAGAAGATGACGCTCGGACCGGTCGCCGTCTACGACATTCGCCAGCAATGCTCGGGCTTCCTCTACGCCCTCGACCTCGCCGACGCCCTCATCACGTCGGGCCGGGCGAGGCGGGTGGTGGCGATCGGCGCCGAGGTTCATTCCGGCTACTTGCCATGGGATGGCATCTGGCCATACCTTCGGGGCGAGACGAGCGAGCCACCGAGCAAAGCAGCTCGGGAGCGTGCGTCGCGATATCGTGATTGGAGCGTGCTCTTCGGCGACGGCGCCGGCGCCGCCGTGCTCGAGCGGAGCGAGGATGCCGAAGCCGGATTCGGCCGCTTCCACTTGCACACCGATGGCTCCTCGTTCGATCTGATCATGGTTGGCAAGCCCGGATTTCGGTACCGGCCATATCTCGACGCAGCGATGGTGGAGAGCGACTCGCACCTGCCAACCATGCGCGGCAGGCACCTCTTCAAGAAGGCGGTCACACTCATGCCGGACGCCATCCGCGAGGCGGCGGCATCGTCCGGCATTGCGGTCGGCGACATCGATCTCGTCATTGCTCATCAAGCCAACGCCCGAATCGTCGACGCCGTAGCGCGCGAGCTTGGGGCGGGCCCGGGCACGGTGCCGGTCAACATCCACAGCTACGGCAACACGACTGCGGCGACGCTGCCGATCCTCTATCACGAAATGCGCAAGGCGGGCCGAGCCCGGCCCGGTTCCTGGACCTGCTTCACGGCCTTCGGTGCCGGGGCGCACTGGGGGGCGGTCATCTACCGGGAGCCTGCCTGATCCGGCCGTCGACAACAACGGGGTCGGGCGTCAGCAGCGCCAAAACGAACACGGCGGCGGGAATGGCCACGAACCCGAACGCCGCTGCGCCGAAGCTTCCGGTTGCCCCTCGCACCATCGAAAGGCCGAGCGGACCGACCGCAGAACCCGCCACCATCACGAAGCTCATCACTCCTCCGATGGCTCCGATGTGGCCGACACCGAACCACTTGGGCAGCAATGCGGCGTTGGCGGTGAACAGCCCTCCCCCTGCAGCCCCCAGCAACACCGCATAGGTCACGACGGACGGGTAGCCACCGAGGCCGCGCACGAGGAGCAGCGGCAACGCGATCAGCACCATCGTCGCGGCGAGCACGAGTCCGCCACGCAACCGGTCGGTGAGCACGCCGAACGTCAAGCTGGCGGCCGTCGCCCCAACCACCTGCGGGAGGAACATCAGCGCGGCCTCGGTCGACGAGAGGCCGGCTTCGCCGAGCAGCGTGATCTGATGGAAATTGAGAGCGGTGAGTAGCGCCGATTGGGTAGCCACGGCGGCCATGGCGACCCACATCGCCCTCGTGCGCAGGGCCTCGGCACGGGTGGCGCTTCGCTCCGATGCCGGCGTGGGACCACCGGGATCTCGAGGGTGTCCGTCGCGAGCCTGCCCCACATCCTCCGGCCGATCGATCATGCCGAACCAACCGATAGGGACCACCGTGCACCAAATCACGACACCAGCCGAGATCCACGCCAGTCGCCACCCGAGTGCTTCGATGCCCGTGTTGAGCGCCACGGGAACCAGGCTCATCAACACGGCGACGGAGGTGGTCATGATCCCTATCGCCAGCCCGCGCTTGCGCTCGAACCAGTGCGAGACCGCCACCGAGCTCACCAACGTCAGCGCGCCCTGACCGAACATCCGGATGAACGTGAATCCAACGGCAAGCGGGAGGAGAGCCCACACCCCACTCATTGCCACGAGTGCGGCTCCGAACGCCAGCCCGATCATCGTCATCCCGCGCCGGACTCCGACCGAATCGATCCATCCCCCGAGGCGCGGCATCGTCAGGGCACCGAGCAGCGTGCCGGCCATGTATGCGCCGGCAACCGAAGCGTCCGTCAATCCGAGCTCGGCCACGAAATGCGGGACGAACACGGAAACGCCGATGGTCTGACCCGGTCCGGTGAGCGCTCCGGCGAGAATTGCCAGGACGAGGATTCGCCATCCGGAGAACCTGAGGGCAGCATCAGTCGTGGCCACCGGTGGTGGCCGGCTTGGTCGGAGTCGCATAGGGTTGAACTTCTTCCTTTGTGGCTGCCATCTTGGCGTCCGCACACGGTGACCGCATCGGGAAGGGATTGACCACGGCGGGCGTTCTCCCATAAAGTCCGTACATTCGATCTTTCTGTCTCGGGAGGCCCCCCACACATGGACGTACGTTCGATCCGCACCGCAAGCCTCGGGGACGCCACCTACATCGCAAGCCACAACGGGTACGCCATCGTCGTCGACCCGCAGCGCGACCTCGGCCGATTCACCGAGGTCATCGAGGCCGAGGGCCTCACGGTGACACACGTGCTCGAAACGCACATTCACAACGACTACATCTCCGGCGGTCGTGCACTTGCGGCTCAGACCGGCGCCGACCTCGTCATCCCCGCTGCCGCTGGTGCGACGTTCCCGTTCGTACCCGCGTTCCACAACGAGGCGCTGGCTGCCGAAGCCGGTCTGGTCATCCGCCCCTGGCACACTCCTGGCCATACGCTCGCCCACACGAGCTACGTCGTCCTCGTCGACGGCGTGCCTGAGGCCGTCTTCACCGGAGGGAGCCTGCTCGTGGGCGCCGCCGGGCGCTCCGACCTCCTGGGCGTAGACCTCGCCCACCAGCTCGCCGTTCTGCAGTTCGGTTCCCTCCAGCGGCTCGCCACGCTTCCGGATGCCACGGGGGTCTATCCAACCCATGGCGAGGGCTCATTCTGCACGGCCTCGGGCGCCGGCCGCACCACGTCGACGATCGGCCAGGAGAAGGCCGAGAATCCCCTCTACGAGTTCACCGAAGCCGATGCATTTGCGGCTAACCAGCTGGCCGGTCTGGTGCCGTACCCGACCTACTACGCCCACATGGGGCCGGCGAACCGCGGCGGTCCGACGGCTCTGGCGACGCCCACCGTGCCCGAGTTGAGTGCCGATGCCGTCGCTGCGCTGATCGAAGCCGGAGCCACGGTCCTCGACGGTCGCGAGCGGCACGCATTTGCTGCCGCCCACGTCCCCGGATCGATCGGCATCGAGTTGGGCACATCGTTTGCGCCGTGGTCTGGATGGCTCCTCGAGTACAACACGCCAACCGTCCTCGTCCTCGATCCGGGTCAGGACGCCGTCGAGGCTGCGACAGAGTTGGGTCGTATCGGCTTCGAGAGGATCGAAGGCGTCATGCGAGGCACCGCCGAATGGATGGCCGGCGGGCGGGATGTTGCCTCGTTCGAGACGGCCGACATCCAGAGGCTCGTGACCGAGATGAACGCCGACCGGGAGCTGCAGGTCATCGACGTGCGCGACCCCATGGAGTGGGCTGCGGGGCACCTCGAAGGTTCGACGCACACGTACGTGCCCGATCTCCCGGGAGCGGCCCTCGAGAACGTCGACGCAAGCCGGCCGGTGTGGCTGGTCTGTCGCACGGGCAATCGAGCGACGATTGCTGCCGGGCTCTTGGAGCGAATGCACCTCACGCCGGTCGTCGTGACCAAGGGCGGCGTGCCGGACGCGCTTGCCGGCACGTAGGCTGCTTCACATGGCGCTACCGGACGAACTCCACCCCGACATCGGTCCGGTTGCGTTCCTCATCGGAACCTGGCGCGGGCAGGGTCGCGGCGACTATCCGACGATCGACGGGTTCACGTACTCCGAGGAAGTCGTGTTCGGCACCATCCCCGGCAAGCCATTCCTGACGTACGTCCAGAGAACCAAGGGTGCAGACGGCGGCCCCATGCACACCGAGTCGGGCTATGTCCGTCCCGTGGGCACCGATGCAGCCGAACTCGTCATCGCCCAGCCCACCGGCGTGACGGAGATCCACACCGGACCCGTCGCAGGATCGACGGTGACGTTCCAAGCTGCATCGGTCGGGCTGAGCCCCTCGGCGAAGGAAGTGACTGCCGTGCGCCGTGCGCTCCGGGTCGAGGGCGACGTGCTCTCCTACGAGCTCGACATGGCCGCGGTTGGCCAGGGCCTCCAATTCCATCTCGAAGCAACCCTGCACAGGGTCGGCTGAGACCCCCTACCCCCGCCTCCGCTTCGCTCCGGCGGCGGTACCTTCCCCCACTTCGTGGGGGAATATTCG
>DATHZQ010000081.1:0-19970 GCA_035458525.1 Acidimicrobiia bacterium
GTAGACGAAGCCGATGACGTCGTTGAGTGTCGGGTAGTCCCGGAGTGCGAGGTTGTCGTCGCGTTCGATGCCATAGGCATCCCGGATCGCGGCGAACGTTTCGGCTTGCTTGACGGTGTCGATGCCGAGGTCGGCTTCGAGGTCGAGCTCCAGGTCCAGCATGTCGGGTGGGTAGCCGGTCTGTTCGGCAACCAGTGCGAGCACCTTCGCAGCGACGGGGTCTGTCCCGGTAGCGGGGGGTGCAGCGACCGGCTCCGGAGGCGCCGCTTCCGTGACAGGAGCCACCGGAGGCGCGGCCACAACCGGGGACGGAGGTGGTGGTGTTGCGACCGGAGGGGTGCTTGCTGCGGGCGCTGCCGGCGTCGGGCCGGGAACCCCGTTGTCGGCCACGCGGAGCGTGCGCTGGGCCACCTCCACCTGAGGTGTGGCGACGCCGGTCACTTCGGCGAGCCAGCGCCGCCATGCCGGCTCGTCGGCGATGCGACCCTGGAACCCGAGCTGGTCCGGCTCAGGGCGGACGCCGCTCGGCGCCGGCACGTAGCGGTAGAGGGTCAGGCTGATCTGCGAACCGAATCCGGCGCCGAGCCGGAGGGCGTACTCGACCGGGTAGGTACCGCCGCGCGACAAGTTGAGGTTGCCGAGATCCGGATCCACTTCCTTGAAGTTGGGTACCGGCGGTACGATGCCGGTCTCGATGGCCTTGATGGCGACGACGTCCTCGACGCCGACCCCCATGGCGTGGCCGGTGAACCCCTTCGTGTTGCTCACCACGATGTCGTCGGCGCGATCGCCGAAGACGAAGCGCAGCGCATCGACTTCCGCCTGAGCGCTGCCGCCTCGTGCAGGGGTGTATGTCTCGTGAGAGATGAAGACGGTGCGAGGTGCGATCTCCTGCCGGCTGATGCCCCACCGCACCTCGGCGCGCGACACCAGGTCCTCCATCACATGCTTGATGTGGCTCGGGTCGAGCCGGCTGCCGTGGAAGGCACTGTTCGCCGTCACGGCGCTCAGCACGTCGGCGATGGGCCGGATGCCGCGTGCGGCGGCTGATGCGGCGGATTCCACCACGAGTGCGGCCGCCCCCATCCCGAGGATCATGCCGTGCCGTCTGCGATCGAACGGCAATGCAGCCTCTTCGACGACCTCATCCGTCGCCGCGGCGCCGACGGCGAGGAAGCCCGAACCGATCCATTCGATGAGCCGGTCGCTGGTGACGTCGTCGCCCGAGATGATGACCACGCGTTCGCAGCGGCCTGCCTCGATCCAGTCCTCGGCGATCGAGACCGCCTGCGTGGTGCTGGCGCATGCGGCATTGATCTGCGTGTTGGGACCGCGGGCACCGATGTACTCCGCAAACTGGGCGTGGCCCATCGACACGGCTTTGAAGAGGAACTTGCGGTTGAACACGTACGGATCCCGCTCGCCCTCTGCCTCCAACTCATGGATGCGGTGGCGCAACTCCTGCGCCAGCGCACCGTTGGCGTCGGCCCCGGACAGCCGCTGCTGCAAGCTCACCAGGTCGTCGAGCCGGCGCTGCCTGACCTCGTTCTTCCAGAAGCGATCGACTTCCTCCATCATGCCGTCCACGCCGGGGAACGCCGAGGCGAAGATCACTCCGGTGGTGTCGCGGTAGGCCGCAGGCAGCATCCACCGCTCGGGCAGCTTGCTGCCCGTGGTGGTGGTCTTGTAGTGCATCGCCAGTGGGATTCCTGCGTCGCGCAGCGCTTCCAGTCCCGCCCCGATGGCGAGTTTGGACGCTTGGTCGAGCGCGTCCTCGCGCTCCGCGGGGAAGCCGAACTCACCAACGAGGTCGAGTTCGCCGCCTCGGCCGGCCAGCTTGATGACGTCGGCCTGGCTGTCGATCGTCTCGAAGTGACCGCCGCCGGCCTCGCTCTTGACGAGGCGCGTGATGTGCTTGTCGGCGATCAGCTTGCGGAACTGCACCGGAATGGTGTCGATGAACTGCTCGCCATGAAGGATCGCCGGCACCTTGTCGTCACCGAAGACGCGTTGCCCGCCAGGCAGGCCGAGACCGGCGCCTGTGACGACCACGGGCCGGTCGGATCCAGAGCTGCGCGGCGCAGGGCGCGCCGGTGCTGCAGCGGCCGGCGCTGCGGGGGCGCCGCCCGAGTAGATCTCGTAACCCTTGGACAGGAAGTCGGCGAACAGGTGGCCGAGATCGCGGTACATGTCGCCGGTTTGCGGGGTCATCGTGGCTACCTCGGTTGGCTTGGTTTCGATGGATGGCTGCGGGGCTTTTCTGGGCGGAGCGGCCGTCGGCGCCGCGGCTTCGTCGCGCACACCCAGCCCGTGCCCCGCCGCGTACATGCCGCACAGGGCCTGGTTGAACGTCACGACGTCGCCCTGTTTCGGATGGTTCGAAAAGAGCGTCGACACGTCCGGGTCGTGGCCGAGTACGTCCTCCGCCATCCCCTGCAACGCCTTCTTCGGCCCCATCTCCACGAACAAACGGCATCCGGCGTCGTACAGTGTCTGGAGACCCTTGACGAACTGCACCGGGGACGCGATCTGCTTCTCCAGGATCTCGACCATCTTCGGGACGACGTTCGGTCCCATCGGGTAGAACTCACCGTCGATGTTGGCGATCAGCGGGATCGCCGGTGACTCGAGCCGCAGGCGGGTGAGGATGCGGCCGAGCGGCTCGCTGGCCGGAGCCACGATCTCGGTGTGGAAGGCATGGCTGACCGGGAGCGGCACCACTTGGGCGCCTGCCTTGGCGAGGATGTCCATGGCCATGCGGACGGCCGGCGTCGCCCCGCCGATCACCGCCTGCTTCGTGCTGTTGATGTTGGCGATGACGACGTAGCCGTCGACGGCGTCGAGCGCCTGCTGGATGGTGTCGATGGGAGCGAACACGGCAGCCATCAGCCCGTTGTCGGTGACCTTGACGTTGGCCATCTCGCGCCCGCGGCCGGCGACGGCATGGAGGGCGTCTTCGAACGGCATCGCCCCGGAGGCCACGAGAGCGCCGTACTCGCCGAGGCTGTGGCCCATCACCATGTCGGGGTGGAGCCCGTAGGCCGCCATCAGCTTGGTGAGGGCGTGATCGACGGCCAGCACGGCGGGTTGGGTGATCTCCGTCTGGCGCAGCTGAGCGTCGGCTTCTCTCACTGCCGCCTCGTCGCTGGCGTCGGCGAAGATGTAGTCCGTCAGGGGTTTGCCGAGGATCGGTTCCATCACCGCATCGGCTTCTGCGAAGACGTCTCGGACGATGGGCTCGGTGTGCCGCAGCGTGTCGAGCATGTTGACGTACTGCGAACCTTGGCCGGTATACAAGAAGGCAGCGGGCTGGGGCTTGCCGCGTCCCAGGAACACACCTTGGTTCGAGAGGGGCTTCCACATGATGGCGTTGCCGCTCTCGAGGGCCTTGATCGCCTTCTCGGCTTTCGTGGCGAGCTCTGTCGCATCGCCATAGTCGATTGCGATGCGCACGTCGGCCCGCAGGTCGGCCTCCCGGGGCGGCGCCGGCGGTGGCGCCTCTCCGGCCGCAGCTGCCTCCTGCACCTTGCGCAATCGAGCCAGGACCGCTGCATCGTCGGCTCCGCCGATGACGAGCGCTCCGCGCAGCGGAGTCTTCAGGTCATCGCCGCTCACGAAGGGCGCCGGTTCGGGAGTGACCAGCGAGAACGTGCGGTCGCCGTTCACCTGGAGGCGGCCGGGGATGTACTCCTCGAGCACCACGTGGAAGTTGGTCCCGCCGAAGCCGAAGGCGCTCACGCCTGCCGAGCGCACCTGGCCCGGCCGTGCCTTCCATTCGGTCAGCTCGCGGTTGATGTAGAGCGGCGACTTCGAGAAATCGATGTTGGGGTTGCCGGCCGTCCCGCCGAGGCTCGGCGGGATCACCTTGTTGTCGAGCGACTTGATCGCCTTGAGCATGCCGGCGGCGCCCGCCGAGCTCTTCAGGTGGCCGATGTTCGACTTCACCGAGCCGAGCGGAATGCTTCCCGGTGCCAGCCCGAGATCGGCGAAGACTCGCGACAAGCTCTCGACTTCGACGACGTCGCCCACGCGAGTGGAGGTGCCGTGGCCCTCGATGTAGGTAGCGCTCGTCGGGGAGATGCCCGCGTTCTTCCAGGCCCTTGCTACGGCGAACTCTTGGCCGACCGGGTTGGGAGCGGTGATGCCTTTGCCCTTGCCGTCGCTCGAGCCGCCCAGGCCGCGGATGACGGCATAGATGTGATTGCCGTCCCGCTCGGCATCCTCGAGACGCTTCAGCAGGATGACGGCGGCTCCCTCACCCATCACGAAGCCGTCGGCACCGTCGTGGTAGGGACGGGTACCCGTGGCCGAGAGCGCACCGATCTTGCAGAACTTGATGAAGCTGGGCACGCCCATGTTGGCGTCGACGCCACCGGTCAGCACGGCGTCGTAGTCGCCCTGCTCGAGGCCTTCGATCGCCGCATCGATGGCAGCGAGCGCCGAGGCACAGGCGGCGTCCACGACGAAGTTGGGGCCGTGGAAGTTGAAGAGGTTGGCGACCCGGCCGGCGATGATGTTGCCCAACTCGCCGGGCATTGTGTCTTCGGTGATGTTGGGGAACCGGTTCCGGACCCCGGCATGGAGTTCCTCGACGATGGCGGCTTGGGCGTCCGCCGGCAGCGCAGTGAAGCTGGGGGCGCGGGTGAGCTCTTCTGCGTACTCGGGGAAGTAGGCGCGCAGCGACGTGAGGTAATGCATGTCGCCCGCCATGGCGTTGCCGAGCACGACGGCGGTGCGATCGGGGTCGAGGGCGGCGCGATCCGGATAGCCGTAGTCCAACAGTGCTTCGCGGGACGCCACGACGGACCACTTCTGCGTCCGATCCATGGCATCGCTGACCTTGGGTGGGATCGGAAGGCGCCATTCGAGCGGGGACCAATCCACGTCTCGCACCCACCCGCCAATGGTCGAGTACGTCTTGTCCGGGGCTTTGGGGTCCGGATCGAAATACAGCGCAGGGTCCCAGCGGTCGCTCGTGACCTCACTGATGCTGTAGCGGCCCTGTGTCAGGTTCTCCCAGTACGCATCTGCGTTGGGGGCGTCGGGGAGGACCGCGCCAACCCCGACGACGGCTACCGCACGTGCGGCCTTCTCAACCATGGTGACTCCAGACATTCATGCGCTCGCCGTCAGCATGCCAGGGCTGCTCGGCGCGTGCTTCAGATGTGATTGCAGACGGGGATGCAGATCGCATGGGCGGCCGTCAGTCGGTCGCCGCCCGCCCGTAGAGAGCATCGGCAACGGCGTCCATGTCGGCGATCAGGCCACCCTGGGCTTGCTCGATGGCCTTGGCGCCGACGGCCGCTTCGAGCCCGGCCGCGTCGATTGCGCCCGGGTCGGCGGCGCCGAGCACCCAACGCATGCCTTCTGAGGCAGTGCGGGCGGCGGCTTCCCTGGCGTACACCCGGCTGACGGCGGCGAGCGCCGTCGGGGAGAACCGAGTGTCCGCCTTGTCGGGAAGCCGTCCAGCTGTCGCCGCGGCAGCTCGCCGGGCCAGGGCCCCCGAGCTCTCGACCGCGGCCACCAAATCGCCCAAGCGGAAGAGCACGTGTTGATTGCGGGTCAGCCGGTGCGCCCGGGCGTGCTCCATCACCCCGGCCAGGGCATGATGGGCGAGAGCAGCGATGTCGGCGCCGTGTCCCGGCGCGGTGGCGGCGAGCGCCTCGAGCGCTGCAGCCTGGTCGTGGTAGTACGCCCCGCGGCTCTTGAGATGCTCTTGCCAGCGGTCGCGGGCGATGGTCATCTCCATGATCTCCGAGGTGCCTTCGTAGATCGTCGTGATCTTCACGTCACGCTTGATCTTCTCGACCATGTACTCCTTGGTGTAGCCATAGCCACCGTGGGCCTGAATCGCCGCCTCGGCGGCGGCGTTGCCCGCTTCGGAGCCCATGTACTTGGCGATCGCACCTTCGGTGTTGAGGGTTCCCTCGCCGGCGTCGATGCGCTGCGCCGTCTCTTCGATGTAGGCGCGGGCGGCCTCGAGGCGGACCGCATGGGGCACGATCAGCTTGTGGGTGTAGCCCTGCTTCTCGGAGAGCGGCGAGCCACCCTGGATGCGGTCGACGGAGTAGGGGATCGACCGATCGAGCGCGGCCCAACCGGCGCCGAGCCCGAAGGCGGCGACCATCAGCCGTGTGTAACCGAACACGAGCTGGGCCTGGACGAGGCCGAGGCCTTCGCCCTCGCCGACGATGCGGTCGGCGTCGACCCTGACGTCTTGCAGTGACAGGGCTGCGGTGTTGGAGGCGCGGATCCCGTGCTTGTCCTCGGGCTTTCCCTTTTCGAACCCTTCGACGTCGCGATCGACTACGAACCAGGTGGGGCCGCCGGGTGCGTTCGCCAGGATCGTGTAGAGGTCGGCGTAGGTGCCGTTGGAGATCCACTGCTTGTTGCCGTTGATGAGGTATGCGACCACTTCGCCGTCTTCTTCGATCGGCTTGGCAGTGGTCTTCAGTGCGCCGAGATCGCTACCGGCTTCCGGTTCCGTGGCGCCGTAGGCCATGAGCAGGCCCTCTTCGGCGATGCGGGTCATCCAGCGCTCCTTCTGCGCCTCGGTCCCGCCGAAGACGATCGGATCGCTGCCCAGGAACGTTGCGAACACGCCGGTGGCGACGCCGACGTCGATGCGGGCAAGCAGCTCGCACACCCGGTAGATGTCGAAGGTCCCGGCACCCATGCCCCCGTACTGCTCCGGGATGAAGAGCAACGAGACGCCGAGTTCGCTGAGCATCTGGCGGACGATCGGTTCCGGAAACTCGTCCTTCTCATCGAGTTCGAGCAAGTAGGTGTCGGGCAACTCGTTCTCGCCGAAGTCACGGATCGTGTCGAGAACGAGAGAGAGCGTGTCGCGGTCGAGACCGGCATCCATGGAACCCCTCCCCTGGGCAGTGGACGTGTAAATATTGATCGGCCGGGTGGATGACCGGGCGATCGGACATGGCAGTTGTGCGTGCAGTGTCCGCGCACCACCCATTGTGCGGCAGGGTCTTCCGTCCTTCCGCGGGCAGCGGATTCACTCTGCGGATTCTGCTTCAGGCCACGGTAGTTGCCGTCACCTGCGTACGCTTTGCCCTCAGGACCGGGAGGACCATGCCATGCCCATCGACCCAGTGATCGAACTCGTCGACCTCGGCTTTCCCTGGACGGGGCTCGATCCGTTCATCTTCACGGTCCACCACGTCGATCACTACCCGGAAGGCAACGACGTGCTCGGACCGGTCGCGTCGCTTGCGGGGCGCCAGATCGGCGCAGATTTCTCGTACCTCGACGGTTGGAGCATGTACCACGGTACGGAGGTTCCCGGCTTTCCGCAGCATCCCCATCGTGGGTTCGAAACGGTCACGGTTGTGCGACGTGGCTACGTGGATCACTCGGATTCGCTCGGTGCGACCGCCCGTTACGGCGGCGGCGACGTCCAGTGGCTCACCACCGGCAGCGGCATCATGCACGCCGAGATGTTCCCGCTCATTCGCGAAGATGGTCCCAACCCGCTCGAGCTGTTCCAGATCTGGCTGAACCTCCCACCCGAGTCGAAGATGGTGCCTGCCTATTTCGCCATGTTGTGGAGCGAGGAGATCCCAACCATCGAGGTGGCTCCGGGAGTGAGTGTCGATGCGATCGCCGGACCCCTCGAGGGACATGGCGCCCCGGCGCCGCCACCGGATTCATGGGCGTCGCGGCCGGACACGAGCTTCGCCATCTGGCTGATCCGGCTTGCGCCCGGGGCGCAGTGGGAGCTGCCCGCCACCGCATCGGGTGTCAATCGGATGCTGCACTGCTTCATGGGCGACGATGTCTCCGTCGGATCGCATCGTGTCGCAGCCAAGACCGGCGTGCAACTGCGCTCGGATGTACCTGCATCGATCGTCAACCATGGCGGGCCTGCGGAGTTCCTCCTGCTGCAGGGCCGGCCGATCGGGGCGCCGGTGTTCCAGATGGGGCCTTTCGTCATGAACACACCCGAAGAGCTGCGTCAGGCGTTCGAGGACTACAGGCGCACGCAGTTCGGTGGCTGGCCATGGTCCACGCCCAGCCCCGTGCACGCCAGGACCGACGGTCGTTTTGCGCTCCACGCCGACGGCAAGGTCGAGCACCGGGACATGCAGCCGGCGAGCTGAACGGGCGTTCGGACGCCGCCGCGGCCTACGGTGCCCGGGCGCGGCGCAGGAGCTTGGCAGCCTCGGCGACGATCCCGATGCTCACTCCGACGAGGGCAACGATCAGCACTCCTCTGGTCACGACTTCCCAGTTGAAGTCGTAGGCGGATAAGTCGAAGGGGAAGACTTGCAGCAACCGAATCGTGACGGCGATGCTGAACAACGACTGGACGATGTTGCCCACGGATTTGAACCACGCAGCGTCATAGGCGATCCATGCGATGTTCCACAGCATCGTGACGACCAACGACAGGCTCCGCAACGGCAACACGTCGTCGAACGAGTCCGTCAGCCAGGGAAGCCAGCCCCACTCGAGCAGATGGTTGGCGATGTACAGCATCGCCAGATTCGCGGCGGCGCCGAGGAAATAGCCGAACCGCCGCCCGGCGGCGGCGAGTTGCGAGCGGGTAGGTGCGGGGGCGGTGGCGGTCATGTCGTTCTCCTTCCGTTCCACGCAAGCAGAGGTTCGATGCGCTCGCCAGGGCAGGACGTCAACTGCGGCGTTCAGCGTTAGCGTGAACGCATGAGGTCGCTCGTGGTCGTCGCGCTCGCCGTGCTGGCGGCCGGTGCCTGCGACGGCTCCGATTCCAAGCTCGCCCCCGTCCAGGACCTCCCGGACGACGTGGCGGTGCTCGTAGACGAGACCTGGCGTGACTTCGAGCAAGTGTTCGGCGGGCGCAGCGACTGCTTCCCTCCAGTGTCCTTGCTACTCGTGTCCGACGTTCCGGATGGAGATGCCGTGTACCGGCGCGACGCGGCCCGCATCGAGATCGAGATTCCAACCTCACCTGCCCGCTTCCCAGAATCGCTGGTCCACGAGCTGGCGCACCATCTGGAGGCGACGTGCCCGGCCCACGCCGAAATGCGGGTTCCGTTTCTCGCCGCCCAGGGGTTGCTCGATGCCGACGGATGGTTCGCCGGAGACGAGTGGGCCCGGGTGCCATCCGAGCATTTCGCCTAAGCAGTCGTGGAGGTAGTCAACGGCCAGCGTTTGCTGCACGATGACGTCATCATGCTGTCGCCGGAAGCGATTGAGATCGTCCGTCATTGGGCGCGGGGCGACGGATCATGAACGAAACGCTCATGATCCGCTGCAAGGCGTGCGGCAGGGAGTTCGCAGCACCGATCCAGGTCGACCGCACCACCCTCGAATCCCTGGTGCTCAACGAGCGCTACGTATGCCACCACTGCGGGCGGGCAGCGTTCTACGTGAAGGCCGACCACTACTACGTGCTGTTCGAGGGGTAGCCCGACGCTCCCCTTCAGGTGGCACCGGCGAGCCGAGCGGAGCCACGCCAGGGGGTCAGCGCGGCTGATCCTGCAGCGTCATCACCTTGGTGGGGTCGAGGAGGTACGGCGGGAGATAGGCCGGAATGTTGGAGAAGGGGAGCACGTCCTCGTGGAGATCGATGCCGATGACGTCTCGCATGAAGGAGCGCCGGGCTTGGATGCGAGCCCACGCATCCGGGTACCGAGCGGCAAACTCAGCTCGCAGGACCGCATCGGCAAGGGCGATCCCGTCCTCGATGTTGGTCGTGAACCATTCGGTTCCCGTCGCCGGGATCACATCCACCTGAAACGCCATGCCTGAGCGCAGCTCGATCTCGGAGCCCCGGTCGATCGGCGAATTGACCCATTCGTCCAGATGGATCTGGTGGCCCGGGTTGAGGAAGATCCCGAAGAACGGGTCGCCCAGGTGGCGGTCGATGATCTCGAAGAGGACGCCGCCCCGCTGCCCGATGTGCATCGCCTCGTACCACTCGGCAATCGCCGCGAAGTACGGTGCGACGAGCTTCTCGACGTAGCCGCCGGCCCCGGCCGGGAGTTCTTCCGGCCCCGCAACCACGAACCCGGCGCGGCAGTTGAGTGCACCCCAGATGCCGTAGGCCACGGTGAACCGATCCCCGCGCTGGATCGGACGATCGCCAGGGCTGAGGAGCCCGTACGACGCACGATCACCGGCCGTCAACATCAGATGACACGACAGTGGCATGCCGTTCCATTCCAGGAGGCGAACCGCCTCGCGTTCGGTCGTTCCGGGCTCAACGCCGAAGAGCAGGTTCCTGACACCGCTCGACGTGTGGCACGCAGCCCACTCGTAGAAGGCGAGTTGCTCGAGCTCGTTGACCACTCGCATGCCGTCCGCCGCATCGATGAGCAGATCGACGGCGTTGCGCACCACGCCTGTCGGGCCGACGGCAACCCGTATCGCATCGATCAGGTACGCCGGCAGATCGGACTTCGCAGGATGTCCGTAGTCCTTCCACCCGATCACCCCGACCCGGCACCCTTCGACGATGCCCTCTGCCTGGAGGATCGCGTCAAGCGGTTGCGACTTGTCCCGCGGCTGGCTCGGCAGGCTCATGTCCTGGAACATGTGCCGGCGCATCGGCAGGGGTGCCGCCTCGGCCATGCCGTAGCACTCGTTGCCCACGAGCAGCGCCGGCGCATCATCGGGGCCGACGATCATGGCGGCTTCTTCGAAGCGCGGGTCGAACCCGGTCAGGTAGGCGAGGTTGGCGCTGTGCTCCCGATCTGCGTAGACGACGAGCCGGTCGAGGCCGTCCCGCTCCATCCGGCTGAGCAGCTCGCTCACACGGTCGGCGTAGACCTCAGGCGGTATCTCCGGCACGCGGTCCGGCATGCCGAAGTCGGGGAGGTCGGCCTCGGCCAGGACGACTTGGCGCATCTCTCAATCCTCCATCGCCGGTCGCGGGGACACGGTCGGGTCGCCACGCGTGATGGTCACGAATCGGTTGACGGCGACGTTCCGCCACTCCTCGGTCTCGCCGTCCGGCCAGGTGATCCGAACGCTCGCTTCGGTCTCGTCGCCCAAACCGAAATGGATCCACCCGAGCTGCCCGCCGGCGTGGCCGCCACCTATGGTCACTTCACGAACGAGCAGCCGATCGCCGGCCATCACTTCGATCCAACCCGCGACCGCATCACGGTTTGCCCCGTCTTGCTGCGGGCGAATCGCCAGCCAGTTGCCCGCATCGCCGTCGGTCCCCGTGTTGCGCCAGATGGTGACCGGCTCTCGGCGGTTCACTTCGACCAGATCGAGGAGACCATCCATGTTGAGGTCGACGACAGCGGCACCGCGGCTGCGGGCGAGATTGAGAATGCCGGCCTCGGCGGCACTCTCGGCGAAGCTGCCGCCCGGCTGGCCCAGCAGGAGGTTGTTGGGGTCTGCGCTGGCAGCCTCCTGCATCGCGTCGACGTTGCCCTTCGTGATGAAGAGGTCCACGTAGCCGTCGTTGTTCACGTCGTCGAACTCGGCGTGCCACGCGGTTGAAGGCATCGTGACGTCGCCCGTGAAGGGCCGATGTGCAGTGACGCCGCTGTCCAGAGCGATGTCGACGTAGCTCGGCTCGTCGGCGCCGTTCTCGAGCGTCTGCAGTTTGTTGTCACCCATGCTCGTCAGGAAGACTTCGGGATAGCCGTCGCCCGTGACATCGTGACTGGCAATGCCCATGCCCCAGATCTGCAGCTGTTCCCAACCGTCGTCCCGTTCGTACAAGCGCGGCGGCGCTCCCGGCTCGATACGCCACAGCTGCTCTTCGCCGCCCCGGTAGTAGTGACGGTCGTTGGCGACGCGGAGGTCGATGGCGCCGGTGCGCGACCAATCCGAGAACAACACGGAGAGCGAGCAGTAGCCGGGAGCCAGCACGGTCGGTTCGGCATAGCCGGCGCCGGCGGGTCGGATCAGGGTGTTGTCGTTGCACCCGACAGCTTGATCGCCGTCGTCGTCGAGGGCGACGTAGTTCCCAAACGCAAGCGTGGGCCACGTCTCGCCGGATTCCCATGTCGCCGAGAAGCCCGTGGTCAACATGTCGCCGCCGTCGATTCCCCAATCCGAGCCGGCGGCCTCGAAGCGACAGTCGCCGACGCCACGCAGGATCTCGTTCGACCCGAGGCGCAGCACGGCCAGGTCGATCAGGCCATCGCTGTCGATATCGATCGGGTAGGCACCTGTCACGCCCGTGAGATCGGCACCGGATCCGGCGACCTCGGAGAAGGCCAGCGCGCCACCAACCGAGCTGTCGTTGCGGTAGAGCCCGGCGGGGTTGACGCCGCCGGCGAAGTACAGGTCTGGGACGGCATCTCCGCTGCAATCGAACGCAGCGACGCCTCCGCCGACAAAGAACGTGTACTCGCCGTCGTAGACATGATCGACCGGACCAGCAGCTGCGAAGCCGGGTGCGTCGTAGGCAGGGGGAGGAGCGTCCTCTGCGAAAAGACCCCACGCAAAGACAACCGCGGCGGCAGCGGCCGCAGCCGCGACCAAGGCTGCGATTCCCCAGAGTCGTGCGGAGCGAGTCATGCGACGGAGTCCTCCCGGCGGCGAAGAGTGAACCGTAGTGCCGGGCGGGGGTAGGCGAGTCCCGAACTGGCGGGCGGTCGCCGGTGGTCCGAAGGGGACCACTGGACCTGGAATACGACTCGACCCGGTGGCAAGTTCTCTAGCATTCAACGGCTGGACCGCCATTTCCCGTGCGGTCCACCCTGGAGGAAACATGAAACTATGGACCAAGCTGCTCGCGCTGCTTGCCGTGTTCGTGCTCGTCGTGGCCGCTTGTGGCGGCGATGACGACGATGCTGCGGACACGACGGCGGCGGAAGGCGGCGGTGACACGACCGAGGCACCCGCCGGCGGCGACGATGAGCTGATCGTGGGTGTCTCGTGGAACAACTACAACGAGGAGCGTTGGGCCAAGTCTGACGAGCCCGCCATCAAGGCGGCACTCGAGGCTGGTGGCGCAACGTACATCTCGACCGATGCAGGCTCTTCCGCGGAGCAGCAGCTCGCCGATGTTGAGCAGCTGATCTCGCAGGGTGCAGACGCACTCATCATCCTCGCCCAGGACGGCACGGCGATCTTGCCTGCCGTGCAGAGCGCCCTCGAGCAGGGTGTTCCGGTCATTGCTTACGACCGCCTGATCGAGGATCCGGGTGCCCTGTACATCACGTTCGACAACGTCGAAGTGGGTCGTATGCAGGCTCGCGTCATCTTCGACCTGGTGCCTGAAGGCAACTACGTCTTCATCAAGGGCAACCAGGCCGATGCCAACGCCGACTTCTTGCGTGGCGGCCAGCAGGAGATCCTGCAGGAGGCCGTCGATTCCGGCGCCATCGTCAACGTTGGTGAGTCCTACACGGACAACTGGGACCCGGCAGTTGCTCAGACGAACATGGAGCAGTTCCTGACCCAGAACAACAACGAGGTCGATGCGGTCGTTGCTTCCAACGACGGCATGGCCGGCGGTGTGGTCGAAGCGCTTCGCGCGCAGGGTCTCGCCGGCATCGTGCCGGTCTCCGGTCAGGACGGCGACGCTGCCGCACTGAACCGCGTGGCCCTCGGCGAGCAGGCGGTCTCGGTCTGGAAGGACGCCCGTGAGCTCGGCAAGGCTGCCGGTGAGGCAGCCGTTGCCCTGGCTTCCGGCTCGGCGCTCGGCGACGTTTCGGGTGTTGTGATCTTCGACTCGCCGGGCGGCAACTCGATGACGTCGATTCTCCTTGCACCGATTCCGATCACCCAGGACAACCTGAATGTGGTCCTCGAAGCAGGCTGGATCGATGAAGCGACGTTGTGCCAGAACGTGCCGGCTGGTTCCGTGGCAGGATGCCCGTAATCCGGCACGACTGAGCATCGTTTGACCGAGACGCACCGCGCCCACGATGATCGTGGGCGCGGTGCGCGTGTAGGACCAGATGGAGGGAGTGGCGTGGAGGTAACCGACGCCTCGACGACGCCGGAAGGCTCGACGGAGGAACCCGAGGAGAGATCGTTCGGCTCACTGCTGCGGGCCACCGAGATCGATACTCGGTTGCTCGGCATGCTTGCCGCCCTCCTGGTCATCTGGGTCAGCTTCCACATCTGGTCCGGAGGCACGTTTCTCACACCGAGGAATCTGTGGAACCTCTCCGTGCAGACGTCGGCCGTCGCCATCATGGCCACGGGCATGGTGCTGGTCATCGTCTCTCGCAACATCGACCTTTCCGTCGGCTCGATGCTTGCCGTCATCGGCATGGCGATGGCGCTGCTCCAGGCAGAGATCCTGCCCGACTGGCTCGGGTTCGACCATCCACTCACGTGGGTGATCGCCCTCCTGGCCGGAATCGCCCTTGGTGCGGCCCTCGGTGCATTCCAGGGCTTCATCGTCGCCTACGTCGGCGTGCCTTCGTTCATCGTCACGCTTGGCGGTCTGCTCGTATGGCGCGGTGTCGCCTGGGCGATGGCGAGCGGTCGCACTATCGCCCCGATGGACTCGACGTTCCAGCTGCTCGGTGGAGGCTCGCGAGGCAACATCGGCGCGCTGTGGAGCTGGGTCATCGGCATCGTGGCCTGTGCGGGGATCATCGTGCTGCTGGTCAGCGGACGGCGGCAGCGCATCAAGTTCGGTTTCAAGCTGCGCCCGCTGTGGGCCGAGATCATGCTCGGCGTGATCGGCTGTGGCGTGGTGCTCGGCGCCATCGGCTACCTCAACCGCTATTTCCTTCCCGAGCAGGTCGCGAGGCAACGCCTCGAGGCCGCCGGAGAGACCGTGCCTCCTGAGGGGGTGGAGATCGCATTCGGCCTGGCCAACCCGGTGCTGATTGCGATCGGTGTCGCTCTCGTGGTGACCTTCATCGCCACGCGAATCCGCTTCGGCCGCTATGTGTTCGCGATCGGCGGCAACCCGGAGGCGGCCGAGCTGGGCGGCATCAAGACCAAGCTCACCATCGTCAAGACCTTCGCCCTCATGGGGATTCTCGTGGCCATCGGCGCCGCCGTGCAAGTGGCCCGCCTCAACGCCGCAGTCAGCGGCCTCGGCCAGCTCACCGAGCTCTACGTGATCGCGGCCGCAGTGATCGGCGGGACCTCGCTGGCGGGCGGCGTGGGTACGATCCCGGGCGCCGTCCTGGGCGCTCTCGTCATGCAGTCGCTGCAGTCGGGCATGGTCCTCGTCGGCGTCGACGCACCGCTGCAGGACATCGCCGTCGGCGTCGTTCTCGTGCTCGCCGTGGCGATCGACTCGTTCTACCGGAGGAGGTCCGCATGACCACCGAGACCCGCACGCCGCTGGTCCAGATGCGTGACATTCGCGTTGCGTTCGGTGGCGTGCACGCCGTCGACGGAGTCAGCGTCGATCTCTTCCCGGGGGAGGTCGTGGCGCTGGTCGGCGGTAACGGCGCCGGCAAGACCACGCTCATCAAGACACTGTCCGGCGCCCACAAGGCGGACTCGGGCGAGATCTACATCAACGGTGCCCGCGCCGCCATCGACACGCCGCGTGACGCCAAGAAATATGCGATCGAGACGATCTATCAGACGCTAGCGCTGGCGGAGAATATCGATGCGCCATCGAACATGTTTCTCGGTCGAGAGCTGATGACGCGTTGGGGCACGCTCGACGACACGGCCATGGAAGACGCAGCCCGGACGGTCATGGGGAGGCTGAATCCGAAGTTCCAGAACTTCAAGGTCCCTGTTGCCTCGCTCTCTGGTGGTCAGCGCCAATCGGTGGCCATCGCCAGAGCGGTCCACTTCAACGCCAAGATCCTCATCATGGACGAGCCGACGGCCGCGCTCGGCCCGGCCGAGACGGCGCAGGTGAGCGAGCTGATCCAGCAGCTCAAGGCCGAGGGCATTGGCATCTTCCTCATCAGCCACGACATCCACGACGTCTTCGACCTGGCCGACCGCATCAGCGTGATGCTGCAGGGCAAGCTGGTCGGCACTGTGAACAAGAACGATGTCACCATGGACGACGTCCTCGCCATGATCATCGTCGGCAAACTCCCCGGCGAAGTGACCCAAGCCGAGCTCGACGAGCTGCATTAGGCCGGGCGGCGAACCGCAGGTTGGGGTGTACCGCGTTGGTGCGCGATTGCCGTGAGGTCGGGCGGGCGGCGGCCAGCTCAGAAGGGCCAGGTCTTGCCGTCCGGGAAGAACGTGACGTAGTCGGGGCGGAACGCGGTGAAGGCGGGGACTCGGTCCAGGGTGGTGCCCTGGAGCGGTCCCGAGAGCCCCCGCCCCGTGAACGGATCGAAGGCGCTGCCCGTCGCCACGTCGATGATCTCGTCGCCGCGGCGTTCCAGCTCGACGAGCCCGTCGTCGATTCTCCGGCTGAACACCGCCCAGCGCTCCTCGTCTGCCGGGTCGATGACGACGGCGATCTCCTGACCACCGACGACGTCGTTCACAACGCCGACTTCCCGCAGCGGCGGCACGAGATACGACGCGGCCTGCGTCCCACGATCCACCACGATCGACATCTGGGCGAGGTCGAAGCCGGTCTCCCAACCGGCGACGGCGAGCGCCAGCGTGTCGGGATGCGACGCACGCCATGCCCCCCACGTGGTCAGCGTGGACGGGAGCAATTCCAGCGTCTCGCCGGAGCGCGGTCCGAGGATCGCTTCACCAAGCGGCTGGCTCCACACCGAACCGGTGTCGTGGTCCCACCAGGTCATCGCATTGCCGAAGAGGTCGCCTTGGTTTCCGAGCACGAGCGTCTCTCCGTCGACCTCCCGGCGATGGACCATCGCCGTTGCGCACAGCGGTCACCACGTGACGAGGATCGGGATGCCCTCGAGCGAGTCGATCACCATCTCGCGTGAGTTGAGATGCGTCACCGGGTAAGCCTTGGCTCGCTCAGCGCCAGCTACGCCGATCACGAGAGAGTCGTCCGGCCAGTCGACCCCTGCGGCCGCCGTGAACTCCGGCTCGTACACCGGTGCGATCTGATCGCGAGCCAGCCCAACGCGGTATCCGGTTGGGAGTTCCTCGCCCGCATCGATGGGGTTGTAGACGGCTCCCGGGTCGGCGAGCGGCGTGATTTGGTCGCCACCGTCGCCGCTCGAGATCAGCCACAGGCCCGCCGCAACCAGGCCGGTGGCCATGAGCAGTGGGATCCACGGGCGGCGTCGGGCATTCCGTTCCATGCGGCTTCAACAGCGCCCGAGGCCGTTTTCTGCCCGTCGAGCTCAAACGGGCGGCGGTCAGTTGGACAGCGCAGCCGCGGTGTAGTTCCCCAGGTGCTCGGCGAACACCAGGAGGTTGCCGGGGTAGGTCTCTTCGTCGTGGTCGAAGCGTCCGCCACAGGTGATCAACCTGAGGGTTGGCTCACCGGTGGCGCCGTACACCTCGTCGGTGGGGAAGCGGTCCTTGTCGACGAGTACCGATTCGGTCACCCGGAAGAACGCCACGAGCCCGTCGGTGCGCTCGATCTGGATCAAGTCTCCTTCTACGAGCTCGCGGAGGTCGTAGAACACAGCAGGGCCCTCCTTCGAATCGAAGTGCCCCACGATGATGCTGGGTCCGATCTCTCCCGGGGCGGCCCGCCCTGTGTACCACCCTGTGATGTCCAAATCCCACGGTACGAACAGTGTTCCGTCGTTGCGGAGTCCCAGATCGACGACCGATGCGTCAACTCCGATGCTGGGGATCAGCACCCGGGTCGGCTTGATCTCGACCGATGCGCTCGCCTGAGCCACCGGTCCCGGCGGTTCGGGCGACCCGACCGGGGCCGGGATCGTCTCCTCGAGGTCCACCTCGAAGTACTGCGCGAGCTCGGGAGCGCCGTCGAGCGGAGCGAGCGGAGCCAGGGCCACGGGTTCGCGATGGGTTGGGGGCTCCGCGCCGGCCGAGCTCGCCGCCACTTGGATTCGCACCGCAGTGACGAGCGAGACAACGGCCAGCGCAGCAGCCGTCAGCGTCAAAGCTCGAGTCGCAAACCTCATCGGTCGCTCATGATCTCACTGGAAGACCGTGAGATCAGCTCTCGGTGCGGCCTCGCCATGCCCACAGTCCGCCGGCGATGGCGGCAAACAGTGCGGTTGCCGCCAGGAACGGCACAGCCGACTGATCGGCGCCCGCCGTGCCGCCGAGCCCGGTCTCAACACCGCCACCCGGGGGCGGAGCAGTCGTTGCCGGCGGAGCAGTGGTCGTGGTCTCCTCCTGCTGGGCGCAGTCGAGGACGAGCGTGATTCCGCCGCTGGTGATGCCGTTCCGACCGAAGCGCAGGCTGATGTCGATGGTTTCGCCGACGACGACACCGTCCCCGTAGAACTCCAACATCTGGCCAGGTGCGCTTTCGACTTCGGGGATCTCAACGGTTTCACCGCCGGTCGAGACGATCAGCGTGTTGCCGGGATGCACCGACCCGTTGTTGGCGGTGGTGAGGGTGCCGCTGCACGTCGCACCGACAAGATCTGCCGGTACCGGCTCGGAGACCAGCTCCACCACGTCGCCCTCTGTGGCGCCGGTGATGACTCCGGTCAACTCGATCGTGATCGTTCCGCTCTGCGCAAACGCGGGGACTGCCAGCAGCAGAAGCCCCAACGTTGCGATGAGCAATGCCAGTCGTCTCATCTCTCGTACCCTTCTCCGCCTACGGGGGCGCCAACGTACCGGATCGCACCACCCGTTCAAAGCCGGGTCGCGGTTGCGGCCGCCGGACGCGAAAAGAAACCCTAGCCGGGCGAATCACACCGGTGTAATTCGTCGTCAGACGGAGGGGACGCCCGTCCAGGCGCCACCTGCGCGGCTGGAAGCCAGAGCTGCGGTCACGAACTCGACGCCGCGCAACCCGTCGGTCTCGGTGGGGAAGTGCGTCGCCAGCGGATCGGGCGTTACGCCGGTGCGTCGTGCCGCAATCGCTTCTGCCGCATCGGAGTAGACATTGGCGAAGGCCTCGTGGAAGCCCTCGGGGTGCCCCTTGACGATGCGGCTGGCCCGCCGGGCGAGAGGGGTGAGGCCTGGTCCGTTCGGTGTCATCACCTGCATGGGTGCATCGAGCGGCTTGAACGCAAGATGCATCGGCATCTCCTGTTGCCACTCCACCGTGCCGGCGGTCCCGGATATGCGGAAGCGGATGCTGTTCTCGACCCCGGCCGCAGCTTGCGTCACCCAGAAGCTCCCGCGGGCGCCGTTGTCGAATCGCAGCATGGCGCCGGCGTAGTCGTCGACCAGTCGGTTGGGAACGATGTTGCCGACCTCGGCGGCGACCTCTGCCACCTCGAGCCCGGTGACGAACCGAACGAGATGGTGGGCATGCGTGCCGATGTCCCCGAGGATGAGCGAGGGCCCCCCGCGCTCCGGGTCGTATCGCCAGGGCAGGCCGTCGCCCGGGTCGGGATCGTCGGCTCGGGCCTTGCCCCCCTGCACGTACTCGACTTGGACCAACCGGATCTCACCGAGCGCGCCGTCGTGGGCCATGGCTCTGGCCTGCCGCACCATCGGGTAACCGGAGTAGTTGTGGGTGAGGCAGAAGACGAGGCCGGTTTCCTCGACCTTGCGGACGACATTCAGGGCTTCATCGAGGGTATTGGTCATCGGCTTGTCGCAGATGACGTCGAATCCGTGCTCGAGCGCAGCCGTGATGTAGGTGTGGTGGCTGTCGTTCGGCGTCATGATCGCAACGACCTCCGCACCGTCGGCGCGTTGCGACTCGGCGTCGAGGAGGGCGTCGCCTCCGGCGTGTGCGCGGTCTGGATCGAGACCGATGGCGACTCCGGCATTCCGCGAACGGTTCGGGTCTGAAGAGAGCGCACCGGCCACGATGTCGAATCGATCGTCGAGGCGTGCTGCCGCCCGGTGGATCTCCCCGATGAAGCTCCCGGGCCCACCCCCGATCACGGCCAGCCGCAGCCGCCGTCCGAGCATGTCGATCACCGTGTTCGTCATGAGGCCGAAGCCTCCGGGGGTTGCCGCAAATGAGCGTGCTGTGTGGCGGGGATGACGTGGAGGCGAGGCATGGGTCGCCAAACATACTGGACGCGGGCCCCCTGCCCGGACTCGTAAGGACGGCGTCTTCGCGGCGCCCAGCTAGG
>DATHZQ010000082.1:0-4081 GCA_035458525.1 Acidimicrobiia bacterium
CGGTGCGGGAGTTCACGTTGGAGAAGGGTCACGGCCGTGCTGACTACCTCCTATTCGTCAGAGGGCAGGCTATTGGAGCGATCGGGGCCAAAACGGGCAGGCACGACGCTGACGGGGGTCGAGATCCAGACGGCCAAGTACACGACCGGGCTTCCCGAGGACCTCACCGCACCGATCCGGCCCCTCCCGTTCGCCTACGAATCGACCGGTGTCGAGACCCGGTTCACCAACGGTCTCGACCCTGAGCCTCGAAGCCGTGAGGTGTTTGCCTTCCACCGACCCGAGACCATGGTCGAGTGGGTTCGTGACTGGGGGAGGGACAGGTCTGCGCCTTCTCTGCGTGCCCGGCTTGCTGCGATGCCGACCCTGGATCCTGCCGGGTTGTGGCCCGCCCAGCAGAAAGCGATCCGCAATCTCGAGGAGTAGCTGGCCGCTGCCAAGCCCCGGGCGTTGATTCAGATGGCGACGGGTTCGGGCAAGACCTACACGGCGGCCAACATCAGCTATCGGCTGATCAAGCACGCCAACGCATCACGGATTCTCTTCCTGGTCGACCGGGCCAACCTGGGTCGGCAGACGTTGAAGGAGTTCCAGGCGTTCGCAACGCCTGATGATGGGCGTCGTTTCACCGAGCTGTACAACGTGCAGCATCTGGCGTCGAACCAGATCGACAAGGTGTCCCTGGTTGTGATCTCCACGATCCAGCGGCTCTATTCCGTGCTGCGAGGGGACGAGGAACTCGACCCCGAGATCGACGAGCACTCCATCTACGAACTCGACGAACGAGACCCGGTCCAAGTCGAGCACAACCCGACGCTCCCGATCGAGACGTTCGACGTGGTGATCATCGACGAAGCGCACCGCTCCATCTATGGCGTGTGGCGACAGGTCCTCGACTACTTCGATGCATTCCTCATCGGCCTCACCGCCACCCCCGGCAAACAGACCTTCGGGTTCTTCAACAAGAACCTCGTCATGGAGTACAACCACGAACAGGCCGTGGTGGACTCGGTGAACGTGGACTTCGACGTGTACCGCATCCAGACCGAGAGCACCGAGCGGGGCTCCATGATCGATGCCGGGACCGTGACCCAGTTCCGGGACCGAGACACGAGGGAGAAACGCTGGGATCGGGTCGACGAGCCGCTCGAATACGACGCCACCGCCCTCGACCGCAAGGTCGTGTCGGAGGACCAGATCCGCACCGTGATCCGCACCTTCAAAGAGAAGCTGTTCACAGAGATCTTCCCGGGCCGCACCCACGTCCCCAAGACGCTGATCTTCGCCAAGGACGACTCCCACGCCGACGACATCGTCCAAGTCGTCAGGGAGGAGTTCGGGAAAGGCAACGACTTCGCGGTCAAGATCACCTACCGCACCACCGGCGACACCCCAGAGAACCTGCTCGCATCGTTCCGCAACAGCTACAACCCCAGGATCGGGGTCACCGTCGACGGTGAACGCGACATCTTGGGCATTTGGGTCGGTAACGGTGGTGAGGGCGCCAAGTTCTGGCTCTAGGTCCTCACCGAGATCAAGAACCGCGGGGTCGAGGACGTGTGCATCGTCGTCTGCGACGGCCTCAAGGGCCTCCCCGAGGCGATCAGCAACACCTGGTCGCTGGCAATCGTCCAAACGTGTGTGCTGCATCAGGTGCGCAACACATTCCGGTTCGCCTCCAAAGCCGACTGGGACCCCCTGGCCCAGGACCTGCGACCGGTCTACACCGCCGTCTCCGAAACTGACGCCAAGGAACGCTTGGTCGACTTCAGCGAGACCTGGGGAGAGAAGTATCCGGCGATCATCCGGCTCTGGGAGCACGCTTGGACCGAGTTCGTCCCATTCTTGGACTACTCGCCGGAGATCCGCAAGGTGATCTACTCGACGAATGCGGTGGAGTCGCTGCACGCTCGGATGCGCAGGGCGACCCGGGCACGGGGGCACTTCCCCACCGAACAGGCGGCACTGAAGTGCCTCTACCTCGTGGTGCGTAGTCTCGACCCCACCGGCAAGGGAAGGAAACGCTGGATGAACCGATGGAAGGCAGCCCTCAACGCCTTCGCCATCACCTTCGAAGGCCGCATCCTCCCCACCTACAACTAGTACATGCCAACGGCAGTTACACCGAGAATCGGACAGTCCCGAGATCGACCACCCCTGCTTGCGTAGCGCGTGGATCTCCACGTCTTCCTCCTGTGTCAGCATCAGGAGCGGCTCCTCTCCGACTGGCGCTGTTGTTGCTGACAGCCAGCCTGGAGAGTGGCCCCTCCGACGCCCTGCATTTCCACTCAGAGGGCGGGGAATATCAGTGAGCAGGTCTGGGGAGAATCACGTGAGCGTGGTCAGCCAGGCACAACGAGACCACCACCCCAGTCGTGTCTCGGGCAATACGGCCTAGGCTCGGCGCTCAAGGGGTGTCATGGGTGGAAACACACGAAATGCCAGGACCGCCACGTTGCTACTCGGAGGGGTAGCGATCGTGCCCTCGATATTCGTGTTCGTTTGGGACGACGTGTTCTCCACCCCGAAGCTGCTCGCCCTCTGGGTCTTGCTTGGAGTCTGCGTGATCGGCATTGCGTTGGACGGCTCGGCCTCCTTGCGCACATTCCGTTTCGTACGGATCGTCGACACGCCCGTGCTGGTGCTCGTGGGCATTCAGACGGTTGCCTTCGGATCATCGGTCGACATTGCCCAGAGTGCATTCGGTGAGCGGCTTCAGCACCAGGGTTATCTCACGTTCCTGTTGTACGTCGGGTACTTCTTCGTTGCCCGCATGTCGATGACGACCACGGCTCGGGTGCGGCTGCTGTTCACCGCTGTGACCGGCGGCGCGTCGTTGGTTGCGATCTATGCGATCGCTCAGCGGCTCGGCCTCGACCCGATCTGGGCGACGCTGCCCGACGATCGGGTCTTCTCCACCATTGGTCAGCCAAATGCCCTGGGAGCCTTCTTTGTGCTCACCGTGCCCCTAACGGTTACGCTCGGCCTGATCGAGCGAAGCGCAAGAGCTCGGGCTGCGGCATCGGCTTCTGGAGTTGCCCAGCTTCTTGCGATGACCTTCACGGCCAGCCGGGGAGCCGTGCTGGGGATGGCCTTGGTCGTCATCCTGCTCACTCCAACAGCGTGGCGGTGGGGACGCCAGCATCGGCGCAAAGCAGCTATCGCGTTCTCGCTCGGCATCGCAGTCATGGGAGCCGTTTTGCTGGGGCCAGCCCGGGACGCCTCGGTCTTGTTGCTGAACCGAGCCAGTGCGAGTTTCGAGACGACCAGCCCAGGTTCGGTCCGGATGCACATCGATCTCTGGAATGTCGCCGCCCAGATTGCGAGGGACAATGCCGCACTCGGTACCGGTCCCGATACATACGCGGTGGTGTTCCCCGAGTATCGCGATCGCGTGCTTCCCGGCGAGCGAGCAGCGGCGTTTGCCCCCTTCCGTGTCGAGAGCCCCCACAACGTCGTGTTGGCCACTGCGGTCGGTGCAGGTATCCCAGCTGCGCTCACCTACATCTGGATTCCGGTTGCCGTGAGCTGGCTTCTGTTCCGCAAGGTCCCCCGCCGTGCCGATCCCACCGAGCGACTGATGCGTGTCGCCATCTTCGCCGCCATCGTCGGCCACTTGGTCACGGATCTCTTCATGACAGCGGAAGTCACCTCGAGCTGGCTGTTCTGGATCTTGATGGGAACCGGAGTGTCGCTCGCTCGAGCAGAACCGTGCCTGCGGAACGGCCGAGCCCTAGAGGACCTCGCTGCTCAATGAGTCCGCATCGGTCAGCGCATCCTCTCGCCGTATCGACTTGCCGAAAGCTCTGCTCGTCAAGGTGAACGCCAGCGCAACACCGATCCCGAGACTGGCGACGCCTGCCGGCCCGCGAATGATCTGACCGCGACCTTGGTGGTGCGGCGGCCGTTCCGATCGGGAGACCGGCGGCGAAACCGGTGGACCTACCGGCGGGGAGAGCGGTGGACCTACCGGCGGGGAGAGCGGTGGACCTACCGGCGGGGAGAGCGGTGGACCTACCGGCGGGGAGAGCGGTGGACCTACCGGCGGGGAGAGCGGTGGACCTACCGGCGGGGAGAGCGG
>DATHZQ010000083.1:0-3098 GCA_035458525.1 Acidimicrobiia bacterium
GGCGAGTCCCGACCCGTCCCCAAGGCCGGCGGGGACCAGGTAGTCGCCGGTACCGTCGCCACCGACTCGGCGATCCGGGTCAAGGTTGACGCCGTCGGCGACGACACCGCCCTTGCCGGTATTCAACGTCTCGTCGCCCAAGCCCAAGCCTCGCGATCACGTGCCCAGGTGCTCGCCGACCGAGCCGCCGCCGTCTTGTTCTACGTGGCTGTGGCCGCCGCCGCGGTGACCGTGCTGGTGTGGTCGCTCATCGGCCAAGGTGACCAGGCCGTGGTTCGCACTGTCGCCGTGTTGGTCATCGCCTGTCCCCACGCCCTCGGCCTGGCCATCCCGCTCGTGATCTCGATCTCGACGTCCCGGGCCGCCCGTCACGGGATCCTCGTCAAGGATCGCCTCGCCCTGGAGCGGATGCGTACCGTGGATGTCGTCCTCTTCGACAAGACCGGCACCCTCACCAAAGGCGCCCACACCGTGACCGGAGTGACCGCCATCGACGGCGACGAAACCAGAGTCCTCACCCTGGCCGCAGCAGTCGAAACCGACAGCGAGCACCCCCTCGCTCGAGCCATCGTCAAGGCAGCTGGGGAACGCAGTTCGATCCCGGCAGCTTCAGGGTTCACGTCGATGAGCGGACGCGGTGTCGAAGCCGACGTCGACGGAACCCGGGTGATGGTCGGTGGACCCGCCCTCATCTCCGAACGCGACATCGACACCACACCGGTCGACGAAGCCACCGCCGGCTGGAAACGGCGAGGCGCCGCCGTCCTCTACGTGATCGTCGACGGCACAGTCATCGGTGCGCTCGCTCTCGAAGACGAAATCCGTGAAGAGTCCCGCCAAGCCGTCGACCGGCTTCACCAGCTCGGGGTCCGAGTCGCCATGATCACCGGAGACGCCCGTCAAGTCGCCGAAGCGGTCGCGGACGACCTCGGCATCGACGAAGTACTCGCCGAAGTCCTCCCCGAGGACAAACACTCCGAGGTCGCCGCACTGCAAGCCCGAGGCAACCGGGTGGCCATGGTCGGCGACGGCGTCAACGACGCCCCCGCCCTCGCCCAAGCCGACGTCGGCATCGCCATCGGCGCCGGCACCGATGTCGCCATCGAATCCGCCGGCATCGTCCTCGCCTCCGACGACCCCCAAGGCGTGGTCGCCATCCGCCGTCTCTCCCAGGCGGGCTACCGCAAGATGATCCAGAACCTTGCCTGGGCCGCCGGCTACAACGTGCTCGCCATCCCCCTCGCCGCCGGAGCGCTCCACTGGGCCGGCATCGTCCTGCCACCCGCCGCAGCCGCCGTACTCATGAGCGCCTCCACCGTCATCGTCGCCGCCAACGCCCAACTACTCCGCCGTGTCAACCTCTCTGCCACCAGCTAACGACGCTGCGTCGTCAGCGATCCGGCACAACTGTCTGTTGGCCTGAGATACAGACCCGCTCATGTGGTTGGTAGATGGAAACCGGCAGTGACAGGTGCAACGGAGCTTCGGCGAGCCACCGGCTCCAACACTGTCCCCATACCGCTCGCGGCCGGCGTTGCCGCTTGGGCTGGCATTCTCCTGAACCCGACCCGCTGCGCCCTGCTCATGAACATGTCGACTGTGATCCTGGCGTTCAATGCCATGCTCCTGAGCCGGCGAACGACTGGACTGACGTCAGCAAGCGGTGGCCGTCCCTGTACCATTACTGCCGTCTGCGGAAGGAGCGCCAATCAGAGTCCGGCTTTGGTTCATCTTGCTGGCGTTGGCCGGGGCGGCGTGTGGTGGAGGCACCACGGATGCCACCCAGACCACTGCCGGGGCCTCCGGGCCCGACCTCTCCGGCCTCAGCCTCGAGGTTCACCAGGCACCCGGCTGAGGGTGCTGCTCAGGGTGGGTCGGGTACCTGCAAGATCTCGGTGCCAGCATCGATCTGACGGAGGATCCGCAGCTGGCGGAATACAAAGCTGCCCAGGGAGTGCCCGAGGGCGCCGCATCGTGCCACACCGCGCTCCTCGAGGGGTACGTGATCGAGGGGCACGTGCCCGCAGGAGCAATGCTGCGACTTCTCGCGGAACGGCCCGATGCAGTGGGACTGGCTTTGCCAGGGATGCCGGCAGACTCGCCGGGAATGGGTGGGGACCCGGAGTCCTGGGAGAATCAACCGGTCATGTTGATAACGAACGACGGGCAGCTGGTGCCGTTCGAGTTCTGACACGAGCAGACCGTTAACGTAGTCGAGGAGTGTGGCGGCTTCACGGCGTGGGTGTCCCGGCCTCATCGTGTGGCAGGAGCGATGAGCCGCTTCAGACGACCACGACCCTCGCCACGACATCGAGATCCACACACAGATCGCCCACTATGAGCGACAACACCCCGCACCCCGAACCACGCCGACCGGCACTTCCAGGATTGGTCTAGCGGAACATATCTTGTCAGGTTATCCTGACAGACGTGATTGATGTCGACTCGCTGCCTACGGATCCGCTCGAAGCGTTGAAAGAAATCTCCCGGGCTGATGTGGAGCTCGAAGAACTGCGCCGTGAGCGCGTGGAGGCGGCGCGCCGTCAGGGCGCCACTTGGGACCAGATCGGTGAGAGCCTCGGGATGTCGCGCCAGTCGGCATGGGAGTACTACACCCGCGAGGCGCGCCGTGTGCTCGACGAGAACACAGCCGGCTCGGATCTCGACGAGGACGAGGCGATGCGGGTCGCCACCGAGGAGGTCACTCGGGTGCGGCGGCGACGCCGGACCTCGAGTTCCTGAGCGACTCGGATGCGGGTGGTGCTCGATGCCAACGTCTTGATCTCGGCGGCGATCAGCGAAGGTCCGTCGCACCGGATCGTGCAGGGCTGGCTCCAAGACCAGACATTCGAGCTGGTGATTTGCGATCGGCTGCTGGGCGAAGTGCGCAGCGTGTTGACCGAACGGCCAGGCCTGAGGAAGTGGATATCAATGGAGGCCGCAGGATTGTACGTAGACACGTTGGCCACGAGCGGTGGCGTTGCAGCCCGATCCGGCTCCGGGTCCGGCGCTGACCCGAGACCCCGACGATGACTACGTGATCCATCTCGCCCGGGCTCACAACGCCGAGGTCATCGTGAGTGGCGACGCCGACCTTC
>DATHZQ010000084.1:0-4577 GCA_035458525.1 Acidimicrobiia bacterium
AAGGGTCGCACCGTGAAATGGCTGACGGATGAGGAGATCAAGACGCTGGTTCAGAACGTCATCGCCAAATGGGGTAAGCGAGTAGATAAGAAGGCAGCGTCGTCGGATGTCGATACCGACGAACCTTCACCGGACGATGCCGCTGACGACTACCGTACTCAGCTGCTCTCGGTGCTTCAAGACCTTCCTGCAGGCGGGTTTGAGCGCCTTTGCCAACGACTGCTCCGGGAAGCCGGTTTTGAACAAGTCACCGTTACCGGTCGCTCAGGTGACGGTGGCATAGACGGAATCGGCATCCTTGAGCTCAACCCCTTCATGAGCTTCAAGGTCCTGTTCCAGTGCAAGAAGTACAAAGGATCTGTCGGAGCGTCAGCTGTGCGGGACTTCCGGGGCGCTATGATGGGCCGCGCTGACAAAGGCCTCATTTTGACCACTGGCACGTTCACCGCGGATGCTAGGCGTGAAGCCCTTCGCGATGGCGTGCCACCCATCGAGATGGTGGACGGCGACAAGCTCGTCACGATGTTCGCCGACTTAGAACTCGGACTTGAGCCGCGGAAGACGTACAACTTGGTGGAATCCTTCTTTGACGAGTTCCGCGATTGACGCGGTCTAACTAGCCCATGCACCAGTCGGGCGCGCCCGTTTTCAGAGGAAGCGTTGATCTGTGTAGTCCCCAACACCACGATACGTATGGATGCCGTGCACCTCATGCCGAGTCGCCCGCAGGTGATGGGCAATCCGTTAGGCCGCATCGGGATACATGCGTGGCCTCCCACGTATTGTCCGACCACTTCGTTGTCGACAATCGGACGTTCCTTCCGGACCTGGATGACCTGTACCGTGTGGTAATTCAGTCACATGAGCGCGGCGATACGCCCTATCGGATATCGGTATCTCATCTCGGTGTGACATTTCCGCCTAGTCCGCGGCTGCAGCTGGCGGGCGCCCTGGTTTCAGCGCAGCTCGTTGGCTTGTGCACGTAGTGAGTGTGGAGAGTCGTGCATTCACCGGAGATGCCCCGATCCCCTCGCCTTCCAGCTTCTTCCCTGATTGTGGCTCCGGCGAGTCGGGAGGGCGTGATGTGATCATGAGGGACGAGCCGCGAGGCGAGTCCCGTTGACGAAAGCGCGGCGGGCCGACGCGCACCGAGGGCCTCTCCCTCCGTATCACACCCGTACGGCCCGCAACCGCAACGCATTGCCAATCACCGACACGGAACTCAAGCTCATGGCTGCGGCGGCGATCATCGGGCTCAGGAGCATACCGAAGAACGGGTACAGAACGCCCGCCGCCACCGGGACGCCGAGACTGTTGTAGACGAACGCAAAGAACAGGTTCTGGCGGATGTTGCGCATCGTGGCTCGGCTCAACCGGCGCGCCCGCACGATGCCGCGCAGGTCGCCCCGTACGAGCGTGACGCCGGCGCTCTCCATGGCGACATCCGTGCCGGTACCCATGGCAATCCCCACGTGCGCCTGTGCCAGTGCTGGCGCATCGTTGATCCCATCGCCAGCCATGGCTACGATGCGACCCTCAGCCTGTAGTCGTTTCACCGCATCGACCTTCTGGTCGGGCAACACCTCGGCAACCACGTCGTCGATGCCAAGCGAGCGGGCCACCGCCATCGCGGTGGTGCGGCTGTCTCCCGTGAGCATGACGATCCGGACTCCTTCCTCATGCAGGCGCTGGACCGCCTCGAGCGTCGTGTCCTTCACCGGATCCGCGACGCCCAGCATTCCCGCGAGCGCACCGTCCACTGTCACGAACATCACCGTCTGACCTTGCTGTCGTATGTCCTCCGCATACGTGACCGAGGGGCCGGCGTCGACCCCGAGCTCGTCGAGCAGCTTCAGGTTGCCGAGCGCTACGGTGCGCCCACTCACGCGGCCCCTGATGCCTCGACCCGTGAGCGACTCGACGTCCCGTGCGCTCTCGAGCTGGATGTGGCGCTCCTCTGCACCCTGGACGATCGCCGCGGCCAAGGGATGCTCGCTGCCCCGCTCGACGCTCGACGCCATGCGCAACAGTTCCTCGTCGCTCCATCCGTCCACCGGCGCCACGGTTGCCAACTTCGGCTTGCCGAGCGTGAGGGTGCCCGTCTTGTCGACCACCAGTGTGTTGACCGTGCGCAGGATCTCGATCGCCTCGGCGTTCTTGAAGAGGACACCGAGTGTGGCGCCCTTGCCGGTCGCCACCATGATGGACATGGGCGTCGCCAGACCGAGTGCGCAGGGACAGGCTACGATGAGCACGGCGATCGCGTTGATCAGGGCGTACGCCATCGCCGGTGCGGGGCCCACGAGCGCCCAGATGACGAACGTCACAACGGCGATCACGACCACCGCGGGCACGAAGTACGAGGCGACGACGTCGGCGAGCTTCTGGATCGGCGCCCGACTGCGTTGTGCCTCCGCCACCATCCGAACGATCTGCGCCAACAGTGTGTCGCTACCCACGCGCTCGGCCCGCATCACCACGGAGCCTGTCCCGTTCACGGTAGCTCCGATCAGCCGGTCCCCCGCCGCCTTTTCCACCGGCACCGGTTCGCCGGAGATCATTGATTCGTCCACCGCGCTCGTGCCCTCCATGACGACGCCATCGACCGGCACCTTCTCTCCGGGGCGGACGCGCAGCCGGTCACCAGGGTGAACCTGCTCCAAGAGCACATCGACCTCGGAACCGTCGTGTTCGATCCGCCGCGCCGTTTTGGGGGCGAGGCCGAGCAGCGCTCTGATCGCGGCCCCCGTGCGGCTGCGCGCCTTGAGTTCCAGCACCTGGCCCAACAGCACCAACGTCACGATGACCGCCGCCGCTTCGAAGTACACGCCGACGGCGCCGGCGTGGCTGCGGAACGCGTTTGGGAACACGCCCGGCAGCAGAGCAGCCACCACGCTGTAGCTGTACGCCACGGCCACACCAATGCCGATCAGCGTGAACATGTTCAGGTGCCGCGTGACGACCGAGCGCCATCCACGCACGAAAAACGGCCACCCGCCCCAGAGCACGACCGGCGTGGCCAGGGCGAGCTGGATCCAGGTGAGCAGCGGCTGCGGAATCGCCCCGGCAATCGGTCCCCCGCTCGGCAGCATCTCGGACATGGCGATGGCGAAGACGGGGAGCGTGAGGACCGCACTCACCCAGAACCGCCGGCGCATGTCCGTGAGCTCGGGGTTTTCTTCCTCGTCCATGGTCACGGTCCGAGGCTCGAGCGCCATGCCACAGATGGGGCACGAGCCCGGCTCACCGCGGACGATTTCCGGGTGCATCGGGCAGACGTATTCCGTGCGCGTCGGAGCTGGGGCAGCGACTTCCGGCTCGAGCATCATGCCGCACTTGGGACACGCTCCCGGCGACGCTTGTCGGACGTCGGGATCCATGGGGCAGATGTAGGCGGTGCTGGGCTCCGCTGCCGACGCGTGTTCCACGTGGCCCCTCATTGGCGCGTCGGTCACGTATCGAGCGGGATCCTCGCGGAATCGTCGCAGGCAGTGTTCGCTGCAGAACGCGTAGGTCGTTCCCTGGTGCACGGTTTGCAGCGTTCCGTTCTCCGATACGCTCATGCCGCACACCGGATCCCGCTCGGCTCCTGTCCCTATGGAGGTGCCGTCAACGTCGTGTGAATGTCCAGTGCCATGCATGTCCCGTCTTCTCCATCCGATAAGTCACACCTAGAAGCTGGCCTTCACCCGCAGGTACAGCTGGTCCGCGTCTTCGAGGCGGCCAAACAGTGCGCCACCGCGTCCCCCGGCGAACAGGCCGCCGAGCGCCACAGCAAGGTTGTCGACGGGTAAGTACTCTATCTCGGGAGACATTGCGTACCCGGTGTTTTCGGACCATTCCGACCAGTCGGCAACCTCCACAACCCCTTCAAGCGACATTCCCAGCGTCTCCCGAAGCACACGGTACTGGAGCTTCCCGATCAGATAGTCGTGGAGCCGGCCCGCACCGCGTTCGAGAAAGATGCCGTGTGCCCATTGCAGATTGAGATACCATCCCCCGTGGAACCGATAGTCCCCACCGATCGTCCACGTGGCGTACGGCCGCTCTTCGGTCGCCGTCACCCGGTCCCGTACGCTATCGCTCCGGGTGATTACATCGGTGACGACCACGATCTCCTCGGGGAAGACGACCGCACCTTCGGCCCAGATCCCAACGCCACGCCACTCCGTCGCCACATCGGCACCCAGCACCTGCGAGTGCGGTAGCACGCTCCACACGTGGGCGTCAAACGTGGGTGCACTCGCCGAGGTGTCCGGACTCATGAAGGCCACCTTGCGGATGGCCGGGACGGCGTCAGGCCCACGGAAGTAGCTGACCGACAAATCCAGGCCGGTCACGCGCCCCGCAACCTTGAGCCCGAGCTGACTGTTGCGGAAGGCTCTTGACGGCGGCTCGAAGTGTCGTTGCCAGGACCGTACGGATCCCGATGGCGAGCCCACTCCTGCCGCGAACAGACCCTCCATCCCCCGGGGCAGGAGCGGTCCGTGCGCCGTCGGGGTCCACACACCCTCGATCTTCCAACCCGGAGTCGCGTAGTACTCGACCCGCACTGCCCAGACAGGTAGTCGCGCGGT
>DATHZQ010000085.1:0-11190 GCA_035458525.1 Acidimicrobiia bacterium
CGACGGGCTGCATACGCACAACAAGATGCAGGAGTTGGCACTGGAACGGGCACACCCGGAGGAACGCTCGCGTCGATGACTAGTGGCGGCACGCGAGTCGTCAAGGCGGCCGGCGCGGTGGTACACCGCACGGGCGAACGCGGCACGGAGGTCTTGCTGGCCCACCGCCCCAAGTACGACGACTGGTCGCTACCCAAAGGTGGGCTCGACGACGGCGAGAGCTACGAGCAGGCAGCCGTCCGCGAGGTCGAGGAGGAAACCGGATTCACCGGTGAACTCGGTGCACACGTCGGCGCAGTTGGCTATGCGGTGCGGAACGAGCAGAAGGTCGTCCACTACTGGCTCCTCGCGGCCAACGGCGGTTCGTTCGCACCGAATCTCGAGGTCGACGCCGTCGAATGGTTGCCACCGAAGAAGGCATTGCGGTTGTTGAGCTACAGGCGCGATGTGAACGTCGTTGCACAGGCAGTGTCGCAACTGCGCCGGCCCAAAGCAGCGGTCGTCCACTTCGTGCGCCACGCCAACGCCGGGCAACGCTCGAGCTGGACCAAGGACGATCACCTTCGTCCGCTCTCCAAGAAGGGGCTCCGGCAAGCCCGGACGATCTCGCGCCGGTTGTTGGAGGTGCCGGTCGCAACGATCCGATCGTCGTACTACGAACGATGCAAAGCGACCGTGCGGCCACTGGCGGATGCGTTGGATTGCGAGGTGGTTCACGAACCGGCGCTGGCCGAGGGCACTCCGCCGGAGGAGGTCGTGGACTACCTCCGCACGCTGCGCGGCACGACCGCCGTGCTCTGCTCACATGGCGACGTGATCTCCAATCTCATCGGCCACCTGGCAGCAGAAGGCGTGCGATTCGAATCCCCTCTGCAGTGGAAGAAGGGCTCGGTGTGGACGCTCGAGCTGCGCAAGGGGAAGGTGGTTGGCGGCAAGTACACGCCGCCTCCGTCCGGCTGAGTGCCCTCAGTCGGGCGAGACCTCGGAGCGGATCCAGTCCGACGTCCGCCTGGCGAGATCAGCCAGCACCTCTGCGCTCGTTCTTCCGGTGCGTTTGGGCACGGCGAACGAGTGGTCACCGTCTTCGATGATCACGATGGATCCGTTGGGCACCGTGGCCGCCACTGCGGCCATCAGATCGGGCGGGCTGAGCTTGTCTCGTGTTCCAGCAAAGAAGAGCTGCGGCGCCGTGATCGATTCGAGGTGGTCGGTGGGGCGGGGCGTCCGCTTCCCCAGCGGTACCAGCGGGTAGCCGTAGTACACGAGTCCGAGGATGCCCCCAGGTAGCTCTGCTGCGAGATGGGAAGCCATGCGTCCGCCCATCGACTTGCCGGCCAGCACGACCGTGCCGACGTAGTCACCCATCCGCTCGAGTGCCGCCCGGTGGACGGCGAGCAACTTGGCCGGTCGGTCCGGGCTCTTGCGGCCGACTTCGGTGTAGGCGTAGTTGAACGTGAGCGTCGGAAGCCCGTGACCTGCCAGCTCGTCTCGCATCGCCACCATCCACGGATGGTCCTGACCGGCGCCGGCGCCGTGGGCCAGCACGACGCCGACCTCGTGATCACCATGAGGCATGGCGAGCCGGGCCGTGACCTTCAGGTCGCCTGCCGTCAGCTTCAGCCGTCGTGCCATGACGACGAGTATCGCACGGCCATCGCCGACGCCCAGCGCTACCGTCACCACCATGCTTGCCATCTACCCAACGCCGGAAGACGTCGCCGAAGCCGTAGCCGACAAGGTTGTGGCGACCGTTGCCGGTTCGGCGCGCACCACCGTTGGCCTGGCCGGAGGTTCGACGCCGTCGGCGGCGTACCGGAGGCTCGCCGAACGGCCGGTCGATTGGAGTCGCACGACACTCTGGCTCGGGGACGAGCGCTGGGTGCCGCATGATCATCCGGAGGCCAACAGCGGCATGGCGCGGCAGACGCTGGGCGAGCGAGCTGCGACGCAACTACTCGCCCCCGACTTCGACCTCGGCGACGCGGCTCGTGCGGCGGCCGCTTACGAGGCGGAGCTGCGAGCGGCCTTCGCCGCCGCGGACGAGCAAGGCAGGCCCGGTCTCGTGCTGCTGGGCATGGGCGACGACGGGCACACCGCGTCGCTGTTTCCCGGCACCGACGCGCTCGAGGTGACGGACCGAAGCTACGTCGCCAACTGGCTCGGGGACAAGGGCACGTGGCGTCTCACGGCAACGCTCCCGTTGCTCTGGGCCGCCCGGGAGGTGGTGTTCATCGTGACCGGCGAGGCGAAGGCGGCCATGCTGGCTCGGATCATCGAAGGTCACGAGCCATTCCCGGCGCAGCGGGTTGCTGCCGGGAATACCAACACGTCCTGGTTCCTCGATGAGGCTGCTGCGTCGCAGCTCAGGAAGACCCCTCGGTAGTAGACGGCACCGGGGGCAGGTCCCCTACGATGCCGCCGCGGACGATGTCGAGGAGCAGCTGGCTGACCACGTCGCCGGCTTCGAGATCATCGCGATCCTGCAATTCGGAAGCCACGGCAGCGTTCATTGCGGCGGGGTCACAGCCGAGGCGACCGGCGCGGTCATCCAGGTCGTCGCCGATCGCAGCGAGCTCGGCGAACTCCGGCGGCGGTGCATCCGCCATGAGCTGCTCAACCGGGAGCTCTGCCAGCACCTCGAGCCAGACGTCGACCAGTTGCACGCTCACTTCGATCAGCTCGTCACATGTCTCGACCTCGACCGGCGCAGGCACCGGCAGCGCGTCGTCGTTCGTACACGCGGAGAGGCTGCCGACGCAGACCACCGCCGTCAGGATGGTGGTTGCCAGTAGGGACCGTGGCCGCTCAGGACGCATACGTCACTCGTCGAACAGATTGTCCGTCGTGAACTGATCGATGAACAACTGCCCGAAATCGGACTCCGAGCTGAGGCGCTGGATCTTGTCGGCGAAGAGCGTTTCCAGATCCTCGTCGGAGCATTTGGCATCGTCCTTACGCACCCGGAGCTCCTCGATCTTGGTCTCGAGGTCTGCCATGAACGAGTCGTCGATCGCACTCAGCTGCTCGAGCGTCATCTGGTCGACCTCGTCGAGGAGGAGCTGCAACTGGTCCACGGCTTCTTCGACGACGGCGTCGCACTCGGCGGCATCGGCGCCGCCACATGCGCCGACCGCCATGGCCAGGGCCACGGCTGCGAGCAGCCCGCGACGTCTCATCACCGTTCCTTTCGGGGTTGTTCGCCGCAGACCCTACCGGCGTTGCGAATTCGACCGGCCGCCTGCTCGGCCGGCTTCAGGCGTCGGCGTCCCAAACGTCGACCACGCCGACCACCACGGCACGAATGGGCCCCCACGCACGGTCGAGTATCTGCCGTGCCGAACTCCCCTCGTCGAGGACCAGCACGAGCTCACCGACGCCTGCGTCGACGACGTCGTAGGCAATCGTATAGCTGGAGCCGGGCTCGCCATCCACGTCGAGCAGATCGCAGACGAGCAGGCGGGCACCCTCGAAAAGCTCGACGTTGATGGTCGAAACGACCGTGCCGACTACGCGCCCGACCTTCACGGCCGACCGTCCAGGTGCAGCTGGTCCACGATGCCGACGATGGCGTGGTCGACGGGAACGAATCGCTCTTCCAATGCCTCGGCCGCCTCCCGTGACGACACGAAGTACACGAGCTCTCCCTCCCCCGCCATGGACACGGCGTCCGCAGCGACCAGCGGGCGTCCGAGCGGGCGCTCGTGCTTGTCGAGCGGTTGGACGATGAGAAAGCGGACGCCCCGCAGCCCGGCGACCTGCTCCGTCGCCACCACCGTTCCCACGACCCTGGCGAGTTGCATGTCAACCGCCTCGCTCGCCCGGTCGAGCCTCGACCCGGGTCATGAACCGCAAGTCACGTGCGAGATTCTCTGCCATGCCGCTGTGGAGCTGTGGAATGGTGCGGTGGGCCAGCAACTGACTCCCGATACGATCTACTGCGGCGTCCATTGCCGCCTCGATCTCGGCAATCACGCCGAAGAACAACACGTACCCCTTGCCTCCTAGTCCATCCGCCAATTGCACGGCGCCGACGTCGACGTTGGCCGCTTTGACGCCGGCGTCCGCACCGTCGATCGCGGCGGAAACGGTGTGCGTCTCAACGATGCCCAGCGAGTCGTCTTCGGCCCATGCACCAGCCGCTCCGGAAACGATGGCCCCGGTCACAGCCGGGTGGATGTCGGGGAGGAACAGTTGGTCGAGCATGGCGGCGGCGCCGACCTCCCTCCCCGCAATCAGCGCCTCCTCGACGCTTGCGGTGTCGCCACTCACCAACACGAGGTAGTTCCCCGGATGGACCGTGCCGGCGTAGATCGAGCCGACGGGGGACGACTTCACCATGGCGTCGCCGGCAACGATCCCGACGGCGATCGACGAGAACTCCAGAAGCCCGATCGCCGGGTCGGGGCCGGAGCCCGCTGCCTCAGACAATCCGCAGCGCTCCGACCACCGTGACCCGCCGGACCCGCGAGAACGTCCGAGGCCGGCTCAAGCCTTCGCCCGTGGGGCTGGCGATCGAGAACGAAGAGAACCCCTCCCCACCGTGACCGAGCCCGGAGAAGTTCGGACCGTTGGCGACGAAGATGCTGCAGTTCATCGCTCGCGCCATCCGCGTGATGGTGGCGACATTCGTCGAGTGGATCGACGCGGTGTGGCGGAAACCATGTTCGGAGCGGACTGCCAGATCGATGGCGGCCTCCACGTCCTTGACCCGCACGACCGGCATCACGGGCATCATCTGCTCGGTCCACACCAGGCTGTGCTCGACCGGAACTTCCGCGACGAGCAGCCGGGTGCCCTCAGGGGCGGTGACGCCGATCTCGCCGAGGATCGCGCCGGCGTTCTTGCCGATCCACGCCGGATTGACGACGCCGGGTTTGTTGGGCGGGCCGAGCTCCTTGAAGATCACGCGTTCGAGGCGCTTGATCTCGTGTTCCTTGAGACGGTACCCACCGGAGGCGGCCATCGACTGGACGAGGCGATCGGCGACCGTGTCGACGACGATCGTCGTCTTCTCGTCCGTGCAGATGACGTTGTTGTCGAACGAGGCGCCCCTCACGATGTCGCGCCCGGCTTTGTCGAGATCGGCCGTCTGGTCGACGACGGAAGGCGGATTGCCCGGACCGGCCGTGATGGCCTTCTTGGACGTTCGCAGGGCTTCACGCACGACACCCGGACCACCGGTGACGAGGAGCACCCGCACGTCGGGGTGCGCCATCAGTTCCTTTGCAGATTCGAGCGTCGGGTGGGGCGTTGCCGTGACCAGATCCGCCGGCCCGCCGGCGCCGACGATGGCTCGGTTGAGGAGTTGGACGTTCTCGACCGAGACGCGCCTCGCATTCGGATGCACGTTGAACGTCACAGCGTTGCCGGCGGCAACCATGGCGATGGAGTTGTTGATGATCGTGGAGGTCGGGTTGGTCGTCGGCGTGATCGAACCGATGACGCCGTACGGGGCATATTCGGTGACCATCATTCCGTCGTCGCCCGTGACCACCTGCGGCTCCAGGTCCTCGGGTCCCGGCGTCTTCGTCGTCACCAGATGGTTCTTGGCGACCTTGTCCTCGGGACGACCGATGCCGGTCTCCTCCCACGCCAGGTAGGCGAGGTGCTCGCCTTCTCGCAGCATCGCAGCCCGCATGGCGTCGACGATCGCATGGCGAGCTTCGAGACCCATCTCGCGGTACGTCACGAAGGCGCGGCGTGCCGCAACGACAGCCTCGTCGATGGTGCGGTGGATGCCGTCGCCCAGCTGGACGTCACTCGACGCGAGGGCGTCCGCCGCTTCCAGCGCAGGTCCGGTGCGTGCCGCAAACTCGGCAGCGGCCACCCGGCCCTTGACGCGGGCAATGATCGCCTGGATCTCCCGGTCGTTCAGCATGGGATCAGCCACCGGAAGCTTCCTGACCCTTGTGGTACTTGGTCTCGCCACCGACGTCCCACATGTCGACGATCGCCATGATCACCGCATCGCAGGGACGGTCGCGCGTCATCTCGGTCTGGCGCGCAGAACTGCCCGACGCGTAGAGCACCACCTCCCCGACTCCAGCGCCCACTGCATCAACGGCAACCACATAGCTCCCGGTCGGCATGTTGTCGGCGTCCAGCTGGCGCACCACGAGGAACTTCATCCCCTCCATGAGGGGCTCCTTGCGGCTCGCCACCAGAGTTCCCGCGACTCTGCCTAGATGCATACGCTCACCTCCTCCCGCACGCGCTCACGGTGCGGTTGCAACGGTCAGCCGAGCTCGTCGTCCGCAGCCTCTTGCCGGCCGAGCGGCAGCACCGTGTCGATGTTGACGTGGGGGCGGGCGATGACGTGAGTCGCGATGACCTCGCCGACCTTCTCGGCGCCGCGGACACCGGCATCGACAGCGGCCTTCACCGCAGCGACGTCACCGCGCACGACCGCAGTGACGTAGCCGCCGCCGGTCTTCTCCATGCTCACCAACTCGACCTTGGCGGCCTTCACCATTGCGTCAGCCGCCTCGACCATCGCAGGGAAGCTCCGTGCCTCGATCATTCCCAAGGCTTCAGCCATTTGCTCGATCTCCTCTTCTCATCTGTTGTCTACGACATCCAATGCTCTCGTTGGCGACGCGGTCCGGTATGTCACTTGCTCGCGTCCCGACCGTCGAGGCCTTCCAGGGCGGCGACGGCGGCTTGCCAGCCCACGTCGATATCCCGTTCCTCGCCACCGAGATAGACGCGGCCCATGGAGCCAAAGCTCCGCACTTCGAGAATGTTGATCTCGGCAGCCTTCTCCGCTTCGTTGGCGGCGAGCGACGCATAGGCGGCAGGTTCGCACTCGAGCACGTACAACGTCTGCCCCGGGATGATCATCTGCCCGTGGCGAGTGCGGTTGATGAGCTGGGCGTGGTGGTCGTCGAGACGCCGGATGATTTGTGACGACAGGATGCGCGGCTTGATGCGGTCGCTTTGATCGTGCTCGATGGCATCCAGGATGGCGGCCCCGGCAGCGCGGGTCTCGGCTTGGTCCGGTGAGTGGACCTCGAGCACGCCGTAGTAGCGCTCGATGATCTGCAGGCCCGGCTTGACCTGGGTTGCCTTCAAGGCGATATCCGACAGTGCGTTGATCTCGATGCCCGGCGCCACTTCGACCCACAGCGACGCATCCCCGGCCAGCGGGAGGAAGCCTTGGGCAATCGTCCCGAGGAACGCGGCGTACTGCGGCTGCAAGCTGTCGAGAAACGCAAACGACCGCAGCTCAATACCTCTCGTCACCCGATGCTCCTTCCGTGCCGCTAACGATCTGCACGCCTGCCGACGCCCCGATGCGGGTGGCGCCGGCGGCGATCATGTCTTCTGCCTCCTCGGCGGTGCTGACACCACCCGAGGCTTTCACGCCCATGTCGGGCCCCACCGTCTCCCGCATCAACGCCACGTCGTAGACCGTGGCGCCGCCGGCCAGGAACCCCGTCGATGTCTTGACGTAGTCGGCCTTGGCCATTTTGGCGAGGGAGCTGGCGATGACTTTTTCCTCATCGGTCAGCAGCCCGGCTTCGATGATGACTTTGCAGAGCGCGCCCGCCTCGTGGGCGGAGTCGACGACCTTGGCGATGTCCGTCTTGACCAAATCGTGCTGACCCGATTTCAAAGCGCCGATGTTGATGACCATGTCCACCTCGCGCGCACCGTCGCGCAGCGCACGCCGCGTCTCCATCGCCTTGATCTCCGGTGTGGTAGCGCCGAGCGGGAAGCCGATGACAGTGCAGACGGGCACCCCGCTCCCCCGCAGACGGATGGCGGCTCGCTTCACCCACGTCGGGTTGATGCACACGGAGGCGAAGCCGAACTCTGCGGCCTCGTCGCACAACTCGTCGATTTGCGCCGCCGTCGCCTCCGCTTTGAGCAAGGTGTGATCGATGTATTTGGCCAGGTCGAGGGGGATGTCGGCTGCGGCGCCGTGGAACGCGACGCGGTCGGCACCGTTGGCGACCACGGTGCGCACCTGCTCGGGCGTGCTGCAGATGTCGTACCCGGCGGCCAGCGCAGCCAAGACCTCCCGAGTGACCGCTTCGATGAGTTGATTTCGATCCATGTCGCTACTTCGTGTATCGCTGTTCGAGGGCAGTGATCATGCCGACACGCCTGGCGTGTCGGCCGGTGCCCCACGGCACCGACAGCCACTCCTGGACGATCTGCCACGCTAACCCATCTCCAATGAGGCCCGCCCCGAGCGTGAGAACGTTGGCATGGTTGTGCTCCCGGCTGTTGCGAGCCGTGGAGAGGTCGTAGCAGAGCGCAGCTCGCACCCCCGGAACCTTGTTCGCCACCATCGCCGAGCCGATGCCTGCACCGTCGATGATGACGCCGAACTCGCACTCGCCCGACGCCACCTTGGCCGCAACTGCGTGGGCAACGTCGGGGTAGTCGACGGAGTCGTGGGAGTCGGTTCCGCAGTCGACCACGGTGTGACCCGCCTCCTTGAGCCGGAAGCCCAGCCGCTCCTTGAGCGCGTACCCACCGTGGTCGGCGCCGATGGCGATGACGCCGGAGGATGCCGCGACGGGCGCTGCCGGGCCCGAATCGGGTCGAGGCTCCGCAGTGGCCGGGGAGACGGCGGCCGCGCCCGGAGCGTCCTCCAGCACGGCGTCGACGACGCGAGTGACCAGGCTGCGGACCTCTTGTTCGGACGGGCTGGCGCCGGGCGCTTCGGGTGCGGTCACGCCGCCATCCTAGGAAGCCGATCCCCGACGCGTCCGGTTCGTATCATGGCCGGATGACCAACCACGACGCTGCCTTCCTGTGGGAGTCGTCCGTCCTGCGCGAACGGCGCGGCCGGAGGACTCGGCCCTCGATTCCCCTCAGTCCGGGCTGGGTGACGTTACGCGAGGCCCACCGCGCCACCGGGGTCCCCATCGACACCCTGCGCAAGTGGGGCCGGCAAGGCTCGGTCCCGAGCATGGTCGTCGAAACCGAAGCCGGTCTACGGCGCCTCGTCCGCCTCGAGAGTGTGATTGGCCGTGCAGAGCATCAGGGTCGCACCGTACCGGGAGCAACCTCGGGGAAGAGCGAAGCTCGCCCACAAGCAGACGACACAAGCGAGACCGTGGCCACCGAAGCAACACCGCCGCCGCCGGAAGACTCTGCACCACCGGCCTCTGCCGCCGCACCGGAAGGCAGCATGATCGTTCCGATCGAGGCCTGGGACCGCATGCTGATGCAGCTCGGCAATCTCCACGAGGCCGGGCAGCAACTGGCGGAGGCACGAGAGCGAGCGGCCCGGGCCGAGACCGAGGCCGAGTTTCTGCGGGAACGTCTCGGTGAGCTGCGCAAACCCCCAACGGCGCCGCCGGCGGTCGACGAACACGACCGAGCGGCCGAGCCGGCCAACCCGTCGGAGGCCAAACGCCCAGGACGTGACGCCGACGGGAAGAGCCTCCCGACCGAGCCCGTGTGGGAGTACGCCGTCCGACGCTGGCGACTGCGCCGGGGACGTTGAGGGCGGCGCCACCAGCTCGTGCTTGAATACCGCCCGAAGCGCCAATTGCGAGGAGCGAACCGATGAGAATCGTCTGGAGATTGATACTGAACGCTGCGGCGATCTGGGTCGCGGCTGCGCTCATCTCCAACTTCGATTTCGACGGCGACTGGGTCGATTTGGCCATCGTGGCGGCGATCTTCGGTCTCGTGAACGCATTCATCCGGCCGATCGCGAAACTGCTGACCCTTCCGATCAACCTGGTCACTCTGGGGCTGTTCACCTTCGTCATCAACGCGTTCATGGTGATGATCACCGCAGCAGTCGCCGACTCCTTGTCTCTCGGTGACGGCTTCGGCCAGCAGTTCGTCACCGCGTTCCTCGCTGCGATCGTCATCAGCATCGTCAGCGCGGTGCTGAGTTGGGTCCTGCCGGACGGCGACTGAACGACACCCCCCCTAGCCTGCGACGATGCAGGCACGAATCTGGTCGGCCATCGGCGGCGCCTCTCTCGCCTGGGGCAGCGCAGGCATCGCCACACGAGCGGCGCTCAACGCCGGCGTTCCACCGATCGCGATGTCGGCGATCCGGGCTGTCCTCGCCGCGCTCGTCCTGTTTGCCGCGCTGCAATTGCTCGGCGTTCGGATCAGCAGGGATCCGGCTGTGTGGCGAACCGGGGTCGTTGCGGCGGTGTTCCAACTCGCCACGCCGTTCGTACTGTTCACTCTGGCCTACCAGTACGCCTCGGCCGGGTTCGTCGGCTTGATCGTTGCGCTCGTGCCGCTCGGCACGGCAACGGTGGCGCATTTCATGTTGCCGGACGAACCGCTCCATGCCCCCAAGGCGGTCGGCCTGGTGACGGCGTTCGCCGGTGTGGCGATCTTGTTGCTCTCCGGAGACAGCGGACTGGACGAGGGCGGGCGCCCGTTGCTGGCCGCGGCACTGTCCGTCGGAGCCGTGGCTGCGATCTCCTTTGCCTCGGTCTATGCCAAACGCAAAGCGGGCACCTACGACCCCACCGAGATCACGTGGATGCAGTTTGCCATCGGCGGCGTTCTCATTGTCATCCTCGGGATGTTCACCGAAGGCGTCCCCGCCGCCATCACGGGGTGGGGCTGGACGATGATGGTGTACCTGGCCGTGATCGGCAGCGTCGTCCCGTTCTTGCTCTTCTACTGGTTGCTCCGCCATGTCTCGACCACGAAGGCGGCCCTTGTCGGGTACATCGTGCCGCTGGTTGCGATAACGGGTGGAGTCGTCCTGCTCGATGAGCAGATACAACCGGGCATCGTTCTGGGCGGGATTCTGATCTTTGCGGGGATCGTCCTCACCAACCGTGCCGAGCACCGCCTCCCCGAAGCGGCGCCGACCGTTCAGCTCGGCTGACGACTTCGCGCAGAGACCGCCATTCGGTAGCCGGAGTACAACAGCGCAGCGCCGAGTAGCAGCGACAGGGCCAGGCCGCCGCCCTCGCCCACGGCCGTGAGCGAGCCCCCGGCGGCCGGGGCGAGCGCACCCAGCACGATGAGCAGGTTGCCGCCGGCGAGCCGCCGATTCGACGACCAGCTCCGCACCGCGCTCATCGCCGCGAAGAAGACGATGACCAGCGTCCCGAGCGACCCGGCGATCACGGCAAAGACCCTCGGCCCCGGCGCCGTGATGCCGCCGATCTCGAAGGTGAAGGCGAACAGCTCGGATCCTTCGGGGATTCCCACGAGGTCGACCGGGCCCTGCAGCGGCGCCAGCAG
>DATHZQ010000086.1:0-42855 GCA_035458525.1 Acidimicrobiia bacterium
GAGCACAACGTGCTCGACTACGACGACCTGTTGCTCTACTGGAGGGCCCTCGTCGAGAGTCCCGCTGCGAACGCCGTACGGGGGCTGTTCGATCACGTCCTCGTCGACGAGTTCCAGGACACGAACCGCATCCAGGGCGACATCCTGCGCAGGCTCTGCGGGGCGGACGGCAACCTCACGGTCGTCGGCGACGACGCCCAAGCGATCTACGCCTTCCGCGCCGCGTCGATCGAGAACATTCGGCGCTTCCCCGACGAGTACGAAGGCGTCGCCGTGGTGGCGTTGGAGCAGAACTACCGCAGCACCCCGCAGATCCTCACCGCCGCCAACGCGGTGATCGCCCAATCGGCCGAGCTCCATCCGAAGCAGCTGCGTTCCGACCGGCCCGACGGACCGGTCCCGGATCTCGTCACCTGCTTCGACGAGGCCGCCCAGGCGGACTTCGTCTGCGATCAGGTGCTTGCGCATCGCGAAGCCGGCATTCCCTTGAAGGATCAGGCGGTGCTGTTCCGCACCGGGCACCACTCCGACGGACTCGAGCTCGAACTGGCCAGGCGGCAGATCCCGTTCGTGAAATTCGGCGGCCTCAAGTTCCTCGAAGCGGCCCACGTCAAGGACCTCCTTGCGCTCCTGCGGATTCTCGACAACCCACGCGATGAGCTGGCTTGGCACCGGGCGTTGCAGGCGATTCCCGGCGTCGGCCCGGCGACAGCCGTGCGCCTGCTCCAACACGTGGCCGAGCGGGTCGAGGCCGACGGCTTCGATGCGCTGACGGCGTTCTGCTCCTTGCAGCCGGCGGTGACGGCCGACGCTGCCCAGCCCCTTGCCGAGCTGCAGCATGCATTGCGCGACGCACGAGGCACCGTCGACCGCGAGCCCAGCCCGGCCGAGCAGATCGACCGGCTTCTGCCCTTCTGCACCATGGTGTTCGAGCGCAACTACGACGACGCCGCAGCCCGTCTCGGAGACATTCAGCAGCTCGGAGCCCTCTCGGCGGAGTACGCCACCCGCAGCAGATTTCTCACCGAGCTGACGCTCGACCCGCCGGTGTCGACGTCGGATCTGGCAGGGCCTCCGCATCTCGACGACGACTACCTGGTCTTGTCGACCATCCACTCCGCCAAGGGCGGCGAGTGGCGCTCGGTGTTCGTCATTCACGCTGCCGACGGCAACATCCCCTCAGACATGGCACTGGGCGAGCCGGGCGGAGTCGAGGAGGAGCGTCGCCTGTTGTACGTGGCGCTCACTCGGGCCAAAGACCACCTGCACGTCAGCTTCCCGCAGCGCTTCTACCACCGTCGCTTCTCCGGCGACGACCGCCACAGCTACGCCCCACTGAGCCGGTTCTTGTCGCCGGTGGCCGAGCATTTCACGTCGTCCACCGCTGCTGGCGAAGTCCGTGCCGAGGATGCCGCAAGTGCGGTGACGGGCGTCGATCCGGTGGGGGCGCTGCTCGACGACTTGTTCGGGTGAAGGAGTACCGTCCGTCGGCATGGCAACCGAACTGGCTCCGCCGCGTCTCGCCGTCTACGGCTCGCTGGCGCCGGGCGAGCGCCACCACGATCAGGTCGAGCACCTCGGCGGAACGTGGCAGCCGGGGACCGTCCGGGGTGAGCTGCTCGATCGAGGCTGGGGCGCCCGTCTCGGCTACCCCGGCTTCATCGCCGATGCAGAGGGTCCGCCGGTGCCGGTCATGGTGCTCACGTCGGGGGCGCTGGCCGGTGCGTGGGAGGCACTGGACCGATTCGAAGGCGCGTATTATCGACGCACTCGCGTCACGGTCGAACTCGAGAATGGGGAGTCGGTCGAAGCGGCGATCTACGAGCTTCGGACCGGCGCCGCCTCGTGATTCAGGCCGCAGCCCTGCTGCGCAGTGCCTCGAGGGCCTCGTCGGCGTGCTTTTCCATGCTCATTTCACTCGCCACCGCCAGGAGTATGGTCCCCTCGGAGTCGATCACGAACGTCTTGCGCCGGTTGAACAGAGGGCCCGGCCGTTTCACACCGAACAGTTTGGCGATCTTGCGATCGGGATCCGACAGCAACGGGAACCCGAGGCCGTGGGCCTCGTCGAACGCAGCTTGCCGGTCGACGGAGTCAGCGCTGATGCCGATGCGCTGGGCACCGACGGCGTGGAATTCCGCGTCGAGGTCGCGGAAGTGGCAGGACTGCGCCGTGCAGCCGGGCGTGAAGGCCTTCGGGTAGAAGAACAGCACAGCAGGGCCGTTCTGCAGCAACTCCGACAGGCTGGTCGGTTGGCCGTGTTGGTCCAGGGCGGTGAACTCTGGGGCGATATCTCCGGCAAGCATCGAGGTCCTCGACTTCGTGGGGTTCACCGTGCGTACGGCAGCCAGGGGGCGACCGGATGACCCAAGCGGCGATTCTCCACGTCGATCTGGATGCGTTCTACGCCTCCGTTGAGCAGATGAAACACCCGCATCTTCGAGGCAAGCCCGTCGCCGTGGGCGGCGGCGTGATCCTGGCGGCGTCCTACGAGGCCCGCCAGTTCGGCGTGCGGGCCGCCATGCCGCTGCGCCTCGCCCGTGAGTTGTGCCCGTGGCTGATCGTGGTCAAGGGAAGCTTCAGCGACTACTCCGAATTGTCCGAGCAGGTGTTCGACGACATCTGCCAGCGCTTCACCCCGCAGGTCGAGCAGGTTTCGATCGACGAAGCATTCCTCGACGTCTCCGGATCGATCCATCTGTTCGGTACGCCCGGGGAGATCGGTGCCGCGGTGCGCAGGGCGGTGCGAGGGGAGGCCGGCCTCGCCATCTCGGTCGGAGTCGCGCGTACGAAATTCCTGGCGAAGGTCGGCAGCCGCTACGCCAAACCGGACGGGATGAAGGTGATCGACTCGGACGACGAGATCGCATTCCTCCACTCGCTCCCGGTCGACTACATCTGGGGTGTGGGGCCCGTCACCGAACGGAAACTCCATGCGATCGGTATCGCCACGGTCGGCGAGCTTGCGCACGCCGATCGCAGGGTGATCGAGCAACGCCTCGGCCGGGGAGGTGGTGCCCACCTGATGGCGCTGGCCTGGAACCGAGACCCCCGCATGGTGAGCCGGCACCGTCGAGCCAAATCCGTCGGGGCCCAATCGTCGTTTGGAGGGGGCGGCCGGGATGCTGCGGTGCGGCGCGAGATCCTGTCCGATCTCGCGGATCGGGTGGGATCGAGGCTGCGCAAGAAAGCGCGGGCGGCCCGGACGATCACGGTGCGGGTGCGCTTCGGTGACCTCTCCTCGGTGACGCGGAGCGCCACCCTGCGGGCACCCGTTGCAGCCACACCTGCGTTGCTGGCCGTGGCGACACACCTCGCCGACGACGGGGTCCTGGAGGCCGGTGACCGAGACGTGAACCTGCTGGGTATTCAGACTTCGAAGCTCGTCGTATCACCCCACGTGCAACTCGAGCTCCCGTTCGAGGAGTCGTTGGGTGCCCACGACGTCGCGTATGCCGGCTCGGTGGCTGAGTTGGAGCGCCACGAACTCGACGACGCAATGGACGCCCTGCACGAGCGCTTCGGCAAGGATGCCGTCGGCCGCGCCTCACGATTGCTGGGCCGCCGGGGCGGCGTCCCCGATGAGTTCCGCGAGCTGGCAACCCGGGACTGATCGCTCACGCCGCGGCGGGGACTTGGCCCTCGTCTTCGACAGCGGATCGCTGCAGCGCCTCGAGCGCTCGATCGATGCCGCGATACATGATTCTCTGCGCCTGGCCCCGAATCGGTGGGGGGACGTGCAAGTAGTGCCGAGCGAGTGCCCGTTTTGCGGTTGCAATCCGCCCGCCGGGCTGGTGGCGGGTGGCTGCGGCCAGCGCATCGAGCTGTTCCCGGAGCTGCTGAGTCGCCGCTTTGAGCTCTTTGCTCCGCCGCTTGTCGGCCAATCGCTCGATCTCCGTGACCGTTTCCTCGAACTTCGAGATGTGCCGACCGATGACGAAGAGCAGCTCGGCCGGCTGACTCTCGGCCGCAATCAGCCGCACATGGAGATCGTTGACTCGACTGAGCACGGTCCCGAGGACCCGCTCGACATGCCTGCCGTCGAGCAGAGCAGCGAGATCGATGCCTTCCAGCACAGGGCTCGAGCAGTCCGGTTCCTGAAGCGCCTCCTGCAGCTGCGCTTCGAGGGCGTGGCAGGCCGACTCCCTCCGGTCGGACAACCGGAGATCGAAGCCTATGACTCGCTCCGTGCCGATGTCGAAAGGCAATGGCTTCGGGTCCTCATGGTCGTCCCGCACCATGATGACCGGCTTTCGATCTGCGTGCGCGATCGCAAGCTCGTACATCACGTTCGGGTTGTATCCGGTCAGGTCCGCGACCATGACCGGCGAGTCCTGGATGTAGCGGACGACCTGGCCCAGAATCGACCCCGACCTGCCGATGAGGTCACCGCGGACCGCTTCGAGGCCGAGGTTCGTGACCGGCGGTCCGATGATGTGTCTGAAGACCTCGTCGGATCGCAGCCTGGTGTCGGATGCTGCCGCTCCGATCGGAGCGATGACGAAACACGTATGGGCGGCCACGGCAAACCACCTCCTGTCCGTCCATCGTGGTGCGTGCCTGCGGCTTCGTGGAGGTGCCGCGGGTCACTTGTCGGCCCTTCGTGTGCGCTTGGGGGGGCTACCCAACTGCGAGCAGTGAGGCCGCCAGATCCACGTCTTCCATGGTGTTGTAGAGGTGAAACGAGAGACGTACCTTGCCGGCTCGCCGCGCTGCCGAGATGCCGGCGGCTTCGAGCGCTCGTCCGTGGGGCGTGTCGAGGCTCACGATGGCGCTGTTCGATGGCGGCAGTCCGAGGTGGGAGAGCAAAGCGTTGGCGAGGGTGAGGTTGTGTTCGTAGATCCCGTCGATCCCGACGTCGGCGAGCAGTTCGACAGACTCGGCCGCGGTGACGAAGTCGAACCACGCGGGGGAGACATCGAATCGTCGTGCGTCGCCGGCGAGACGCAGCGGCGGACCGTAGATCGCACCCCAGACATCGTCGCCTGCATACCAACCAGCGTTCCTCGGCACCAGCCAAGACGAATCCTCGCCCACGGTCATGAATCCGGAGCCGCGAGCGGCGCAGAGCCACTTGTAGCCGCCACACGCCGTGACATCGAACATCTCCGAGTCGAAAGGAAGCCAGCCTGCGGCCTGGGTCACGTCGACATAGGTGCGGGCGCCGGCGTCATGCGCAGCGGAAGCCAGCGCCTCGAGGTCGATCACGCGCCCATCGGCCGACTGGACCGCACTCACCGCCACGAGATCGACGCTGCTGCCTATCGACTCGATCAACCGGTGGAGCGGAACCGTCCGCACCTCGAGCCTGCCGTCGACCAGGAAGGGGAAGAGCACCGACGTGAAGTCCTCCTCGGCCAGGAGGACCGTGGCGCCACAAGGAAGGCTTGACGCGACCAGGCCGGAAGCCACCGACACCTGGCCGACGATGCCCACTCGCTGGATCGTCGTCCCGGAGATGTCCGCGTACGCCGCCCTTGCGCGGTCGACATCGGGGTCGAAAGACGAAGGGTCGGCCGCCCCCGCTTCCCACTCTTCGATCCGGCTGCGCAACGCTTCGAGCGCTCGCTTGGGCGGAAGACCGACCGACGCCGTATTGAGGTATCCGGGGCCGGCGCTGAACAGCTCCGAAATCGACGAGTCGAGCATGGGCGCATTCAAGCCGCAATGGCACTCGTTGCGCTCCGACAGTGTCCCACGCAAACTCGCCCAAGCCGCCGCAGGCCCGTGTCGCTTGATCAAGCAGTGCGGTGGCCGGCGCCGTTTCCGGGCAATTCGGCAGGTTTAGCGGTCCCATTAGGCAGCGTTTGCCCTCCCTTGATGGAGCCGACCCAACAATGCTCCGGTGGGAAACCCTGTCATATTCGAGACGCGCCGCGCCGAGCCGACCCTGGTCGACGTGGCGCAAGTCGGCCGCGACGCGCCCCTTGGGGACGCGAGTCCTTCGGGCCACCCGAGCCCGGGTGGCCCTGCGTGGCTCAGGGCTGTGCGCCGACTTCGCCTGGCCTGCGGATCCGCGGTCTCCGCGCTTCGTGGCCTTCCCGCCTGGGTGCTGCTCATCCAACTCTTCATCGGCGCGGGCTGGCTACGAGCCGCGGTCGAGAAGGTCCTGGATCCGACCTGGTGGGGCGGGACAACGATTCGGGTCTTCGTCGCAGACCACGCACCGCTGACGCTTCCCTGGTACCGGAGCGTGGTCGACATACTCGTCCTGCCCAACGTGATCCTGGTGGCGGTGCTCGTTGTGCTCGCCCAGCTTCTTGCCGGCGCGGCGCTCATCACGGGACGACACGTGCGGGCCGGCTTGATGGTCGGTATCTTCGTGAATCTCAACTTCGTGGCCGCCGGCGCCGTGAACCCGTCGATCTTCTATCTCGTGTGCCAAGCAGCCTTGCTGCTGTGGATGCTGCAGTTCCGGACTCCGTCGGGCATCGCCGGTCGCACGCTCCGATGGTTGCCTGCGGCGTCAATTGCACTGTTCGCGCTCAGTGCTCCATTCATCGCAAGCTTCGATCCGGCGGCCGTGATCGGCGATCCCGCCATGGTGTTGGCGTTCTTCGGTGGCCTGCTGGCAGTCAGCATCTGGCTGGCTGCGGACCCGTCGACCTCTGAGGCCCAAGCTGTTCCAGTTCGAGCCGTGCCCGTCACGGCTCCGTCAGAGCACCCCGCTTCGGTCCGGAGCAGTGGTGGATCCTGCTTCGCAGTGACGTGGGTGGGCCCCACGGGCTTCGCCTGCGCCACCGATCAGTGGTGAAATTGGGGCCGCGCACGAGTCGGCCATCACCGGCTCGAATCCCCACCCGCGACGATTGCGAGCGACGTAGCAACTCGTATCCTCCGTCAACGTGGCTGCCACAGCCGCTTGTGCGCCAGAGGAGAGCCAACGATGAGTGATGCGGGACGCCGCGCCCTGGCCGGCGTTCGGCGGGAGCCCCCACCGTTCCGGACCGTGGCGGTCATGGGCGTCGAGGCGTTGAGCCCACACATGCTTCGGATCACATTGGGCGGTGAGGAGCTGGCGGGTCTCGTCGTGGACGAACCTGCAGCGAGCATCCGGCTGCTCGTCCCGGCCCCCGGCCAGGAGCTGGTGATCCCCACTTGGAACGGCAACGAGTTCCTCCTCGAGGGTGGCGCTCGGCCGATCATTCGCACCTTCACGCCGCTCAATCTCGACATGGCGGCGCTCACCATCGACGTCGACGTGGTGAAGCACCCGGGAGGTGCGATTTCCTCGTGGGCGGCGGCAGCCGGGGCGGGCGCCGCGGCTGCCATTTCGGGCCCGGGACGCGGGTACACCGTCGACCGTGAGGCTCCGGCCTACCTCCTCGCCGGCGACGAGACGGCGCTGCCCGCCATCGGACAGCTCATCGAAGCTATCCCAGCCGCTACCGCGCTCCATGCGATTGTCGAGCTCGCCCACCCAGCTGCACAGCTGGACCTGCCGGCCCACCCACGGCTGACGACTGAGTGGGTCATCCGGAGCGACGCCGGGATTCCCGGGTCAGGTCTCGTTCCTGCGATCCAACGAGTTGCGCTCGTCGAGGAGGCCAAGGTGTGGGTCGCCGGCGAGGCCGCGGCCATGCACCGGGTGCGGCGACATCTGTTCGACGATCGCGGGCTGGCCCGGGTCGATGCCACAGTCCGCGGCTACTGGAAGCACGGACGTTGAGTCACCCGGTGGAGCGACGGATGACGACCAACTGATCGGCAGCCGATTCCGCGCCCCACACCTCGCCGGTCCTGCCGAGGATCTGGCGGACATTGCCGGGACTCGATGGCAGGTCGAAGGTGAAGAACGTTTCGGCGGCGGGATCGAAGCGGTGAATCGCATTGCCGCCGAAGTCGCTCACCCACACGATGTCGGTGTCGTCCACGTAGACCGCATAGGCCTGTGGTGATTCGCCGGGCAACGGCCACGTGTCCCACGTCCGGCCGGCTGGGTCGTACCGGCTGAGCTGGCCCGAGTTCCATTCGCTGACCCATATCGCACCAGCCGAATCGGACCAGACCCGTCGGGCGCCCTGATCCGACGTCGGAGGTTCGAGCACCGTCACGGAGCCGTCTTCGGCGATCAGCCCCACATAGCTCCCGGCCAGCGAGGCGAAGTAGATCGTGCCAAGCGGCGTGGCGGCGATGCCGTAAGGGCCGCCGCCAAGCGGTGAGTCGAACACATCCATCTGCCCCGACGCAGGGTCCAAGACTCCGTGAATTCCGTTCTGCCCCGTGAACCACAGCAGACCCTCGCCGTTGAACGCTGCTGTGTTGAGGTTTGCGTCCGGGCGATCGTCGGGCAGTGGGTATACGGTGACCTCATCGTTCGCTTGGTCGACGCGGACGATTGCATTCAGTCCGCCATCGGTGACCCAGGCTGCGCCATCCTCGCCAACAATGACGCCATGCGGCCGCGAGCCGGCGCCGAGCGGGATGTGCCGCGTCTCTCCTGTGGTCGGGTCGAGCCATCCAAGCTCGCCCGAGCCCTGGGCCGTGTACCACACGCCTCCATGGGCGGCAGGGGCGACGTCGTGGGGCCGCGACCCCGCCGGCACCGGATACGCCCTGATCTCCAGCGCTTCGGGTGGAATCGGTACGGTGACAGTCGTCGTTGTCGTCGCTTCGGCAACCGTGGACGTTGTCGTGGCCGCCGCGGTGGAGGTGGTCGACGCCGACGCCGGCGGCGTGGTGGTGCTCGCAACCGCAGCCACCGTGGACGAGGCGGCGGTCGTAGTGCTGGATGCAGCCTCGCTGCTGCAGGACGCCGTTGCGATCGACATCGCCAGAACGGCAGCGACGAAGCGACTATGCGACTGCATCTGCGGAAGATAGCGACGGCGTTGCATCGTCGACTCCCGGCTTTGTGCTAGCGCGAGGGCTGCGGTGGCGCGCTGCGCTATCGCACGCCACCGCAGCACTGCGACACAGCGTCAGTGGATGTCGCCGCGGATCTCCCCACCGGGGAAATCACCGGGTCCGGTGTTGGGAGGCTCGATGAAGTCGTTGGTATGCACGTTGACGTACGCACGGCCTTCAGCGATAGCGGTGCGGAGGTCGTCGAACGAGATCGAGACGCCGGCATCGCCTTCGATGGCCACGCCTTGCGCCACCACCCCGTTGGAAGTGCCCTCGACCGCTGAACCCGGCGGCGGCGCATCGGGCAGCAGCCACACGACGGGCGGTCCGTTGCCGCCGGGCTCAGCAGCCACATGGATATGTGCCATCCACAGGTTCTCGAGGTTGGCCACGATGAGCTTGTAGGACAGCTCGGAGCCGTCCTGGCTGAACTGGAAGATTGCCTGTCCCTGCGCCAGTGTCTCTACGCCGGCCCCATCGCCGTTGAGGTGGGCTCGGAAGTTCCTTTCCGAGCCGGCGAGCGCCGGAACCGCCAGCACTGCGATGAGCAGTGTCGCGACGGCCGTAACCAAGATGCGTCTCACATCGATTCCTTCCTGTCGAGGACGTCCTTCATGTGCTCTACGCAGCAGAACCCTGTCGCGGTTCACGATACGGATAGCTCGGTTCACGATACGGATAGCTCGGTGGGGACCGCAGCCGATAGATTGGCCGCCCCGCAGCGAGCAGGAGGTCACGTGGTGAGGACGACCCCGGAGAGCATCCGCATCGGCTGGATTGGCACAGGAGTCATGGGTGCCTCGATGTGCGGGCATCTCCTCGACGCCGGCTACGGGGTAACGCTCTACTCCCGCACCCGGGCGCGGGCCGCGGATCTCGAAGCGAGGGGTGCGCAGTGGGCCGATGGCCCCGGAGCGGTGGCCGCCGTCTCGGATGTCACGTTCGCCATTGTGGGCTTCCCTGCCGACGTGCGAGAAGTGTTCCTCGGTGCGGACGGGGCGGTGGCCAGAGCGGCGCCCGGAGGCGTCGTGGTCGACATGACTACGAGCGAACCGTCGCTGGCGGCCGAGATCCATGCCGCCGCTGCGGCCCGGGGGGTCGGTGCCGTCGACGCACCCGTATCCGGGGGAGACGTGGGCGCACGCAACGCCACGCTCTCGATCATGGTGGGCGGGGACGACGCCGATGTTGCTCGGGTCCGGCCGCTGTTCGAGATCATGGGCAAGACGATCGTCCACCTCGGCGGCCCCGGCTCGGGCCAGCACACCAAGATGGTGAACCAGATTCTGATCGCCACCGGGATGATTGGCGTCAGCGAGGCGCTCCTCTATGCAAAGGAGGCGGGTCTCGATCTCACCAAGACGCTCGAGGCCGTCAGCGGAGGCGCCGCCGGCTCGTGGTCGCTGAGCAACTACGGGCCGCGCATGCTGGCCGGCGACTTCGATCCGGGCTTCTTCGTCGATCACTTCGTGAAGGACATGGGCATTGCCCTTGATGAGTCCAAACAGATGCAGCTGTCCGTTCCCGGATTAGCCCTGGCACACCAGCTGTACGTCGCCCTGCAGGCCCAGGGCGGCGGCCACAACGGCACCCAGGCGCTCCTGCTGGCACTGGCGAATTTGTCCGGCGTGGAGTGGCAGAGCAATGAGTGATCCTTTCATGTCCAGGCGCGGCGCTGCGCTCGTGGCGAGCCCGCCACTGCCGGAGTACATCGGGGAGCACTTCGCCCGCTGCGATCCCCCGTGGCATCCGGAACACAACGCCAACGGCTACGTGGGCATGTGCATCGCCGAGAACAAGCTGATGAACGATCTCCTGCTGCCCAAGCTGTCTGAGGTCGGTGTGCCACCCGAGCACGTGCTCGGATACGACGCGATGATCGGCAATCTGGACTTCCGCACGAAGCTCGCAGACTTCATGAGTACACGGTTCCTCGGCCGGGCCGTCGCACCCGAGCACGTCGCTGTGCTCGCCGGAGCGGGGACCGTGCTGGAGACGCTGTTCTACGTGCTGGCCGATCCCGGCGACGCCGTCTTGGTGCCGACGCCCAGCTACGCCGGTTTCTGGGCGGACCTCTGCGCTCGCGACGGCCTCGAAATCGTCACGATCGACACTTCGAGCGACGACGAGTTCCGTCTGACGACCGGTCAGCTCGATGCAGCGCTGTCGACCGCCGAGAGACCAGTGCGTGCGTTGCTGTTCACGACACCGGACAACCCCATGGGCCGGGTGTACACGGGTACGGAGCTCGAGTCGGTGCTTCAGTGGGCGGAGGCCAACGAGATCCACGTCGTGTTCGACGAGGTCTATGCCCTGTCCGTGTTCGGCGACCAGGCCTTCACCAGCGCAGCATCGCTGCGGCCCTCGCTCGGCGATCGAGCCCACATCGTGTGGGCGTTCAGCAAAGACTTCGGTGCCAGCGGATTGCGCTGCGGTGTCCTCATCTCCGAGAACGAAGCCGTGATGGCCGCCGTCGATGGCCTGGCATATTGGGGATGTGTGTCCGGACACACGCAGTGGCTGCTTCACAATCTCGTCAGCGACGACGCATGGGTTGACCATTACCTCGGCGAGCTGCGGCGCCGGCTGGGTGACGCCTACTCCCAGGTATCACAGGCGCTGAATGTTCAGGGCATCGCACACGTCCCAGCCGACGCAGGCATCTTCGTGTTGTGCGACGTGCGCAACCTGATGGATGACGTCACCTGGGAGGCCGAGGAGCGACTGTGGCGCCGCTTGCTCGAAGTCGGCAACGTCAACCTCACGCCTGGGTCGGCGTGCCACATCGCGGAGCCGGGGTTCTTGCGGCTTTGCTACGCCGCGGGCGCGACCGAAGCGATCGTCGCCGGCATCGAGCGGCTGGCGTTGATTCGACACCAGACGGGGGCGATGCCCTCGGGGTAGATTCGGATTCAGGGCCGACGTCCTTGAATTGGCTGGCGCAAGCTGCTGATGGCCTTCGCGTACGGGCCTTCGCTGAACGTGGCGAGGTGGGCGATGAAGGACGGGTTCTGTCGGTCCGACCACGACGGATGCAACGAAGGTGCGGAGTGTGCCACGGTATGTCGAACCGCTTCCGGTGTTTGCAGCATTCTCCTAGGCCGAGCGCGGGACCGGGACTCCGGGGCCGATGTGCCCGGGGGCAAGCACCGCCTGGCCCTCGGTGAATGGCATGGATCTGGCGTCGCCCCATGCCTGCATTTCTTGACGCCGGTTGCGTCGACCGAGCTTGGATTTGAGGGAGCGGGTGATGTCTCTCATATCTCGATTACGGTGCGGCGCAATTGCCTGGATGACCGCGGCCGGTGGAGCGACTCAGCCGGTGGCGTCGGCGAGGGCGGTGCGGTGGTGTTCGACCGCGGCGTGATGCTGCCAGTCGCCGGAAACGTCATTCCGACGCTCATCGAGCTCGCGCAGCACGGCCGAGTGGCCGTAGAGGATCAGGTTGTCGTAGGGGTGCACATGCGTTTCTCCGCGTGGGGCACCGATGTATTCGCCGCTCCCGCGTTGGACGCCGAGCACGAGCACACCTTCATCCGGCAGCTCGAGGTCGGCGAGTCGCTTGTCTGCGAGCCAATCGCCGGGTTCGACGAACAGCTCGCTCACCGCGTAGGCGTCGGTGAGCTGCATGAGATGCACCATGTCCCGGACGTCAAGTTCGGTCCATTGACCGAGACCGCGCACGATCTGTTGCGTGAGCCATGACTCGACACGCCGATTGCGCGCCACGAGCAATATCGTCGTGATGATCGCTGCGATGACGCCAAGGCGGAGCACCACCTGCGATGGGGTCGTTCCACCAGCGAACGTCAGAATGAGCGACGCCGCTATCGAGACGAGGCCCGCTTGTCCCATCAGCATCAGGCCAAGGACGATGCGGCGCCGAATTGGATGGCCGACGACAGTCTCCGATTCGGTGGTGGTGAAGCCAACGCCGCTCAACGCGGAGCGCGCTTGGAAACGGGCTATCTCGATGGGGAGCCCGGTCGCTACCAAGGCCAAGATACCGACACGGGCCACGATCAGCGTCACCAGGATGATGATGAAGAAGGAGCCGAGCGCAATCATCGGATGCTCTTCACGCGCTCAGCCACAGGCCCGGCTTCAGCGTCCACCGGGGCGCTCGCCGTTGGCGGTCCTGCGGAGTCGGCGTGGGTCGCCTCGACGACCACGGATTGGACGATCATCTCGTTCAACCGAGCGGTGAGAGTCGACGCTTCGCGTACGAGCTCGGGCCGAATGCTCTCGAGTCGGGTGCGAATCGAAGTCGGTGGTCCTGAGTCGATCGCACGATCGACCGTCGACCGGAGTCTCCGGTTCAACCGCAAGCATGCGGCCACAGAACCGATCTCAGTTGCGCTTGCAAGCTCCGAAGAGAACAGTGCCTCCGGATCCGTATTGCTACGGACGAATCCTTTGTCCACCGTGCGCCGCAACGCACCAGCTGAGGACCGTTTTCGGCGAGCCAGGCGCATGAGGCGTTGCGAGAGGCGGCGGTCTTCTACCCGGCGCGCTGCACGGCGCAAGGCCAGCCGGCTCTGGGTCATAGCGACCAAGACGTTGCTCACTTCGACGGCCCATCGCTGGTTTCGTTTGCCTGGTTTCGTGGCCATGGGATTGTTCCTTTCGTTCGAGAACGCATTGGGGGAGCGGGGGGCTCTCAGGCGGTCGGTGGTGAGGCCGGGCAGCCGTTGCAGTGGCCGACGTATGTGATCGCCACACGCTCTGACGATCCGGGGAGGGCAACTGGGGGCACGTCGGCCCGTTGCACGTTGATGACCGAGCGACATCTGGCGCACCAAAAGTGATCGTGTTGCGCGGTCTCAGCCTCGAACCGGGCGGGGCCAGGCAAGGTGTCAACGCGTCCGATGAGTCCGGCCGAGGCCAGCGAGCCGAGCACGTTGTTCACGGAGGAGCGGGGCAGCGGGAGGTTTCGCTCAGTGAGGTTCTGTCGCACCTCTTCCGCGGACCAATGGTGCTCGCCCTCCTGAATCATCTCCAGGATGGCTCTCCTCGGCAGCGTCGCCCGCATGCCTGCGCTGCGCAGCGCCACGTCAACGGCTCGTTGCTCGATCACAACAGGCTACAGCTCTTCTCAGCTCCGTCAATGGACACTGTCCAATATAGGGCAGAGTCCAAAAAGGGTCAAGTCGCCAAGTTTTGCCAGGAATCGTGGCTGGGCGAGCGCCTGTTGCGCCTGCGATTGGCCGAAGCCGGCCTCCTACTGGTCTCACCCTTCGGCGCAGGGATCGTCCGGATCGTGCTCGACCTGGAGCACGGGGTGACCCGGCCGTTCGATGAACGTCGGAACCAGGCAGGCGCGCACCGAGCCGTCTGGCTCGAAGACGACCTGAGCGACGGCCGTTGTCGACCCGGCTCGGGACAGCGTGGGCCATACGAAGTTGCCGAGCCCCCACGCCACCGGAACTCCGTCGACGATCTCGAGCGGCTGGAGGCGGTGGGCGTGATGGCCGAAGATCGCATCGGCGCCGGCCGCGATCATCGCCTCGGCGCGCTCCCGGTCCTCGGGACGTGGGGTCGTATCCAACTCGACGCCCCAGTGGATCGTGACGAGCACGAGGTCGGCGATCTCGTCGGCCGCCTCCACCGCCGCGACCATGGTCGCGATGGTGTCGCCGTCGGCCATACCTGGGCGGTCATCGGCAGCAATCCACGAGGGGGCTGGCACGACCCCCCCGAATCCGACGACGGCAACGGTCCAGCCGTTGATCTCGAACACGGCGGGTGCGTGTGCTTCGGCGGCATCGACGCCGACGCCCACGGGAGCAACGCCCACCGTCTGCAACTGCGTTCGCGAATCGACGAGAGCATCCTTGCCGTAGTCGCCCGAGTGGTTGTTGCCGAGGTTCGCCACCTCGACGCCGGCCTGGAGCATCAATGGCAGCGCATCGGTGTCACAGCGGAACGTGAACTCCTTCGGCTCGGCCGAGCCAAGAGGTGATGCGGCACACTCCAGGTTGACGATCGAGAGGTCGTCGTTACGAAAGATGTCTTGGAGCCCTGACCATGCATAGCCGTAGCCCTCGCTCGCCAGGGTTGGGATGTACGTAGGGTCGAGGTTGACATCCCCCGTCGCGCTCACAACCAGGCGGCCTTTCGGGGGCAACGTGGTCGTCGTGGTCGTTGAGGGCGTCGTGACCGCCGGCAGCGAGGTGAGTGTCGTTGCCGGTGCGGTGGTGGTCGTTGGCGCTGCGGTCGTAGTGGTCGTCACCGCTGCCTGTGGAACTGAAGTGGTCGCAGCGTCGGCCTCGCTCCCACACGCTGCCGCTCCGAGAGCGAGCAGCGCCGCGAGGAATATCGGACGAACGAGGTTCCGGATCACGTCCGGGATTGTATTGGCAGGTTCTGGATACGGGTGATGCGGATCGCGAGGTGTTCGGTTGGCCAGGACGAAGCGTTGCCCTGGGTTGTCGGAGAACAGTTGTTTGCGTTCGGCCATCAGCTCATCCCGCTCGATTCGCCAACAAGACGCGGCAGCGGCCCCGAAATGCGAATTCGAGACGGCAGCCAAGATCGGCCCGTTGCGGGGCAGCGGTGCGATGGAAACAGAGGACCGGGGGTGCGGCGCCCTCTACTCGACGATGTCGTTTTCGGGCGGCGTGAAGACGGGGAGCATGGCGACGTAGGGTGCGGAGTCGCCCTCCCAGTCATACGCCGCCATCTGGGCCCGGCTGCGTCGGCCGAGCACGACGCGGGCGAGCTCGTACGGGGCGATACGCAAGGTGGCTGTGGGCGGGCCGTCGCTGATCACCCAATCGTGGTCACCCGTGACGATGCGAAATCCAGCCATCTGCTGTTCGCGGAACTGACGCTTCAATCGCCACACTCCGGACATGGTCAGCTCCAGACCGGCGCCGTGCCGGCCCCACTCCATGCCGAGCGCGTTGTGGATGTCCTGAGCGTGTGTCCATGCGTCGATGGCGAGCGCGGCAACGTTGTTGGCGACGATGAACTCCTCCATGGCGGGACCCGTGGCGGTCCACTCGCGGCAGATCTCTTCGATCGACCGATCCCGGCGGGCCGCCACGTGACGCGCAGTGTTCTCTGGACTTCCGAGCCGGCCGGTCATGCCGCCGACGGCGTCGGCGGCCAAACCCGAGAGGTGGGCGTAGGTGTCCTGAACGGTCCAGGCCGGACAAGTGGGCACCTGTGTCGCCAGCTGGTCGTCGTCCAGCGTTCCCGCGAGCTCGACCATGCGCTCGTGGACATCGCGATAGATCGCGGCGAGGTCGAAGTCCGGCAAGGTCACAGCCCGACGATGTCGTCCGGCCGCACCGGAACGCGGGTGATCGGCCGACCGGTGGCCGCTCGAATGGCGGCGGCAACTGCGGGGGTCGAGCTGATCGTGGGCGGCTCTCCGGCTCCCTTGGCGCCGAACGGGCCGAAGTGGCTGGGCTCCTCGATGAACTCGGCCATCACCTCGGGTGCATCGGCGAACGTGGGCAGCAGGTAGTCGGTGAAGTTGGCGTTGCGGATGACGCCGTTGTCGATCACCAACTCCTCCATCACCGCCAGCCCGACGCCTTGCATGATCCCGCCTTCGATCTGGCCAACCAGCGCCCGGGGGTTCAAGACCTTCCCGACGTCCTGCACCGTGTCGACGCGTACTACGCGGACGAGGCCCAGTTCCGTGTCGACATCCACGACGGCGCGGTGGGCGGCGACGGCGAAGTCGACGTGCAGATTCCCGTGACCGTGTTCGTCGGGCGCCTCGGTGGGAGGGTGACGGAACTGCACGTGGTGGGTAGCCAATTCGCGGTCGGTCATCTCGCCGAGTGTCACGATCAGCTCTCCTTCGCGCCAGATGCCGCGCTCGTCGAGATCGTCTCCGCCGTACTGGTTCAGCACGCGATCACGCAGCTCAGTGGCTGCGGCCAGAACGGCGCCGCCGGTCATCTGGGTCTGCCGCGAAGCCGATGTCGATCCGGCAGAGCCGATTTGCGAGGTATCGACGAACGTGACCGCGACGTGCTCCATCTTGAGCACCGACCGGACGATCTGCTGACAGATTGTGATGAGGCCCTGGCCGACTTCGGCCGCGGCGGTCTCGACCTCGACGCCGACCGGGGTGATGGTGATACGAGCTTCGGTGAAGTCGTCGAACGCCTCGGAGAACATGAGGTTCTTCAGGCTGACGGCATATCCGACGCCGCGCGCCACGTGCGCTTCGTCGGTCGTGAGGCCGGTCCCTCCGGGCAGATGGAGCGGATGGGTCGCGTCGTCCGGCGGCGGGAGCGGCATGTCACGCATCTGCTCGATCACCCGCTTGGTGGGGAGCGAGCCCTCGATCTCCTGCAGCGTGGTCGGCATACGATCGCCAGGGCCCATCGCGTTGCGGATCCGCAGCTCGAGCGGATCGACGTCGAGCGCGGCGGCAAGTCGATCCATTTGCGTCTCGTGGCCGAAGCACGCTTGAACGGCGCCGAACCCGCGCATGGCCCCACACGGCGGATTGTTCGTCTTCGCCATCACACCGTCGACGGCTACGGATTCGCAGCGGTAGGGGCCAACGGCGAAGTAGGTGGCGTTGGCGATGACGGCCGGGCTCGAAGACGTGTAGGCGCCGCCGTCGAGGAGCAGCTTGGCCTCGACCCGAACGAGCGTCCCGTCACGATTCGCCTCGTGGCGATACCACATGCGGGATGGATGGCGATGCACGTGGCCGGCGAAACTCTCCTGCCGGCTGTACACCATCTTGACCGGTCGGCCGGTGTGCAGCGCCAGGAGGCACAGGTGGATCTGCAAGCTCACGTCCTCGCGAGCGCCGAACGCACCCCCGATGCCGCTCAGATGAACCCTGGCCTGGTCGTCCTTCACACCCAAGCTGGCGGCGATTTGCCTGTGATCCTCGTGGCTCCACTGCGTGGCCACGTACAGGTCGACGCCCCCCTCGCCGTCCGGGATGGCCAGACCCGATTCGGGCCCGAGCGGTGCCTGGTCCTGCGTCGCCGTCTCGTAGTAGCCCTCGACGACCACCTCGCCCCGCACATCCTGGTCACCGCTGCGAATCTCCAGCCGGCGGAAGACCGAGTCGCGTTCATCGGCCACTTCGGGATCGACGAGCGGCTCCAGCTCCTCGTACTCGACAACGATCGCCTCGATGGCGCGCCGGGCATCGTCGGCGTTCTCGGCAGCGACGACGGCGATCGGCTCTCCCCAGAACCGCACGATGCCGTCGGCGAGGACGGGTTGATCCGAAACGGCCATGCCGAAGGTCTTGACGCCGGGGACATCGTCGAGCGTCAGGACCGCACTGACCCCGGGGATCGCAAGCGCCGGGGCGTAGTCGAGCCTGGTGATCCGGGCGTGGGCGTGCGGGGAGCGCAAGGTTGCGCCCCACAGCATGCCGTGCGCCGAGAGATCTGAGGAGTACGCAAAGTTGCCCTGGACCTTGGGCGTGCCGTCCGGACGGTCGGCAGACGTGCCCACACCGCCGGCAACCGTGGTCTTCTCGGTCGTGTACATCATGGGGTTTGGTCCCCGGCAATGGCGTTGTTCGCCGACAGGTCCTCGAGACCCCGCAAGATGGCGCCGTATCCGGTGCAGCGGCAGACGTTGCCCGCCAGCGCCTCTCGGATCTCGTCCGACGTCGGGCTCGGATTCGTGTCGAACAGCTCAGCTGCAGCGACGACGAACCCTGGCGTGCAGAAACCGCACTGCACCGCTCCGCTGTCGAGCATGGCCTCCTGAACCGGGTGGAGCACCTCGTGGTCCCCGTAGCCCTCAACGGTGCGAACGGTCGAGCCGTGGGCGTCTGCCGCCATCACCAGGCAGGAGCACACGACATCGCCGTCGAGCACCACGCTGCAGGACCCGCATTCGCCCTGTTCACAGGCGTTCTTCGATCCCGGGAGGGCGAGCTCGTCTCGGAGCAGCGTGAGAAGGCTCTCCGGGCCGCGAATGTCGGCTTCGGTGTCGATGCCGTTGATCGTGATCGTGATCCTCATGCGGCCAGGCACCTCTCGAGCAGGCGCCGTGCGAGCACTCCTGAGGCGTGTCTCCGGTATTGCTCCGTGCCCCGGTGATCGGTGATCGGGCGCACCTCCTCGCTGACCAAGCGGGCGAACTCGGCGAGCGCCGCTGCGGAGGGCGTCGGTTCAGCCGAGATGAGCTCCTCGGCGCGACGGGCCCGAACAGGTGTCGGGCCCACGGCGCCGAGCGCCACCCGGGTCGTGCCGTCATCGTCGCGGGTGACGCATGCCGAGACCATCGAGATGACCATGGCGTTGCGCACGCCGATCTTGCCGAACGCCTGCCGCTCGGGAAGCCGCTCGGGCAGCACTGCGGCGACGATGATCTCGTCGTCGCGGCGCGTTGTCCTCTTGACGCCGACGAGGAATTCGTCCCAGGGCACCAGCCGCGTACCGCGAGCCTTCGAGAGCAGCTCCACCTCGGCGTCGACGGCGGCGAGAAACGGCAGTGCGTCCCCGGCAGGGCTTGCCGTTCCCAGATTGCCCCCGATGGTGCCCGCGTTGCGGATTTGTGGCGATCCAACCGTGCGGGCCAGCTGGGCCAGCGCGACATGCGGACCGTGTTCCATGCGGGTGTAGGTGACTCCGGCGCCGATGCGGCGTCCCTCCCAGGCCTGGAGCGCTTGGATGCGGCGCAGCGCGATGACGTGTTTGGGCTTGGCGTGCCCGAAGTTGACCTCGACCATCAGGTCGGTGCCGCCGGCCAAGAGCGACGCATGCGGGTCAGCGTCCAGGGCTTCCAAGGCCTCAGCGAGATCGCGTGGCCAGTCACACTCCACGGGGGCTCTCAGTCTCTTCGCGGAAGCATGAGCCTACCCGGCGAGCCGGCGCCCGGTGCTACCCCGCACCAGCGACAAACGCGTCGACCTCTCCGATCAGGTCCGACTTGCGGTCGTCGGGGAGGAAGCTCGAAGTGAACGAGTTCTTGGCGATGGCGGCGAGCGAATCCAGACTCTGGCCGAGGCCCAATCCGACGGCTGCGTAGTTCTCGCCCACGTAACCGCCGAAATACGCAGGGTCGTCAGAGTTGATGGACACGAGCAGACCCGCGTCGAGCATCGCCGGCAGCATGTGATCGGAGATCGTGTCGACCACCCGCAGCTTCACGTTCGACAGCGGACAGACCGTGAGCGGAATCTGCTCTGCGGCGAGACGGGAAACCAGCTCGCCGTCCTCCATCGCCCGCACGCCGTGGTCGATGCGTTCGGCCTCCAATACGTCGAGGGCCCCCCACACATAGGCAGGCGGCCCTTCCTCCCCAGCGTGTGCGACGCGGTGCAGCTCCTCCGTACGTGCCCGAGCGAACACATCTGCGAATCGTTCCGGGGGATTGCCCACCTCGGAAGAGTCGAGGCCCACGCCCAGCAATGCGTCGCGATGCGGCAGCGCTAACTCCAGCGTCGCCATCGCCTCTTCCGCACCCAGGTGGCGCAGGAAGCACAAGATGAGCCCGCCTGTGATATCGAGTTCGCGCTCGGCGTCCGCCAGGGCCGCGGCGAGCCCGTCGACGACAGACCCCATCGCGACGTCCCGCGCGGTGTGGGTCTGCGGATCGAAGAACATCTCGACGTGGCGAACACCGTCCTCGTGGGCGCGTCGCAGGTAGGCCATCGCCAGGTCGTAGAAGTCCTGCTCGGTCACGAGCGCCGCAGCGCCCTGGTAGTAGATGTCGAGGAAGGATTGCAGGTCGGTGAATTCATACGCCATGCGCAACTCGTCGACGGAGCCGAACGGCAGCCGAATGCCGTTCCTGTCGGCGAGCGCGAACATCAGCTCCGGCTCCAACGTTCCTTCGATGTGGAGGTGGAGCTCTGCCTTGGGGAGAGCCTTGGCGGCGTCACGGAGATCCATCGGGGCATGCTACGCATCGCGACGTTGGATCGTTTCGACGCACGGCGAAGCCGCTCGTAAGCTGCCGTCCGCCAACTGACCCGGAGGGGGAGAGAAATGCGCCGTTTGATCATTCTCGTAGCACTCGTGGCGCTGGCCGCCTCGGCGTGCGGTGGTGACGAGGGGGCGGGCGACCTCGTGACTTCGCTCGACGTTTCAATGGTTGAGTTCGAGTTCGATCCCGCCGAGAGTGTCGTGCCGGCTGGCGAGGCGATCACCCTGAACCTCTCCAATGCCGGGTCCATCGAGCACAACTGGGTCGTGCTGGCTTCCGGAGCCAAGATCGAAGCCGAATCCGAACTCGACGAGTCGATGATCTACTTCGAAGGTCTCCTCAACCCGGGTGAGGCCGAGACGTTCACCTTCACGGCCCCCGCACCGGGCGGCTATCAGGTGATCTGCGACGTCCCCGGCCACTTCACCGCCGGGATGGAAGGCCGGCTTCGGGTCGTCGACAACGGCTGAGTTGTGCGGGCACGTCAGGAGGACACTGGCACCGGGACGTAGGAGGCCTTTGCGGCCAGCCACTCGGTGACGAGTTCGAGGAAGAGGTCCGGCACCTCCAACTGTGCCACGTGGCCGACGCCGTCGAGCATCACGACGTCCCAGTCCGGGCGCAAACGCTGCACCCAGTGGGCTCCGTCCACCGGTACGACCTCGTCGTGTTCGCCGTGAATCAGGAGCACAGGAGCGCCGATCGCATGGATCGTCCGCTCCAACCGGTCTTTGCGCGCCAGCGTGGCGGCGATCGAGCGACCTGCTTCTGCGAAGGCGGTGGTCGACCATGGCATGCGACGCCGCGCTTCCTCCATCGCAATGCCCGCCGTACGCACCTCCTCGGGGATGCGGTCGGGGTCCGCCGCGACGAAGTCCAGCGATGCGTTGACTTGCTCCGCAGGGGATCGCGTTGCGCGGAGGTGTGCCGTCCAGCGCGGGCCGAGCAAAGGTACGAGTGGCATTGCCAGGAACCGGAGGGTGTCGGCGCTGGGCGCCGTGAGGCGTTGAGGTGGGAGTGCCGGGTCGACCAGGACGAGCGAGCTGATCAGCTCGGGGGCGAGGTCGGCGGCGAGCATGGCGACGAGCCCACCCATCGAGTTGCCCATGACGGTTGCCGGACCACCGACGTGCCGGCGGATGAGTTCGGCCACCACTTCGGCCTGGCTCGATACGGCGGCGCTACGGCCCTCAGGCGCAGTGAGGCCAAAGCCGGGGAGATCGATCGCCAGGACGCGGTAGCGATTCGCAAGAGACGGCCCGACCAGCATCCAGTTGAGGTGGGAGCCGCCGAGTCCGTGGACCAGGACGACGGTGGGGCCGACACCGCCGTAGTCGACCACGTGGGTTGGTCCGAGAGCATCCATGGTGCGGCTGGCGCCGCCGCGAAGCTGGGCTTGGCTCATTCGAAGAGGCTACCGCGGGTCGTGGGGCTCACGTTCGCAGGGCAGCCATGAGCTCTTCGTCTGCGTCGCGATCGAATTCTGCCGGCCGCTGCAGGTAGAAACGGCGCATGCCCGCAGCTGTCAACTCTGCGAGCTGGGCCGCAACCTGGTTGTACGTGCCCCGAGGGGTGTTGCGCCGCTCCAGGTGCGCCTCTGCCTCTTCGCGTGACATCCCGTTCTCGGCTGCCCGCTCGGTGAGCACCTCCTGGTACTCCTTGCGAGTGCGGCCGGCCACCACGTTGCCCGAGCTGCTGATCATCAGGCGGTCGGGGTCCCGGCCGGCTTCTGCGGCTGCCGAGCGGGCTCGATCGACGCGGCTGCGGAACTCATCGATGGGGGCCGGGTAGCAGTTGTATTCATCGGCGTACATCCCGGCCAGCCGCGGCGTTTTGTGGGGGCCGGTGCCGCCGACGACGAGCCGGAGGCCGGGGTCGCTCGGCAGGGTCTCCGCTTCATCGAGCACGAAGTGATCGCCAGAGAACCCGGCGGCATCGCCGGTGATCATGGCACGCACGTACGCCAGCGCTTCCTCCATCATCTCGAAGCGCGTCGCAACATCGGGGAACGGAAAGCCGAAGAGCGTGTGCTCGCGTTCCAGCCATCCGGTTCCGACACCGAGCGTGAAGCGCCCGCCGGAGAGTTCGTTGATCGTGAGCGCGGTCTTGGCCAGCACCGCCGGGTGTCGGTAGGTGACGGGGCTGACCAGGACAGAGAGCTGGAGCGAGGTGGTGTCGCGTGCGAGCGCCGCAAGCTGGGCGAGTGCGTCGTACGCCGGGACGACTGCTTCGGGATTCAGCGACATGACGTAGTGATCCGGGAGCGCCAACGCGGTCAAGCCGCGTGCCTCGGCCCACCGGGCGTCGTCCAGCAGTGCCGGGTATGCGCCGCTGGTCTGCAGGGCGAGCTCGTAGCTCACGGAGCCGTCGCCAGTGTCCGTTGGACGTGATCGGCAATCCGGTGGACCGATTCCAGCTCCCCAGCGACACCTTCGCCGCTTCGGAGGGCTGTCGCCAGGCCGTCGGTGATCTCGGAGAAGGCCGAGGGGTCGTGGCCGGTCTCTTCCACGGCCATGGTGAGTGCTCGCAACACGTCGAGCACCGACCACACGTACCGGTCCTCCGCCGGGAGCTCGAGCCAGGCGGCGATGTTGTTCGTTACTGCGTTGTCATCTCCGGTCAGGACGCCGAGGACGGCCAGCCAGCCGTGCGAGCTGGACGTGCCGCCGACTTCGTCGATCTCTTCGAACAGCTCGAGGCCCGCCCGCAGCCTTCGCTCGGCGGCGGCGAGGTCGCGCCTCGCCAACTCGAGAATGCCGAGATGCTGCTCGGTGTACGCCAAGCCACGCGTATCGCTCAACTCGACGAAGAGCGCACGGCTCTCTGCGAGATCGGTGCTCGCTTCGTCGTAGGCACCGTCGTTGATGCGGGCAAGCGCCGTCCGGAGCAGCAGCCAGGCATGGTTGCGGCGGTCCAGCACGTCTGCGTAGAGCGCGGCGGCTTCGTCGGCGAGCGCATAGCCGTCCTCCGTGCCGGAACGGAACGCAATCCGGGCTTGGGCTTCGCGCACCCAACCCATGCCGCCCAGGTTGCCGGCTGCGGAAGAGATGGAATATGCCTCGTCGAGGGCGGTGCGGGCCCCGGCGAGGTCTCCGAGCATGAACCGGAGCACCCCGACGAATCGCAGCGTGAGGGCGAGGTGGCTGATGTCGCCAATTCGCCCGTCGATGTCCACGGCCTCGGTGAGGTAGTCGATGGCAGAGGCCAGCCTGCCTCGGTCGCGATCGTTGACACCTCTGCCGGTGAGCGTGCGGGCTTGGAGCTCTTCGAGGCCGAGCTCGTTTGCCATGGCGCTGGCGAGCTCGAAGGTCGTGTTGCCGGCGTCGTAGTGGCCGGTGATCGTTTGGAAGATCCCCACCGCATACAAGACCCTGGCGCGCGCTGCGGTCGGTGCACCGTCCGGTTCGGCCTCGAGAATCTGCGTGCCCCAGCGCAGGCCCTCTTCGATGTACGAGCGCCAGTACCAGTGCCACGTGAGCGCAGCGTCGATCTGCAATGCGACGTCGATGCGCCCGGCGGCGAGGCTGGACGCCATTGCGGCGCGGAAGTTGTCGAGCTCGGTGTTGGCGATCTCGCTGGCGCGTGACGCCGTCGGCCCTTCCAGGTGGGGGGCGACGGACTCGGCAACGCCGGCGTAGTAGTCGGCATGACGCTCGTCCACGGCCGCCGCATCGCCTTCTGCTTGGAGCTCACGCTGACCGAACTGACGCAATACGGTGAGCATCCGGTAGCGAACTTGATTGCCGTTCGTGCGCATCGGGACGAGGAGCGACTTGTGGACGAGGTGCAACACGGCATCGAAGACGTCGTCCTGAGGGGCCCGACCCCAGCCTGCAACCGCTTCGGCTGCCTCCATCGTGAACCCGCCGGCGAATACCGAGAGTCTGGCGAACACGGTGCGTTCGGTCTCGTCGAGGAGGTCGTTGGACCACCGCACCGCCTGCTCCATCGTCGCTTGACGGGAGATTGCATGGCGGCGCGCCGCGGGAACGTCGACGAAGCGACGTTCCAGGCGCGCAGAGATCTGGTGTGGCGTCAACGCCTCCGTGGCGCTCGCCGCCAGCTCGATCGCGAGGGGCAACCCATCGAGCCGGCGGCAGATCGCAGCGATGTCGTCGACGTTGTCCTCGGTCAGCGCAAACCGGGAGTCGGCCCCTCTCGCTCGGTCCACGAACAACCGGATCGAGTCGGCGTGTGACATCGCCTCGAGCGTTCCCCCCTGGCGAGGGGGAAGCTCGAATGGTGGAACGGGCCAGGTGTGCTCTCCCGGGACGCCCAACGCTTCTCGTGAGGTAGCCAGGATCTTGACGCGCGCACAAGTCTCCAGGATCGCCAGGATCAAGCGTGCCGCGTCCTCCAGCACATGCTCGCAGTTGTCGACGAGCAGCAGCGTATCGCGCTCCCGCAAGTGGGCCACGACGAGCTGGGTGTAGTCGGCGCCCAGTGGTGGGACGATGCCGAGCGCAGCGCTGAATGCCTGGGAAACGAGGCCGGCTCCTTCGATGTCGGCCAGTTCGACCCATGCCGCGCCGTCGGAGTGCTCGTCCGCAATCGTGCGCCCGGTCTCCAGGGCCAGGCGCGTCTTGCCCGAACCCGGTGGGCCCACCAGCGTGACATGGCGGTGCTCCGCGAGGGCATCGCTGATGACGGAGATCTCGACGTCGCGGCCGATGAAGCTCGTGAGTCGAGCCGGGAGCGGGGGTGCCGCGGTCGCACCGGTCGGCGCGGAGGGCGCCGCAAGCGACTGGTCGTGGACCAGGATCTGCTCTTCCAGCTGCAAGAGGCTGGGAGGCGGCTCGAGTCCAAGTTCACCGAGGTTCATGCGCAGCGTCTTGGCGGCTTCGATGGCGTCGGCCGAACGACCGGCCGAATAGAGCGCCTGCATGAGGAGCTCGGTGGTTCGCTCCCGCAGCGGATTGGCGGTTGCGAGCTCCTCGAGTTCGACGACGATTCCCGCCGAACGCCCGAGCTTCAGCTCGCTGGCGAGGCGATCCTCGGTGACGGTCAGCTTGCGTGCCTCGAGGCGGCGCGCTTCCGCAGAAGCAAACTCTTCATAGGCCACGTCGTGGAGCGCCTGGCCGCGCCACAGCCCGAGCGCCTCTGCCAAGAGTCGCTGCGCCCGATCGGGCCGCGTCTCTACCTCGCGGTGCCCCTCGGTGGCGAGCCGGTCGAAACGGCGGCTGTCGATCTCGTGGCGCGTCGGGTCGACGAAGTAGCCGGCGTCTCGCGTCTCGACCACGGAGAACCCGCCACCCTTGGCGCCAGGTTCCAGCACGCTCCGCAGTTTCGAGACGTGGAAGCGGACCGTCTTCAGCCCGGCCGAAGGCAGTTTGTCGGGCCAGAGGCGATCGAGGATCACCTCTGGGGACACGACGTGGCCCGCCTCGAGCAGCAGAAGGATCAAGAGGGCGCGTTGCTTCGGTGCCGTGATCTCGATGCGAGATCCGTTGTCGTCGACTGTGAGTGGTCCCAGGATTCCGAAGCGCACGATCCCCTCACGGCAAACCTACCCCATTACAGCTCCTCGGGCATCGTTGCCGCTAATCAATCGCTAATCCTCGTTTGGTTTCCTGTGCTCGTGCTCCAGCCGAGGAGACTCCGATGGGGGGTGGGGCCGAGCGGAACGGCACCGAGCTCCACGCACGGATGTCACAACAGCGCAGCGGTCGAAGGTGTGCGCGGTCCCTTGCTTACCTTCGACCGCTGTCCGCGTCTCGGCGTGGTGTGTTTGGTCTCCTCTCAGCGCAGCTGGGAAAGTTTGAACAACGCCCACGAATCGGGGGAAGCACCGGCACCGCCGTCGCATGCGGGGGAGGGGACTCCGACAGCCCGAGTCTGCAGAGGGGTCGGAGCCCGCCGAATCGCTCACTATCGTCGCCTGATGCTTCGTGAACCGACGATCGATCCGGCGGCGTTCGTGGCACCGACTGCACAGCTCCATGGCAACGTGATCGTGCAGCGGGGCGCCGTGATCATGTTCGGGGCGGTCCTGCGGGCAGAGATGGAAGCGATCACGATCGGTGTGGAGTCCAACGTGCAGGACAATGCGGTCTTCCACACCGACACCGGCTATCCGGTGCGCATCGGCGATCGGGTGACGGTCGGTCATGCCGCCGTCGTGCACGGCGCCAAGGTCGCCGACCACTGCCTGGTCGGCATCGGTTCGATCATGCTGAACGGGTCGTCGCTCGGCGAAGGCGCCTGGCTCGCGGCCGGTTCGATGCTCACGCCCGGCAAAGAGATCCCGCCTTGGACGCTGGCGGCCGGCTCACCGGCCAAGCCGCTCCGGGACCTCCGTCCTGAGGAGATCAGAAGTCAGGACGAGGGCGTCGGCCACTACCTCGACTTTGCGGATTTGTATCGCGTCCGCTTCGGACTCAACCCGGAGCCCCAGCAGCTCTAGCGCTGCTCGCGGAAGTACGGGATACCGAGCGCAGCAGGGGCGCCGAGGAACCGGGCCCGCTTGCCGCTGGCGAAGACGATCATGGCGATGATCGCGAGGACGAACGGGATCATGGCGAGCAACGTCGAGGGAATGCCGTTCCATGGCTCGCCGAGCGTCTGGAGTCGCAGCTCGAGGAACTGGGCGAATCCGAACGCGTAGGCGACGAACAGCGCACGCCACGGACGCCAGCTCGCCAGGATCACCAGGGCGATGGCGATCCAGCCTGCAGCTCCGATCGGGTCGTCCTGCCAGGTTGGGACCAGGGCCAGTGCGAAGTAGGCGCCACCCAGGCCCGACAGCGACCCGCCAATGAGGACGTGGATGTAGCGAACCCGCGACACGTTGATGCCGGCCGATTCGGCGCTGGCCGGGTCTTCACCGACGGCTCGCACGGCCAGACCGAGCTTCGAGCGGAAGAGGTAATAGCTGGCTGCCGCGGCCGTGACGACGCCGACGTACACGAGGATGTCGTGGCCGAGCACGAGGGGCCCTACCAGCGGCCACTCGGCGATGCCGCCTTCGATGATCGGCTCGAACGTCGCCCGCGAAGGCTCGCCGACCAGCGGGTCGCTGCCAACCTTCCCGAGGAAGCTGGCCAAACCCGTGCCGAACAGCGTCAGTGCGAGTCCGGACACGATCTGGTTCACCCGGAGCGTGATCGAGAGCACTGCGTGAATGATCGAAACGGCGGCGCCGGCGACGATGGCCGTGATCACGCCGAGGAAGAGGCTGCCGGTGTTGAACGTCGCCCAGAAGCCGGCCACGGCGCCCACGAGCATCGTTCCTTGCACGCCGAGGTTGAGGATGCCCGCTCGCTCCGTGATGATCTCACCGATGGTGGCGAAGGCAAGGGGCGTCCCGAGCCCGATACCGAATGCCACCGTTGAGACCCACCACCAATCGTTCATGCCGCCGCCTCCGCAGCACTGCTGCCGGTCGGTTCCAATTCCGGGCGGCGGACCCGGTTGGCGATGAAGAACTCACCGGCCACGGCGAAGATCAGGATGGCGCCCTGCAGCATGGTGACGGTCTCGGGCGGTACGCCGATCGACTGCAGAGCCGGTCCGGAGTTGTTCAGCGCACCCATCAGCACGGCCACCGGCACGATCGCCAGTGGATTGAGCCGAGCCAGTGCGGCGACGATGATGCCCGTGAAGCCGAGCCCGAGATCGAGCGACCGCGGGTCGAGCGCCCCAACCGGACCGGCCACGAACAGTGATCCGCCCAACCCGGCGAGGGCACCGGACAACAGGAAGACTCCGAGGATCTTCCTGGGCACGCCGATGCCTGCGTAGCGTCCCGTTTCTGCGGAATCGCCGACGACCCGCACCTCGAAACCCCAGCGCGACTTGTCCATCAGGACGTAGACCGCAATCGCGATGAAGGCGGCGATGATGATGCCGTAGTCGAGCCGGTTGAAGAACTCCGGTATCCGCGCCGCATCGGGAACGGGCCGACCTTGCGGGAACGTGCTGACCCCGGGGTCCCGCCACGGGCTGTTGCTGCCGAAGATCAGGTAATTCATGAAGTTGAGGGCGATGAAGTTGAGCATCAGCGTCGTGATGATCTCGTTGGTGCCGAGGTAGACCCGGGGCACGGCGGCGAAGCTCGCCCAGAACGCACCGCCGATCGCACCGGCCACGATGACCAGTGGCATTGCAATTGCTGCAGGCGTTCCGTCGCCGAGCCAGATTCCCGCACCCGCTGCGAAGATGGCGCCGAAGAGGAACTGTCCCTCGGCGCCGATGTTCCACACGAGCATCTTGAATGCCACCGCGGCCGCCAGGCCCGTCAGGATCAACGGTGTCGCCGAGATCAACGTCTCGCTGATCCCCCGTCCGTCTCCGAACGCGGCGTCGACCATCTTTCCGTAGACCTCACCGGGATTCTCACCCGTCAGTGCGAGGAAGATCGCGCCAAGGACGAGAGCGGCGAAGACCGATGCCAGCGGCACCATGACGAGGAGCAAGGGGGAGGCCAGGCCCCGGGGCTCGACGATGAGACGTCGTCCGGCCATCAGTGCTCCCCTCCGGTCCCGCCCATGAGGAGCCCGAGCTTCTCGGCTGTGGCCTCCTCGGCCCGCATCTCCCCGACGATCTTGCCCTCGTAGAGCACGATGAGCCGGTCGGACAGCGCAAGCAGTTCGTCCAGATCCTCCGAGATGAGCAGCACTGCCGTGCCTTTGCTTCGTTCATTGAGCACGTGCTGGCGCACCGCATCGGTTGCGCCGACGTCGAGACCACGGGTCGGCGAGCGTGCGATCAGCACCTTCGGGTTGAGGCTGACCTCGCGGGCGATGAGCGCCTTCTGCAAATTGCCGCCGGACAGCAACCGGATCGGCAGACCGGGCCGTACGCCGCGGATGTCGTACTCCTTGATCTGCTTTGCGCCCCTTTCCAGGAAGGCCGACCGAGTCAGCCAGGGTCCTCGCGAGTACGGGGGTCGGCGGAAGGCCTTGAGTGCGAGGTTGTCCTCTGTGGTCAGGCCGGGCGCCAGGCCCATCCCGAGCCGGCTCTGCGGTACGTAGGCGATGCCCGCATCGGTGTGTTCGAGAACAGTGTCGTTGGTGATGTCGGCCCCGTCGAGGGTGATGGTTCCCGACGTCGGCTTGCGTAAACCGACGATTGCGTAGGCGAGCTCGCGCTGCCCGTTGCCGGACACGCCGGCTACCCCCAGCACCTCGCCGGCGCGTACGTCGAAGCTCATACCCGCCACGGCTTCGAGCCCGCGGTCGCTGTTGACGCGGAGATCTCGCACCGAGAGCATCGGATCCCCGCTGACGTCATCGCCGGTCCGTTGCGACAGCACGAGGTCGTGACCCACCATCATCCGCGCCAGGTCTTTCGCCTCGGCGTCCGCGGTGTTGACCGTGCCAACGTGACGGCCGCCGCGCAGCACCGTCACCCGGTCGGAGACGGCTTTGACCTCGTGCAGCTTGTGAGACACGAAGATGACCGAGCGACCTTCGTCGGCCATCTGGCGCATCGTGGTGAACAGCTGCTCGGCTTCGACAGGCGTCAGCACGGCTGTCGGCTCGTCCAGGATGAGGATTCTGACGTTGCGGTAGAGCAGCTTGAGGATCTCGACACGCTGCTGCTCACCAACGGAGAGCTGCCAGATGCGGGCAGACGGATCGACAGGGAGTCCATACCGATCGCCCAGTTCTGAGGCCTGACGCTCGAGGTCGCGCTGCGAGATGCGCAGCGGAACGTCGGGGTGGCCGAGTGCGAGATTCTCGGCCACCGTGAGGTTGGAAACCAGCCGGAAGTGTTGATACACCATGCCGATGCCGGCCGCGAGGGCGTCTTTGGGAGACTTGAACGATTGCTCGCTGCCGTCGTACTCGAACGTCCCGGAGTCGGGGCGGTAGAGGCCCGCGAGGATCGAGCAGAGTGTCGACTTCCCGGCGCCGTTCTCACCGAGAAGCGTGTGCACCTCACCCCAACGGAGCTCGAAATCAACATCGGCATTGGCGTGGACGCCATAGAACGCCTTGCTGATCCCTTCCAGCTCAACGGCGAGGGTGGGCGACGTCATCGCTCACAATCTAGATCGAAGAAACCGGCGCTGGCTGCGGAGCCGCCGTCTTTCCCCGCAGCGCTGCGAGATCGCTCGCTAGGTTTGGAGGAGACCCGGCCCCCGACGGGAGAGGAGCAATGCATGCCGGACGCCGCCCCTTTGACGCCGTTTGCGCTGGACGTGTTGCTGGGCCGAATCGCGAACGAGTGGGAGTCGAGGCGGCGCATCTTCGATCTCCCCTCTGCACGATTCTGGAAGCGCTCAACCGACGTCGACCTGACGATGGATTTCCTCGGCCGTCCTGCGGCCACACCCGTCGGCCCGGCGGCAGGCCCGCACAGCCAGATGGCCCAGAACCTCGTGCTCGGATGGCTGGCCGGGGCACGGTTCTTCGAGCTCAAGACGGTGCAAGTCCTCGACGATCTCGACATCGCGCGACCGTGCATCGACATGCAGACCATTGGATTCAACATCGAGTGGAGCCAGGAGCTGAAGGTCGCTGAGAGCCTCGAGGAGTACGTCAAGGCGTGGATGATGATCGAGATCCTGCGCCAGTGGGAGCCGATCGCCGAATATGTCGGAAACGATCCCGGGCCCCACGTCTTCGACCTCTCTGTGGGGTACGACCTCGCCGGCATCCAAACCGAGAAGGTCGCCGGCTTCATCGACAGCATGATGGACGCCAGCTCCGTCATCGAACGCCTGCGCGCTCAGATCCCGGAGCCGTTCGCAGCATTCCGCGACTACGACTTCCCGAGTCGTATTGCCGACACGCTCACGCTCTCGACGTTCCACGGCTGCCCGCCGCCGGAGATCGAGGCGATGGTGAAGCATCTGATGGATCGTCACGGGCTGGACGTGGTCGTGAAGCTCAATCCGACGCTGTTGGGATTCGGTCGGGTGGTCGAGGTCCTGCAGCAGGACCTGGCGTACGAGCACGTCCGGCTCAACCGGCTGTCGTTCGTCGAGGATCTGGACATCGAGCGCGCCGTAGACCTCATCACCGAGCTGCGGAGGTATGCCGAGGCGAAGCAGCGACGTCTCGGCGTGAAGCTGACCAACACGATGGTGGTCAACAACGACAAGGGCTTCCTACCGGATGACCCCATGTACATGTCAGGGCCCCCGCTCCACGTCCTGGCGACCTGCCTTCTCGACGATCTGATCAACACGATGCCGGGGGTCTTCAAAGTGCACGGCCACGACGGTCCGGTGCAGGTGAGCTTCTCGGCCGGCGTGAGCAAGGAGAACATCAGTCGCACAGTTGGGATGGGAGTGGCACCGGCCACGCTCTGCTCCGACCTCCTGCGCCCCGGAGGTTATGGCAGGCTCGAGCCGATCCTGCGGCGGCTGGAGCGCGACATGGCAGCCGCAGGAGCGGCAACGCTGGCCGAGTGGCATCGTCATAGCTGGGACCTGGCCAAGGCGGCAGGCTTCCGAGGCCCTGCCGAGGCCCACATGACTGAGATCGTGCGCGGCCATCGCCGGGCCATCTATGACGTCTATGCCCACGAGGAACTGCCGAGATCGGTCGATCATGACCTCGAGATGTGGGGTTGTGTTGCCTGTAACTTCTGCGTGACCGTGTGCCCGAACGACGCGTTCTTCCGCCTACCCACTCCAGAAGGCGCCGAGATGAGTGGACGTCAGCAGTACATGGTCTTTGCGGAGCTGTGCAACGAGTGCGGCAACTGCATGGTCTTCTGCCCGGAGAACGGCGACCCGGCCCAGGTGAAGCCACGGCTGTTCCTCGACGATCTGCGATTCGCCGACAGCGACGGACAAGGCTTCCTCCTGGAGCAGGGCCCGGAAGGCGTTGCCGTCATCGCCCACGATGGTTACGAGTCGCAGGTGCCGCTGCTGCTGCAACTGCTGAACGACCAGTCCGAGGGCATTCCAATCCGAGCCGCCGACCTCGGGTAGCCCCACGAAGCGGTGACTGCGAATAGTCCCCCACGAAGTGGCAACGCAGATAGTCCCCGCCACGCGGCAACGCAGATAGTCCCCCACGAAGTGACAACGCCGATAGTCCCCGCGACGCGACAACGCCGATAGTCCCCCACGAAGTGGGGGAAGGTACCGCCGCCGCAGGCGGGGGTAGGGGGTTGCTCTGCCCCCGCGATTGGATTGCATCCGATCGCCTCGCGGATTTCATCCGCCCCCTACCCCAGACTTCGTTTCGCTGCGTCTGCGGTACTTTCCCCCGCAAGCGGGGGACTATTGCTTTGTGCGCCGCTGGCGGGGGTATCTCCTCTCGCAAGCGGGGGGCTGTTGCTCAGCCCGTTGGGCTTCCGATCACTCCCTCCACGAAGTAGTTGTGCTCTTCCGTGAAGATGTTGCCGAGCGGGCGCTCGTTGCCATCCTGATCGACGATCGGGTCGGGGAAGATCGTGAACGATCCGTCCTTGATCTCCTGGGCCCGCTGCTCGATCAATGCTTTCGTCTCATCGGAGACCGATGGCCCGAAGGGTGCGAGGTTGACCATGCCGTCGGCCATGTTCCCGTAGAACGCTTCCGACTGCCACGAACCGTCGATCACCTGTTGTGCCCGCGTCAGGTAGTACGGGCCCCAGTCCCAGACGGGGGCGGTCAGCCAGGCCTCCGGAGCGAACTCGGTCATGTTGGTGTTGTACCCGACCCATTTGGCACCGGCGGCCTCGGCGGCCTGGCCCGGTGCGGCCGAGTCCTGGTGCATGGCGATGACGTCGGCACCCTTGTCGAGCAGCGACTGCGCAGCGGTGCTCTCCTTCGGCGGATCGAACCACGTCGACGTCCACACCACCTCGACAGAGGCGTCCGGGTTGACCTCACGCACGCCGAGCGTGAAGGCGTTGATGCCCCGGATCACCTCGGGAATGGGGAAAGCAGCCACGTAGCCGATCAGATTGGACTCGGTCGCTGCACCCGCCGCAAGGCCCGACAGATAACGGCCCTCTTCGGCGGCGCCGAAGTAGTTGCCCATGTTCTCCGCCGTCATGAAGCCGGTGGCGTGCTCGAACACGACATCGGGATAGTTCGCCGCTGCCGCCAGCATCGGCTCCATGTAGCCGAAGGACGTCCCGAATATCAGGGTGTTGCCGTCGTTGGCGAGGTCTTCGAAGACTCGCTGAGAGTCTGAACCCTCCGGGATGCTCTCGAGCGTTGTGATCTCGACTGCGTCGCCCAGCTCGGCCTCGACGAACTGTGCACCTTGGTCGTGGGCCCACGACCAGCCCTTGTCCGCAACGGGGCCGACGTGCACGAATGCGATCTTGAGCACCTCGCCGTCGCCGCCCGCATCCCCGCCGGCGTCGCCTCCGCCATCGCTCGCGGCTTCTGTCGTCGCGGTGTCATCGCCGGCGTCGTCGTCGTCACCGCCGCACGCAGCTGCTACCAGCGTCAGTGCAAGGGTGAGAGCGAGGATCCAGCGCCATTTTCCTCGTGGCATTCCAGTTGCCTCCCGTTACGGGTCAGCGGATGCCTTTGCATCCTGTGATCTCGTTGGCTGCGCCCGAATCAGCCATTGGGTTCCTTCCCGTTGGGGGACCCAAGCCCAGCACGCACCAGGCTAGAGCGCACCCGGGGCAGTCGCACGGTCAGATGGTTCCCGCCCTGGGGCCGATTGGCAGGCCCGGGTAACCTGGCCGCAGGATCGAAGAGGTCTTTCTGACACCACAGCGGAGGCGCGATGGCATCGATTCGGGACTATCACCGGCCCGGGAGTGTTGACGAGGCGCTGGCATTACTCAACCGATCCGGCATGACATCGGTGCTACTCGGGGGCGGAACCACGGTCGTTGCCGAGCCCGGTACCCAGCCGGTCGAGGTGATCGATCTGCAGGCGCTGCCGCTCGGCGGGCTCGTGGCTGATGGCCCTGCCGTACGGATCGGAGCGACGAACCGGCTCCAAGACGTTGTCGACGCCGAGATGGTCCCCGAGCTGATTCGCACCGCAGCCAAACGCGAGGCCCCCAACACCATCCGCAACGCCGCCACGATCGGGGGAGCGGTCGCCGGATCGAATTGGGAGAGCGGGCTGCTTGCGGCGCTGCTCGTCCACGCCGCACACGTCGAGCTGATGAGTGCGAGCGGAACGGCGACGGTGTCGCTCCCCGCACTGCTGGCCGATCGCTCGCAGCTGACCGGTTGCATCATCACGGCCGTTGTCGTGGCTACGGGCGGTCGATCCGGCTGGGCCGGGACCGGTCGAACACCAGCCGACACCCCCATCGTCGCAGCGTACGCCCGCCGCCACGAGGGAGCGACTCTGCTGGCCCTCACCGGGGTTGCCGACGTTCCTCTCCTGATCGAGCCTGGCGATGTCGGCGGGCTCGAACCACCAGGAGACTTCCGCGGTTCAGCGGAATACCGCAAGGCCCTGGCCACAACGTTGTCCTCCCGGGTGCTCGTTTCGCTGGGGGTCGACGGATGAAGATCGAACTCACCCTCAACGGTGTCCGACGCATCCTCGAATGCGAGCCCCACGAGTCGCTGCGGGTCGTGCTGCGTCGAGAGGGCATGTTCAGCGTTAGGTTTGGCTCGGAGACCGGCGAGACCGGAGCGGCAGCAGTTCTGCTCGATGGTCGCCTCGTGTCCGCCGAGATCATGCTCGCCGCACAAGCAGACGGCCACGCCGTCGACACGATCGAGGGCCTTTCGCCGCCCCTCGGTCTGCACCCCCTGCAACGGGCCTTCGTCGTCACGGGCGCCATCCAGTCCGGCTACTCGACCCCGGCCATGATCCTCGCCGCCAAGGCGCTGCTCGAGCGCGACCCCGACCCCACCGAGGACGAGATCCGCGATGTCTTCTCGGGCATCCTCGACCGCGAGACGGGCTATGTCCGGCCGGTCGAAGCGGTGCTGCGCGCCGCCGCCGAGCTGCGGGGAGACCGTCCGCCACCCGTCGAGCCGGCGCTGGTCGCTCCTCTGACCCTCACCGAGGACGGCGATGACGGGGGGGATCGTCTGGAGCTGCCCCGCGTTGCCCCGCGCGTCGTGCCCAGCCCGGAAGTGCCGGAGACGAAGGTCGTCGGCAAGCCCGAGACGAAGGTCGATGCGCTCAAGCTTGCCAAGGGCAAGCCCGCGTTCGTCGACGACATCGAGCTGCGAGGCATGTTGTACGCCAAGATGCTGTACAGCCCGCATGCCCATGCCCGGATTGTGAGCATCGACGACTCGAAAGCACGGGCGTTGCCAGGCGTCCACGCGGTGCTTCATCACCGCAACGTGGCTCGGGTCCGCTATGCGTCCGGTGGGCAGAGTTTCCCCAACCCGCTGCCGTACGACCAAGTCAGCTTCGACAACAAGGTGCGCCATGTGGGCGACCGTGTCGCCGTCGTTGCCGCCGAGAGCGAGGAGATCGCAGAAGCGGCGGTGCGGCTGATCGACGTCGAGTACGAGGTCCTGCCCGCGGTCTTCGATGAGAACGAGGCGATCTCAGGGCACGCCCCCGTCATCCACGACGAGGATGGCATGGAGGGAGCCCACGATCCTTCCCGCAACATCGTCCACCACATCGACGCAGAGGTCGGGGACGTCGAGGCCGGGTTCGACCAGGCGGATCGGGTGTTCGAGCAGACCTTCCGGGTGCACCAGGTTCAGCAGTGCCCCATCGAGCCGCACATCGCCATCGCATGGCTCGACAGCGACGAGCGTCTGGTGATCCGCACGTCGACGCAGGTGCCGTTCCACGTGCGCCGCATGGTGGCGCCGCTGCTCGGCATGCCGGTGAAGAACATCCGCATCATCAAGCCACGGATCGGAGGCGGCTTCGGCGCCAAGCAGGAGATGTTGATCGAGGACGTCGTCGGCCACCTCGCCATCGCCACCGGCCGGCCGGTGCGTCTGGCGCTCAATCGCGAAGAGGAGTTCGTATCCAGCCGGACCCGGCATCCCCAGACCGTCACCTACAAGACGGGCGTGACGAACGAAGGCGTGCTGGTGAGTCAGTCCATGCGCGTGGTCGGGAACACCGGTGCGTACGGCACCCACGCCCTCACCGTGCAGATGGTGAGCGGCCTCCGAGGCCTCACGTCCTACAACTGTCCCAACAAGCGCTTCGACTGCGATGTCGCCTACACCAACATCCCGGTGCCGGGGGCGTATCGCGGGTACGGCGCACCGCAGGCGTTGTTTGCGCTCGAGTCCCACATGGACGACATCGCCGCCGAGCTCGGCATGGACGAGCTCGCCTTCAAGGAACGCAACTGGACCGGCGTCGGCGATCCGCTCGACATCGCAACGAAGCTCGGTGAGGGCGCCGCCGACATGGATGTGATTCCCGTGATCACGTCGAGTGGGCTCAAGGAGTGCGTGGCGCAGGGCAAGCGGGCCGCCGGCTGGCTGCGCCGCTACGACCCCGACTGGCGGATGCCGGCCGACCGTCCCCACATCCGGCGTGGGATCGGCTTCGCCATGTGCATGCACGGCAGCGCCATTCCCGGCCTCGACATGGGCGCCGCCAGCATCAAGATCAACGACGACGGCTCGTTCAATCTCCTCATGGGGGCCACGGACCTGGGGACGGGCGCCGACACCATCCTCGGTCAGATCGCAGCGGAAGTGCTCGGCGTGCCGCTCGACGACATCGTCGTCTACGCCGCAGACACCGACATGACCCCATTCGACGTCGGCGCGTACGCCTCGTCCACGACGTATGTGTCGGGCATGGCCGTGAAGAAGGCCGCCGAGGAAGTGCACAAGCTCATCGCAGAGCGGGCCGCCATCATGCTCGACGCGGAGTCGCCCGGTGAGATCGAGTTGGCGGACCAGCGGGCCTGGTCGGCCGACGGGCGGTCGGTCACCCTTGCCGAGGTGGCACTGCACTCCTTGCACCAAGACCAACAGCACCAGATCATGGGCACTGCGTCCTATGTCGCCCCAGACTCCCCGCCGCCCTATGCGGCCCAGTTCGCGGAGATCGAGGTTGACATCGAAACGGGGCAGGTGACGGTGCTGTCGCTGATCATGGCCGTCGACTGTGGCGTGCCCATCAACCCGGTGACGTCGGCCGGTCAGGTCGAAGGCGGCATGGTGCAGGCGCTCGGCTACGGCCACTGTGAGGAGATGGCGTACGACGAAGCCGGCCGCATGGTGAATCCGAAGTTCGGACCGTATTGGATCTACCGCGCCGACGAGATGCCCCACATCGAGGCGTACCTCGTGCAGACCATGGAGAAGAGCGGGCCGTTTGGGGCAAAAGCAATTGCTGAGATTCCGAAGGACGGCGTGGCCCCGGCGATCCGGAATGCGATCGCCAACGCAACCGGAGCCCGCCTCAACGCCATCCCGTTCACCCCGGAGCGGGTGTGGCGTGAATTGCATGGGGTGTAGGTCGCGGCATGCCGCGGAGCGGCCCGTTGGCACTTTCGCTTGGAGACGGCAGGGTGGAGTCTGGACGGCGAGAACGGTGTGACGATGGCAGCGGATGAGTCGCAGCGGATCCTGCGGGAGCTGGTCGAGGCGATCGATGCTGGGCGACCTGTGGTGCTGGCCACCGTCGTGGCGACGCGTCGCTCGGTTCCCCGGCACGCCGGCACCAAGATGCTCGTCTACGGCGACGGCCGGCTCAGCGGCACGGTCGGCGGCGGTGAGATGGAGTCGCGCGTCATCCAGGCCGCACAAGAGTCGTTGCAGACCGGGGCCACTCAACTACTCACGTACGATCTCGTCGATCCCGGCGCAGGCGATCCAGGTGTGTGCGGCGGTACCGTTGAGATCTACGTGGAACCCGCGATGCCACCACCAACCGTTCTCGTCGCTGGAGCAGGCCACGTCGGCAAGGCCGTCGTGGAGCTGGCCCATTGGCTGGGATTTCGCACGATCGTGACGGACGACCGCCCCGAGGAGGTCGACGAGGCGCTCGTGCCGCTCGCCGACGTGCGACTCTCCGGATCGATCGACGACGCACTGGCTGCAGCAGATGGTGGCGAACTCGCGGTGGTGTTGGTGAGCCGGTCAGTCGACTACGACGTGGCTTCCCTCCCGGCGGTGCTGCACAAAGCGCCGCGCTACGTCGGCGTGATGGGCAGCAGCCGGCGCTGGGGAACAACCAGGGGTCGCCTCGCCGCCGCGGGGCTCACCGAAGAGGCGCTTGCGGGAGTGCGGGCGCCGATCGGACATGAAATCGGCGCAGAGACGGTCGAAGAGATCGCCGTGTCGATCATGGCCGAGGTGATCGCGGCGTTTCGGGATCAACGCTGATGCTGTTCGCCGACCGGCTGGTCGTGGTGCTCGGCGGGGGGGATCTGGCGACCGGCGCCGTAGCACGGCTGCATCGGGCCGGCTTCCCCGTCGTCGTCCTCGAATTGGATCCTCCGCTGTCGGTGCGGCGCACGGTGGCGGTCTCGACGGCGATCACGCACGGCACGACGGAGGTCGAAGATCTCGTGGCTCGCCGTTGCGAGTCGCCGCATGAAGCGGTGGTCGCCGCCCGCCGGGGCACGATTGCCGTCATGGTGGGTCCTGAGCTCCCCGATTTCGCAGACCCGGTGGAGGCCGTCGTCGACGCACGGATGGCGAAACGGAACCTGGGTGTGACGAGAGATGACGCACCGCTCGTCGTCGGTCTGGGCCCCGGCTTCACCGCCGGCAGCGACTGCCACGCCGTGGTGGAGACGATGCGAGGACACCATCTCGGCCGTGTCATATGGGACGGAGAAGCAGCACGCAACACCGGCGTGCCAGGGATGATCGGCGGGGAGAGCGAATTCCGAGTACTGCGCGCCGAGGTCTCCGGTGAGGTTTCGTGGGACGTTGATTTCGGCGAGCATGTGGTGAGGGAGCAGGCGTTGGGAAAGGTGGGAGAGCGCACCGTGCGGGCGCTCACGAACGGCCTGGTCCGGGGGCTCATCGCTCCGGGCTCGATTGTCGAGGCCGGTCTGAAGATCGGCGACGTCGATCCTCGGGCTGCAGCGAGTGCGTGCTGGGAGATCTCCGACAAGGCGTTGGCGGTGGGGGGCGGCGTGCTCGAGGCGGTGTTGACGCACCTGAATCGGGCTTCGTGAAGCAGTCGCTCGCAGCCGAGTTCGGCATCGGCGAGCGCGAGCTGGTTGCCTTCGTCGGCGCAGGAGGGAAGTCGACGCTGCTGTTTCGTCTCGGCGACGAGCTGGCGGAGCGAGGGGCCACCGTCATGCTCACCACGACGACGAAGATGGGCACGGACCAAGCCCGCCAGGTGCGATGTGTCGCCCCGGGTGCGGTGACGGCTGCGTTCGATGCGGCCGGGCCGGTGATGGTCGTAGCCACGGACGACGGTCACAAGATCACGGGGCCGCCGCCGGATGAGATAACCGCGCTCTTCGCAACGCCGGGCCTCGACCACGTCCTGGTCGAGGCAGACGGCGCCCGCGGGCAGTCGTTCAAGACCCCCGCCGACCATGAGCCCGTGATCCCGTCGGCCACGACGCTGGTGGTGATCGTGGTCGGTTGCGACGCCATCGGCCGCCCCATCGCGGAGAAATGTCACCGTCCTGAACTGGTGGCTGCCCTGGCGGGAAAGGAGGCGAACGAGTCGCTCGATATCGAGACCATGCTGTGCGTGATGACCCATCCCGCCGGTGTGCTCCGTGCTGTCCCCGATGCGGCGCGGGTGATGGTTGCCCTGACCAAAGCACACGAGGCGCGTGCCGGCGAGGTCGCCGAGTTGAAGGGCCGTATCGACGGTTCCGGCCGGTTTGAGCGATGCGTGGTGGTGCGGACGGCCTGACGCGGACGATCCAAGCTCCGCTGTCTCGCAGATGTCCTCCCCGATCGCTGCAGCATCCGTTGCCAGGGAGAACGTCGTGCTGCGAGCGGAACCGCCCATCGCACGACGGCCCCCCTGGCACCGCCCTCGGCGGCAGCGACACATTCTCCGGCGGCGATCAACAGACCCTCAGGATCGTCGGGCCGGTGCGGCGTTGGGAGCAGTTGTGACAGATCCCAGACGTGGAGGTGCCACTCAGCGGCGGCGACTGCGGCGTGCAGCCCAACGGTGACCAAGCCATACGGGTAGGCGAAGGGGAGATCCCAGGCATCTGTCGCACGCTCCAGGTAGCGGTTCGTCTCTACGACGAAGCCGTCGATCGCCGCCGGCCCGTCGATCGCCGTGAGCGTGGCCAGCTCCGCAGCGTTGCGCTGAGCCATTTCGACCGGGCGGAAGGGAGCACTCGTTTCGCCGCGGAGAACCCGATCGAGCCATCCGTGATACCAGCGTGCGACGGCGAGCAGATGTCGCGCCGTCTCCGTGGTGCTCCATTCGCCGCACGCCGGCATTTCCCACTGGGTTTGTGCAAGCCGATCGGCCGTCCGGGCAACCGCGTCGATACCGGCCCGATACCGGGCAGCGACCGATTCGGGACAGGTTGACCGCATCAGGCGACGACTACTCCATCGCCGTCGGCATAGACCATTGCGCCGGGACTGAACTCGACACCGAGGAACGACACGGCAACATCGCGCTCGCCTTCGCCTCGCTTCACCGATTTTCGCGGGTGGGTCGCCAGCGCTTTCACGCCGAGGTCCATCGTGCCCAGGTCGGCGGAGTCGCGGACGCACCCGTTGACGATCACTCCGGACCAGCCGTTCTCCATGGCGAGGGTGCCGAGCTGGTCCCCGAGGAGGGCACACCGCAGGGAACCGCCGCCGTCCACGACGAGTACGGCACCGTTGCCGGGTCCCTCCAGCGCAACGCGCACCAACGAATTGTCCTCGATGCACCGCACGGTGCGTATCGGCCCGGCAAATCGGCGCACGCCGCCGAAGTCACTGAGGCCGGGATCGGCAATCAAAGCGTCGGGGTGTTGATCGGAGAGGTCTGCTGTGGAGAACGACATTCCTCGATTTTCACGTCTCCGTGGTCGGCCGCCAACGTGGAGTCGCTACTCCGCCGCGTTCGGGCCGCCGGCGATTGCCGCGAGTTTGGGCAGATGCAGCTCCCACCCTGCCGTGTGAGGCTGGATCTCATGTCCGACGAGTGCCGCGTGGGGGGTCGGCGGTCTCGTGGCTGCATCATGGCAAACATTCCTCGATACGTACGGCGAAGTGGGCGGTCGACGGATATGTCGATCGCCGCCGACGTGTGGCTGAGAGGACGCCCCAGGGCTTGACACTTCGGTTTTGCCCGCGGTATGTTCTTGGGAGCGCTCTCGGGAGCGCTCCCAAGAGAGAGAGTCCCCCAGATGAAGCTCACGCTCGAGGAGATTGGTCGCATGGCCGGTGTGTCCCGGTCGACAGTCTCCCGTGTGGTGAACAACGAGCGGAGTGTTCGGCCAGAGGTGCGGGAACGGGTTCAAGAAGTGATCCGCGAGACGGGCTACCGCCCCAACGCTGCTGCCCGATCGCTCGCTTCCAACCGCACCGGAGTCGTCGGGCTCGTGATCCCGCATCGGGTGCACACGTTGTTCGACGATCCCTACTTCCCGCTGCTCATCCAGGGAGTGAGCCAAGCGAGCAACCTCGCCGAGGTTACCCTTTCGCTCTTCCTCTTCCAGAGCGAGGCCGAAGAGCGTGACCTCTACCCGCGACTCGTCGGCTCGGGAACCGTGGACGGGGTTGTGATCACGGCCACCCGCATGGGGGATCCACTTCTCGAACGTCTTGCGGGCGACGAGTTGCCGTACGTCGTCGTGGGGCGGCCGGACGCACCGAGCGGGGTCACGTACGTCGATACCGACAACCGCGGCGGCGCACGCGACGCCGCCCTTCACCTGTGCAACTTGGGACATCGCCGCATCGGATACATCGGGGCGCCGACCAACACTTCGGCCGGCGTGGACCGGCGTTCCGGTTTCCTCGAAGGTCTGTCGCTCTGCGGCGCAACGCCCGGTGCGGACCTGATGCGCGATGGCGACTACACCGAGGAGAGTGGCTATCGCGCCATGCGTTCGCTGCTCGATGCGAACCCCGAGGCCGTCTTCGTTGCCACCGACACGATGGCGGTTGGAGCGCTCCGTGCGCTGAACGAAGCGAACGTGTCCGTCCCCAACGACATCGGCCTCGTGAGCTTCGACGGGCTCCCCCCGTCGGAGCGCTCGCTGCCGAAGCTCACAACCGTTCGCCAGCCGGTCAACGAGACCGGCGCTCGTGCTGTCGAGCTGCTGCTCGGCTTGGTGAACGGAGAGATAGAAGGCCCTGTGCACGAGGTTCTGCCGACCGAGCTCGTCATCCGCGAGTCTTGCGGAGCGTCGCGGCGCTCGGCCGCCGGACCC
>DATHZQ010000087.1:0-39619 GCA_035458525.1 Acidimicrobiia bacterium
GTGCTGGGCACCGCGCGTGAAGCCATCCATGAAGATGGACACGGTCGGGAAGTTGGCGCCGCCGTAGGTGCAGAGAACACCGGTCTGGCTCATGCCTGCGGCAAGGTAGCCAGCGGCGAACGCAGCTTCATCGGTCTGATATACCAACTCGCGCACGTTGGGCAGCGCAAGCGGAGCGAAGTTCTCGTCGGTGAGAACGTTGTCGATCATGGTCCACGTGACGTCGGGATTTGCCTCGGCGTTGATGGCCGTCACTTCACCGAGGGCGAAGCCCACAGTGACGATGTGCTGGCAACCTTGAGACAGCATTTGGTCGATGTTCGGCTGCCAGTCCGACGGGTCTGCCGACTCGAGGAAGAACGAATCCGACGTCGCAACGCCGGCATCGATAGCGGCTTGAACGCCCGCCCAGGCGGAAGCGTTGAAGCTGCGGTCGTCCACGCCGGCCAAGTCGGTGACCAGGCAGGTCTTGATGGCGTCGGCGGCCGGGGCCTGCGTCTCATCGGTTGCTGCCGTGGTCGTGGTCTCGTCCTGCATGGCCTCGGTTGTGGTGGTTTCGTCCATGGCCTCGGTTGAATCCGTGGCAGCAGTGGTCGTGGTCTCATCGCCGCCAGCGTCGTCATCGTCGCCACCACAGGCGGCGAAGACGAGCAACATTGCGGCGAGAAGGGCAATGAGCTTGATGCGAGATCTCAAGAGATCCTCCCCATATGAGCGATTGGACCTGTCTCTTCTGACAGGGGGCGGTCTCCCAGGGGTTGCGCGCAGAGCGTCCGATGGGGGGCCCGGTGGTCAGCATAATCTCCATCCGAGCGCCCGCGGATGACGGTGGACCGGAAACGCCGTATCAAAAGACCCGACCCCACCCGTCACCGGACGTCGAGAACGCCTCTCGACAGGGTCTCTGGTTGATAGGGTCTCTGGATGGCTCGGTCGATCATCATTGACACGGACCCTGGCCAAGACGACGCAATAGCGCTCTTGATGGCGTTGGTCTCCCCGGAGCTCAATGTCCTCGGAGTCACCACGGTCGCCGGGAATGTGCCGCAACCTCAGGTCACCGAGAACGCTCTGGCCGTTCTCGAGCTGGTCGGCTCGAACGTACCCGTCTTCCGAGGCTGCGCTCGGCCGATCCTGCGCGAGCTGTACACGGCGGAGTACGTGCATGGGCCGACCGGCATCGATGGTGCCGATCTACCCGAACCCTCAGGTTCGGAGGCCGATCAGCACGGTGTGGATTTCATCATCGAGACATGTCGAGATCGAGATGACGTGTCCATCGTTGCCCTCGGGCCGCTCACCAACCTGGGCGTGGCGCTGGCGAAGGAACCGATGCTCGCTCAGCACGTGCAGGAAGTCCTCTGGATGGGCGGTGCGGTCTTCGAAGGGGGGAATACCACACCAGCGGCTGAATTCAACGCATACGTGGATCCCCATGCTGCGCACATCGTGCTTTCCTCGGGAATCCCCTTGACGATGTTTCCGCTCGATGTGACCCATCAAGCGCTCGTGCTGCCGGAGCACCTGGAGCGGATAAGGGCTATCGGCTCCAGCGCCGCGGAGGCAGTTGCTGGCATGCTCGCCTACTACGAGCGGTGGGACGTAGAGAAGTATGGCTTTCCCGGTGCGCCTCTCCACGATCCCTGCCCGATTGCGTTCCTCTTGGATCCGGACCTGTTCGTTGGCAAGCACGTATCGGCTGCGATCGAGGTCTGTTCGGAGCAGAGCGCAGGAGCACTCCTCGCAGATTGGTGGGGAGTGAGCGGTTCGGTGCCGAACGTCACGATCATGCACACCGTCGCGGCGCCAGGATTCTTCGACCTGGTCATCGAGACCCTCTCCCGGCCGGAGTGACTGACGGTCCGGACGCTGGCCACATGACGTCGGTCATCGTCTCGAAGACGCCCGCGGTTCGGTCACCGTGGAGTAGCTCGGCGTCTACGCTCCTGCGCCATGCGCATCGGATATCAGGGCGAGCCGGGCTCGTACAGCCACAAGGTGGCGGGGGAGTTGTTTCCCGCCGCCGAGCGGATTGGGCTGCACAGCTTCGCCGAAGCGTTTGATGCGCTCGAGCGTGGGGAAGTCGACCGGCTGACGTTGCCAGTGGAGAACTCGACGACCGGGAGCGTGCTGCCGGTGCTCGACCGGCTGCCGGGCAACCCCGAGCACGGGCCGGTGTCGGTCATCGCCGAGCACCTCATCGAGGTGCGGCACGCACTCCTCGGTCTCCCCGGCAGCGCACTCGAGGACATCGCCGAGGTGCGCTCGCATCCTCAAGCGCTCTCCCAAGCGGAGGAGACACTGTTGATCCTTGGCATCGATCCCGTGGCGCGGCCCGACACCGCCGGCGCCGTGCGCGAGGTCGCCGAAGGAGGGGATGTGACCGTGGCGGCGCTCGCTCCGCCCTGGGCCGGCGAGGCGCACGGTCTCGCCGTGCTCAAGACCGACGTGATGGACCGGCACCACAACACGACCCGGTTCTTCGTGCTGGCTCCAGGTGCACCGCAGGTCGATCCCGACGACGACAAGACGACCGTCGTCTTCACCACCGAGCATCGGCCAGGGGCGCTGGCGCTGGCGTTGACGGAGCTCGGTCTGCGCGGCGCCAACCTCACCCGCATCGAGTCGAGGCCGTCGACCGAGGCGTGGAGCTACCGCTTCTTCGTCGACCTGGTGCATACCCCAGGCCCGGCGGGCCTCGCCCACGTCATCGACCCGCCCCCGGCAACGCTCGCTCATCTCCAGGTGCTCGGGAGCTACAAGAGCGCCACGTAGCTCCTCCCCCCGGATTCTTGCGTATCTGGCCGCCGGCGGCATGGTGGCGTGAGCTACGCAAGTTCGGGCGAGGGGGTCGCGATCAGACGGGACGGACGTACGTTCCCGGGGCGATCGCCACGAGGCGGTCGGGGCGATCGTCGACCCACAGCTCGACGGTGCCGACGATGCGACGGGTGCTCGTGGAGTGGATCGTGGCCCGACCGACGACGTCACCGTATTGGGCGGGGCGGAGGAAGCGGATCGACATCTCGCTCGTGACGGCCATCGACTCGATCCCGACGACGCTGAACACGGCGAACCACAGCGCGGTGTCGGCGACCGTGAACATGGTGGGACCGCTGATGTAGTGGCCTGGTCGCAGCTCGGCCTCGTCGTAGATCCACCGTGCAATGGCATATCCGTCGCCGATCTCGTCGCATCGGTAGCCGGAATTCGCCGCGGCGGGAAATGCCTCGGGTAGGTAGCGGTTGACTTCGGCGGCGGTGGGGATCCGCCGCTCCGGTTCGTCAGCCAAGATGATCCGCCAGCCGTCCAATGAAGTACTGCCAGCCCTCGAGGTGGCCCTTGCGCTCCTCCTCGTCGTCGGGGCCGTAGTCGCCGTGGGTGATCGTGATCATCGTGCCGTCCGACACCGCGGTGACCGTCACCAGAACGGTCTTTGCTGCGACGAGTCGCTCGTGATCCCACGCCCACGTGAAACGCACCCGATGGCCGGGCAGCACCTCCAGAAAACGGCCGCGCAGCGTCCACTCCTGGGCAGGCCAGGAAAAGGCATACGTACCGTCCTCGGCCACGGTGGCCTCGTCTGCCCACCACTTCGTCACCGCAGCGGGATCGGTGAAGGCCTCGGTGATCTCCTCGGGACCGGCGCCCGCGATCGTCCCCTCGAGAACGAGACGTGCGGGTGTGGAAGTCGTGGCTTCGGACAGCATGAGGCGAGGGTACCCCGCCGCCCGTGCGGTCGTCCGATCGTACGGGACAACCCAGTTCTGACACACCCCCCAGGTAACGTGGAGCGCAGCCAACCATTCGGAGCCCGGCATGGGTGAACGCCGCCAACCGACAGCAACATCGAACTTCGGTGCCGGCCGCCGTGAGAACCACGATGCGACGGCGTTCTACGAGCGGTTCGCCGCACCGGTCCTGTCAGACGACGACACGGTCGTGTACGCCGAGGGATTCGACGAACCGCGTTGTGTTCTCGGTGACGCGCGGTTCATGGACGCAGTGCCGGACGGCTCCGTGGCGCTGGTCGTGACCTCACCGCCGTATTTCGCCGGCAAGGAGTACGAGGAACATCTCGGTGAGGACGGCGTCCCGGCCTCGTACCGGGAGTATCTGGAGATGCTCCACGAGGTGTTCGCCGAATGTGTGCGGAAGCTCGAGCCCGGGGGCCGGCTGGCCGTGAACGTGGCGAACCTCGGTCGCAAGCCGTACCGCAGCCTCTCCGCCGACATCGTTCGCATCCTGCAGGACGAACTGAGGCTGCTGCTGCGCGGCGAGGTGGTGTGGAAGAAGGCCGAGGGTGCCTCCGGTTCCGTTGCGTGGGGTTCATTCCGCAGCGCGGCGAACCCTGTGCTGCGCGACCTCACCGAGCGAGTCATCATCGCCAGCAAGGGCAGGTTTGATCGCGCCCGAAGCCCGAAGCAGCGGGCTACGGAGGGCTTGCCCCACGTGACGAACACCACCGCCGACGAGTTCATGGCGGCGACGCTCGACGTCTGGGACATTCCGTCGGAGAGCGCGAGGCGGGTAGGCCATCCCGCACCCTTTCCGGTCGAGTTGCCGCAGCGGCTCATCAAGCTCTACACCTACGAGGACGATCTCGTGCTCGATCCGTTCGTCGGGTCGGGGACGACACTGGTGGCGGCCCTCAAGGAGGGTCGGCGGTCCGTCGGCTACGACCTCGATCCCGTGTACATCGAGACCGCACAGAGGCGGGTCAACGAGGCGTTGCGCACAACCGCCGGGCCGGAGCCCGTCGCTGCGACCTCGACCGAGCGGGTTGCGGTCCAACCCGAGCTGCCGCCGACGCACTTCCAAGCACGCTCCACCTACGAGGGGAAGGCTGCGCAGGCCTTCGCCCAGACCGTGCTCGAGGAGGCCGGGTTCACCGTCGTCAAGAAGAACTACAAGCTGCGGCGCGCCGGCGTGCAGTTCAACTTCCTCGCAACCGACCAGCAGGGCGTGCAGTGGTGCGTCGACGTGTCGGGCGGCTTCACGACGACCCGGGGCGGCTTGCTGAGAACCGACAGCGTTTGGAAGGCGCTCGGGCGAGCGCTCGTGCTCCGCGAGACAGAAGAGCGCGCGCCGCTGCTGCTGCTCACGTCGCATCTCCCCAAGCCCGGCAGCGAAGGCGACAAGGCGATTCGGGCCGTAGGCCCTGGAACCATTTGGGACGCCATCGACATGCGCGACCCACTCGGGCAGCGGAGGCTGGCCCTCTACGCAACGGGCGAGTGTGAGCATCCCGCGTCCGGGTTCTGGAAAGAGACGGATCTCGAGGGTTTGGTGTGACCGGGCCCCTGGTGGCTTACGCCGTCGTTCGGGACGATCCCCCCGCCGTGTTTCTCGCCGAAGACCTCGAGGTACTGCAACGTGCCCTGGCGCTGCATCTCGTCGCACGGACCGATCCGAAGCGGGTGTCGGCCGAACTCGAGGAGCTACGCAGGGCGCTCCTGGACGAACGGTGGGGTGATGCCGTCTACAGCTGGATTCGAATCACCGGAGTTCCCATCGACGTCTACACGGAGCGGATCAAGACCGCCGCCGACCTCCCTGCTGAAATGATCGGCATGCAGCTGCAGTTCGCCCCCTTGTTCCGGGACTGACGGTGGCGGCGCCGCGGACCGAGGTCACCGAGATCACCACAGGGCTCGGCATGCTCGGCTTCCCTTCTCTGGAGCGGGCGCTGGCCGTGCGTCCCCGGGCGGTGCTCAATGTCGAATCGGCGCACTACGAGCGGCTCGAAGCGGCGTGGCGGACGGGCAAATACGAGCGAGAGTTCGACGTGGCGTGGCGCAATGGCGTCGAGTTCGCCAGGTCGACCGAGGGTCTCCGGGGACGGCCGCCTTGGTCGCTCGAGTGGAAGGGCAGCCACAAACCGCCCGGATACGAGCAGATTCCTGCCGATCTCAGGGTCGACCACGTCTATCTGATCTCCTGCAAATACGGTTCGAACATCCTGACCAATTCGTCGCCGGCCAATCTCTTCTCCCGGCTCCTCGCCGACCGGCAGGACGCACCAGTGGACTGGTACTTGGAGGTGGCTCCCGCGGACTACCAAGCGTTCTATGTCGCCTGCCGCAGCTACCTCGACGACCGCTCGCTTCCCGTCAACGTGGCGTCATTGACGGTCGAGCACCGCGATCGACTCAAGCGAGGCATTCCACGTTCGCTCAGCGGCGACCTCCTTGCGGCGTACTTGGCGTTCGCCGATGCGGTGGCAACCGCCTCGGCGGCTCGGTGGAAGCAGGCCATGGCACGGAGTCGGCGGCGTCGCGAGGAGACGCTGTGGCGGTTGCTGCGTCTGCAATCGGCGCCCTACTTCGTGCTTGGCGAGTCGGCCGGCGGCACGGAAGTCCGCTACCGCGTGGGTACACCGTGGGACTTCAGGAATCGATTCCGCTTCCGCTCATTCGATGCGTGGCCGGATCTGCAGCGCCGCCAGCCGGTCGTGCAGTGGCACGCCGAGGTGACCGACAACGAGTCAGGACAGACCAGCATGGTCGACGGGCACGTCGAGGTCCGTTGGAGCCATGGTCGCTTTGCGCAAGCCCCGGAGGCCAAGGTCTATCTCGACACACCCCACCACAAGGTGCCCGGCTACGTGCCGCTGACCCCGGCGAGCGACGCCCCGGATCGGTTGCGGCTCACTTGGAATCGAGGTGAGTGAGCCTCCACGCCGTCCGGCCGAACGCGCCGCCTTCGAGGCCCTCCCATATCTGCTGGTCGGTCTGCTGCTTTCGGTACCGCTGTTGCTCGTGCCGACGCAGGACGAACCCCTGGCTCTCTTCACGACGCAGCTGGCGATGCTCGTCGCGCTCGGGCTCCTCGTGACCTGGCGTGTCGCACCTCTGGCCGACGCTGCGTGGTTCACGGAAACCTCATGGGGTGAGGACAGGCGCCGCCTGGGTGGTGTGGTCGTGCTCGTGATCGTTCCTACCGGCGTCGTTGCGCTCGTTGCGCTGGCGTCGTCCGCGGCGTTGCGCTTCGACCCGTCGCTGCAGTTTCTTCAATTGCTGTCCGCGTTGGACATCGCCTGGGCGGCCGCTGCGCTGTACCTCGGGGTCCGCTGGTGGCTCGGCCGCGGCCCGGCTCGGGTTGCGTCCGTCATGCTCGGCATCCTCTGCGTGCTGTCGGTGTGGAACTACCTGCGCGTGGTCGGCTTCGGAGCCAGCGGTGCGTGGATCGTCGACGGGGAGCAAATGCTCCGCCTCGTGTTGCCGTTCGACACGGTGGCCGCTCTGATGGCGATCGGGTCAGTGATCCTCGGGTTGCGTCGCGTCCGAGAAGCCAACGGCGCAGGCCAGTGACCAGTCGTACGGCTGGAACTCGATGGACGGCCGAGTCGTCTCCACCCATCGACGCACGTCCCCACCCAGCCACGGCAGCAGGCTGCGAACGACCGCCCTCTTGCCGGCGGGGATCCATGCGGGCATGCGATGCGGCCGCACGAAGTCGGCGCCGTACCAGAGGAAGATCCGGCTCAGCCGAAGCGTGTTCGTCGAATCGTCCGCGATCGCGGCCCCCGACGAGAGGAACGAACGCATCTGGTCGTCGAGTTGGGCTTCGAGGCGATCCCCGGTGAAGGGTTCGTAGCGCAGCGTCGGGCACGACGCCGAGCCGCAGACCAAGGCGCTGTGAAAGCGTGGGTCTGAGAAGCGTCGGATCTTGCCGTGCTCGATCCCGTCCAGCGAGAGCGCTTCGCCGGCGACGTCGGCCCAAAGGCGCGTGAATCCTCCCGGGATGCGCAACACGGAGTCGGTTGCTGCGCCGAATCCTTCAGCGGCGAGGTCGAGTGCGCCTGCGTTGTAGAGGTTGAGCCAGAAGGCCAGAGCTTCAGCCCGAGACAACGAGTCGGGATCCACCTCTCCAAGTCGATCGCGGTACGCCTTCAGCTCAACGCGCCGGGGCACGAGGGCGCCGACGCCGCCTCGCCGCAGCGCGTCGAGCACGGCGGAGAGCTCGCCGTGGTCGACGGTGCCGGAACCGATCGGTGCCGGACGGCTCAGGCGTGACGCACGGAGGGCCGACCATGCAACGGCGGCCGGGTTGGGTCCGGAAGGCTGGCTCATGGCGACCTCAACCTCGTCACCTTCATTCGTGTTCCGTTCCAGCCGCCGCAGAACCTCGGACACCGGGGGATAGTCGCCGATGCCGCGGCCGCGATGAATCCAGTCGATGGCACCCCCGGCACGGACGATCGCCACCGCCGGAACTTCGGAGTAGTGCCCCGTGATGCGGTACTGCCTGCGATGACGAATGAAGGAACCAAGCCACCGGGTCCACGCCCGCAGATTGAACGCGAATCGGGCCAACGACTGCCGGCGAAGTCCAAGCGCCGCTGCCACCTCACCGCCCTCGTCGAGCACCAAGGGGAAGGGGATGCCGTTGGCGCGCAGGTGGCGAGCTTGGTGCGCGGCTGCAGGACCGATACCGACAATGGTGAAACCACCCTCGGCGATTCTGCCGCTGACTGCCGCCACCTGCGACAGGAACTCGAGACAGGCCGCTCACCCGAAATAGCGAACGCGCAAGAGCAGGGTTGGTCGATGCAACAGCTCGCCCAGCGGCAACTCCGTCCCGGCGGGCTCCCGCACCATGGCGCCGGCAAGTGCGGGTTGCGTCACTCGCCCGCTGCCAACGAGTCCCTCGCCGTGTCCGCGTCATCATCCTCGTAGGCATAGTCGTCGAGCCCCATGGCGGCACGAGACGCTTCGATCTCCTCGGCGGGGGTCGGGGAGGCGCGGAGGAGGGTGTAGCCGAGCACGCCGGCAACGAGGGAACCGATGAAGATGCCGAGCTTTGCCGCATCGGTGAGCATCTCATCCGTGAACGCAAGCTCCGTGATGAACAACGAGACGGTGAAACCGATGCCGGCCAGGGCGCCGAGGCCGACGATGTCCCTCCACCCGGTGCGGCGGGGCAGCACGCCGAGGCCGAACCGCACCGCCAGCCAGGTGAACAGCGTGATGCCAATGATCTTGCCCGCCACCAGGCCGAAGGCCACGCCCAGCGAGACGGCGCTGGTGATCGCTTCGGCGACGTCGATGTCCGCAAACCGAACGCCGGCGTTGGCGAGCGCAAAGAGCGGCACGATGACGAACGACGACCACGGGTGGAGCGCACTCTCGAGCCGGTCGAGTGGCGAAACCGACTCTCTGGCGATTTGCGACAGCTCCATGGCGTCGGCGTCGATGCGCTCCCGGGCCCGAGGAGACGCCGCATCCATGTCGTACCGGTCGAGGATCCAGCGAGCCCGCTGCTTGAAGTCCTCGTCGGAGATGTAGGCCGTCGCCGGAGTCATCAGGCCCAAGGCGACGCCCGCCAACGTCGCATGGACTCCCGATTCGAACACGAAGTACCACACGACCGTTCCAATGATTGCGTAGAAGAGCACCGAGCGAACGTTGACTCGCTGTGCGAGGTACACGGCGGCCACGAGCACGATCGCTTCGGCAAGCCAGACGATGCTGAGGTCGTCGGTGTAGAACACGGCGATCACGGCGATGGCTCCGATGTCGTCGGCGATGGCCAGCGCCAGCAAGAAGAGCTTGGCGCTCACCGAAACCCGGCTGCCGAGCAGGGAGATCACGCCGACCGAGAAGGCGATGTCGGTGGCCATGGGAATACCCCAGCCATCCAGAGCCTCGCCGCCCGTTCCCGAAACGAAGGCGAGATAGATGAGGGCGGGGGCGACCATGCCGCCGAGCGCGGCGAACGCCGGCAGCGCAGCCCTGCGTCGATCGGCCAACTCGCCCACGACGAGTTCGCGCTTGATCTCCAGCCCCACGACGAAGAAGAAGATCACCATCAAGCCGTCGTTGACGACGTGCTCCATCGACTCATCGAAATGGAACGGCCCGAGATTGATGGCGAGGTGGGATTCCCAGAACTCGGCGTACGTGTGTCCCCACGGCGAGTTGGCCCAAATCATCGCGATGGCGGCCGCGACCAGCAGCACGATGCCGCCGGCTGCTTCCACATGCGTGAAGCGAACCAGCGGACGAACGAAGCGGCTCGATACCGCACCGTCGGACGTCAACCAAGTGTGGTACAGCGGCTCGTGCTCGGAGGGCATTGGCGAGAGGTTACTTCGCTTGCGAGATTGGTCGACTCGCAAGGAGGTACTATCGCCCGCCACCCATTCAGGGCAGCCTCGAAGTAGGGATTTCGTGCTCCTCGCTGTTGCATCGGTCGCTGTCGGCCTTGCGTTCTTGATCGCGGCATCCGACCGCTTGGTTGCGAGTGCCGTGCGCATCTCACAAGCGCTCGGCGTGTCCGCAGTGTTGATCGGTGCGCTCGTTGTCGGGTTGGGCACGTCGCTCCCGGAGCTCCTGGTGTCCGCGTTTGCTGCCGTTGACGGTGAGTTGGACGTCGCCATGGGAAACGTGGTGGGCTCGAACATCGCCAACGTCACCCTGGTGATCGGGGCGGCGGCCTTGCTGAAGCCCATCTCCACCCGCATTGCCGTCCTGCGCCGCGAAGGCGTCCTCATGCTGCTGGCCGTCATCGGGCTTGCAGTGGTGCTGTACGACGGTGAGGTAACCCGCTTCGAGGGCTTCGCGCTGCTGCTCGGCATGGTGGGAGCGCTGGTGCTCCTGATTCTGTGGTCGCAGGATCACGGGCCCGGAGACCTGGTCGCCGCCGACGAGGTGGAGGAGTTCACCGACGGCGAGCGCTCGGTCGGGGTCGAGGCGTTGATCGGGATCATCGCGCTGGCGGCCACGGTCTTCGGTGCCAACCTCCTCCTCGAAGGCGCCCTCGACATCGGTGAGGACTTGGGACTGTCCGACTCGTTCCTCGGCGTGATGCTGGGCATCGGCACCAGCCTCCCGGAGCTGGCGACTGCGGTCGCGGCGGCTCGCCGGTCCGCACCGGATCTGGTCGTGGGCAACGTCCTGGGCTCCAACCTCTTCAACTCGCTCGCGGTGGCGGGAACCGCCGCAGCTGTCGGACCTGCAGTGTTGCTCGACCTCGGGCGTGCCGAACTGTGGTTCATGGTGATCGCCGTGACGATCGCAGGGGTGTTCGCACGAACGGGCAAGCTGAACCGGATCGAGGGAGGGTTGCTGCTCGCCGGCTTCGTTGCGTTCCTCTGGTTGACGTTCTGATGGCGACCAACGGTCAGATTGCACGTGTCCTGGCCGAGCTGGCGGAGCTGCTGAAGCTCGAGGAAGGGTCGCCCCAGGCGTTCCGCGTCCGTGCCTACGACAAGGCGGCCGGTGCGGTGCGTGACGCCGCGGCTCCCGTCGACGAGATGACCGATGCCCAACTCGTGGAGCTCGACGGCGTTGGCAAGAGCACGGCGAAGAAGATCCGCGAGATCGCCGCGACGGGCACATTGGGTCAACTCGAGGAGCTACGCCTGAAATACCCGCCCGAGTTCGTGGCGCTGACCCGGATCCCGGGGCTGGGACCCAAGACGGTCGTCATGTTGCGCGACCGGCTCGGGGTCGAGACGGTGGACGATCTGAAGGCGGCCTTGGCTGCGGAGAAGCTGCGCGAGCTTCCCGGGCTCGGAGCGAAATCAGAGGAGAAGATCGCCAAGGCCATCGAGCGCCTCGGCTTGCACGGCAAGGATCGGCGCACCCCCATCATCCGGGTGCTCCCGCTCGCCAATGAGCTCGTGAGCACGCTGCGGTCGCTTCCCGGCGTGGAGCGCGTTCAGTGCTGCGGCAGCCTGCGACGCTTCCGCGAGACCATCGGCGATATCGACATCGTGGTGGCGGCCTCCGATGCGACGCCGGTCATGCAAGCGTTCGTCGAGCTCCCCGTCGTCGACGACGTGATCGGCCACGGTGACACGAAGTCTTCGATCCTGACGCGCCAAGGGATGCAGGTCGACGTTCGCGTCGTCGCCCCGGAGCAGTTCGGCGCCGCGACGCTCTACTTCACCGGGTCGAAGGAGCACAACATCGAACTGCGCCAGCGGGCCATTGGTGCCGGCCAGATCCTCAACGAGTATTCCTTGGCGGATGCGGAGACCGAAGCAGTGATAGCCGCGTCGACCGAAGAGGACATCTACGCCGCCCTGGGTCTGTCGTACATCCCACCGGAGCTGCGCGAAGGGCACGGCGAGGTGGCGACTGCCGCAGGAGAAGGACTGCCTGACCTGATCACCGAGGCCGACATTCGAGGCGACCTCCACGTCCACTCCACATGGTCCGGCGACGGGCGAAGCTCGCTGGACGACATGGTCGCCGCCGCGGCTGCGCGGGGTCTCGAGTACCTGGCGATGACGGAGCACGCCGAGAACCTGGCGATCAACGGTCTGTCCCGCGACGAGGTGCTGCAGGAGCGCGAAGAAATCGAGCGCCTGCGCGGCGAATACCCGGAGCTCACCATCCTGCACGGTTCCGAGCTGAACATCGCACCAGACGGGAGCCTCGACTACGACGACGACTTCCTGATGGCGTTCGATTGGTGCGTCGCCAGCGTGCACTCCCATTTCGACCTCGATGCCGCCACCCAAACGGAGCGGGTGATACGAGCGATGCAGCACCCAGCAGTGGGCGTCATCGGGCACCTGACCGGGCGAAAGATCGGGCGACGCCCCGGGATCGACCTCGACTTCGGTGCGGTCGTCGATGCGGCCGTGGCAACCGGCACGGCCCTCGAGATCAACTCCCACCTCGATCGTCTGGATGTTCCCGCCGACGAATTGCGGTCCATCCGGAATCGAGCGGAGGTTCGGTTCATCGTCTCCACCGACAGCCACCACACCCGGGAATACGGCAACCTGCGGTGGGGCGTGATGAACGCTCGGCGTGGCTGGGTCGACAAAGCTCGCGTCGCCAACACGCTCCCAGCGGCCCAGTTCGTCGAGTGGGCGGCACGCAAACGCAACGGAGCCTGATCGGGCGCCGGCAGTACCTGTGGTTTCGGCGAAGCGCACCGTGGGTAACGTGAGCCGCGGTCCATGACGCAGCCTTCGCATCCCCAATCGCCGCCGCCGGGCGTCGATTACACGCGCCGGTGGTGGGTCCTGGTCGCGGTCGGGATGGGCATCTTCCTCGGCACCATCGACGGCAGCATCGTCAATGTGGCGCTGCCGACGCTCGTCGATGAGTTCAACACGTCATTCAGCGTGGTGCAGTGGGTCGTTCTCGGGTATCTCTTGACCCTGGCGACCCTGGTGCTCGGAATCGGCAGAGTCGGCGACATGGTCGGCAAGAAGCCGATCTACGCCGCCGGCTTCGTCGTGTTCACGATCGGGTCCATGCTGGCCGGGCTCGCCCCCACCGTGGGCTGGCTCATCGGATTTCGCGTGTTCCAAGCCGTTGGCGCAGCAATGGTCTTTGCGCTCGGCTTCGCCATCGTCACGGAGGCGTTCCCACCTCAGGAGCGGGGTCGGGCGCTGGGCATCATGGGGTCGGTGGTGTCGATCGGAATCGTCGTCGGGCCATCGCTCGGCGGCTTTCTCATCGACGCCATCTCCTGGCGGTGGATCTTCTACGTGAATCTCCCCGTCGGCATCGTGGGCACGATCACCGCACTGCGGTTCATCCCGCGGGTACCCCCGCCGGGCCAGCAGCGCTTCGACTACCTCGGTGCCTTCACCTTCCTGCTGGCGCTGGCCCCGCTGCTGCTCGGTCTGACGCTGGGTCAGGAGCGCGGTTTCGGCGATAGGCCGGTCATCGCTCTGCTCGTCGTCTCTGCCGTTGGCCTGGCTGCCTTCCTCGGCATCGAGCGGAGGGTCCCGCAGCCGATGTTGGATCTGACGCTGTTTCGGAATCGGTTGCTCAGCGTCAACCTCTTCACGGGGTGGATCTCTTTCATCGGGATCGCCGGGTTGCTGATCCTTCTCCCGTTCTATCTGGAGAACGTGTTGGGATACGAGCCGCGTCAGGTTGGTCTCCTGCTGGCAGCTGCTCCGGTGGCGCTCGGAGTCGCCGCTCCGCTCTCTGGCTCGCTCTCCGATCGCATCGGGCCCCGGCCGGTGACGGTCGCCGGGTTGGCGGTGCTGACGGTGGGCTACTTCCTCGCCCGGTACCTGGATACCGACACGACGATCTTGGTGTACATGCTCATCCTCATTCCCATCGGCGCCGGCATGGGGATCTTCCAATCGCCCAACAACAGTGCCGTCATGGGCTCGGTGCCGCCGCAGCGGCTCGGCGTGACCTCCGGGATGCTGACGATCACACGCATCACAGGTCAGATCTTCGGTATCTCCGTGCTGGGAACGATCTGGGCCGCCCGCGTCAACGCCGCGGCGGGCTCGAGCGGCGATGCCAGCGATGCGCCCGCCGCAGCGCAAGTCGCCGGCCTCCAGGACACGGCACTCGTCGTTGCACTCCTCACCGCGTTCGCACTCGGCGTTGCGACGTGGGGGCTCCTCCTCGAACAGCGGGAGCGAGCAGCCGCACATGCCAGTCGGTCGCCCGAGGATTCGGCGGTGTGAGCGGGAATTGGCCTACCGCACGACACTGACGTCGAGTACGGTTGGGTCACTTCGAGCAGAGAGGAGGCGCCCTATGACCACGCATGTCGTTTTGTCGCGGCCCGGCTATCCGGCCTGTGCCGCATCCCGGGTGCTCCTGCTCGCCTGCCCGTTCACCGACTGATCGGGCGACGCTGCCGGGAGGCCCCCGCAGTCTCCAGGAGCAGACTCTTGAGCGAAACCACACCGCACGTCTTCGACGATGCCCCGGGTGGCCTCGGCGCATATGGATGGAATCCGTCCGTCGCCGCCCGGTACCGGCCCTACACCGACCCGCACCACGTGCCCGCCCGGATCGTGCGGGTCGACCGCACCACATGTCGCATCATGACCCCAGCCGGCCTCGAACGCTGCCGCCTTGCCTCGACCGCGATTCAGCCGGTCACCGGCGACTGGGCCGTGGTCGGACGTGCCCCAGATGCTGCCTACACCCTGATCCACGTGCTCCCGAGGTCCACGGCGGTGGTTCGCGCTAATGCCGCTGGAAGCGGCGAACAGACGCTGGCCGCCAACATCGACACGATGTTCATTCTCCACGGCCTCGATCGTCCTCATCGAGTTGGCAGGTTGGAGCGATTGGCGATCCTGAGCTGGGAGGCCGGGGTCGAGCCCGTCATGGTGTTGACCAAGATCGATCTCGCAGGAACGCCGGGCGCTGTGATCGGAGTGGATGAGGGGATCCACGAGATCGGCAAGACCATTCCCGGCGTGGAGATCGTTCCCGCAAGTGCGGTCACGGGTGACGGAACCGACCGGTTGGCCAGGTACCTCCGCCAAGGTCAGACCGTCGGCCTGGCCGGCGAGTCCGGTGCCGGCAAGAGCTCGCTCATCAACCACTTGGCGGGCAATGACCTGCAGGCGACGGGGCGAACACGGCGCGGCGACCACAAGGGCACGCATACCACGACCGCACGCGAGCTGGTGCCCATTCCGGGTGGGGCGGTGCTGATGGACACCCCGGGTCTGCGATCGATCTCGATGCCTTCGGCGCAGGACGGGCTTGCTCGTTCTTACGCCGATCTCGAGGAGTACGCCTCGCAGTGTCGATTCCGCGACTGCGCCCATCGGGCCGAACCCGGTTGTGCGGTCCAAGCGGCGATTGCAGACGGCCGGGTCGCACCCGAGCGGTGGACCGGCTACCGGAAGCTGCAGCGGGAGATGACCCACGAAGCGCAGCGTGCCGTCGATCGCAGCCGCCGAGCCGAGACCAGAACCGCGCGGCGTCGCAACCGCTCCGGTGACGAAGAATGGTGAACAACCGCCCCTGAATCTTCATCGTTTCGTAATGGCGCTGAGCTAGGGATATGGGCGCGTCGCGTGGTAAACCGTTTCCATGGAAACAACGACCACCCCGCAACGCCAGCACGAGCAGCGCCGCCGCGCTGGTTTCGCCGGCGCCGCGGCGGCCGGATTGGCGCTCGGGCTGACGGAGCTCGTAGCCGGATTGACCACGAGCGTCCCCTCGGCGATCGCTTCGGTTGGTACGTATGTCGTCGACTACAGCCCGCCGTTCGTGAAGCGATTTGCCATCGACGTCTTCGGCACTGCCGACAAAGGTGCACTCGCCATCGGCACGGTGATCGTTGCAGTCTTGATCGGCGGGTTGGTGGGGCGGCTGACGCTGGAGCGCCGCTGGGCCGCTCCGGCCGCTTTCGGCGTCTTCGCCCTCGTGGGCATCATCGCAACCTTCGACCAGCCGTCCTATGAGCCAATCGCCACGGTGCTGACGATTGTCGTTGCCGCCGGGGTCGGCTGGTACACGCTCGACCGCTTGTTGGCGGCGCTCGACGAGCCGGCGACCGAAATGCCCACGGACGGTGTGGCGCCAATGCCGACCCGCCGCCACTTCGTGGCAGGGGTCGTCGGTGTCACTGGAGCCGCCCTCGGCACGGGGCTCGCCGGGCGTTCGATGATCATCTCCCGGTCCGAGGAAGTCCGAAGCTCGATTGCGCTTCCATCGGCGACGGTCCCCGTCGATCCTCCGGCATCGGGAACATCGTTCGATGTCGACGGCCTCGAATCCCTCCTGGTTCCCAACGACGACTTCTACCGGATCGACACCGCGCTGGTGGTGCCACGGCCCGATACCGCCGGCTGGCGGCTGAAGATCAAAGGGATGGTCGAAACAGAGCTCGAGTACACCCTCTCGGACCTCCTCGCCATGCCGCTCCACGAGCGCTACGTGACCATCGCATGCGTGTCGAACAAGGTCGGCGGTGACCTGGTCGGCAATGCGCGCTGGACCGGCGTCCTCCTGTCGGATCTCCTCGAACGCGCAGGGGTGAAGGAAGGCGCAACGCAGATCGTGGGACGCTCGGTCGACGACTGGACGGCTGGATTCCCGACCGAGCTCGCCTTCGACGGCCGTGAACCGCTGGTGGCCATCGGGATGAACGGTGAGATGCTGCCGCCCCGCCACGGCTACCCGGCGCGGCTCATCGTGCCCGGCCTGTACGGATACGTCTCCGCGACCAAGTGGCTCCAGGAGATCGAGCTGACCACCTGGGAAGACTTCGATGGCTACTGGATTCCTCGTGGCTGGTCCAAGGAAGGCCCGATCAAGACCCAATCCCGCATCGACGTTCCGCAGGCGAACCAGACGGTTCCCGCAGGGCAGGTGGTCATGGCGGGCGTAGCCTGGGCCCCGCTCAAGGGCATCGACCGAGTCGAGGTGCGCATCGACGACGGAGAGTGGCAGGACGCCGAGCTGACCACGCCGCTGGCCGACACCGCCTGGGTGCAGTGGAAACACGCCGCAGAGCTCGCCGCGGGGAATCACCAGCTCTCCGTTCGAGCGACCGACGGGACGGGTCAGACGCAGACGTCTGCAGTCGCCGAGCCTGCCCCGAACGGTGCGACGGGCCACCACACGATCCGCTTCCGCACGAGCTGAGGCGGCTCACGACGTCAGCGGGACCAGGCGCAACGTGGCCTCGGCCGCCAGCTGGATGGTGGCCTTACCCCACCGCATCGGGAAGTACTCGCCGGTCTGCCAGGCCTCGATCTGGTCTTGGTAATGGGCGCTGTACGGATGACCGGACGCGCCGGTGGTGTTGACCCAGAGGGACCGGTCGAGGTCGGCCATGTCGACGACCATGCGGAACGATGGCACCCAGTCGACGATGAAGCCTTCTGACGGGGTCCATCCGGTTGCGTTCACGATGTCGAACCCGCCGCTCGTCGGATACGGCCCGCGGTTGAAGCGATTCTCGATGAGACCGATCCCCGACTGCCCGAGGGTCTCGTTCTCGAACGTGGCGGTATGCATCTCCCCCCATGCCCAGTCCGCCGGATCGTCGCCGAGCAGGTCGGCAACATCGGCTACGCCAGCGCGGAAGGCTGCGGTCACGATGTCGTCGCGGGTCTCGGTCTCGGGCGTCGCCTGGTCGTCCCAGAAAGGCCCGTTGGCATCGGCTGCGAGCGCTTCGATCGCCAGCGACCATCGGGCCCCGCCGTGCGCTTCGATGTCCTCCGGCAGGTCATCGGTGAACATCCGATCGAGGAGCTGCGCCCACGCCGCTTCGAAAACGGCGGCACCGGGGGAGGCGGCGTCGTTGTCGAGATTCCAGGTCCCCAGGAGTGCCTGCGCCTCGGCCTCCATCTCGCTGAGAGCCGAAGGATCGATGGCGAGGAACAAGGGGCGGATCCGTTCGGCGGCCAGGTTCAGGTTGTCGAACTGGATGGCCGCCATGTCGTCGATGGTGGCATCGTCGAGAGCGCTCACCAGCTCGACGATGCGGGTGGCCCGGTCGCCCAGGTTCCAGTCGGTGGTGAGCAGTTCGGGGTAGGTGCCGTCGAGCACGGCGTTGTTGGCGGTCACGATCCAGCCGTCCTCCGGGTTGAGCACGCGAGGCAGATCGTCGTAGTCGATGAACCCGGTCCACTCGTAGCGGTCCGTCCAGCCGGGAACCGGCACACGCCCGTCGCCGTCATTGCGGATGGGGACGATGCCCGGCGCCTGGTAGCCGATGTTGCCGTCGACATCGGCGTAGATCACGTTCTGGGCGGGCACCGAGAACGTTGCGAGCGCGGCCCGGAACTCGTCCCAGTTCTGTGCCGTGTTGAGACCGAACACGGTGTCGGTCAGCGCCGGCAAGTCCTCGAGTGCCGTCCACCGCAACGTCACGACGTACGGCTCGGGAAGCTCGATGCCGGCGGTGTCGAAGTCGTCGAGCCGGCCGAAGACATCCGACACGACCGGCCCGTGACGGGTTGTTCGCACCGTGACCTCGACGGGTTCGCCACCCGCAATTTCCACGATCTCGGTTTGCACCTCCATGTCGACCCATTCGCCGTTGACCTCGTACTGGTTCGGGTCGTTGGGGTTGACCTTCTCGACGTAGAGGTCCATGACGTCCGGTCCGAGGTTGGTGAAGCCCCACGCAATGCGGTCGTTGTGCCCGATGATGACGCCGGGCACGCCGGCGAAGGAGAACCCCGTGACGTCGAACGGACAGTCGGCTGTTCGCACCGTGCAATGCAGCCCCACTTGATACCAAATCGAAGGCATGCGAATGCCCAAGTGCGGGTCGTTGGCCAGGATGGGGGCGCCTGTTGCCGTGTGGTCACCCGACACGACCCAGCTGTTCGAGCCGAGGCCGTCGCCGCCGCCTCCGGTCATGGCGTCGACGAGCTCGGTGTTGTCCCGCACTCGCTCGAGCGCAATGGTCAGCCCGGTGACGGGCGGCGGGTTCATGCCCGGCCCTCCTTGGCGAGGACCGTCGTGCGCCACGATCAGTGGCGCTTCGTCCGGGTAGGCCGGGTAGAGCGCGTGCACCTCGTCCTCGCTCATCACGCCGAGCAGCAGCGCCCGGTCGATCTCGGCGTCGACGTTGCCACGCAGGTCCCAGGACATCACCTTGCCCCACACGAGCGTGTCGATTGGCGTCCACGGCTCGGGGTCGTAGTCGTGGTTGATCAGCTCGAGGATCGTGTACTCGAAGCCGAGCTCTGCGGGGGAGCGGTCGGCGATGTAGGCGTTGACGCCCGCTGCATAGGCGAGGAGGTATGCCTGTGCCGTAGGACTCGAGGCATCGAATTGGGTGGCCGCCAGCTCGTACCAACCCATGGCGCGGATGAAGCTGTCGGTGTCCAGCTGGTCTTCGCCGAACATCTCGGCGAGGCGCCCTGCTCCAATGTGCCGCCAGCTGTCCATCTGGAAGAAGCGGTCCTGGGCATGGACGAAGCCTTGCGCCATCATCAGGTCCTCGGCGTTCGCGGCGTAGATGTGCGGCACGCCCTCGGAGTCCCGGATCACCTCGACCTCGTCACGCAACCCGACGACCGTCAGCTCGCCGTCGACCTGGGGGAACGGCCGGCGAGTCGACCAGAGCATGAACAATGCGCCGCCGAGCATCGCCACGACCAGGGCGAGACCGCCCCACTTCAGCGTGGCCCCGCCGATCCGGCGCCAGCGCGCCCGCGTCGGCGGATCAGCGGCGACGGGCTCTCGGCTCGTGCGTTCTTCCGAAGGATCGGCGGCGTCGGTCATGGCGATGCATCGTATCGGCGTTGCGACGCGGGCCGGCTCGCCGGGCGGCGTCCGGAACCCGATATCCTGGGCCGCTATGCAATCAGACGACACTGCCCCAGAGGCAGAGGATCCCTTGACGCCGCAACTGGTGGACGAGGAGAACCATCAGGAGCAAGACGATTCGAGCATGATCCATGAGCCGTCCAAGCTCATTCGTATCGCCTCGATGACCCGTGCGATGCTCGAGGAGGTACGCGCCGCGCCGCTCGACGAAGCCGGGCGCCTGCGACTGCGCGACATCTATCACCGCAGCCTCGAGCAGTTGCGGGGAGCATTGAGCGACGATCTCGGCGAGGAGCTCGAGACGATCTTCGAGCCGATCAACCAGAGCGACGTGTCCGAATCCGAGCTACGTCTGGTGCAAGCGCAACTGGTCGGCTGGCTGGAAGGGCTCTTCCATGGCATCCAGGCTTCGTTGTGGAGCCAGCAGGCTGCCGCCGCCCAGCAGCTCGAGGAGATGCGCGGGCGCAGGGCGCTGGAACGGGGCCCGCAGCCCGGCCAGTACCTCTGACTGCGGCCAGCAGGGTGCGGAAAGAGCACCAGTGCTGGCTCGGCAAACAACGCCAAATCGTGCGTGGCATTGCCGCGTCCTCGGTCACCAAACCGGCGGACCCCCTTTTCCGCACCCTGCTAGGCATCGATGCCGTGACGCAGCGCCGCTTGTGCGGCGGCAAGCCGGGCTACCGGGATTCGGGGTGGGCTGCACGAGACGTAGTCGACGCCCACCGACTCGAAGAAGTCGATGGAGTCGGGGTCGCCACCGTGCTCACCGCAAACCCCGATCACGATGCCCGGATTCACCGCTCGCCCGGCGGCGATGGCGGTCTCGATCAGCTTGCCGACGCCGCGGCGGTCGATCGACGTGAACGGGTCGCGACGCAACATTCCTTTTTCGAGATACGTGCGGAGGAACGCCTCCTCTGCGTCGTCGCGGCTGATACCGAGGGTCGTTTGGGTGAGGTCGTTGGTGCCGAAGGAGAAGAAATCCGATTCCAGGGCGAATTCGTCCGCAGTGAGCGCCGCCCGCGGCAACTCGATCATCGTGCCGACCGTCACGTCGAGCTGGCGCCCGGCGTAGTGGACCTCCTCATCGATCATGTCACGGATGAGATGCACCTCTTCGGCTGAGCCGACGAGCGGGATCATGAGCTCGAGCCGCGGGTCCCCGCCATCGTCCAGGCGGCGCCGCACGGCTTCCAGTGCGGCAAGCACCTGGTTGCGGTAGATCTCAGGGATCACGACCGCAAGTCGCACGCCGCGCAGGCCCAGCATCGGATTCGACTCCTCCCACTGGTCGATCGCAACCAGCAGCTCGCGCAGCTCTGCGGCCTCGTCGCTGCCCGGCGCCGCATTCCGCAGGTAGGCGTCGACCTCGCGGCGATCCGGGAGGAACTCGTGAAGCGGCGGGTCGAGGAGCCGTACCACGACGGCTTGCCCGTCCATCGACTCCAGCAAGCGTTCGAAGTCGGCGATCTGCAGTTCCTCGAGCTGCTCCAGCGCCCTCGTTCGCTCCTTGGCGTCGTCGGTCAGGATGATGGTGCGAACGACCTCGAGCCGATCGCCCGAGAACATGTACTCCGTCCGCGCCAGGCCGATACCTTCGGCGCCGAGCTTCTTGGCATGGGCGGCAGCATCCGGCGTGTCTGCATTCGCCCACACCTCCATCCGTCGAAACTCATCCGCCCACTCGAGGAGCTGGTCGAGGTGTTCGGACGGTTGCGGGATCTCGAGCGGAAGCATTCCGGCATACACGGTGCCCTCGCCACCGTCGATCGTGATCCCGTCGCCCGAGCGCATCACGGTGTCGCCGATGTGAACGATGCCAGCGGCGACGTCCACGACCACGTTGTTCGCACCCGTCACGGCAGGGGTTCCGGTGCCGCGGGCCGCGACCGCGGCATGCGATGTCGGTCCGCCATGACTCGTCAGCACGCCATCTGCCGCGATCACCCCGGCGAGGTCTTCCGGAGTCGTCTCCCTACGAACCAGGATCACGGGACGCCCGGCCGCTTTGGCGGCGATCGCCTCTGCCGAGTCCAAGACGATCTCGCCGGCCGCCGCTCCGGGTGATGCCGCACCGGCAGTGATGAGCGGCATTGCCCCGGGGGCATCCAGCCTTGCGTGGAGGATATCGTCGAGGCTGTCCGGGTCGATGCGGGCCACGGCTTCCTGGCGCGTGATCATGCCGGCGTTGGCGAGGTCCACGACGATGCGGACCCCGGCGCCGCTACTGCGTTCGCCGGGACGCGCCTCGACGAGCCAGAGGGCGTCACGCTCGCGAATGAAGTCGATCCGCATCATGTCGCACGTCATTCCCTCGAGCTCACACAAGATGTCGACGACCTCGGCGTAGTTGTCCGGATGATCCGAGGCGAGATTCTCGAGGCCGGGGTAGTGGGGAAGCGCACCCGGCTGGGCCTCCCCCGGAGCGAACACCCCCGCCGTGCGGGGTTCGCCGCTACGCGGATCGCGGCTGAACGCGACTCCAGCCCCGGAGTCGGAGCCCACCGAGCCAAGCGCCATCACGTGAACGATGACCGACGTCCCGAGATCGTCGCTCACGTCGTGGCGGCGGCGGAAGCGGTGCGGGACGGCATCGTCCCAAGAGGCGAAGACCGCCTGGATGCCCTCCCTCAGTTGCTCGAGGGGATGGTCTGGGATCGGTCGTTGTGACTCGGCGACGATCAGCTCTTCGAGGGCGGCGACGTCTCGCTCCAGCGCCTCGAGCTCTGCTCCCGGCGCAGTCGCAGCGACCGCGGCCACGCGGTGCTCGGGCACCTTCCTCTGCGCAGCCACGCCGCGGAGGAACTCGAGCCGGACCTGTGCGGCGAACTCGGGCGAGTGCCAAGCGGCCAGCCGCGCCGCCGCGGCCTCATCGCACCCGACGTGGAGCGCCCGGCCAAGGATTCCCGGCATCTCGACCGGCGGACTGGAACGCACAGCCAGCAATGCAGGACGATCGGGCGGCAACCCGTCCACCAACCGGGCCACGGCGGCTTCGACTTCTTCCCACATGCCGGCGGGGAACTCGCCCACCTCGAGAAAGCGCCGGCACGCCACGTCGCTGACCACGAATCCGGGTGGCACCGGGAAGCCTCGCTGTTTGAGCGTGCTCAGCATTCGTCCACGAGCACCAAGGTGATCCAGCGATGTTTCGTCGTGTTCAGCGAAGTCCCATACATATCTCATGATGAATGAGCTCTCTCGAAGGGCTGCAACGCAGATTACATTTCTCTGGCATTCCGCAGATTCGTGCCGTAACCTAGGCGTCCGCGTTGCGGATTTTCCTTCCTTCGATGTGAGGGAACATCGCACGCCCCGGGTGCGTTGGTAGGTGTCCGGAGAGAAAAGGACAGGTGAAGCAAGCCATGGTGATGGCGCTCAGCGATCTCATGTGGGAGCCCGACGAGGGCTGGCGTAACGACGCCGCATGTTCCGGCGCCGATGCTGACCTCTTCTTCCCCATCGGAGAGGAAGACGACGCAGCGGCCGCCGCCAAGGACGTGTGTGCCCAATGCCCCGTCCGAGAGGCTTGTCTTCGGTATGCCCTGAGCACGAATCAGACCGAGGGCGTCTGGGGCGGCATGACCGGCCCAGAGCGCCGCAGGCTGCGCCGCCGTATCCGGGAGCGGGAGCGCCGCGCCAGCTGATTGCCGTCAGCTCTCGTGGATCGTCACGGACTCGATCACACAGTCCTGCCGCGGCCGATCCTGTCCGTCTGTCGCCGTCGCCGCGATCGCATCGACCGCAGCCATGCCATCGTGCACGCTGCCGAAGATCGAATACGAATGGGGCAGGCCGACGTCTGCGTGGCAGATGAAGAACTGTGAGCCGTTGGTGTTCGGTCCGGCGTTCGCCATCGCGACGGTGCCGCGCGAGTAGGTGCCCTCCCCCTCGAGCTCGTCGCGGAAGCGATACCCGGGGCCGCCGCGTCCGGTCCCGGTCGGGTCGCCGCCCTGGACCATGAATCCCGAGATGACGCGGTGGAAGATCACCCCGTCGTAGAAGCCGTCGCGGGCGAGCGCGACGAAGTTGTTGACGGTGATGGGCGAGCGCTCCGCATCGAGCCTGATGGAGATGTCGCCGTTGTTGGTATGGAGGGTTGCGCTGTAGCTGTTGTCGAGGTCGAGCGAGAACGAATGGGGTTCGGAGTATTGCTTCGGCATGAACGCGAGCCTACGCCATCCCGGGATGCTCCCAGTCGCCCGCGAGAAGCCTCACCGCCATTCGATTTGAACGAACGACGACCCGGTGGATTGGGCGACGATGACCTCGTGGAAACCGGCTCGGCCACCGAGGATGTCATCGTCGCCGTCCCCGTCGTAGTCGGCCGGCAGGTATGTGAAGGTGAATTCGTTGGAGACGAACGAACCCGCAAACCGGTCTCCATCGACTCGGTGACGTCACTGGTCGACGAGGAGTAGAAGCCGGTGGCAACCGCACCGTCATACACGGCGACCTGGCCCGAAGTCGCTGCGGCCGCGGCGGTCCAGTCGGAGTCCTGATCCTTGGGTCAACCTCGGTACACCTGGTCGGCGGTGCCGTCATCGAGATGGCACCAGCACAAGTCGGCTCGGCCCGAGCTGAGCGCAGGATCGCCAAGGAAGGTGAGGGTGCGATCTCCCGTCTCGCGGCTCAGCGACCGCGCAACCCCGCAAGATCGGGCGGCGATCGCTTGGGCTTCCAGTGCTGCGTCCGGCCAGCTGGACGGCATCTCGGCGATGCCCGCGATGTACGTGTCCAATGACGTCGACCAGGAGACGTGGAATGGACCGGAGACGATCCAGGCGAGGCGTTCGGTGTCGTCGGCGGGAGCCAGACCGGACGGACGGATCTCCAGTGAACCTTGGTGATACCGCCGGGGATTCCCGCTGAGGAGCGGCATCGATTCGATTTCGATCTAGTTCGCGGCGGTGGCGACGCTGAACGCACAGCTGCCCGGGCCATGGGTGATCTCCCCGTCGATGGCAGCCGTGCACCCGTCGCCCGTGTCTTCGATGACCACCTGCTGGTCGGCGGCGACGTCCCGTTCCTGCGGGCAGTCCGTCGTGTAGCTGTGGATGCACAACGTGACCGGCGCCAGTGGGCGGAACGTCACGCTCGTAGCATCTTCGTCCAGGCCGATCCGCAGCGCGTCGTCGGCCTGAAGCCATGGGTCTCCCGTCGTGACCGAAGCGACGTCCTCCACGGTGGTGCCGGAGTAGTAGTGCCCGATGATCTCGGTGGACGTGGCACCGTTCTCAGCCATGTCGAGTGTGCCGTATTGGCTCAGGCCGACACCATGCCCCCAGTCGCCTCCGATGAGGTCAGCTCGTCATCGGATCCCGCAACGGCCGGCGCCGGCGTCGCTATCAGCAACCCGGCTCCGAGGAGCAACGCTAGGCCTACAGAGATGAGGCGCATCGTGTGGAGTATGGCGGATGATCGTCGCTGCGCACGGGAGTTGGAGCTGAGGAACGTCGGCTCAGAGCCGCCGGCGGCGGCGGGCCGTGCTGCCGAAGGGAGCCATCTCTAGCGGCGGTTCCCACGAGCTGAGATCGGCGAGCCGCTCGTCGTTCGAGAACATCTTGACGATCGGAACGTTGAGTCCGGCTCTCCGTTGTATGCCGAGCACCTCGTTGACTTGGTCCCACTCGACGAGCGTCACCACCAGCCCTGATTCCCCGGCGCGGGCTGTGCGTCCCGAACGGTGCACGTAGGTCTTCGGGTCGTCGGGCGGGTCGTAGTGGAGCACCACGTCGACGTCGTCGATGTGCAGTCCGCGCGCCGCGACGTTGGTGGCGACCAAGACCGGGATGGTTCCCTCTGAGAACTGGCGCAGCGCCTTTTCTCGCTGGCGCTGGTGGAGGTCTCCGTGGATCGCCCTGGCTCGCGTTCCGTACTGTTCCAGATCGCGGGCCAGCCGATCACATGCGTGTTTCGTACGCACGAACATGAGGGTGCGGCCCTGGTAGCTGGCAATCTCGGCGGCCACCTTGACCTTGTCCATGTGATGCACCTTCAAGAAGCGGTGCTCCATCGTGTCGACGTGTTGGGTGGGGCTGGAGACCTCATGACGAACCGGATCGTGCATGTAGGCTTCGACCAGCGTGCCCACCTGGCCGTCGAGCGTTGCGGAGAAGAGGAGCGTTTGGTGCTTCTCCGGCACGCTCCGCATGATGCGTCGCACCTGTGGCAGGAATCCCATGTCCGCCATCTGGTCCGCTTCGTCGATCGCCACGATCTCGACATCTCGCAGGTCGATGACCTTGCGGTCCATCAGGTCGATGAGCCGGCCGGGCGTTGCCACGACGATGCCGCATCCTTGCTTGATGGCCGCGATCTGCGTGCGCATCGGCGATCCGCCGTACACCGTGAGCAGCGGGATGTTCCGCACCTTGGCGAGAGGTTCGAGCACGGCCGTGACTTGCACGGCGAGCTCGCGGGTCGGCACGAGGATGAGACCGCCGGGCCGACCTGGCTTGGCGGTGGCGATCATCTGCACCATCGGAAGACCGAAGGCGATCGTCTTGCCCGAACCGGTCTTGGCCCTTCCGCACACATCCTGGCCGGAGAGAATGTCGGGTATGGCCATGAGCTGGATGGAGAACGGCTCGTCGATGCCTGCGCCGGCCAGCTCGTCGGCGAGGTCGGTGTCGACGCCGAGCGCAATGAAACCTTGTGATGTCATGGAATCCAGATCTCGAGGTGGTGGTCCCAGAAGCTCAACTTAGTGCTCTGCGGCGGGTTGTCTGTCGGGCTCGGCACGCTTGCGCTGCCGCCGTCGCTGTTCGAGCTCCGAATTCAGCTCGGCTCCCACGAGGACGACCAGGCCCGAGACGAAGAACCACAGCATCAGCACGATGAGGCCGGCGAGCGTTCCGTAGGTAGCCCCGAAATTGCCGAAGCTGTTCACGTACACCGACAGACCCACGGTGGCGAGCATCCAGATGATCGCGGCGACGATGGCACCAACGTTGATCCAGCGGCTCATGCGCCATGGGCGGTTCGGGGCCATCTTGTAGAGCGCCCCGAGACCGAGCACGACCACCAGGAACACGAACGGCCAGCGGGCGAGGTTGAGTGTCGTCGCCGCGGTGTCTCCCATGCCGACGCCGTCCAGAATCCGGGGCAGGAATCCGACCGTGGCTGCTGCGGCGAGACCGAAGATGATGATGCCGAACGTGATCAGCAACGCCGATAGCCGGAGCGCCAGGAACTTGCGGGTCTCCGGAACCCCATAGGCATAGTTGATGCCGCTGATGATGGCTTTGGTTCCCGCCGAGGCGCTCCACAAAGCAGCGACGATCGTGATGATGCCGACGACGCCGAGGCTCCCCGATGATTCGTTCACGATCTCGGTGAGCTGCGCACCAACGAAGTCGGCGGTCTCCTTTGGCAAGGCGTTGGTCAGCTCGGTGATCTGCTCCTCGAGCATGACGGGGTCGGCGACGACGCCGTAGATGGTGACGGCGGCAATGGCTGCCGGGAAGACGGCGAGGAGGGCGTAGTAGGAGAGGCCGGCGGCGATCATGATGGTGCCGTGCGACTTCATGCGAGCGAGCACGGCCTTCAGCAGGCTGAATGCCCCCGCGGCCGTGTTGGGGGCTCTCGGCGCGTCGAGCGACACCGACGTCCCGGCGATCGCCGGAGGTGCCACGGCCCACGCTGCGACCGCCATGGTGTCGGCTTGGGTGGCGGGACCTGCGGATTGCGCAGGGGCTGCCTCGTCCTGTCGGGTTGCGACGGAGAAGGCCGCCCCGACCGCGAGTGCGCCGAGGAAGACTTCGAGGAAGCGTTTCACGCCCCGAGCAACTTGGGCTCGATGGCAAACAACGGGTCCGCGTGGGCGGTTGCGGCCGGCACCAGACCGAAGGCTTGCGGCAGCAGCTGCTCGCAATAGAAGCGGGCAGTCGCCAGCTTGGCGGCCAGGAAGCCGTCGTCGCCGCCGCCTTGCAGCGCCCGCACCGCAACGAGTGCTTCGCGCGCCATGTAGTAGGCCCCCGCAACCGTGCCGAACAGCCGGAGATACGGGGTGGCGCCGGCCAGAATGTCATTCGGGTTCTCTCGGGCCAGCAGGAGGTCCGTGGCGTTGCGCAGCAGCTCCACCCCCTCGGCGAGCTCGGTCCGAATGGTCTCGAGCGGCTCGCCGCCCGCCGCTAGTTCGGCGTCGAGCGCACCGATCTCGGCAAGGTAGGCGTGGACGACGGCGCCGCCGTCGAGCGGCAGCTTGCGCAGCACGAGGTCGATGGCCTGGATGCCGTTGGTGCCCTCGTAGATCGGAGCGATCCGAGCGTCGCGCCAGTGTTGGGCAGCGCCCGTCTCTTCGACGTAGCCCATGCCGCCGTGGATCTGTACGCCGAGCGATGTCATCTCCACTCCGAGATCGGTCGACCATGCCTTCGAGATCGGGGTGAGGAGTGCCGCCCGATTCTGATATCGAGTGCGTTCATCGGGATCGGGATGATGCTCGCCGAGGTCGATGGCCGCCGCGTTGTCGTAGAGCAGCGCTCGCATGGCTTCGGCGTTGGCCTTCATCGTCATGAGCATTCGCCGGACGTCGGGGTGGTCGATGATCGGGGAGGACTCCGTTTTCGGGGCCCCGATGGCACGGCCCTGCTTGCGCTCCTGCGCATAGGCGAGTGACTGTTGATAGGCGCGCTCGGTCACACCGAGGCCCTCGAGACCGACGTGGAGGCGGGCGTCGTTCATCATCGTGAACATGTAGCGCATTCCCTGGTTCACCTCACCGACGAGAAAGCCGACGGCGCCGTCGTTCTCTCCGAAGGACATCACGCACGTGGGGCTGCCATGTATCCCGAGTTTGTGCTCGATCGAAACGCAACTCACGTCGTTCTGATCGCCGAAGGATCCGTCGGCGTTGACGAGGTACTTCGGCACGATGAAGAGGCTGATGCCCCTCGTGCCGGGGGGCGCCTCGGGGGCGCGAGCCAGCACCAGGTGGATGATGTTGTCAGCCATGTCGTGGTCGCCCCACGTGATGAAGATCTTGGTGCCGAAGACGCGCCAAGTGCCGTCGTCCTGTGGCACCGCCTTGGCGCGCAAGGCGCCCACGTCGGAACCGGCCTCGGGCTCGGTGAGCACCATCGTGCCGGACCATTCGCCGCTGATCAGCTTCTCGAGGTAGGTGGCCTTGAGCTCGTCGGAACCGTGATGGGTCAGCGCCAGGATCGAGCTCATGGTGAGCATCGGGCACAGCGAGAACGCCATGTTTGCCGTGGTGAGCATCTCCTGAACGGCGATGCCGACGGCGCCGGGGAAGCCGTGCCCGCCGTACTCGGGATCGCTCTTGACCGCATTCCACCCGGCGGCCACGTATTGGGCGTAGGCAGCTTTGAACTCGTCCGGGGCGGTGACGGTGCCGTCATGGTTGCGCAGGGTGCCGATCGTGTCGCCGATCGTGTTCGTCGGCGCCACCACCTCGCTCATGAAGCGGCCGGCTTCGCTCAGCAGCCCTCCGATGAGGTCTGGCTCGGCATGGGCATAGGCCGGGATGCCGGCGAGGCTCCCGACGTCGACGATGTGTTCCAGGACGAAGTTGATGTCACGCAGCGGTGGTTGGTACTCGCTCATGGTGTCCAAGGATAGGGGGGACCGTTGCGGCACCGATAGGGCCGACCGGTCTGCGTCGCAGGCTCCGAACTGCCCGGGATAGTCTCTTCGCAAGCCTGTCGATTGGCGGCGCCGCCGGTCGTCGTATGAGTGAACGGCCACCCCGGTCGCCGCCGAGAGGAGAGACGATGAAATACGCGCTGCTGATCTACCACGACGAGGGCCAGCAAGCCGCGCCGGAATCGCCGGAAGCCCAAGAGACCTTCAATGCGTATATGAAGTTCACTGAGTCCATCAACGAGCGGGGCATCAACCTCGGCGGTGAAGCGCTGCATGGCACCGACAACGCCACGACGGTGCGGGTTCGCGAGGGTGAAACCCTGACAACCGATGGTCCATTCGCTGAGACGAAGGAAGCGCTGGCAGGCTTGTACATCATCGAAGTTCCGGATCTGGACGCTGCCATCGCGGTAGCTGCCGAGCTGCCTGGCTCGTGGTACGGCTCAGTCGAGGTGCGGCCGGTGTACCAATGGGAGAACGACGTCGCGGAGTGACACCGTGGAGTGGGAGACGACGCCGCCGGGTGGCTCCGTGGAGTGGGAGATGGCGCCCGTTGCGGCAGCGGTCGAACGCGCGTTCCGTGACGAATACGGCAAGGTCGTGGCGACGCTCATCCGGCAGACCGGCGACTTCGAGCTGGCAGAGGATGCGGTGCAAGAAGCGCTCATTGCGGCCATGGCCGCCTGGCAGCGGCGGGAGGTCCCCGTGAATCCGGGGGCATGGCTCACGACGACCGCTCGCCGCAAGGCCATCGACAAGCTGCGCCGTGCCGCCAACTACGCCAGGAAGCAGAAGGAGCTCGAATACCTCGTCGAGCTCGACCGCCAGGGGAGAGACGGCGTCGAGGCCGAACCAAACGATGCAATCGAGGACGATCGGCTCAAGCTGGTGTTCACCTGCTGTCATCCTGCGCTCGCGCTCGATGCACAGGTGGCCTTGACGCTGAAGACGCTGGGCGGGCTGACGACCCGAGAGATCGCCAGTGCCTTCTTGGTGGCCGAGCCGACGATGGCGCAACGCATCGTGCGAGCGAAACGGAAGATCAAGACGGCCGGCATTCCGTTCCGCGTTCCCGATGAGGCGCGGCTCGTCGAGCGGCTCGACGCCGTGCTGGCAGTCATCTACCTGATCTTCAACGAGGGCTATGCCGCATCGGCGGGTGCCGACCTCGTGCGAGCCGAGCTGTGTGCCGAGGCGATCCGCCTCGGCGCGGTGCTGGTGGAGCTGGTTCCGGACGAACCCGAGGTGCTCGGTCTCGTTGCGCTCATGATGTTCCACGACTCCCGACGGGCGGCCCGGGTCGTCGACGGGCGCTTGGTCCTGCTCGAGCATCAGGACCGCATGCTGTGGGACGCCGACGAGATCGCGGCTGCCGGCGAGCTGATCGACCGCGCCTTGGCGTGCCGCCGACCCGGTCCGTACCAGCTCCAGGCGGCGATCGCCGCGTTGCATGCGACCTCGCCTCATCCCCACGCCACCGATTGGCCGCAGATTGCGCTGCTGTACAACGAACTGCAGCGCCACCATCCGACCTCGGTCGTGGCGCTCAACCGTGCCGTTGCGTACGCGATGGCGGACGGTCCGGACGCAGGATTGCGGATGCTGGCCGATCTCGGCGACGAGCTCGACGGTTACCACCTGTTCCACTCGGCGCGGGCTGATCTGCTGCGCAGGGCGGAACGGTGGAGCGAGGCGCAGGACGCCTATCGGCGTGCGATCGAGCTGACGGAGAACGAGATCGAGTTGGAGTTCCTGCAACGCCGGTTCGCGGAGACCGCCGCCAGGCGCACCGCTTGAGCTGACCTGCGCAGCCGATTCGCACGGGTACGCTGCTCAGCCGATCGAGGAGGCGAATCCTGGCCACGCTGCTGTTCTTTCATGCCCACCCGGACGACGAAGCGATCGCCACGGGCGGCACCATGTTGCGGGCTGCCGCCGACGGGCATCGTGTCATCCTCACCGTTGCGACGCACGGCGAAGAGGGCGAAGTGGCCGACGGCTTCCTCGACGACGGGGAACATCTGAAGGACCGCCGGATCGCCGAGACGCGTGCGGCGGCCGACATCCTCGGCGCATCGAGGGTCGTGTTTCTCGGCTACCGGGATTCCGGCATGATGGGAACCGACGCCAACGATCATCCGGAGGCCTTCTGGCAGGCCGATATCGAGGAGGCAGCACGACGCCTCGCCGAGATCCTCGTCGCAGAATCGGTCGACGTGCTCACCGTCTACGACAGCAACGGCGGTTACGGCCATCCCGACCACATCCAAGTGCATCGGGTGGGGCATCGTGCTGCCGACCTCGCCGGTACCGGTCGCGTCTACGAGGCCACCTTGAACCGTGACCGCATCGTCGAGATGCGGGAGCACGCCCGCCAGGAAGGGCTGGAAGCGCCCGAGCGCGAGTCGGATGACGAGGGAGAGCTCCAAGTTGGGATCCCGGATGCGCACATCACGACCATCGTGTCCATCGATGAGTTCGTGCCGCAGAAGCGGGCGGCGATGTCGGCGCACGCCAGCCAGATTCCTGACGACTCCTGGTTCATGCAGCTGCCTGCCGAGGTGTTCGGCACCGCCTTCGGACGGGAGTGGTTCGTGCGTACGACCCCGCCGTTTGCCGGCACGATCCCCGAAGATCGTGAGCAATGGCTGCTGCCGTGACGCACGTGCGTCGGCGGATCAGCGGAAGAGGTTGATGAGTTCTCGGACGTCGAGGGTGATCTCGACGCCGATCATCCGTAGCGCTGCCAGCGATGACAGCAGGATGAACGAGATGACGAGCGCATACTCGACGAAGGTCGAGCCCTCTTCGGTGCGCGCGCCAAGTGCGATAGATGTCCACAGCCCCATATTGTCCTCCCGGCCCAGATGGGAGTCCCCATTTGGGAGATCATCCCATGTGGGGTGTCGACCGTCATCGTCAGATCTGATGATTTCTGCCTCGACGGTATCGGCTGGAGATCCCGGGCTCAGGCGTTGTCAGCCTGCGTAGGTCTCGATCTCTTCCACGAATCGGTTCAGGAACCGCGAGGCCGAAGCCCCGTCGATGACACGGTGGTCGAATGACAGCGACACCGGCACGACCGGGGCGATGGCGATCGCGTTGTTGCGGACCACGACATCTTCCTTGGCGCGGCCCACCGACAGGATGGCGGTCGTGCCGTGCGGGATGATGGGCGTCCCGTAGCCGCCACCGACGGCGCCGACGTTCGAGATGGTGAAGCTGTTTCCGGTGAGCTCCTCGGGGGTGAGGGTGCGTTGCTGCGCCCCCGTGATCAACCGTTCGATCTCCAAGGTCAACGACTGCGGGCTGCGGCCTGCGGCGTCCCGCACGACCGCGACGACCAGGCCGGCCGGCGTGTCCATGGCGATCCCCATGTCGATCGTCGATGCGTGGGTGAGTACCTGTCCATCGAACCGAGCATTGAAGTCTGGGAACTCGTGCAGCACCGGTATCGCGGTGCGGATGAGGTAGGACTCGAGGGCTCCGCCGAGTGCCGAGCGAGCCGCGAGCAGTCGGGTGCCATCGGCCGGGCCCCAGACGGTGACGTGGGGGATCTCCTCCCACGACTTCGCCATGTTGCGTGCGATCGCCTTGCGGGTCGCCGACAGCGGCACGACACCGCCGTCCGGCGCGGGCGGCGGCGGCTGATCCGGCGTGGCCGCCGCCTCGACGTCGCTCCGTGTGATCTGTCCGTTTGGGCCCGACCCCCTGATGTTCGTCAGCTCTACTCCGAGCGTCTTGGCGAGTTTCCGCACGAGCGGCACCGCTTTGACGCCGGCGGGCGAACCGGTGGCACCGCCCGCCGCGTGTGGCGGAGGCGGAGCCGTTGCGGCGGGCGCCGCGACTGCGGGGGCGCCGGCATCGGCCCACACCTCCCCTTCGTCTCCGATGACGGCCAGCAACCGGCCGACTTCCATGACGGTGCCGGCAGGGGCACCTTGGTGAAGCAACACGCCGGCGCGGGGAGCGCTGATCTCCACAACGGCCTTGGCGGTCTCCACCGATACGATTGGCTGGTTGGCTGCAACGTGGGCGCCGACGGGCACGAGCCACTCGACGACCTCGGCCTCGGTGAGGCCTTCGCCGATATCTGGAACCTCGAGTTCGAATGCCATCAGCCGGCCACCGTGTCCCGGATGCCCTGCAGGATCTCGTCCTGGCCGAGCAAGGCGTGTGACTCGATCGCGAACTGCGGCCACGGTGCGTCGGTGGCGCCGATTCGGCGGACCGGACCCTCGAGGGAGTACGCCGATCGCTCGGCGATCTCGGCAGCGACTTCTGCGGCGATACCGCCCGTGCGCTGCGGCTCCTGCACGACCAGCAAGCGGCCGGTGTTCTCCACCGAGGACTGCACCGTTTCGACATCCCAGGGATAGATCGTGCGCAAATCGATCACCTCGGTGTCCACCCCTTCGGCCATGGCCGCTTCGGCGGCTGCGAGCGCCGCCGGCATCAGACCTCCATAGGTGACCAGCGTGAGATCCGTCCCGCGCCGTGCGATGCGGGCCTTGCCCAGCGGAACGGTGTAGCGCTGCGTGGGCACATCCTCCCGCCCGGCTCGATACAGCACCTTGGGCTCCAAGAAGATGACCGGATCCGAAGACTCCAGTGCGGCGGCGAGCAAGCCCTTGGCGTCGATGGGGCGTGACGGGATCACCACGACCAAGCCGGGCGCATGGGCGAAGTACGCCTCGGGCGAGTCGCAATGGTGCTCATGCGCCCCGATCCCGGCTCCGTTGGGAAAGCGGACCACGAGCGGCAAGGTGGCGTGACCCTGGGAGCGGAAACGGATCCGACCGAGATGGCTCACGATCTGATCGAATGCCGGATAGACGAACCCGTCGAACTGGATCTCTGCGATCGTTCGCGACCCCGAGATCGCCATGCCGATGGCGGTGCCGACGATCCCCGACTCGTTGAGCGGGGTGTCGATGACCCGTTCCTCGCCGTATTCCTGCTGGAGGCGTTCGGTGATGCGGAACACGCCGCCGGTCAACCCGACGTCCTCGCCCTGGATCAGCATCGCCGGGTCCGCCTCCATGGCCTCGTGCATCGCGGCGTTCAGGGCTTCCGCCATGGTCCAGCGCTCGGTTGGGCCATCCGGCAGCGTCTCTTCTCCGACGTGCCACAGATCGTCGGCCGCATACGAGCTCGGGGTTTCGCCGCGGGCACGCTGTGACGCATGGAGCTGATCGACAATCAGCCGAGGAATGCGCTCGTAGGCGTGGCGAATAACCGAACCACGGTCCGGCTCCGGTATGGCCTCGAGCTTGGCCATTGCCGCATCGACCTCGGACTCGGCCGCCTCCAGGGCCGCGGTCTCGAGTTCCTCGTCCCACAATCCGCGGCCGGCCAGGAAGACGCGATAGCGGTCGAGCGGATCCTTGTCGCGCCACTCCTTCTCTTCGACCTCGGACCGGTAGCGGCGAGCGTCGTCCGCCGTGGCATGGGGGCCGTAGCGGTAGCACACGGCTTCGATGAGGGTCGGGCCGTCGCCGTTGCGCGCCCGGGCCACCGCCTGCTGCATGGCCTCGTACACGGCAAGGACGTCCATGCCGTCGACGCGAACACCCTCGATTCCATACGCCAGCGCCTTCTGCGCAATCGTCGCCGAAGCCGTCTGCTTGGCGTAGGGCACGGAGATCGCATACGAGTTGTTCTCGCACACGAACACGGTCGGAGTCTTCCAGACCCCCGCAAAGTTGAGCCCGGAGTGGAAGTCGGTCTCCGACGTCGCACCGTCGCCCAGATACGCCACCGTGACGACGTCCTCGCCGCGCTGGCGGGCGGCGTAGGCGTGTCCGACCGCGTGCGGGAGGTGCGACGCAATGGGCACGCAGTGGGTCATGATGCCGTACCGGTGGACATCCCATTCGGAGGCGGGGAGGCCCTTCCAATAGGCCAGCATCACCTCGATCGGCATGCCCCGCGTGATCAACACTCCGTGCTCCCGGTACGCCGGGTAGACGAAGTCGTTGCTGCCCAGCGCTGCCGCCGACCCGACCTGGGCTGCTTCCTGTCCCTCCAGCATCGGGTAGGTGCCGAGGCGGCCTTGCCGTTGTGCGGCGAGGGCCCGCCGATCGAAGACACGAGCGCGCAGCATCAACCGGTACAGCGCGGTGAGTTCGGAATCCGACAAGGGAGGGATCTCGCCGACGACGGAGCCGTCAGGGGTGAGAACCTGTCGCATTGCGAACTGAGTGGCGATGTCGATGGTCATGGGCTGCTCCTGCGTGCGGTGTTGATCGATCATGTGATGTCGTCCCACGCCTCGATGAAACGGGCGTTCTCCTCTGCGGTGCCGATCGTGATTCTGATCAGCGACCCCAGCCGGCGCACGATGACGCCATGGCCCAGCAGCTCCCGCTCGACACGCTCAGGTTGCTGCGGGGTGATGGCGATGAAGTTGGCCTGGCTCGGCACCGCAGTGACGCCGCGCGCTGCCAGCTCGGCGGTCAGCCAGTCTCGTCCCGCAGCGTTGGCTGCAGCCCGCTCCGCCACCAGATGCTCGTGCCGGAGCGACTCGACGGCCGCCGCCTGGGCGAGCGACGTCACCGAGAACGGCGGCTGCACCCTCCGCAGCTGATCCAGCGTCTCGGGAGCGCCGACGAAGTAGCCGATGCGAAGACCTGACAACCCGTAGATCTTGGAGAACGTGCGAGAAGCAATGACATTGGGGCGTTCGCCGGCGAGCGGGACCGCAGAGGTGAAGTCGGGAGCGGTGGCGTATTCGGCGTACGCCTCGTCGACGACGATCAGCACGTCTTCGGATACGTCGTCGATGAACTCCCTCACCGCAGGCCCGGGCAGGTGGTTGCCCGTGGGATTGTTGGGGTTGCACACGAAGACGACGCGCGTGTCGTCGCGGATCGCGGCCCGCATCGCATCGAGGTCATGGTCGAGTCCACTGGTGAGGGGTACGCGGATCGGCTCCGTGCCGGACACCAGCGCTCCGATGAGGTACATGACGAAGGATGGGTCGGCGAAGACGACACTCGTCGCGGGACCGCCGAGCGCGAGTGTCGTGCAGCCGAGGAGCTGACTGCTTCCTGCTCCGATCATGAAGTGGTCGGGCGACAGCCCGAAATGGAGCCCCAGCGCGTTGCGAACGTGCAAGCTGGTCGTCTCCGGGTAGCGATGGCACTCAGTTGCGGCCCTCGCGATCGCGGCGGTGACCTCGGGGAACGGCGCCACAGGACACTCGTTCGAGGCCAGCTTGACGATGTCGGTGAGCCCGAGTTCGTGGGCGACTTCCTCGATCGGCCTGCCCGGCTTGTAGAGCGGGATCCGTTCGAGGTCTTGGCGAAATACGGGCACGCGGCGGCCTCTCGTAGAAGCGTTGACCAGTTTGCCCACCCATGGATACCGAATCGCGGTAGCATCGTCAATAGAACGTCCAATTGCTGAGCATTCTGTGTGGGAAGCGAGGTAGCTCGGGGCCATGGCTGAACGATCTGATCAGGCGCTCGACGCACTCGATCGTGCGCTGATCCTGGCGCTGGCCGAGCATCCTCGAGTGAGCATCCTCGAGCTGGCCCGTCTCCTGGGCGTTGCGCGAAACACCGTGTACGCCCGCCTCGAGCGGCTCCAAGATCGGGCAGTCATCACCGGGTTTGGTCCGGACATCGACCTGCGCACACTGGGCTACGAGGTGACCGCCTTCATCACCGTCGTCGTCGCACAGGTTGGGTTCACCGACGTGGTGGAGCGCCTGGCTCGAATTCCCCACATCGTCGAGGTGCACACGATCGCTGGGCCCGGCGATCTGCACTGTCGGGTCGTGGCGGCCTCCAACGCCGGCATCATGGAGATCGTCGAGCAGATTCTCCGCATCCCGGGCGTCGACCGCACGGCGACCGCGATCTCGCTCGCAGAGCAGATTGGCTACCGCCCTTTGGGACTGCTCGCCGATTGACCCCGCCATGTGCCGTCGGCCGTGAGTAGCTTTCCAGCGGGAGGTACGAATGCAGCACTTGCGGATTGTCATGTACCCGTCCGGCGAGGTCGGTCAGGATGTGATCCGGCACTGGAACGAGACGGTGGGCCGGTTCCTCGACGAGTTGGAGGGTCTCAAAACGGCGATCGTCGCGGACAACGGCGATCACCTGGTTGTCGTGACGCGTTGGGAATCCGAAGCGGCCATCGAAGAGGGCCTGGGTTCTGAGGAATATCAACAGTCGCTTGCGGCCATGCTGGCGCGCACCGGGATGTCTGCCGCCGATATCGAGCCATCCATGCTCTACATGGGGCCGATCGTCGCTCACACCCGCGGCGGCTGATCCGACGACGGCGGGTCGCAAAGCTCCGGCCCCCACCTAGGATCAGCCCTCGACCCGATTCCTGGAGTTTCCCGTGCCGACCCTCTTCCGCGTCGCCCTCATTGCGGCTGCGTTCATGCTCACCGTCGCTGCCTGCGGTGGCGACGACGACACCGCCGAGACCACGACGACCGCTGCCGACGCCACGACCACGACTGCGGCGGCAGACACCACGACGACGGCAGCCGCGCTCGCCTCGAGTGAAGGGCCACCGCAAGACGGTGACCTCGTCGCCGTCCACTACACGGGAACGCTCGACAACGGCGAGCAGTTCGACTCGTCCGAGGGTCGGGATCCGCTCGAGTTCGTGGTCGGTTCGGGGCAGGTGATCGGTGGGTTCGACGACGCCGTTCGCGAACTCACCGTGGGCGAGTCCGTGACCGTGCGGATCCCCCCGGAGGAGGCCTATGGCGTCACGGATCCCGAGCTCATCATCGACTTCCCGATCGAGGACGTGCCGGAGGAGTTCCGTGTCGTCGGCATTGACGTGCTGGTGGGTGGCGGTCAGCCGGCCACCGTGATCGCCGTCACCGAGGACACGGTGACCATCGACGCCAACCACCGCCTCGCCAACGAAGCGCTGACGTTCGAGATCGAGCTGGTTTCGATCACGACCAACTGATCGCACCGCGCACCCAATTCCTGCGTATCTGACTGCGGCATGGCGCGCTGAGCTACGCAAGTTGTGAGGTTTGCGGGTCGCGCAGTTAGCGGAGCTCTTCGATCAGCGGCACGATCCATTCGGCGCCCATGCGCAGCAGCTCGGAGTCATCATTGAGCGTTGCCAGGTGGGCCGTCTCGACCTCGCCCTTGATCTTGTCGATCGTGTAGCTGATGTCGAGTTGGGTCTCGTGGTTTTCGGTCACGAAACCGATAGGAGCGAAGACGATGGCCTTGGCGCCCAGCGTGATGAGGTTCTGGGCCGCCTGATCGACGTCCGGCGTCGTCCACTTCCCCGGCACCGGGTGGTTCATCCACGCCGGCGTCATCAGCGGGAACTTCCGGTTGAGCCGCTCCTGGAGGGCGTAATACAGCGCCGTGCTCTCGCGCACGCCCGTCTCCATGCCCTTGGTCTCGAGCGGGCACCCGTGCAGGCACAGGGCAACGCCGACCTGAATGGGTGCGTACTTCTCGAGGAGGCGCGACGCACCCTGCTCGATGTGCTCGACGAGCCGCTGCTGAAAGTCCTCACGCTCCCAAAACGACGGCAGGTACCGCATGCCATGCACCCACTCGGGGTCAGGAGCGAGGGCCTCGTTGATCTGCTCCAGCACGAGACCGCTGGTGAAGACCGAATCGACCACCAGCCACGGATACACCACGATGCGGTCGAACCCCTGTTCACGGATCTGGCCGAGCACCTGCTCGGGGAGGAACGGCTCGACGAAGTTGTAGGTCTTGAACACCTTGACCTCGTCGCCGTACTTCGCCTCGAGGTGCTTTGCGATCCCGGCTCGTTGCCGTTCGAAGATGTCGTTGTGCGGGGAGTGGTAGTGGTTGGCTGCATGCCACTCCTTCTTCTGAGCCCTCTCGAGGCGCCGGCTCAACCAGGGAATCGAGAAGTCCGGGAACTTGATCGACTTCGACACCAACAAGCGGAACGAGCGCTCGTTGTATTCAGCGAACTCGTCGTAGTGCTCGACTTCGCCGTAGCCGGTCAGCAGGACCGCAACTCGCTCCGCCATCGTTCCTCCCTCGGGTTGTGCG
>DATHZQ010000088.1:0-19446 GCA_035458525.1 Acidimicrobiia bacterium
CTCGGCCATGCAGACGAGATCCGCGGATTGGCGTTCGGTCCCGACGGGCTCCTGGCATCCGTGAGCGACGACCGGACCATACAGATATGGAATGTTGCGACCAGTGACCTCTTCGGCGTGCCACTGGTTGACGAGTTCGGAGCTCGCGCCGTCGCCTTCAGCCCGGACGGCGCCACCCTCGCAACAGCAAGCTTCAACGGAGTCACGCTGTGGGACCAGACGCTCGACCCTCAACTTGCGTGTGAACTCGCCGAGCGATACGTGAACCGCGACCAGCTCGAGGCGCTCGTCCCCGATGGCTACTCCATCAGCGTATGCGACTTCCGGTAGTCCCTGGACCCGCCGCGACTCGAACCAGGAAGTGCTCGAGCGATCAGCCGCAGTGGCCCGATTCGTTGGCCGACACCCGCCAGCGGCGACGGGGCGTCGCCAACAGCGACTCACCGAGCAATCGGCGACGTAACCGCACTCAGAGGTACCGGCATGCGCGGTTGGACAGCGTGCGTTGTCGAGCAGTCATCTCCACACGGCATGGCGACCTTCGAAGCCGCACGGCCCCGACATCACCACGACCTGCAGAACCATCTCTTCTCGATCCTGACCGACGTTGAAATCCGCCAGCTGGCAACCATCACAACCACGATTGTCGCCGCCGAGCAGCAGCAACGGTGCGAGCGGGGGAGTTCGAGCGGACGAAAGAGCGCTAGCCCGGCAGGACTGATCAACACAACAGACCTGACAAATGGTCGAACGTATGTTCTGAGTGGGCCCGGCAGGACTCGAACCTGCGGCCAAGGGATTATGAGTCCCCTGCTCTAACCAACTGAGCTACGGGCCCGCCATCACCACAGTCTACGACCGGCCGCCCGCGGACCTGTACCAACGATCACCTTCTGGGGCCCGTGCAAATGCGGGACCTTTGGGCCTGCACACGTACCTCGGCATCCGTGAACCTGGGCAGTGATTGGGGGGTCCAGCTGAGGACTCTTGGGACTCACACAAAGAGAGATATGGAGGGAATCGCGTGACCACACGCAATGGCCTTGTTTCGCGCCGCCTCCTCGCTCTCCTCGCCGCACTCACGATGCTCTTTGCGGTCTTTGCCGCGGGCTCGGCGAGTGCCGAGGAAGACGGGGGCTACTACACCCTGACGGTGCTGCACAACAACGACGGCGAATCGCAGCTCGTCAACGCAGGATCCGGCATCGAGGACTTTGGCGGGGTCGCTCGATTCGCCACACAGGTTCGCGCCAACCGGCAGGATGCTGCCCGTTCCGGCAACGGCTCGGTGCTGCTGTCGTCTGGTGACAACTTCCTCGCCGGCCCTGAGCTGGCTGCCGGTGTCGCCAACGGGATTCCGTTCTACGACACGACGGCGCTCGACTACCTGCGGTACGACGCCATCTCGTTCGGCAACCACGACTTCGACTTCGGCCCGGACTTCCTCGCCGACTTCCTGTCTGGATACAGGAAGCCGCCCGCCTACGTGAACGTCAACCTGGACTTCAGCGAAGAGCCGAACCTGCAGGCCTTCGTCGCTGCCGGCGTCATCAAGCCGGCGACCTTGGTGACCACGGCCGGTGAGCGCATCGGCATTGTTGGCGCCGTCACTCCCGACCTGACGTTCATCTCGAGCCCCCGTGACACCATCATCAACAGCAACATCGCCGAGCTGGTGCAGGCGCAGGTGGACCGCATGGAAGCGCGCGGGATCGACAAGATCATCTTCATCAGCCATTTGCAGGATGTGGATGAGGACGTCGCCCTCGCCGCCGAACTGACCGGCGTCGACGTGATGATCGCCGGCGGCGGAGACGAGGTCCTGGCCAACGACGACGACCTGCTCGTGCCCGGCGACGAGATCTTCGGCCCGTACCCGGTGCTGGCAACGGGTGCCGACGGCGCCACGATCCCCGTCGTCACGACCGCTGGTGACTACAAGTACCTCGGTCGTCTCGATGTGACGTTCGACCACCACGGCAACGCAATTGGCTGGGACGGCGGTCCGATCCGCATCGCCGGCGGCGACAACCCGGATGCGGTCGGGTCGAACTCGATCCTGCAGCGGCTCGTCGTCGAGCCCGTGGAGGACTTCCTCGAAGCGCTGGCTTCGAACGTGATCGCCACCTCCGAGGTCGCTCTGGAAGGTCGGCGCGACCCGGGCATCCGCACCGAGGAGACCAACCTCGGCAACCTGATGGCCGACTCGCTGCTGTATCAGGCGAACCTGCTCGCCGCCGACTTCGGTGTGCCCGAGGCCGACGTGGCACTGCAGAACGGCGGTGGGATCCGCAACAACACGGAGATCCCGCCTGGGGACATCACGGAGCTGAACACGTTCGAGATCGCTCCATTTGCGAACTTCGTGACGATCATCCCGGACATCCCGCGTGAGCAGTTCAAGCTGATCCTCGAGAACGCCTACCGCGACGCTCCCGAGTCCAACGGGCGCTTCGCCCAGGTCTCGGGCTTCACCGTGGAGTACGACCCGAACGGCACACCGTCCGAGATCGACCCGGACACGGGTGACATCATCGTCGAGGGCTCGAAGGTCGTGAACGTGACCCTCGATGACGGCACGGAAATCGTCGTCGGTGGCGTCGTTCAAGCTGGTGACGACATTGTCGTCGCCACGATCGACTTCCTCGCTCGGGGCGGTGATCAGTATCCGTTCATGGATGCTCCGTTCACGAGCGTAGGCGCCAGCTATCAGCAGGCACTGTTCGACTACATCGTCGACGGGCTCGGTGGCTTGATCTCAGCCGCCGACTATCCGGAAGGGGGCGAAGGCCGCATCGTCGAGCTCCCGTGAGCCGCACGTCGAGCCGAACCGCTTGGAGCCCGGGCCGCCATGCCCGGGCTCCAACGCGTTGCTGCGCCCCGCCGGGGCAAGCGTTCGACCATTGTCGAATCTCCCCTTGACTCAATTCGAATGATGTCGTACATTCGATGTTAATCGAACGTTAGAGGGATACCGAATGAGCCCCGATCCGCAAGTACACGACTTTGCCGACCACCGCCGCCGCCTGCCCGTCAGCGTCGAGGTCTCACCGGTCTACGAGCTGCTGCTCGCCCTCTTCTCCTACCAGGCAGGTATCGACGACGATCAGCACGCCGAGCTGCTCGATCGAATCGATGCCGAGGCGAGCACCTCGGTCAAGGACGCCCTTGCGCGAATGGCCGGCTGCGGAGCCTTCTGGCTCACGCTGATTGGGGTGGCAAGAACGGCACCCCGCCCGCACACCGTCAACGGATTCGTCGCTCACCTGAAAACCGTCGACCCGGTCGAGCTCCGCCAGCAGATGCTCGTCAACGCCGGCTACACACCATCGCGCGGATACGAAGAGTCCAACGTGGCGGCAGCCTCGGCAGGCGATCAGGAGGCGCTCGAAGCGCTCGACATGCGCGATGACGATCTCCACCACCTCATCGAGATGGAACCGGAAGCGACGCAGAGCTGGCTCGTCGATCTCCTGTGCGCCATCGACAACGACGTGGACCTCTGGCTGGAGGACCTGATGCCGACGCTGGAGCGGGACGCCATGGCAACTCGGGCGCTCGCCAAGAAGATGGAACCGGCCGATCTGGTCGAGCACGTCACCAACGGAGTGACCTTCGATCCGCGGCCGGGCTTGGCCGGCGTCATCCTCATCCCCTCGGTGGTGATCCGACCCTGGGTGGTCATCTCCGACCACGGCAACGTCCGCATCTTCAGCTACCCGGTTGCCGACCAGCATCTGCACGCCGATCCGGCAACGCCCCCGGACCAACTCGTGGACGTCTTCAAGGCCCTCGGCGACGACCGCAGGCTGCGGATCCTCCACATGCTGGCGGCCGAGCCCCGCACGCTGTCCGAGCTCACGGAGAAGCTCGATCTCGCCAAGTCCACCACCCACCACCACCTCCGCACACTGCGCCAAGCAGGGCTCGTGCGGGTGGTGATCAACCAAGACGACAAGCGGTTCGAACTCCGGACCGATGCGGTCCCGGAGGCCGGCGGACTGCTCCGCTCGTACCTGCAGCTTCCCGACAACAACCGATAGGAGACAACGATGCAAGGAATCCCGACACTCGACCTGGCCGCAGCCTTGGGAACCGCCCATCGCGAGGAACTCACCATGGCATTGCGCACCCGCCCGGACCCCTCACACACCTGGCGGGCAACGCTCGGACGGAGCTTGGTTCGAGCCGGCAACCGGCTCCTCGATCACAGCGATCGTCCGACGTCATCCGCAAGTGCGGTCGCCGCCTGATACACGGTGAAGAAGGCGGGCACGCCTGCCACGGTTGTTGCCTCCCGGGCTGCCCGCCACTCACCTGGTTCAGAAAGGACCCCACATCATGCTCACCCACGACCCTCAGTTCGCCGCAAGCATCGTCAACCGCTGGAATCACGTCCTCGACCTCGAGCTCGCCGCACGGCGCGGCGACGAGCGGGCATTGCGCGCTCGCGAAACTATCGGACTTCGCCGCTGGTTCCTGTAACGACGACCTTCAGCCGCGCAGAGCGGCGTTGAAGATCGACGGCAGATGCTTCAGCGACGCATCGGCCGCAAACGCCGTGAGTGCCCTGGCGGTGCGGCCCGCCGTCTCGTGGGTTACAAACCACGGTGGCTTGGGTGCCAAGTGGAACTCGCCCGCCTGCCACGCACGGTGGAACGGTCGGAAGGGCCCGTGAATCACCGTCCGCTCGGCTCGCTCGAACATGAGTGCGTTGTGGACGACCCCGCGACCACTCCCGATGTCGTGCAGCGTCGACCCGGGAAACGCCCCCCAGCTCGCCCGCGGCAACAGGAATCCCATACCACTCCACACGTTGATGCCGATGCAGCCGTACCGCATACGGGCAACGGCATTGTCGAAGCGGGCCCCCAGCTCCTCCCGCGTCTCGGGATGGATCAAGATCGAGGCGCCGAGCGAGCCGTGCAGCTCCGAGTTGACGAAAGCAACGGCGGCATCCAAGTAGGAACCCGCATCGCCATTCGCCAACCGGGTGGTAGCAAAGGTCGCCGAGAAGAACTCCTCGGTGAAGGCAAAGCTCTTCGAGTCCGGGTCGACGTTCCGCAGATGGGTGCGGTGCGGATCCGTCGACACGGTGATCGAGTCGTGGTGTCGCTCGGCGGCGCGGATCTGCCGCTCGTGGGCACCCGGGTAATACGCAGGCCGCTCAGGAGCGTTGGCGACTTCGTACTCGACGATGTCGAGGAACCGATCGGTGTGTGGCCAGGTATCCGGCATCACCAGCACCTGGGCGGCGATGCAGTTGAAGCCGCCGTTGTGCAGCTTCTGCGTCACGAAATGCTCAGCTTGGTGCTGCAGGTCCTCCTCGCTCCACGGGCCAGGCACGACGATGACAGGGCTGATGCCACCGAGCTCGGAGTTGATCGGCTTCCGTACCAGCGGCTCACCCCGCTCCTTGCGGCGGTGCCCCTCTTCACCCCCGCCGAACACGATGAGGTCGTGGGTCTTGTCGCTGCCGGTGAGGTGCACCGAGTCGATGGCGTCGTGATGCACGAGGTAGCTGCCCACCTGTCCCCCGCCGTACACGAGGCGAAGGAAGCCGCGATCGATGTACTCGGCGAACACTTCCTCGAAGATCTCGCCCAGATAGTCGTTGACGGGGTTCATCTTGAGGATCACGACCTGACCCTCGACGTAGAGCTTGTGGAGCACGTCGAGCGGCGGGATCGATGCGATGTTGCCGGCGCCGAGCACGAGACAAACCCGGCCTTTCGGCAGGGTCTGTGCGTAGAACGTGGCGGTGTGGCGGCGCAGATCCCGTGGCGTCACGCCGGGCCGCATCCAGACGTCGGCCTTGTAGCCGCTGAGAAGAAGATGGTCGTGCCAGTCGGCCGGAAGCACGTTCACCAGGGTCCTGCCGTTCGAGCGGCGTCGCACCCACGATTCCTTGTACGTCGGCTGGCCGCGCCACAGACGCTCGAGCGACTGGTGCAACGCGTCGACCGCGATCAGCATCGCATACGGTCCCGACAACCACTCCTCCCCTTCCAACGGTGACCCGGGAGGGATGCCTTTTGCTTCGCATGCCGCCCGCACCCAGCGCTCGGCGGCGTTGCCGGTTCGGGTCCGGAGGTCGGCCAGCATGGCCATCTTGGACGGTATGGGCAGCCGAGCCCACGTTTCGGCATTCTCGGCTGACTCAGCGGCTGCGCGATCGAGAGCGGATTCGGTGGTCACCGGGGCAGACATGCGACCACGATAGAGCCCGCCGAGACCTTGCCGCGGCGCCATCGAATCAGGCTGCCGGATCCGCGAGATACGGAGCCAGCGCATCGGCGACGTGATCCGGGAAGCGCACCGGACGGCCCTCGAGGGATGTGGTTGCAGCGCCAATCTCCTGAGATGCGATCAACTCGTCGCCCCGGAGCATCCGCTGCCGCCAGCGTGACGAAGCGCGGCGTAGCTCGGCCACTTCGGTCTCGATCCTGAGAATGTCGCCGCCGCCGGCCGACTTGTGGAACTTCGTCGCAAGCTCGGTGACCACGAGGAAGTAGCCCCGGTCCTTCAGCTCGCTCAGTCCGATACCCGCCTCCTCGAGCAATTCGACCCGCGCCGACTCGAAATACTGGATGTAGGAAGCGTGATTGACGTGGTTGTACGGATCGAGCTCGTAGAAGCGAACCTTCACCTTCGTGACGTGAGGCATGCGAGGAAGATAGATGCCAGACGCCAGGCAGCAGCGTCACGATGGAATCAGGCGCCTGCGAAACCCTGTTGACGCCATGCCTCGTACACGGCGACCGCAGCGGCATTGGCGAGGTTGAGGCTGCGGCCGTTGGGAGCGATGGGAATCACGAGGCGGTCGGTCACCGCCGGATGATGCAAGACATCGGCCGGGAGACCCACCGATTCCTTGCCGAAGAGCAGCGTGTCGCCGGGTGCGAACCGCACCTCCGTGTAGCGACGGACCGCATGCTGGCTGTAGGCATACATTCGCTCCGGCCCGAGCGCGGCCACGAACGCCTCGAACGAGTCGTGACGGCGGACATCGGCGAACTCCCGGTAGTCGAGCCCGGCTCTCCGCATCCGTGCATCATCCAGCGTGAATCCCAGGGGCTCGATGAGATGTAGCCGGCACCCGGTATTCACGGTGAGCCGCATCAGATTGCCCGTGTTCGGGGCGATCTCCGGCTCGTGGAGCACGACGTCGAACATGAGCGGAAGATAGACGCCAGACGTCCGACCGCAGCAGTCTGACATCTCCGACGCGCTGGAGGGGAGGCCAAGGCCTCCCCTCCAGTCGATCCCGTTCGAGTCTGACCTCAGCTGGCTGGCTCGACCAGGTGATACGCCGCATCGGCGGCGTACGAACCGAGGTTTTCCGTGACGCCATTGGGCCAGATGACCTCGACCGTGCCGGAAGTCTCGCTGCCGAGCCCGAAGAAGGCTGCCTTCTGGCTGCCGCCTCCGTGGTTCGAGCCGCTCGTGATGAGCCGCATCTGCGTGCCGGCCGCCGTCGTCACCTTGATGACCGTGCCGATGCCGTCACGGTTCGACTCCGTGCCCTGCACCGTGAACGTCAGGTGATGGTTCGCGTTGCCGTTCTCACCGCTGATGTTGCGCATCAGCAGCGGCGCCATGTCGTGGTTGGCGAGGAATACATCAACCCAGCCGTCTCCGTCGAAGTCTGCCGTGGCAATGCCTCGGCCCTTCTCGGAGGAATTCATGTTGGTTTCCGCCGAGACATTGACGAAAGTTCCGTCCCCCTGGTTCTTCAGCAACGAGTTCGCCAGCGGTGAGTTGGCACTGATCGGACCAACCGCAAACAGCAGGTCCTCCCAGCCATCATTGTTGTAGTCGAAGAACGCAGCACCCCAGCCTGTGTCGCCGGAGGTACCAGCAGACACACCTGATGGGCCGCTGATGTTGGTGAACGTGCTGTCTCCGTTGTTGTGGAGCAGGCGCCCGGGTCCCGCATCCGAATACGCCAAGTCGAAGTGACCGTCGTTGTCCGGATCACCCACACCCAGACCCATGCCGTTGAGGGACTCCCCGGAGCCGTTGGTCGCCCCGATCTCCGTGAACAGCCACCCACCCGTGCCATCGGGTCCGTCGTTGCGGAACATCTTGTTGGGTTGGTTCTGGTTCAGGATGTTGTCATTGACCAAATACAGGTCTAGATCGCCATCCCAGTCGACGTCGAAGAACGCCGGCGCAAAACCGAGCCCGCCGTTGGCGTCGCACTCCGTGCCGGTTCCGCCGCACAGGTAGGTCGTCCAGTCGCTGAACGTACCGTCCCCATTGCCGTGGTACAGATGGTCGTACTTGTCGCCCTTGTCCTCACACGTGCCGTGCTTGGCCACGTAGAGATCGAGGTTGCCGTCGCTGTCGACATCGCCAAAGACTGCCGTCTGGACCCGACCGACGTCCGTGAGTCCCGACGTTGCGGAGATGTCGGTGAATCCGAGGATGGTGGTCTCGATCAGGTCGTTGCGGAACAACAGGTTTCCGTCATCCGACGCCACGAACAGGTCCTGGTCGCCGTCGTTGTCCACGTCGGCGAACACGGCTGCGAAGCTCCGCTGACCGGTCACCTCGACACCCAGCGAGGCGGCGATGTTGACGAAGTCCGGCGTACCGTCACCCGACATGTCCCCATCGTTGCGATACAGGTGGTTGTCACCAATCTGGTTGGTGGCATAGAGATCCTGGTCGCCGTCGTTGTCGATGTCGGCCCACGCTCCACCGACGCCAATCGGCGGTCCGCACGACGCATCGACGTGCACCAGGCTGATGCCGGCGCGATCGGTGACGTCGTCGAACAGGCCGTCCGTCGGAGGCGGAGTGGCCGGCTCGACGAGATGCAGCGCCTGGTTGGCGCCTACGGCACCCATGTCCTGCACCTGGCCGTTGGGCCAGTAGACGACGAGGTCGCCGGTGCTGTCGGCGCCGAGGCCGAAGAAGGCTGCCTTCTGGCTGCCGCCACCGTGGTTCGGACCACTCGTGATCACCTGGCGCTGCGTGCCGTGCGACGTCGTCAGCACCAATTCGGTGCCGAGACCGTCACGGTTGGACTCGGTGCCCTCGACGGTCACCGTGAGCCAGCCGTTGGTCGCTCCGTTGTCGGCAGACATGTTCTGCATCAGGATCGGGGCATCGTCGTAGTTGCTGATGTAGGCGTCGACCCAGCCATCATCGTTGATGTCGGCGAGTGCGATGCCGCGACCACGACGATCGTCGTCCATGCCCGTGACTGCGGCGACATCGGTGAACGTTCCGTCCTTGTCGTTCTCCAACAATGCGTTGGGATACGGCTGCGAGATGTCGTGGATGCCGCCGTGGGCGAACAGGATGTCCTGCCAGCCGTCGTTGTTGTAGTCGACGAATGCGGTGCCCCATCCGACGTCGCCGGCGGTCTGCGCCTGCACCTGAGAGTCCACGGTGACATCGGTGAACGTACCGTCGCCATCGTTCGCGATCAGGTGACCCGGAGCGTTGTCCGAGAAGGCCAGATCGATCCAGCCGTCGTTGTTGTAGTCACCCCAGCCGAGGCCCATGCCGTTGACCGAGAGGCCGGAGCCGTCCGTCTGCCCGACCTCGGTCCACAACCAGCCACCGGCCCCGTCGGAGCCACCGTTCTGGAACATCTTGTTGGGCTGGTTGACCCCGTCGATGTTGTCGTTGACGACGTAGAGGTCGTCATCGCCGTCCTGATCGAAGTCGATGAACACGGCGGCGAAGCCGAGACCGTTCACGTCGTCGCACGTCGCCGGGTCGCCGCCACCGCACAAGTACGTCGTCCAGTTGGTGAAGGTGCCGTCACCGTCACCGTGGAACAACGCATCTGTCTTGGTGCCGCCGCAGTTCATGTGCTTCGTGATGTAGAAGTCGAGCCAACCATCGTTGTCGAAGTCACCGAATGCAATGGTCTCGGCGCGACCGTTGTCGGCAACACCCGCCGAGGCAGTGATGTCCACGAAAGCAAGGGTGCCGCCGTTGTCGACCACCTGGTTCTCCCAGAGGACGTTGCCGGTCTCGTCGCTGACGTAGAGGTCCTGGTCGCCGTCATTGTCGATGTCGGCGAAGGCCACGGCCCAGCTGTCCAGCCCGGCATGATCGACGCCCAAGGAGGCGGCCATGTCCGTGAAGTCCGGCGTTCCGTCTCCGCTGGTGTCGCCATTGTTGATGTACAAGTTGTTGTTGCCGGCACGGTTGCTCGTGTACAGGTCCAGATCGCCGTCGTTGTCGACGTCAGCCCAGGCGGCCCCGATGCCGATCGGCGGCACGCACTTGTCCGTGACGTCGTGCACGTGCGCGATGCCGGCCACACCGGAGACGTCCTGGTACGTCAGGCCGCCGGACTCGAACCCAACGTCCGCTGCTGTTGTCGTCGTGTCGACGACGATGTTGAGCGACTGCACGGCATTGCCGGTCGAGAGCACAAAGCCGGTCGGAGCACTCACGGTGAGCGTGCCGTCACCTACGCCGACCTCCATCGAGAAGTCGCCGTTGGCATCGGTGGTGCCATTGGTCGTGGTGCCCGCCGCGTTCTGGAACGAGACGGTCACGTTGGCGAAGCCGGAGTCGGCGCCGTCCTCGATGCCGTTGCCATCGAAGTCCTGGAACACATGGCCGGCCACCGTGCCGGAATCGGTCGGCGGGTTGTCACCCGTGATGGTGATTGCACCGATCGCGGTGTCTGACAGACCGTCCGGGTTGGTGACCGTCAAGTCCCTGGCGCCCGCCTCCGCAGTGAGGTCGGCGGTCACGGAAACGCGCACCAAGTCACCGCCGGCGCGGACCACGCTGGCGGTCACGCCCGTGCCGGAGACCGTGAATGTGGCGCCGTCCTGATAGTTGAGCACCGTCACCTTGAGGAATGCGCTCGCCCCGGGATCGATGGTGCTGCTGCCCTGGATCGAGGTGATGTCTGGCGCCACGCCGGCCGGCGGCTGGTAGCCGACGGCATCGGCCGCCGCCACGGCACCATCGACAACCGTCACGATCTGCGAGTCGTTGCCGGTGGTCAGGATCGCACCGCTGGGCGCCGTGTAGGCAACAGTGGCGTCACCTGGCTCGAGCCCGACGACGAGGAAGTCGCCGCTCGAATCGGTGAGGATGTTGAACACCGCACCGCCGGCGTCGGTCACGGTGACGTCGGCTCCGGCCCAGCCGGTGTCGCCACCGTCTTCGATGCCGTTGCCGTCGACGTCCGTGAAGACCCGTCCGCTGAGATCGCCGGAGGGGATCGATCCGTAGCCGACGTCGGCCGCCGCCACGGTTGTGTCGACTGTCACCGAAACGGTCTGCGAGTCATTGCCGGTGGTGAGGGCGTATCCGGCGGGAGCCGTGTAGTCGACCGTGGCGTCGCCGGTCGGCACCATCAGCACGGTGAAGTTGCCGGCGGCATCGGTCGTGACGCCATGGCCGTTACCCAACGAGTCCGTGATGTCGACGGAGACGCCTGCGAGGCCCAGCTCACCGCCATCGAGAACGCCGTTGCTGTTGGCGTCGTCGAACACATGGCCGGTGACGTCGCCGGTCGCCGGAGGCGGAGTGTCTCCAGTGATCTCAACGGCGTCGACCATGGTGTCGGACAGACCATCTGGATTCGTAATGGTCATGTCACGCAAGCCGGCCTCGGCGGTTGCGTCGACGGTGACTTCGATCCGGATGCGCGTCGAGCCGTACGTGACGATGTTGCCGGTCACGCCCGTGCCGGTGAAACTCACCGTGGCCGGCGAATCGACGCCGGTCGCGCTGATACGGATGAACGATATCGTGTCCGGATCGAGCGTCGTCGTGATGGTGCTCGTGATGTCCGGCGGCACGCCGGGCGTGGCCTGTGCCGGAACCACCGAAATGACGCTCAGCGCCATCAGCAATGATGCCATGAGCGCGATGAAACGCCCGGAAATGCGAGTTGACAAACTCATCCCCCTAATACCCCTTTTCCCACCGAAGTGCAGGACCCGACTGTAGGGGTTTGGACAATCTGCTCACAAGGCCACGACCTAGGTCGATCGACCCTTTCATCAATCTTGACGATGCCGCCGGATCGGCCTCCCGGTAGCTGCAAGACCGATGAGACGCCGTCGCGGGCCTTCGATCGATGACCACGGCATGTGCCGCAACCGGCCTCTATGCGGTCGTTTGCGCTCGAATCAGTCAGCCGGCGCCGGTGCGCCAACGTAGTCGAGGACGTCGGCTGCGCTGTAGAAGCCGGGGCGTTCGGTGTGCTGCATCAGCGCACGGACACCGCTGAAATCTGATCCGGCCGTGACCAACGCGGGCTCTTGGTAGCCATTCGCAGCCCTGATCTGGGCGAGGCCGGCGGTTGCCATGAGCCCGTTGCACAAACAGAGCCGGCCCTCGGTGTTCTCGGCCCTGCCGCCTTTCACCTGTGTGTAAGCCCTGTGCGGTTCGGCCGGGCAGCGATACCCGATCGATCCTGATTCCGTCTTGAAGGGCACCCGCAGCGCACCGAGATCACAAACCCGGCGGCGATCGTCGTAGACGTCGTCGTCCGAGAGTGTTCCTTCGACCTGAACCACCCGAAACGGGAATCCTGTGGGCGACGCTCGCCAGTCGGAACGCACGTCGACCTCGCCCTCGCTGACTTGGTCGAGCACTTGCCGCTTGAGCTCCGGAGTCAGCCCCGACTCCTCGCAGAAGGCGAAAACGGTGCCCAGCTGAACACCGACAGCGCCCTCGGCGCGAGCGCGCGCCAGCCCGTCCGGGGATCCGAACGACCCGGCCAGCCAGAATGGCAAACCGAGATCACGGAGCTGCGCGAGGTCAACCTGGTCACGCTCGTCGTAGACCGGCTGACCGAGCTGATCGACACGGCGCGGCCCGCGGGGCGGTGCGTTGTGGCCACCGGCAGATGGGGCCTCGACGACGAATCCGTCCGGCGGATCGTCCATGCCCGCCAGACCGACGGCCAGGTCGCTCGAGGCGACGATGGCCAGCACGGCAGGCCTGGTCAGGGCTGGCGGCACGCCACCGTGGAATTCGGCCGGATCGAGCCGGACCTCCACGTCTGCGTCCGACGACTTGAGCCCCTGAACGCGAAGCGGGAGACCGACCGGTTCGTTGCGGGAGAGACGACTCACCAGACCCGGAATGTCCTTCGGGTTGCCGGCCCCAACGATGATGTAGTCGACACCGGCCAGAATGGCGCCGTAGACCCCGAACGGAATCGGCAACTCGATCTTACGAAGGAAGTTGATGCCAATCGGTCCGTCGTGGCCTTCCCTGGCGAGCATCACCTCGACGAAGCTGGCTGCCACCGTCAACTCCTGAAGCGGCAAACCCGGCGTGACCGTGAACGTTCGAACGTTCTTGAACGGCGCCTCGTCCGGCTTGCCCCCCGGCACGAAGTAGTCCTCGATGATTCGCGCTGCAGCGTCGCGGAAGGGAAACGATGCGAGTGCACGCCGTACGTGTCCACCGGGATCGCCGAGCTGGAGCCGGCGGGCGAGCACGACCTCGAGTGCGGTCCCGGAGACGACACCGAGGCCGCCGTGGCGGGCTACCGCGTTGCCCAGAGACCACCCCGAGATGGCGACCCCCATCCCTCCCTGAATGACCTGCGGAAGAGCGCGCTGCGGCCGGGCATTCGAGTCGACACTCACACCGGTCACGTTCGGCTTCTTGCCCCGAGCCGGAGACGACGAAGTTGGGATCCCCGGTCCCCCGCCGCCGGGTGACTCCCCGATGGCTCCGGGGCGCCACTCGATTCGGCCGAATGCGCGACGCCGCTCGGGTCGGGGGGGTGGGTGCGCCAATGGCGAGCTGCCATCGGAGGTGGGGGTCTTCACGCTGTCCTGTCCGATCGTTCCGGGGCCAATGCCTCTGCACCGATCCGCCAGCTCGAGTGGGTTGTCGAAGCAGCCAGAGACAGCCAATGGCAGGCTACCAGCGCACGGGACCTGGCGTTTGGCCGTTGGCGTTCGGCCATGATTCGGTGGGGCTGAAACCCTCCCACAGAGGCCATCCCATAGCCCTCGAGACGCGCCGAAACCCCTGACCAGCAAGGGTTTCGGGATGGCTCCGGGGGTGGGACTCGAACCCACAACCTGCGGATTAACAGTCCGACGCTCTGCCAATTGAGCTACCCCGGAACGTCTCCGAATGGAGGGCGGGAATGGTATCACAGCCTCGACGGACCGGATCGGCCCATGTACCGGCATTGCAGCGGTTCACCTGGCACAATGCCCACCATGAAGTTTCGCACTGGACTGATCGTTGGGCTCGGCGTCGGCTACGTCTTGGGTGCTCGCGCCGGAAGAGAACGCTACGAGCAGATCACCGATGCCGTCGGCAAGGTCACCGAAAACGAGCAAGTGAGCGCGATCGTGGAACAGGCGGCGCAAGCCACGGAGATCCCGCGCATCCGGGTGCGTGGCGCAATGAGCAACGGGCTGCGCTCGGCCAGCGAGTCGATCCGCACCCGCTCCGCCCCTCAGAAGAACAGCAGCTAGGCCCGGACCCCGGCCTCACGCTCCTTCGAGATAGCCCTCGAGGCGCTTGGCTCGGGCGGGCTGGCGCAGCTTGGCCAGCGCCTTCGTCTCGATCTGCCGGATCCGTTCCCGCGTCACCTGGAAGTGGCTTCCGACCTCCTCGAGCGTGCGGACCTTGCCGTCGGCGAGGCCGAAGCGCATGATGAGCACCTGGCGCTCGCGATCATTGAGGCCTTCGAGTGCGAGGTTGAGGTACTCCTGCAGCAGCCGGAACGACGCCGCCTCGACCGGGACGTCGGCATCCGTGTCCTTGACGAAATCGCCGAGGGTCGAATCGTCTTCCTCGCCCAACGGCGTCTCCAAGGACACCGGATCCTGAGCGATGCGGCGCAACTCGGAAACGCGACCCGGCTCGATCTCCATCTCGTTGGCGATCTCCTCGATGGTCGGCTCCCGTCCCAAATCCTGCATCAAGGTGCGCTGGGCTCGCGCCAGCTTGTTGATGGTCTCGACCATGTGCACCGGGACGCGGATCGTTCGCGCCTGGTCGGCGAGCGCCCGGGTGACGGCCTGACGGATCCACCAGGTCGCATAGGTCGAGAACTTGAAACCCTTGCGGTAATCGAACTTCTCGACCGCACGAATGAGCCCGAGGTTGCCCTCCTGGATCAAGTCGAGCAGCGACAGGCCGCGGCCGACGTACTTCTTGGCGATGGAGACGACCAACCGGAGATTGGCCTCGACGAGTCGCTTGCGAGCCCGATCCGCCAAGCGGATCGCTCGCTCGAGAATCACGCGGTCGGCTGTGGTCATCTCCTTGTCGACGGGCTCGAGCTTCTCCTCGGCGCGCAGCCCGGACTCCATCTGCATCGCCAGCTCGACCTCTTGCTGCGGCGTCAGCAACGGGTAGCGACCGATCTCCTGGAGATACATCCGCACAGGATCGGAAACGTGAACGAGTTCGTCGTTGCTCAGCTCAGTCGCCGCCAAGGCATCGTTCGAATCTTCCCGAATCGTGATGGCGTGCTCACGCAACCCGACGAACACGAGATCGAACGCCTCAGGCGGCGCGTCGGCGTCCTCGAGCTCCTGTTGGATCTCCGTCATGACGAGGAACCCGCGCTGATTGCCTCGCTGCGCCAGATTCTCCAACACTCGATCTACTATTTCGCTCAACGGCGCCCTCGCACTTCACGTCGTTTCTGCTCCAACGCTATCAACTCCTGAGATGTGGCGGAATAACCCTGCGGATCTGAATCCGGATCGAGCCCGGCGAGGCGCTCCCTCACCTTGTCGATCTGATCATCGAGTTGTTCACGCTCCAACCTGGCCACCAACCCGGCCGCTTCGGAGAGCGGACGGTCCGAGAGTGCCAGAGCGCTGAGCATGCGCGTCAGCGCCGTGGCCTCGTCGGCGAACAACGCACCGAGGTCTGGGGGTGTTCCCGGGTCCAGGTGCGCGATCGCAGGGGCAATCATCGCATACCCGGCGCGATGTTCCTCATTGGTGAACAGCTCTGGGTCGATCTGCACGGCTGCGAGGGTCGCATCATTCGCCAGCATGAGGCGCAGCAGCTCACGCTCTGCCTTCTCTTGACCGGTGAGGCGCCGCTCCACCTGCGGCGCTGCGGGCGTCGCACGGCGCGGACTGCCGCTGCGGCGCAGTGCATCTTCGACCACGCCGAGATCGACCCCCGTGCGGCGAGAAACCATGACGGCGTATTCATGACGGACAACCGGATCTGGGTGCATCGCGGCCAGCCGGGCGGCCGCCGTCGCCGCACGGCCCCGGGCTTCTGCCTCGTTCATGTCGTAGTTGGCCAGGTCTTGCTCAATCCGGAATTGCAGCAGCGGTATCGAGTCGGCGATCGCCTTGCGCAGCGCATCTATCTCACCATCTCGGACGAGATCTGCAGGATCGCGACCCTCGGGCAGGACGCCGACACGGAGATCGAGCTCCCCCGGGACTGCTTTGTCGAACCCGCGGAGGGCAGCGCCCGTGCCGGCGGCATCCGAATCGAACGAGAGGACGACTCGCTCTGTGAAGCGCCGCAACAGATCCAGATGCTCGTCCACGAGGGCGGTGCCGCATGTGGCAACGGCCACGGGTCGCTCCGCGAGATGAAAGGCGATCACGTCGGTGTACCCCTCGACCACCACGGCTTCATGCTCTCGAACGATGGCGCCCTTGGCCCAGTTGAGCCCGTACAGCAAACGCGATTTGTGATAGATCGGAGACTCGGCGGAGTTCAGGTATTTCGGCCCCTCGCCCTCCAGCAGCCGTGCGCCGAAACCGACCGGGTCGCCGCGGAGATCGAAGATGGGAAACATCACGCGTCCCCGAAATCGATCGATGAGAGTGCCTCGCCGTGAACGGGATGCCAGGCCCGCCACCTGCAGCGTCTTGTCACGGTGGCCCTTCTCGAGAAGGTGCACGGTGAGGTCGTCCCACTGCTGTGGCGAGTAGCCCAAGTCGAAACGCTCGACGATGTCGGCGTCGTAGCCCCTGCCGCGGACGTACGACCGGGCCGCCGCGGCATCGGGCGCGCTACGCAGGCGCTCGCGATAGAACTCGACGGCGTCGGCAACGGCGGCCACGAGCGCCTCTCGCTGGCTGCGGCGGCGGCCTTCCCCTGGTGATTCGGTTAGTGCGACTCCGGCCCGCCGCGCCAGCAGCTCGAGTGCTCCGACGAAGTCGACGCCGTGGGTCTCCTCGACCCAGCTGAACACATCGCCGCTCTTGCCGCAGCCGAAACAGTGGTAGAGCCCCCGGGCAGGATCGATCGAAAGCGAAGGCGTCTTCTCGTTGTGGAAGGGACACACCGCCATCACCGAGCGACCGGACCGCTTGACCTTCGTCACCTCGGCGGCCAGTTCGCCCAGATCGGTGCGATCCTTGACCTTGTCGATGTCCTCGCGCGAGTACGCCACCCGTTGCAGTGTACCGAGGGCCGCTCTCACGACTTACGGGCGCATCCCGGGGCGAACGGTTCCAGGCGCGTGAAAGGGAAGCCCGGGAAGGGAGGGAGAAGAGCGGGCTTCCCTTTCGATCGTGCGTCGCCGGCGGCTCTCAGCCGCTGTGGCGTCGCACTACTGCGTCGGCAAGCTGCCGGCGCGAGACGTCCATCTGGTATACCGTGTCGGGATGAGTGAACAATCTGGCCTCCTCGGTTCCTGGCCTCAACATCATACATCATTTTCAACGTTTTGATATAGATCCTATTCTTTGGAGCGATACAATCTGATAGATTTCTGTGATGGACTCGCTTGATCGCACGATTCTCGGGGCGCTGGCCGAAAACGCCAGGACGCCGTACGCCCAAATCGCCAAACAGCTCGGGGTAGCCACCGCCACGGTCCACCAGCGGATGAAGCGGCTGCGCGAATCTGGGGTCGTGCGCGGCTTCCGATTGGAGCTCGATTGGGCTGCGGTCGGGCTGCCCGTCGCCGCCGTCATCTCGATCCGCTCCACATCCGAGAAGTCGCTGTACGACATCGCAGACGACCTGCGGTCACTCCCCTACGTCGCCAGCTGCGTGGCGGTGACCGGAGAGTTCGACCTCTTCGCCACGGTCAGAGCCCACTCTTCCGACCACCTCGGCGAGGTGGTCGACCAGATTCGGCGCCTCGCCAAGGGTTCGACGCGCACGGTCGTGGTGCTCAAGACGTACTTCCTCGGCGTGACACCGCCGCTCGGCGGCGACCCCGACGCCGGCTGAGACGCAATACACTCGCCCGCATGGGCTTCATCCTCGTGTTGTGGGTCATCTTGGGCGCCATCGCCGTCGTGGTCATCGTCATGCGGCAGATGGCAACATTTCGGGAAGCGTGGCTCGCCGTCGCGAACGAGTTGGATCTCGAGATGGAGGCTCCGCGATTCGGGCAATCCAGGATCCATGGATCGACGGATGAATTCACCGTCACGGTCGAGATGACAGGCTCGGGCGACAACGCACAGACCCGATACCGCGTCGACTATCCAGCCCAGACGAAGGCGTTTCAGATCCGGCGCGAATCTGGCGGCCAGAAGATCCTGAAAGCCTTCGGTCGAGAGGATCTCGAGATCGGCGATCAGGCATTCGACGACGCCTTTGTCGTGAGCGCCGTGGACCTCGACGCCCTCAAGGCATGGCTCAACACGCCACGCCGAGGCTCCCTGCTGCGGCTCCTCTCCTCCCACCCCGGAATGCTCGTCACCGAGCGCTCACTCCAGGTGACGACCGCCGGCGTGGAGCGCAACCCACAAACGGTCCTCGCCACGGTGCGCCGGATGCTCGACACCGGACGGCACCTGCTCGGACGGGGTCCGACGAAGCAACTGGAAGAAGCAAACGAGCTGCGCACGAAGGGTGATCTGCTGGCGGCGCTCAAAGCCCTCGATGCGGCCGTCGCCGAGAAGCCTGATGACATCGACACCCGTCTCCTGCGGGCCGAGACGGCCCTGTCGGCGGGCGCCCTCGAGACCGCCCGGCGCGATCTCGACGAGATCGAGCCAAGCCTGGGCGGCGATCCCGAGGTGCGAGGGCTGCGCGAAGTGCTCGACCGTCCGCCTCCGTCGCCCCCGTCCACAGACGACGTCCCCGACCCCGATCGAATGTTCCAGGAGATCTTCGGCAAAGGCCGGCTGAGCTTCGAGACCGACGAGCTGTTCGCCGAGCGCTACAAGGGCCGCGGCGTGCAGCTATCCGGATCGGTCCGTTCGGCGCGTCCGTATGTCCACGACCTGGACTTCGGAGAAGGGCCGGGGACCAAGGCCGTCGTCACGGTCGCCGCCATCACCTCCGATCTCTACGGCAACACCGCCATCGACGCGGTCGTCGCGCTGCCACCCGCGATGGAGCGTGATCTCGAACGCGGGCGCAACGTCGAAATCACGGGCACCCTGGCGAGGGTCGACCCGATGATGCGGAACGTGTTTCTCGACAATGCGACCGTGCACGTTTGACGGCGGAACGGTTCAGGGGAGCCGTTCGCTCAGATAGGCCTCGACCTTGTCCACCCCGATTCGATCCTGGGCCATG
>DATHZQ010000089.1:0-2315 GCA_035458525.1 Acidimicrobiia bacterium
GGGGTGCGTGATCACGCCGTCGATGGTCCAGCTTCGGTTGGGCGGTTGGGCGCCGGTGGGGATCCGCTCGTGGATCACGTCCTCTGCACTGCATCCTTGCGGCGGGAGGGTCGACGCGGCGATCTCGTGCTCCGCGAGCAAGTCGACGACGGCCTGGTTGGCGTGGACCGTGACGTCGTCGCCGCGATCGAGCACCCAGCGTACGAACGCCGGTTTGACGTGGTCGCCGTGTTCATGGGTCACGAGCACGCGTTGGATCTCGCCGATCGAGTCGAGTTCGATAAGGCCGGTGTCGAACGTGTGGACCCCGGGATCGATGAGGGTCGCCCCGTCATCGGTGGTGACGACGAGGCAGGAGTCGGTGAGGCGTCGAATAGTCGGCATGATCACGACCCTAAAGGATGCCGACCCCAAGTGGTGAACGAGGTCCGCGCCGGCCCGGCGGCGGCCGATGCGAATATGCGCCGGCTGCCCCCGGGCGACGAGCTGAGGAGCCCTCGATCGCAGCTTGCGCCGAGATAAAAGCGCGCCGCAAGGGCCCCGTGATCTAGCCTCGGTGCCTGATGGAGACATTGTCGGACATGCTGTTGCTGATCGGCCTCGTGCTGGGGCCCGCCGTCGGTGTGGTCGCCGGAGGCCTGCTGCTGGGTTGGCTGGGGCGCCGGCAGGGCTTGCCCGACAGGGGTGGGGACGTCTTCGGCAACATCGGCGACTCTCCGGACGGCGAGGCCGATCTCATGAGCAGCGGTGCTGCCAGCATGCTGTGGGCGGTCCCGTTTGCGGGGCTCAGCGCGGTCATGGTTCTGGCGCCGGTGGTTGCCGCAGTGTTGTCGGTGATGGGCGGCCGAGCGGACCTCGGCTACCTGATGACGATCGGCTTCGGCGGTGGAGCGTTGGTGCTCGACCGCCTGGCCGCCCGCGACATCCAAAGGAGGTGGCTGAGGATGCGCGTCCCCGGCGTGGTCCTCTCCGCCGCAGTGGGGTTCTTCATCGCCCTCGCCAGCTTCCTTGGTTCCGAGCTGGCGAGTTTCGCCGGCTACGACCTCGGCAACAACGCCCGGGTGCTGGTGCCGTTGGGCGTGGCCGTCCTGCTCGGCGCACTGGGCGTTGTCGCGTGGCGCCGGCGGCGGGATCGCTGAGTTTCCGGGACGGTCGTCCGGGAGATCCGCGAGCGTATCGGTAATACGGATTACGTCGGTCGACGACGTAGTACGGTGCGTCGTCGCACAGGGGAGGTGAGGCGATCTTCCATTCAGGAGGCTGGTGGTCGTACCTGCGGTACGACGAAGACCAAGATCGGCCCCAGCTCGATCGCGTCTTGCTGCGGCGGGTCCTCGGCTACGGCGCACCGTACAAGGGCAAGCTGGCAGTGGTGCTTGCCACGATCCTCGTGATCTCGGGGCTGACATTGGTGCCGCCGCTGATCATGCGGACCCTCATCGACACGGCGATCCCTGAGAAGGATCTGGGTCTGGTCACCTGGCTCGGGGTTGGGATGGTGGCGGTGCCGCTCGTGAATGGCGCCCTCGGGGTGCTGCAGCGCTGGGCGTCGGCGGCAATCGGTGAAGGCATCATCTTCGACCTCCGCTGCCAGCTCTACGGCCACTTGCAGCGCATGTCGCTGGGCTTCTTCACCGCTACCCGCACCGGTGAGCTGATGTCGCGTCTCAACAACGACGTGGTCGGTGCACAGCAGGCCGTGACCGGGACGTTCGTCACCCTGGCAGCCAACATCGTCACGACGGTGCTCACGTTCGCGATCATGTTCCGCCTCGAGTGGCGGCTGACGTTGCTCGCCGTGGCGATCCTCCCGCTATTCATCTTCGCCTCCCGCCGCGTCGGCAAGACGCTGCGCGTCATCCGCCGCCGGCAGATGGAGCACAACGCCCAGATGACGGCGCACATGCAGGAGACCCTGAGCGTGTCGGGGGCGCTGCTCGTCAAGCTCTTCGGGCGCACTCGAGACGAGGACGGCCGATTCGCCGGATACGCGTCGGAAGTGCGCGACCTCGGCGTGCGGCAGGCGACGATCGGCCGCTGGTTCTTCATGGCGATGGGGGTGATGAGTGCCCTCGGTTCGGCCCTCGTGTTCTGGTTCGGCGCCGTGTTCGTGATCAACGGGACGCTCACCATCGGGACGATCGTGGCGCTGTCGGCCTACCTGGCCAATCTCTACGGACCGTTGACGGCGCTCACCAACGCCCGCGTCGAGTTCGCGACCTCACTCGTCTCGTTCGAGCGTGTCTTCGAGGTCCTCGACATGCCGCACGACATCGTCGAACAGCCTCGACCCCACGACCCCGGTCACTTGGAAG
>DATHZQ010000090.1:0-23525 GCA_035458525.1 Acidimicrobiia bacterium
GGACGCTGGCACCCAAGGTCGGGGCCTGGCGGTGAGTCGGGGTCTTCCAGGATCTTCAGGTGTGAAAGCTGTCCTACAAGGCCCACCAAAGTTTCGAAACTCACACCTCGGCGCGACTGAACGCCGGCTCCGACCAGCTCACCGCTCACCTCTGATCCCCAGCCTTCAGCGACTTCTCGCCACTCCCGGTCGATGTTCTCGGCCCGTTCTTGGGCGGCGGTGGTGATCTCGTCTGACAGCAGGGTTTCGAAGGGTTCCGCAAGCTCGCTGCGGACGTGGTGGGTGTCGTCGATGTAGATCTTCTTGAAGATGGCTTGGTTGAGTTGGCGCCGGACGACGGGCGTGGCCTCGAGGTAGGCGGCGTGCCAGTCGGCGGCGAAGGCGAGTGCTTCGTGGAGGTTGGTTTCGGCTCGGTCGAACTCGACGGCGAACTCCCCGGCGGCGAGGTCGCAGAGAAGCGCACCTCGGCGTCCGCGCCGAGTCGACTCCCGGTGAGGTGGGCAACTTCAGCGGTCACCAGGGTCGGCACGATCAGGGGGTCGGGGTGGGTGAGCGGCAGGTTGAGTGAGGCGTCGTGATGGTGGTCGTCGGCATCGACGTACGCCTAGAGCGGGCCGGAATCGACCAGGAGTGGCAATGGAGCGACCTCGGTGGCGAGGATCTCTTCGATGCGCCCAGAGATGTCGTCGTGACCGCTGCGGCCGGTGCCGGCGGGCGAGGCGGTCAGGCGAGAACCTCAATTCCGGCCTCAGGGGCAAACAGGCAACACTCCGCGACGAACCCAGGTGCCAGTTGCGTAAAGTGGGAGGAGGCCCCGATCACCACCCATGGGGAGTGATCCATCGTCGCCGTTTCCAGAAGTGGTGGAGGCCACGAATCAGCATCCATGGTGCTCGGTGACCAGGAGAAGCGTTGCGTGAGGGGAGGAGCGATGGCCAGCAAGGCGGAGATCGAGGGAGAAGTCGCCTACCGCGAGGCGGAGACGGCGCTGTGGGGTTCTGTCGGGTTGTCTCCGACCGAGAGGAGGATTGCCTTCCCGGGGATGGACGGGACCGTTCGGTTGCAGGAGGTGGGTGAAGGTCCGGCAACGTTGTTCATTCACGGCGGGCCGAACAGCGGGTCGACGTGGATTCCGATCCTTCCCTACATGCCCGGGGTGAGAGCGATTCTCGTCGATCGCCCGGGTACGGGTCTCAGCGACTCCATCGCCATCGAGTCGATCTCTGACTTGGAGAGGTTCGGAGACCACTTCGTGGCGTCGGTCCTCGATGCGCTTGAGCTTCGGCGGGCCGACATCGTCGCCAGCTCTCTCGGCGGGTACCTGGCGTTGAGGTCGGCGGCCGCGACCCCCGAGCGAATCGCGAGGATGGTTCAGATGGCGTGCCCGCCCGGAGCTCCAGGGATGCTGACCCCGGCTTTCATGCGTATGTTGAGCCTGAAGCCGGTACGTCGGATCCTCGGGATGCTTCCGTTCAACCAGAAGGTCTCCGATTCGATCCTTCGCCAGATCGGCCATGGCAAGACCCTCGACGGCGGTGGCTTTCCCCAGGTCTTCAACGACTGGTACGTCGCGCTCATGGTGCACACCGACACCAACCGCAACGAAGGCGAGCTGATCGGCAAGGGCGCCACGCTACGCGGCTTTGTACCCGAATTCACCCTCGTTCCAACTTTGCCGAAAGTCGAGACCCCCACCCTGTTCCTGTGGGGAGCCGACGACGGTTTCGGCAAGGAGGACGTGGCTAGAGACACGGTGGGGATGATGCCCAACGCCCACTTGGAGATGATCGAAGACGCCGGTCACCTCCCTTGGCTCGACTTCCCAGAACTTGTCGGCACGAAGACCGCAGCGTTCCTGTCCGGTTGAGCTATCGGAGTGAGAATCGCGATCGCCTCGCTTCGTTCTCTGCAGGTTCAATTCAGCTGATTTCGAGGCCGAGCGAGGACAACGTGTCCACTCCTTCAATCCCCTTCAACTCGACCGTGAAGGGATCGCCGAAGGAGAACTCGCTGGTCTCACCGACGAGTTGGCGCACGATCGACGAGACAAGAACCTGACCTCCGACGGCCGCGGCGGCAACACGGGCCGCCTTGTGGACCGTAAGCCCAGCCAGGTCGTTTTCTGTGCGTATCACCTCGCCGGCGTGAACTCCTATCCGCACTGCAAAGGGCCGCTCAGCAAACCGGCACCCCGCGTTTTGCCGGACCGATGTCCGCTTCACCGACATTGGCGGTGAGGAGGTTCACCGTCGGATGAGATTGGCCGGCCAGTATCGAGCCGATGATCGGATATCGGTGTTATACGACCCGGCGAATACGAAGCGAGTAGAGCTCAGGTCGGCGATTCGTCTGAAGAATCCTGACGCTGGGCTGCTGGCTCTGGGGAAGCTCGGTTGGGCCATTGTCCTGCTGTTAGTGATTCCGGGTGTCGTATTGATCGTGGGACGGTGGGGCGACCCGATCTGACAGCCCGTCACCTGCCGACAGGTGGGGAGGGATCCACTCAGAGCTGGGCGTCATCCAGATCGACAAAAAGCACCCAGCCTGAAGTGGGGAACACCAGACGGTCGTCGTCGGTCCACACCGCCCGAAGCTCGACCTCAGTTTGCGCCAGGCGGTGGGGTGTTGGTGGATGCCCGGCCTCGTCAAAGACATCGTGGCTGATGATGCGCTCCTCACCTCCCCCGGTTGGGCGAACGGCGAGCACGAGCGGGGCATCGCTGCCAACGCCGTCGTGGTATAGGTAGGCGACCCGGCCCCCATCCGGCGAAAACACTGCGAACACGGGACCCAGGAAGTCAGAGCCGTTGCCCACCTCCAGTAGAGAGACTTCGCCGGTGTCGAGATGGGCGATCTTGTAGTGAGGTTGGTTGACCGCAGAGCCGGCGGCTAGTTCGCGATCGTAGATCAACGCCCATGAACCGTTTGACGAAACGGACACGAGAGAGGGCCGGCCATCGATGGGAACCAGCAGCTCCGGTGTCGCGCCACTGAGGTCAATGCGCCACACGCCGGCCTGATCGCCCAGTGTGTCGAACAGCAGCCCGGTGCCATCGGGCGCCCAGGCAAGATTGTCCCCCAAAGCGGTTTCGGCGGCCAGCTCCGGAGCGCTGCCGTTCGAATTCGTGAAGACGCCGGTGACCCGGGCCCCACTCCCGCGAAATGCGATCACGTTGTCCGCCGGGCTCACGGCAGCATCCCACACGATGACGTCCGGATCGTCGAGGAGAAGCTCCAGCGCCGCCTCTGTCGTATCGAGCGCCCAGACCGTCGACCGGAAACTGGCGGCGGTTGCCGATCTGTCATGAAACACGAACGTCATCCCATCCGGTGCCCAACCCCCAGCCAGGCGGGGCCGCGATCTGAACTCCGGGGGCGCAGCAAGACACTCAATATCCAAAACGTCAAGCTTCTGCACGCAGATCTGCTCGCCATCGGCCACCACCATCACGCGACCATCCGGTGCAACGGACTGCACATCACCGAGAGCGCGAAGTACGTATCCTGCCCGCCCAGTTCCCAAGCCGGGATCGGTCTTAGTCGCCACTGTGGTGGACGTCGTCGTGGTCGGGACCGTGGTCGTAGTCGTGGTGGTCGATGACGTCGCCGACAAGACGTCGCCGACCGTGGTCGTGGCGCTGTCGCCTGTCCCCGTGCACGCACCAATCAGAGCAGCCAAACAACAAGCCAGAGCCGCAAGCTTCACCATGCGACCCCGGGGGGTAAAGGCATCAGGCATAACTACCTCCCGAATCCATCACAGAAGCCCCGACGCCCGATATCCGGATCCAGGCAAAATCGGATCGCCACCGCCGATCACCATGAAGACAAGACCAGCTCCGACGAAAACGCCGACGATCAACCATCACAACCAGCCGAACGCCAAAGCACCCCGCTCGGGACGCATTGTGTTCAGGACCGCCTCGAGATCAACCCGCTTCGGATGATCGGGCTCGTATACCACCACGGGAATCGACACATCCTGACCGAGCGATGACCCGTCAACCAGATCGTCGAAACCGCAAATCTTGACAAGCGCTTTTCGACCCACGTCTGTCTTCCCAGCGACCAGGCCGCCATCCGGGCCCTCGAACTCGAGCTCGAAGCGATGGAACGTAGACCCCTCCATCATGAGTTTCGACACGGACACAACCCTCGCCGACGTACGAGCCCCCGACGCAAACCTGCGAAGCCTCCGCCGGCGCCTCAAAAAGCCGATAAGGAGAATGAAGAGACCCCCCATGACGAGGACAAACCCCACTAGGTGGTAGTCATTCAAATCAGGCAACGACATCGGGATCCTCCCCGCAAGTCCCGAGCCCGACCATACCCGACACACCCGCTCCACGCCCGTAGTGACCCGTCGACTCTCTTTGGTGTGTTCGCGGCGCCTGGTCCGCCGTCGGCGGTTCGCCCCGCCGAGAAGATTCACGCCTGCACAGTCGACCCATGCGAAGAGCTTGGTGGAGCAACGCGGCGGTTCCTGTCGGTTTCGGGGTCTTTCTGCTTGTCTTCGGTTGGGTGTTCCCTACCTCCAACACGACGGTCCGCGGAACGCAGGTGGGGTTTTTCACGGTCATGGGTGCGGTCACCATTGCTCTCGGCACGGCCAATTTGCTCGTGGCCCTGGTCAAACGGCGCCGAGGCAGGAAACAGGGTCGTCAGCATCAGCAGCTCCGAGAGGACGATTGGGGCCGCGACAGCGTCGCACCTAGCGGGTCCGCCCGAGACGCACCGCTCAACAGTACGGGGCCCGCGATTCTCGTGGCTCGGCGGGGCCGGATTAGGTTTGGAGCGATGTTTGATTCTGACGTCTGGGACCGCGCTGCAGCGGAGTTGGGACTAGAGGTCCATGAACGGCCTCGCATCTTCGGTACGCCAAAGCCCCGGAAAGGACATCTCGCGGGAACGGTCGATGGCTTCAAGGTGACCATTCGCAAGGAACCCTACGGAGAGGGAACCGTCACAGGGATCCGCATCGAATTCCCATCTCCGATCGGCCCACCTGGGCTTGAGGTCAAATTGCGCAAACACTTCAGGGGCCGCGACGGCGGTCGCAACCGACGCGGCTGGTTTGTGTTCAAAGGCAGTTACGAGAAACGTGCCGTTCTGGCCAAGGCCGATGACCCGAACGAGTTGGCGGCGTGGATGACTCCGACCCGGATCGAGGCCCTCGTCAGCCTTCCCGTGCGCTACCGCGACGTCTTCGTCTCTCGCGAAGGCGTTTGGACCCATCGGACTGGACCGTCCCGCAGGTCAGCTTCCAGCAAGTCGATCGTCGAGGAAGTACGGCGCATCATTCCACTCGCTCGGCATCTTATCTAGGAGCAGCGAAAGGCCCCCCTTGCCAAGACCTGCGGACTCCTGGCTCCCGTCCTGCAACTCCGCAATGGACAACAGGATCCACAGGGGAAGCCGCTCGTACCATTTGGACTTGAAACAGGAACTCAAACACCCTGATTGACCATCCACAATCCTCTGCAAAAGCAATCCCGGCGAAGGATCGGAGGTCACGCCACGGACATCTGACGTTGTCCGGGGCTCCTGGGCTTTGTCGTGTATTCGGTAGGGTGAGTGGGTGTTGATGCAAGCCGTATGCCCGGACCTCATCGGATTCAACCCTGGGTCCGTCTTCGAAACCCTCTTCGGGAACACCACGAAGCAGCTGACCGGAGGACCGGCTCCCGACCGGCCTGTTCGCCTGCCGTGAGATCCGTCTCGGGCCGTGTCCTGTCGACCGAAGCCGTAATCACCGTTCGATCGCGAAGCCAGGTTCTTTCAGCCTTGCTCGAGGTTCAGGACCAGCAGATTGCCGAGATCGAATCACAGTTGGTTCCCACGAATCTGTTCTGGGGCTACAAGACCCGGTCGACGATTCTGACATTCGGGGATCAGTCGCGGTGGCTGATCACTACCGGTCCACCGGACGAGCCGCGGCGAACCAAGCAGCTCCTGGGTATCTCCTCCCGAGCTGGAATCCACGACCGAGTGGCGCGGGTAACCGAAGGAAACAACGGCCGCCTACTGGCGAGGGCGACGTGGCCGGGCCGCAAGCTCCAAAAGCAGATGATGCGAGAGTCGATGGCGCTGCATGGACCAAACCCTTTGGAACGGATTGTTGGGCCGGTGCTGCGAATCGTCACGGAAGCCCCCCGCATCACGGTGGGAGACGAAACCCGGTGGCTACTCCCCGTTGAGATACCGGGCCGGTTCCTATACGGCAGCCGACTCGGCAAGAACCTCACCGTTCTGTCTGAACGGAAATCAGTGAGGCTGATACCCGACACACCCGTGCCACTCGAGGCAGCAGCGCTTTGCTGGCACATCCAGATCGGCGATTTCCAAATACGTTGGTTCGGTAGGGGCGGCTGATCTGCCATGTCCCCCTCGGTGACTGACGGTTGTTTGGTGGCTTCGGAAGTCGTTTAGGAGGCAATCGGCCCTGTCCTGCATCGTGGGGACCGCGCCCGAAGCTGCCGCAGTCTCGGCAAGTGGGCCGCTGAAGCCGATCAGGAACGCCACCTGCTCGAAGCCCTTCTCGGCCGCACACCCACCTCCGAGCTGACCGCTGGCTAGGGCCCGTGGGACACCCAGGAACGTCTCCTTAGCCTGCGGGGCCGGCCTCCGATCCTGATCACCGGCTCTTCGGCTCAGCCACCCCGGGGCCACCCGCAAACTTACACCCCCGGCCGGAACACCCGGCCTGCCCCAACGCGTCCAAAACAACCGCTTGACACAGAGAGGCTTCGCTATACACGGGTGCGGGCACCTAGCCACTCCGCGATGCGGGCGCATCCTCCAGCGAGCAAGCAAGTAGATTGAACTAATGGAGATCAAGGGCTTCTACGGAACGCCGGAAGAGAACTTCTTCTTGATCCACCACGATCTGATTGAAGCCTTACGAAAAGCCGGTCACCGTCCCGAGACCCGAGCGTTCCAGACTGAATACGGCCCTGATCCAAAGCTCTTCTGCGCCAGGTGCGGCAAGAGATGGCCAGGAGCGGTATTGCACCGATTCTTCGGTCTCAGTCCCCGCCGTGAATGCGGGAGTATTTCGGGGAGAAGGTAGACCTTGACCGGATCGAGGCACCGTTGGTAGGGGATGATCGGGTTGCCGTGCGCCGCTCCGGTGCGGTCAGCCGTGATGGGGGATGCCGAGAACAGCAGATTCTGACATGGAAAAGGGTTGCACAAGGTGAAAGCTTCTTGGCGGGATTTGTCGCGCTCTCCGGAGGACGACGAGCCAGCGTCCGGGCTGATGATGGAAGCGAGATCGCGGGTCTGTCCTGGTCCGGTAGCGCAGGCCGAAGTGCCGTTCTTGGATACACGGCGAAGTGTGTGTTCGTGATCGGGATTTGGTGATCTGGTGCCGTCCGAGACCGCGCTTGGGACTCCGACTGCTTGAGGTCGCTGGCTCGGTCGACCGGTGGGTCCCGGACTAGAGATGGGACCTGCTTGCGGCTCAAGTGGCTGACGCTGGGAGAGGGTGCTGCCCAGTCGCTGCTGTCGGCCTGGGGCAAGCGTGTGGTCAGGAGACGATGAGTCGCCGCCGCTCGTCGGATTCGCTACCGAGGGCTCTGGGGGCGGAGTCGCCTGTACGGCATGGTGGGTGCTGGACACAAACATAGAGAAAGCGCCGACAGGACGACCCCGTGGATCGTGGCACGAACGAGGGTGCATTCCGAGAACTGTACGAGTCCCATCATCGTCGGGTCATGGCGTATCTGCTGCGCCGCGCCGACAGGGAAGTTGCATTTGACGCTGCCGAGGATGTGTTCCTGGTTGCATGGCGCCGGCTGTCTGAGATTCCCCCGGGTGACCGGGCACTTCCCTGGCTGTACGGCGTGGCGCGCAAGGTGTTGGCCAATCACCGCCGCAGCGCTGCTCGATTCGGGCGGCTTGCGCAACGAGTTGCCGCCCAGGTCCCGAATCCGCCGGCCGGCCCGGAAGCTGAATCGTTAGCGCATCTCGAGGCCGAAGCGATGCTCCGGGCGTTGTCCTCGCTTTCTGAACGCGACCAGGAGGTGTTGCGGCTCACCTACTGGGAGGAACTGCCACACGCCGCGATCGCGCCCATCCTCGGTTGTGCCACCGAAACCGTGCACGTGCGCCGCTACCGCGCCGAGCGACGTCTGGCGAACGCTCTGGCCCGTGCCGGACACATACCCAGTGGAAGGCCGGCCGTCCTTCCGGAAGCAAAGGAAGAGGGATGTTGAGCAGACGAGACATCGGCAAGGCCTTCGGGAAGGTGAATCCGATTCCCGACCCGGAGCGCGCCGCCACCGATTCTGAGGCGGATGCCCTCTTCGCTGCGATCTCGCGAAGGAGGGAAGCGATGGTTCTCACCGATCAGGAATCAAGGAAGCAAAGGAACCGGGCTGCCACGCCACGACCGCGGCGACTCCACAGGCGGTTCGCGGTTGTGGCAGCGGCGGTGATGGTGCTGATCGCAGTCCCTGCAGTTGCGCTGCTTGTCGACTGGGACAGGCCACCGCTCGACCAGGAGTTTCCAGCGGGCACGTCAGGCGCCGTTGTGTACGGGGCCGACGAGGGCGTCGGCGAATACTGCGCGTTGGCGATGGACTTCGACGCCGCAGGCATCCCAGTGATGGCCGGGCAATGCGGCCTGCTCCGTTTCGAAGGCGACGAATTCGATGTCGTCAATGCCGAGGTGGGCTACGGGAGCATCAAGGACGTCGCGGTCGAGGCCGACGGCACCGTCTGGGTCGCCGGGATCGACAGGGAGCTGATGAGCATGCTCGACGGCGACGCCACCACCCATCCCTTCGTGGCTACCGCCGTCGAGATCACCATCGACGGCACCGTGTGGGCGATCCGTTATGACCATCCGCCCGGGTTGTCGTCGTTGTGGAAGCTCGAAAGTGACGTCTTCGTCGAGCCGGCCAGCGGCCCCATCTTCGTCGCGGACGAGGAACTCGTCGTTGCACCAGATGGCTCGCTGCTCATGTTCGCCTTGGAGCCGGTTGACTATGACCCTGTGGCGGAGGCGGCGGCTGAATGGCATTCGTACGTCAGTCGAATACACGATGGGGTGTACACCAAAGAGCCCATTCCTGAAGCCTTCGGGGGTGAATACCTGACTCTCGACGAGGGCGGAGCGGTGTACGCCATCGGTGGGACCGGTCGGCGGATCGAGCGGGGCGGCTACTTCGGCGATGACGAATGGGCGCTCCATCGCTATGACGGTGGCGAGGTGACGACGGTCGTCATCCCGTTCCCCGAGCCCAACGACGTCGTGGTGCACCCTGACGGCACCGTGTGGGTGTCGTCGTCCTTGTACGGCGCGTTCGCCTACGACGGCGGAGAGTGGGTGCGCTACAGCGCCGAAGAGGGGCTCCCGGACGACGAGGTGACCTTCGTCGAGATGGCTCCCGACGGTTCCATCTACATCGGAACCCGTCTCGGGGTGACCCGCATCTCGGCCGAGTCCGGCTGAACATGAAGGTCCGACAGCGAAAGGTGGGACGCTCCGGCGCCCCACCTTCGAGCGGCCCTCTGTTCGCCCCCTCTGAGGAACCGCCCAGATCACTCATCGCCCCGAGCGATCTCGCGCGCTGCGTTCCGAGCCGATCCGGCAGGGAGGGTGTGGGTGGGCGCTGATCGTGGGCGATGGCGGTCACCCTCTGCCGGGTTCTACGGTTGGATGGTTCCCCGGGTTCAGCTTGGCTCACGAACCGGCTGACACCTCCGTGGGGTTGTCTTTCGAATGACTCGCCGGCTTGGCCCCGGGGACGGCACTCACCGGTCGGGCGGGAGACCCTTGCCGGATCGGCTGAAACCAGGTCCGGGGTCTCTGTGTCCACCCTCCCGGCAGGTGCGTGCCACCCCTGTCCACCAGCGAGGAGGGATGGCAGTGATACACCACCGCAGCCAAGCTCCTCCTCGCCGTGGGCGACAACCCACAACGCATCCGCACCGAAGCCGCCTTCGCCCACCTCTGCGGAGTGGCACTGATCCCCGCCAACTCCGGCAAGACCGTCCGGCACCGCCTGAATCGGGGCGGGAACCGGCAGAGCCAACTCGGCGCTGTTCCACATCGTGCTCACCCGTAGGAAACACCACCAGGAAACCCGTGACCACGTGGCGCGGCGACTCGCCGAGGGCAAGACCTTGGGTGAGATCGCCCGCATCCTGAAACGCTACGTCGCCCGCGAAGTCTTCAAACACGTGCTCCGACCCACCTGAACCGATCTCGGTCGGGGCCTGGCCCGATCGAACCGGCTCACACCCTGCGGGTTGTGCAACGAATGACCTGCCGACCCCGACCACCCTGACAGAGCCGGACGGCCACGGTGTGACTCCTACGAGCGTGCCCCCACCACCGGTGAGTGGCTCATCCCTGTCGTGTCCACCAAAGCCACTCCGGAACACCACCGGCAGCCGCCGGTCCCTTCAACGCGCCCACACACCGTCCAACAGAAACCCCTTGACATCCATACGAGCTTCACTCGGCGCTACCCGAGACTGGACAGCTGGTTCGCGTTCTGTCCTGTTAGGCCCACTCGTTGTGGGAATCACAACGTTTCCCCAGGTCAGCAGCAATGTCTAGTCGTCGTCGGCGAATCGACCTAGTCGCGCTCTTTCAAACCCTCGCGCTGCTGCCTCGCGACTGCGGGATTATCGGGTACCGCCGTGCACGACTCCGCCGGTTATCGCGCACCCCCGCTCCGCAGTCGGGCTGCGCGGTTCAAGGACACTGCGAGTCTGTGACCGTAAGCCGGTTCAGTGTCTCAGTGCGGGCGCAGCTCGTGTCGAGCGCTTCAGGCCCCGGGCGGCCGATACGACGGTGTCTTCGCAGCCGCAGCGTCGACCTCTTCGACAGTGATCAGCGGTGTGAGTGAAACGCTCACCGCTCCAGTGCTGTTGATCAGCATCGACACAGCCGTAGCGCTGGCCGTGTCGGGAAAGTCGCAGATTCCTACCACGTCGTACTTCCCGAACGCATAATAGAACGAATCGATCGAGCCACCGACCGATTCGATCGCCGCAGTGGCAGCCGCAAGTCGCTTGGAACCGCCTTCTTGCATCAGCCCCTTGAGGCCCTCGGCGGCATAACTGCCGGTAATCAGGTACTTCGACATGGATGGTCCCTTTCGTGGGCTCTCCCGCGCCAAGTATCAGCGCAGGGAGTAACAGTATCACCTCTCATTTGTGCCGAGTTTCGTCGATGGCAACGTCGCTGTCCGCGACAGGTGTCATCCCGAGTTTGGTGCCGCTCCTTCGTTGGGGACTCGGTTGGCCAAAGCAGATGCACAGCTCTGCACTCGGTCAGCCCACGTCCTGCACAAGCTCTTGCGATGACGACCAACAGCCGGCAAGGCGATGTGGGCAGGATTCGAGCCATCGTTGCAGACGAAGCTGGCCGAACTCGATGCCGTGGCATCGACCGAGGACCGGCTGCGCGCCGCGCTCGTCGAGCTCCTTCCCCCGGGTGAGGCGACCATGCGGGGCGTTGGTCGGTCCTTGGCGATGAGTACCCGCACGCTCCAGCGTCGGTTGAGCGATGAGGGCACTTCCTACCAGGCTGTGCTCTCATCCACCCGCGAGGCCCTGGCAAGCCACTACCTCGCGGACGAGACGATCTCGATCGCTGAGATCTCGTTCCTGCCCGGCTACGCCGTTCCGAGCCCAATCTACCGGGCCCTCCACCCTCGTCCCCGGGAGCCTCGAAGCCGAAAGAAGCACGCGATATGGGTAAGGACGTGAACGAGGCGACATCTGCCTTCTTCGACGGCGACGTCGAGAAGGCGGAGGATCGGCTCGAGGACACCGCAGAGACCATCGAGGACAAAGTGGGCTCGCCAATCGTTCGCACGGCACTGCTCGAATTGCTCGAGGCGCTTGGCTCCGTGATGGGGCTGTGAGCATCCACGATCCCATGGAACGATGGATCGACGATCGCTCGCATTCGTCCTTCCCGCCCTGGGTGTCGCCCATCGGCCAGAACCGGATCCTCGGGCAGCGGAAGCAGGGCGATGACACTGGACCGGTCCAGCGACCCTTCCTCTCACGTGGTAGAACTAGGCCCAAGCGAAAGGAAGTGCGCTGATGGGTCGTGTCATCGCCTTGGGTGGTCGACGTGCCTGATCGGTCGCCTGAACCCGTTCAACCCGAGCGAGTCGAGGTGGACGATCTGGCCGCGGTATGTGCCGCGTTCGGTCTCGCGCCGCCCCCTTCCGGAACCGGCACGATGGCGGTGGAACTGCTTCCGGGTCGCGTTGCAACCTTTGTGCAGGTGGAAGGATCCCCGAGTTCGTTCGTCTATGTCTGCACGTCGGACCTCAGCGCCGCGCGGCGACATCTCGAGGAGACGTTGGGTACGGCTCAGTTGGGACCCGACACCGTCGACCCGGCAACACTCCGACTTCGCGGATGTGTTCTCCACGGGGGCGGCATCGTCGTTGACGCAGTTCACTGCCCGCGGGCCGAGGAGGCCGGCGTCCCCTGCGGGCCGGACTGCAGTCCCACTCTCAGTTTCGAATAACGGGGAATCCTCGCCGTGGCGGACCGCTCGACCGTCCCGCCACGCCCGCAAACGCGACGCCGGCCAGGTCGGCCATCTCACGGCTGGCGGTCGTCAGGTCGTCGACGGCGAAATCGCTCAGATGTGAATGGCCACATGCGCGGGCAAGGATCTTCATCATGTCGATCGTTGCTCGCAGGAATCGTTCGAGTCGCTCCGATGCTTCGCCGACGGGGAGACGCTGGCGCAGGTCCTCACGCTGCGTCGCAACGCCGACGGGGCAATTGTCGGTGTTGCATGCCCGCATGCCGATGCATCCGATCGCCTGCATCGCGGCGTTTGAGATGGCGATACCGTCGGCTCCCAGGGCCAAGGCTTTGACGAAATCCGCCGGGGTCCGCAGCCCTCCCGTGATGATCAGTGTGGCGCCGTCGGCGCCGGCGGCGTCGAGATGCCGTCGTGCCCTGGCCAGAGCCGGGATCGTCGGCACTGAGATGTTGTCGCGGAACAACAGCGGCGCCGCCCCGGTTCCACCGCCGCGACCGTCCAGAATCACGTAGTCGACACCCACCTCGAGCGCGGCATCCAGGTCGTCTTCGATGTGCTGCGCCGACAGCTTGAAGCCGATGGGGACGCCTCCCGTTCGCTCCCGGACCTGGCCGGCGAACTCGGCGAACTGGGCCGGCTCCGTCCACTCGGGAAAGCGAGCGGGGGATATGGCGTCTTGGCCTGGCTCGAGGTCGCGCACGGAAGCAATCTCGATGGTCACCTTGTGTCCAGGCAAGTGCCCGCCGGTACCTGTCTTCGCTGCCTGGCCCCCTTTGAAATGAAAGGCCTGGACCCGCTCGAGTTTGTCCCAGCTGAAGCCGAAGCGGCCTGACGCCAGCTCGTAGAAGTAACGGGAGTTTGCCGCTTGCTCGGCGTCGAGCATGCCTCCTTCGCCCGACGCGATACCGGTGCCGGCGAGCTCGGCCCCTTGGGCAAGCGCGATCTTGGCCTCGCGCGAGAGGGCCCCGAAGCTCATGTCGGAGATGAAGATGGGAATCTCGAGGCGGAGCGGCCGGGCTGCGTTGGGGCCGATGACGAGATCGGTGCCGACCGGATGGTCGTCGAGTAGCGGAGCTCGAGCCAGTTGCGCCGTCAAGAGCTGGATGTCGTGCCACGCGGGGAGCTCGCTCCTCGGCACCCCCATCGCAGCAACCGGACCGTGGTGACCTGTCCGGTCCAACCCATGGCTCGCCAACTCCCGAATGAACCGGACGTGGGGCTCATCGGCGTTGGCGTGGGGGTCCTGGTACGCACCCTGATAGGCATTGCGGTCGTAGGGCTGAGGGTTCTGGGCGGTCCACGCGGCGATCTCGTCTGTGTCGACCCAGACAGCGTCGTCTTCGACCCAGGCGGTGAACTTCTCGAGCACCTCTTCGTGGTGGTACTCGCTCACCCCGGTGTCGTAGCGATAGTCCCAACTGTGAAGCCCGCACACGAGGTTTCGCCCTTCGATCCTCCCGTCTGCAAGCAGCGCACCGCGGTGGAGGCATCGCCCGTAGAGCACCGACACGTCTTCCCCATCGTCTGGACGGATGATGACGAGATCCACCCCACCGACGACGGCGTGGGTGGGCTCAAGTGGAGGGAGCTCGCTCCAGATTGCGATTTGTTGAGGTTGCATCGATCCGTTCCTCAGTGGGGTTCCGAAGGCATGAACGTCAGGATCATGCCATTCGCGGCGCCGGCCACGTAGAGAACCAGGTGTAGCTGACCGTCTTGCCGTCAAAGGCAGAGACCGGCTCCGGGTTGGTCGTGGATTGCGCCTCCTCCTGTGGCTGCAGGGTCGTCCGGTCGTGCGGGTCTATGGGATCTCCGCAGGTGTGAGGCTGGCTCCGGTGACGAAGTTGTAGGCGTCGACGAGGATCCGGATGGTGACGTCGAGCTCATCGAGATTCTCAGGGGTGTAGAGCATGACGACGCCGCTCCAGAAGCCGTCGCGATCGACCCAAGGGTGGAGTTCTCCCCACTTCTTGTCGTGCACCTCGATGGCCGAGTCTCCCGAAAGCCACACGTGGAGGCTTCCGTCAGGGTGGATGTGGGCAAACTCCCTGCTGCCGGCGATGACGTCGGCGCGGGAGAGATCGAGACTGTCTGAGAGTGCGAGGCCACGGGCACCTGGGAGGGAGCGATCGGATGGGAGGTTCTCGACTCCGGGTAGCTGAAAGGCGCGGCGTCGCAGTTCCGCGTCGACGGCCGGGACTGGCTCGGCGTCGAGTTGGATGTGGGGAACGTCTCCGGTGGTCTGGCGACGCGGCCCTTCTCGCTCCGGGAGCTCCAGCGCGCCCCCGGTGCCGGTCACGGCCGCCGGGTCCCCGGCTGAGCACGCCCCAGCGACCATCATCGCCAGGATCGCAAGGATGCTTGTCGCTGCGGGTCGAGGCCACCCGGTTCGTGTCGCTCTCAGCAGCACTTCGTCCTCTCCCAGTCGATGGATAATGCACAGAGTGTTGTTTAAGATACGGATTGTAGCGCAATCGAGCAAGGGGTCCCAGGTGGTGGAACAGCCCGAGCCGGACATCGTGCGGGTGAACCCCCGTACCCGGCGCGTTCGGCACGCGATCCTCGATGCCGCCTTCGACGTGCTGCTCACCGAGGGAGCGGAGTGCGTGACCGCCACTCGGGTGGCGGAGCGCGCCGACGTGGCGCGCACGACGATCTACCGGCATTGGCCGGACCAGGCCAGCCTCTTGCTGGCGACAATCGACACTGTGACCTCACCGCACCATCCGAGCCCGGATCTCGGTGTGCTCGACCGCGACCTCCGGTCCGCTCTAGAGAACCTGCGTACCCGTCTGGTGGTGCACGAAACCCGGGCAGTCTTCGGAGCGTTGGCCTCTCATGCCCATCACGATCAGGCATTTGCAGCGGCCCAGCGGCGGTTCGTCGAGCAGCTCGTCCAGCCGGTAGCAGCCCTTCTGGAGGCAGCACGCACACGGGGAGACGTGCGTGCGGGGATGGATTGCCAACTCGAGGCAATGCTGTTGGCGGGCCCCATCGTGCACCACCACCTGATGCTGCACGCAGATATCCCCGACGAGCTGATCGACGACGTCGTCGGTCGTTGGCTTGCCGTGCACGATTTGAGCTAGCGCTGCGCCGTCGATTTCGACGAGCGGCGCAACGATGCTCACGTCGGTCGGCCCCACGGAATCTCGCGGCAACCGCGAGGCATCGATCACGCCTTGGTCCGCAGGCGTAGACGTCGACATGGGCACGCCGACGGTGCCCATGTCGATTCCGCGGCAGGTGATCAACTCGATCGAACGAGGACTTCATCGCGGTTGATCGAACCGTTGGCTCCACTCGAGTCGTCCGATGGGGAAGCGGTCGTGGCGGCCTTGCCCGCGCTCCGGAAGAGCCAGATCATGAACGCGAACTCCGCGATGACAGCCGTGGTGGCAACGACCACCAGGATGGCGTCGGCGTAGGCCGCATAGTTGGCAATTAGTGCGTGGGCGAAGGTATCCATCATGTAGGCCGCTCCGGCGGCTATGAGCATGACGCCGAGGAAGCGCGATGCGATCAGCGACCGCAGGATCATCGCCCCGAGGATCGCCAGGTGGACCCCGAAGGCCGCCAGCCCGATGAGCCACGTGTAGTTGAAGGCGTCCATCAGCAGGGCGACAGGGGTGGCGAGCTGCTCGGCGGCTAGCCCGTCGAGGACCGGCGAGTCGCCGACGAGGTGTGCGGCCGCAAAGAGGAAGACCGCGGCCACGCCGAGAAACACCGTGTAGACGATTCGGAACCACGCCGCCAGAAGGGACGTCGTCCGATCGACGGTTCGGAAGACGATGTGGAGCGCCCACGCAACCACGATGTCCAGGAGGAAGATGATCAGGAACGCCGCCATCCCTGCCCGGAAGAGCGACTCCGACTCGGCGATGTTCTCGAACGTGGCACCGGCGTCGCCGGCAACCACGAGGCCCTCTCTCACGAAGAAGTTGGCGAAGATCGCAAGCACGAACAGCGCCACATAGCCGATCCCGGCGATGACCGCTGCCTTGCGAGGCGTTGTTTCCGTCATTTTCGGAGTCCTTCGGTTGAGTTGTCGCGTGCTGCCAGTTGGATCGCCCGCATCGGTGCGGCGGTTCCGTGTCCTCGGACGCCAGGATCTTGTCGATCTGTGCTTCCACCCACGGCGACGTGGAGCTCCCGTCTGCTGTTCGGGCTGGGCTTGCGATGTCATCGACACGTTTTCGTCCTTTCAACAGGGCGCCGGTCGTACTTAGTACGACCCGACTGGACACAGGCTACTCGTACTTAGTACGATGCGTCAAGTCGCTTCTACGAGAGGGGCCGGAGGTGGGAGAAACCGCACGTCCATCGCTCAACCGGGATCACGTGCTCGAAGGGGCCGTCGCGCTGGCCGACGAGATCGGAATCGGGGCCCTGACGATCCGGAAGCTTGCGACCGCGTTGGGCACGAAGCCCATGACGATCTACCACTACGTGTCCTCGAAGGAGGAGATCGTGAACGGCATGGTCGAGCGGGTCTACTCAGAGATCGAGAAACCCTCGACAGAGGGCGACTGGCTGGCCGCACTGCGACAACGGTGCGTGTCGGCCCGCGGGGCTCTGAACCGGCACCGCTGGGCAGCGCCCCTCATGGAATCGCGCACCGCACCCGGGCCAGAGAACCTCAGCCATCACGATGCAGTGATCGCCTGTTTGCGCAGGGGCGGATTGAGCTGGCAAATGACCGCGCATGCGTACGCCATGCTCGATGCCTTCATCTACGGGTTCGCACTGCAAGAGGCTTCCCTTCCATCACAGGCGGAGGGCGAATTCGTCGAGGTGGCCAGGGACATCGCCGCCGATTTCGACGCCGAGGCCTACCCGCACCTCGTCGCCTTCACCGTCGAGCACGTGTTCCAGCCCGGTTATGACTTCAGCGACACGTTCGAATTCGGCCTCGACCTCATCCTCGAGACGCTCGGCGCGTCGGCCCAGGCCGGCTGATTCCCTCTCGCTTCCGCAGGTAGAACACGACCGCCCACAGGGTCCATCGACACTCCGCTCCACGGCGAAGGCGTCGATCACCAAGGCCGGCACGGTCGCAATCGCCAGCACCGGCAAAGCCGTGAGGTAGTTGGAGCTGCCGACGTCGACGCGTCTCGTCCGTGCCAGCAGCCCGGTTGCCGAGACCGCCGGGTCGAGCCGAGTCGCGACGAGACCCGCGATCATCGGTTCGAAGACTGCGGCGATCGACACAACCGAGACGAGCGCGGAGTCGAGGGGAACGTCGCGTTCGAAGACGATACGCCAGACGGCCCCCGTTGAAGACCGTCACGAGCCGGAGGTGCTGTCGTTCCCACGACGCGGCGGGCTGCTGCCAGGTTGACTTCGTGTCGACCCGGCAGCAGAACTCCCCGCTCGTTGCGCTACACGACGTCGCGACGGTTCACGGCCGCCAGGCCGATGGCGGCGGGCACGACGGCCCACACCAACATGGCGACGATGGCCGCTCCCGCGCTCACGGTGTTGTCGATTCCCGAGGCCACGTTGGAAATCGTGCTCGGTATCCAGGACGCGGTTTCGGTCACCATTTGCACGGCAAGCGGCGGCAGGATGACCAGCAGCAGAATGGTGCCGGTAACTGCCCCGCCGGTGTTGCGGACGAAGGCTCCAACTCCCGCGCCGAGGACGGCTCCGGCCCCTCCCGCAAGCGTCGATGCGGCGAGGACCTGCCCCAAGTCGGCGGCAGGCACCATGAACCCGAAGTCGGTTGCGGTCAACCCCGCAGCCACCGAAACAGCGCTCACCCCGGCGCCGGCGAATCCGAGCACACTGCCGGCGACGAACGCCGCCGCGAGCTGCGCAACGACCGCTCGGGTGCGACGTGGCGTCGTGAGGAAGGTGAGAACGACGGTGCCATGACCGTATTCGCGGGCCACGGCGATAGCCCCGAACAACCCGGCGATCACCAGGGCGTTTCCGGCGAAGGCCATCAGCGACTGCTGGTCTGCGGCGGTCGAGATGAAGGTCTTGCTGCCGTCCATGTCGGTGCCGAATGCCACTGCGACGGCGGTCGCCGCCCCGATCACCACGAGCACGATCAGAAATGCCATCGGCAGCTTGGTACTGGTCAGTTTGCGGAGTTCAGCTCGCACGATTCGTAGCCAGTTCATGATTCCTCCTGTTCGTATGAATGGGTTCGCCATCGGCCGAATCTCCGGTCCAGGCGAAGAAGCGATCTTCCAGTGAGTCGGTGTGTCGTGTCAGCTCGTGCAGGGCGATGCCCGCACGGAAGGCCTGTTCCCCGATCTCGTCCAAGGAGAGCCCACGAACCACGAGCGTGCCGGGCTGTCCGAGGTCGACGACGCCGCCGGCCGCTTGCAGAGCCATGCGCAATGCGTCCGGCGAGGCCGCCCGGACCAGCGATGCGGATTGCTGCAGATCCTCCAGCGACCCTTGGGTCACCAAACTGCCCCGGTTGATGACGACGACATCGTCGGCGAGTTGCTCCACTTCGCCGAGCAGGTGGCTCGACACGAAGACCGTGTTGCCCTGCGCCGCACGTGCCCTCAGCAGGTTTCGCAGCGTTCGGATTCCTTGGGGATCCAAGCCATTGCCGGGCTCGTCGAGGACGAGCACCGGTGGATCACACAGCATCGCGGCGGCGAGCCCCAGTCGTTGCTTCATACCGAGTGAGTAGGCACCAGCGCGCCGGTTCGCCGCAGCACTGAGATCCACCAGGTCGAGGACCTCGTCCACGCGTTCCAGGGGGGTGTCCGTGGCGTCCGCCAGAATCCGGAGATGGTTGCGCCCGGTTCTCCCGGGATGGAACGCATCGGATTCGATGCTGGCGCCCACCGTTCCAGTGGGGTCGGGAAGCTCGGCGTAGGTGAGACCGCCGATGGTCGCCCGCCCGCCGGTCGCGGACGCCAGGCCGAGCAGGACCTTCATCGTCGTGGACTTGCCGGAGCCGTTGGGACCGAGAAAGCCGGTCACGCGTCCGGGCGTCGCAACGAACGACAGATCGTCGACCGCAGCAGCTTCGCCGTAGCGCTTCGTGACGTGTTCGATGGAAATCGGGTAGGACCGAGCGCCGGGCTCGGTCGTGGGGTCGAATTGGTGCTCCATTGCCGCTCCTCTCGTACGTGTCCTCAACGTACGTTCCTGAGGTGCGGCCGTCGCCGGGCAGCGGAGGGATTCTGGGCTCGGCCATCTGGGGGAAGATTCTCCGGAGCCGGCCGCTCGAATATCCGCCTTTTGGGGGAGGCGGATCAGACCCCGACGTCGCTGCCGCCGGGTTTGATCAGTCCACTCTCGTACGCAAACGCAACCGCTTGGGCACGATTGCTCAAGCCGAGCTTGGTCAGAATGCTCGAGACGTGGGACTTGACCGTTGCGGCACCGACGAACAACTCCTCGGCGATCTCGAGGTTGCTCGAGCCGGCTGCAACGGCGACCAGGACATCCCGCTCTCGGCTGGTGAGCCGCTCGAGCCGGGCCACTACGGAGGCGTCGAGCGACGGCGGTGTGGCGAAGCGGCTGATCAGCCTTCTCGTCACCGACGGTGCCAGCAGCGCCCCGCCGTCGGCCACGGTGCGCACGGCTGCAACCAGGTCTTCAGGCGAGATGTCCTTGAGGACGAACCCGCTGGCGCCTGCCCGGAGAGCCTGATACACGTACTCGTCCGGGTCGAACGTGGTGAGGATCAGCACCTTCACCGGCCAATCTGCGGAGTCGATGATGGCCTTCGTGGCAGCGAGGCCGTCCATCCCGGGCATGCGGATGTCCATCAGGATCACGTCTGGGCGATGGGTGCGGGCGATCTCGATCGCTTCCAATCCGTCGCCGGCTTCGGCGACGACCTCGAGGTCCTCTTCGAGCCCGAGCATCACGGCGAATCCGCTGCGCACCAGCGCCTGGTCGTCGACGACGGCAATCGTGATGCTCACAGGTCTCCTATCGGCAATCGTGCCGCAACGCGGAAACCGCCTCCCGGACGGGGCCCGGCTTCGAACGTACCTTCCAGCAAAGTAGCCCGTTCGTGCATGCCCACGATGCCCTGTCCCGATCCCGGCGGCGAGCTCGTCGAGGTCGCGGTCCCCGTGTCTGTCACTTCGATGTCGAGATGTCCGTCGGATTCCTCGACACGCACGTGCGCCGTGGCGGCGACGCCACCGTGCTTCAGCACATTCGTGAGTGCCTCCTGGACGATGCGATACGCAAACAGGTCCACGCGGACCGGAAGCTCAGACGAGACGTCGAGGACCAGCGAGAGATTCATCCCGGTCTGCCGGAGCTGATCCACGAGTTTGTGGAGCTGGTGCAGGGCGGGCTGCGGACCGAGCTCGTCGGACGTCGATTCGGGGCGAAGCACACCGAGGAGATGGCGGAGCTCGTCGAGCGCCGTGCGGCCCGCTTCCTCCACCGCGCCCAGCGCCTCCTGAGCGCGAGCGGGATCGTCCGCAACGACCAGCCGGGCGACACCGGCCTGCACGGTCATCACGCTCACGTTGTGGGCGACGACGTCGTGGAGCTCACGTGCGATCCCGGCGCGCGCATCGGCGATCGCACGCTGGGCCTCCGTTGCTCGTTTCCATTCCAGGTGTTCGGCCCGCTCCCGAGCCGCGGCCGCACGGATTCGGGTTCTGCGACCCACGTACCACGGAAGCATCGTCACCAGCACAGCCGTGACCACGTCGGAGACCGGGTCGTTGTCCGCCACCTGCCCGAAGACGACAACGGCGAGGGCGGCGGCGAGCGCAGCCACGGCCATCCGCCAATCCGCAACGTACCTACCGACCGCATACAGCGACACCAAGATGTGAAACACGGGATTGCCCGGATAGCCGAACGCCATCCAGGCGACGGTCATTGCGAGCGCAATCCCCAATGCGGCGAGGGAATAGCGCCGGCGCCAGAGCAAAGCGACGCTGGCGGACCCCAGCAACACAAACCCGGCAGCGGGAATCGCTGAGATCCCATCTGCGTCCTGGGTGCCGACGTTCACGACGCTGGCCGCAAACACCACGACCGCCACGACGACGTCGAGCCCGAGCGGCGGTAGACCGAAGCTGCCACGGTTCGCCCGGCTCGTGTCCGTGGTGGCCGGATCGCTCGGATCAGTCATCGCGTCGGTGCTCGAGCGGAGACGGGCGCGGTGAGAGTGCTGTGGGCATGGTCGATCCTCTCACCCGGAGTCGATTCCAGGTTACCGGCGTCGCAGGAACTCGGCGCGCCGGCATGGTTGTCACGCGTCAGGATGCCGAGCGCCGATCCGTAGGCAGCGCACGATGCGCACGGCCCACGGACGGCGTATCAGGTCGAAAACGACCCGGCTCAGCTCATGCGAGGTCGAAGCGATCGAGGTTCATCACCTTTCCCCAAGCGGCCACGAAATCGTGGACGAGCTTCTCTTCGGCATCGGAGCTGGCGTAGACCTCGGCGATCGCTCGGAGTTCGGAGTTCGAACCAAAGACCAGGTCCGCCCGCGTGCCCGTCCACCGGAGCTCACCGGTGGCGCGATCGCGTCCCTCGAAGACATCTTCCGCGTCGGAGGTCGCCGGCCACGCAGTCGACATGTCCAGCAAGTTGACGAAGAAGTCGTTGGTGAGGGTCTCGGGCCGGTCGGTGAACACCCCGTGCGGAGACTGTCCGACGTTGGCGTTGAGGACACGCATGCCGCCGACCAGGGCCGTCATCTCAGGCGCCGAGAGGGTCAGCATGAACGCCTTGTCCACGAGCTGGTGCTCCGCAGCGACGCCGCCACCCTTTTGCAGGTAGTTGCGGAAGCCGTCGGCAGTGGGTTCCAGCACGGCAAACGACTCGACGTCGGTCTGTTCCTGGGTGGCGTCGGTGCGGCCCGGCGCAAAAGGAACCGAGATCTCGTGTCCGGCCCGGCTCGCCGCTGCCTCGACGGCCGCACACCCGCCCAGCACGATCATGTCGGCCAGCGAGATCTGCTTGTTGCCTGCCTGCGAGTCGTTGAACGTCTGCCGGATCCCTTCGAGGGTGTCCAACACGGTTGACACGCCTGAGCTGACGTTGACATCCCAGCCGGACTGTGGCGAGAGGCGGATCCGTGCGCCGTTCGCACCACCCCGCTTGTCGGTGTCCCGGTACGTCGAAGCCGATGCCCAGGCGGTCGAGACCAGCTGCGAGATCGTCAACCCGGAGTCGAGGATCTGGGCCTTGAGGGCGGCGATGTCGCCGTCTTCGACCAGCTCGTGGTCCACGGCCGGCACGGGATCCTGCCAGATGAGCTCTTCATCCGGCACCCACGGGCCCAGGTAGCGGGTAGCGGGTCCCATATCGCGATGGAGCAGCTTGTACCACGCTCGTGCGAATGCATCGGCGAGCTGGTCGGGATTCTCATAGAAGCGCTGCGAGATCTCCCGGTACCGCGGGTCCGTGATCATCGCCATGTCGGCGGTGGTCATCATCGGGATCTGCGTCTTGGACGGGTCGTGGGCCATCGGCGCCCGGTCCTCGTCCTTGACGCCCTTCGGGGTCCACTGGTGCGCCCCGGCCGGGCTCTGCGTCAGCTCCCAGTCGTACGCGAACAGCATGTGGAAATAGCCGTTGTCCCACTGGATCGGGTTTGGCGTCCACGGGCCCTCGATGCCGCTCGTGATGCTGTCGTCGCCCATGCCGGAACCGAAGTTGTTTCGCCATCCGAGGCCCTGCTCCCCGAACGGAGCTCCCTCCGGCTCAGGCTCGAGATTGGAGTCGGGGGCGGCACCATGAGCCTTGCCGAACGTGTGTCCGCCTGCGGTGAGGGCAACGGTCTCCTCGTCGTTCATCGCCATGCGGCTGAAGGTCTCTCGGATGTCGCGGGCAGACGCCATCGGGTCCGGGTTGCCGTTCGGTCCCTCCGGATTCACGTAGAGATCGGAAGAGCTCGTACGGGACCGGCAAGGGTGGCGACACGATCACCAGCGGTCTCGAAGGGGCCTGGACCTCGACCCCGACGCAGTGGTCGAACGGCTACTTCGCGAACCTGTTCAACTACGAATGGGAGCTGACGAGGAGCCCGGCCGGT
>DATHZQ010000091.1:0-152281 GCA_035458525.1 Acidimicrobiia bacterium
CCACACGGAGGGGCGCCTTCTCCGTCTGGGAGCTTCAGGTCCGATCCGGTGGACCCCAGCCACCGCCGCCTGGCGTGAGTACGCGCAAGCGATCGCCGGGCCGCACCTCGAACGTCGTCTTGCCGGGAACTCGTTCCGCCGATCCGTTGGCATGGATCAGCCAGTCCTCACCGCACGCACCCGGCTCGCCACCGGCCAGACCCCACGGTGGAACGACTCGGCGTTCGCCCATGAGCGAGACGGTTGCCGCCGTGTCGAATCGGATCTCCCGCTCGATGCCTTCGCCTCCCGGGTAGCGACCTGCGCCACCACTGCCGCGGCGCAAACGGTATGCCGTGACCCGAAAGGGGTAGTGGCTCTCGAGCGACTCGATCGGAGTGTTCTTGGTGTTGGTCATCCCGGTGTGGATTCCCGACTGCCCGCTCCGCCCGGGACGGCCGCCTTGGCCGCCGGCGATCGTCTCGTAGTACGCAAAGTCGTCGTTGCCGATGAGGACGTTGTTCATCGTGCCTTGGCCCGCAGCGGGGACACGATCGGGTGCTGCCTGCGCGAGCGCACCCAGCAGGACGTCTGCGATCCGCTGGCTCGTCTCGACATTGCCGGCGGCGACGGCGGCCGGAGGCGCCGCGTTGACGATGCTCCCACCCGGCGCAGTCAACGTGACGGGTCGATAGCACCCGCCGTTGGTCGGGATCGTGGGATCGGTGGCAACCCGAACCGCGTAGTACAGGCACGACCGCGTCACGGCGTCGACCGCGTTGATATTGCCCGCCACCTGCGGGGCGCTGGCGGTGAAGTCGGCGTGTAGCGAGCCGCCTTCGATCCGGACCGTCACCGCAATCGGCACGAGATCGTCCCGCCACTCCATCACATCGCGGAACGCGTACTCCCCGTCGGGAAGCTCGCCGAGCGCCGCCTCCATCCGCCGCTCCCCGTAAGCGAGCAGCGCATCCGCCACGCGCAGGAACGCGGTGGCGCCCGCGGCTCGCACCATGTCGGCGTAGCGGCGGGCGCCGGCGGCATTGGCGCCGAGTTGCGCCGACAGATCCCCCAACCGCTCAGCCGGCGTCCGCGTGGCGGCGAGGAACGGCTCGACGAACTCGGGCAGCCACGACCCGGAACGAACCGCGGGCATCGGCTGCACTCGATGGCCCTCCTGGTCGACGGTCGTGGCGTGGGCAGGCATCGAGCCCGGCGCCTCCCCTCCTACGTCCGCGTGGTGGGCACGATTGGCGACCCATCCGACGAGGCGGCCGTCGATCACCACGGGCATGACCAGCGTGAGGTCGTTGAGGTGGGTTCCGCCGTGATAGGGATCGTTCACGGCGTATTGCACCTCGGGCTCGAGCTCATCCCCGAAGCGCTCCAGGACGGCCGCCACCGACGCCGGCATCGAGCCGAGGTGCACCGGGATGTGTTCGGCCTGCGCCAGCATCTCGCCCGACGGTACGAACACTGCGGCCGAGCAGTCGGCTCGTTCTTTGATGTTGGGCGAGTACGCGGTGCGCCGCAGCACGACGCCCATTTCATCCGCCATCGAGGACAACTGGTTCCGGGCGAGCTCGAGGGTGATGGCGTCGACGCTCACCATTCGACCTCCAACGCACCGGACTCGTGGACGAAGGCGCGATCACCAGGTGCGAGGTAGGTCGTGGCCTCGGCTTCTTCGATGATCGCGGGCCCTGTGACCGCCATGCCCGGAGCCAGCGCAGCTCGCGAGACCACCTCTGCATCGGCCGTTCCGTCCCCGACATCCACCGGCCGGACACCCGTCACGACGTCGCCCACCGGCGCCGGGGTTGGCACATCGGTGATGTCGAGAGCAGCTCGCCCCGTGGCGGCGGCGCGAACAGTCACCACTTCAATGGGATCGTCGGGGCGGGCAAAGCCGTTGCGCTCATGGTGAAGCCGGTGGAAATCGCTCGCCAGACGGCGCCACCCCGTTCCTCGGCCGTAGGGAACGGAGACCTCGTGGGCCTGCCCCAGGTAGCGAACGTCGACGGACGTCTCGACCGATGTTGGCGCATCTCCGACGTCGTGGCGATGCCGATCGGTTGCGACTGCGACAACACCGTCGACCGCGCGGTCCAAAGCAGCGTCGTCGGCCGCTTGCAGCAACACGCTCTGCGCCACGTCCATCCGCGGCGGACTCAGCAAGAGCCCGAGCGCCGAGAACACGCCGGCGTGCAGCGGAACCAGCACGCCGGCCATCCCGAGTCGTTTGGCAAGCGCCGTGGCGTGCAGTCCTCCGGCACCGCCGAAGGCGACCAGGGTGGCCTGCCTCGGATCGGCGCCCTGCTCGATGGAGACCTTGCGGATCGCCCCGGCCATGACCTCCTCGACGACGGCGCCGACACCCCGGGCCGTGGCAAGAATGCCGAGACCCAGCGCATCGCCGAGCCGGGCGAGGGCCTGCGCAGCCAGATCGGCTCGCAGCTCGAGACCGCCGGCAAGGACGGCGTCCGCGGGAATGCGCCCGAGCATGACGTTGGCGTCGGTGACGGTCGGTTCAGCCCCGCCTCGGCCGTACGCGGCGGGACCGGGGCTGGCCCCCGAGCTCTGCGGCCCGACTCGCAGTGCACCACCCGTGTCGGCCCACGCAATGCTGCCGCCGCCGGCACCCACCGTGTGGATGGCAACTGACGGCAGGCGGCACGGGTAGCCGGCGATGCTGCGCTCGTATGCGACTTCGGGCATGCCATTCTCGATGCGGCATACATCGGTCGAGGTGCCTCCCATGTCGAACGAGATCACGGACGACCGGCCCGTCATGCTGCCAAGCGCCGCAGCAGCCATCACGCCGCCGGCAGGCCCCGAGAGCAGGATGGCGGCCGGCAAACGCACCGCCTCCGCGATGGGAATCAAGCCGCCCGACGAACGCATGACGAGTACGTCCTCTGGGAGCGCGGCGGAGTTGCAGCGCTCCACGAGGCGACGCAGGTAGCGGCCTGTCTCCGGAGCCAGGTACGCATTGAGCACCGTGGTCAGCGTTCGTTCGTACTCACGAAACTCGGGAACGACGACGCTGGAGGCGGCGATCGGCACGCCGGAACCGAGGGCGGCGCGGAGACGGCCTACCAGAGCGGATTCGGCGTCGGCGCGCTCGTAGCCGTAGAGCAACGAGACCGCCACCGCATCAGCGCTCGCAACCTCGCTGGGAGGCACCCAGTCCGCTTCGTCTGCAACCTCGAAACGCAGCTCTGGGGGCACGAGCGGCGGAGGGCGGTCTTCGAACGAGTCGTACAGTGCGGGGCGATCTTGGCGGCCGATCTCGATGATGTCGCCGAACCCCACACTCGTCACGAGCGCGGTGGCAGCACCGCGCCGCTCGAGGAGAGCATTGGTCGCAACGGTGGTCCCGTGGAAGAATCGGTCGACGGGTCCCAAAGGTGCGGCGCCTTGGATCACGCCGACGCTTTGGTCTTGCGGCGTCGACGAGACCTTCCCCGTCTGGAGCATGTCCCCATCCCACCGCACGAAGTCGGAGAACGTGCCACCGACGTCCACTCCGAGGACCCGACTCACACCAACGGCTCCTCGCTACGATCTGCACCATCGCCGAGCGAGGAATTCATGGCTGTCTCCATCGATCCAACACCGAATCCCAACGCCCTGAAATTCAGCGTGGGCCAGGACGTGGGCGGCCCGAAGACCTTCGTTGCGGGTCGTGAGGTCGACGATCCGATGGCCCAACAGCTCCTGGATCTCGACGGCGTGACCTCGGTGTTCATGACCGCCGACTTCGTCACCCTGTCGAAGCATCCCGACGCCGGGTGGGACCTGATCGCGGATCCGGCCAAGGCAATCCTCGAAGAACACTTCGGCTGAGCGGCGGCTCCGCTCACACCCGGGCAGACCCGGCCACGACGACCCACGGCTCCGTCTCGACGAGGGGCCATTTGGCAACGGAGATTCCGCTCACAGCGGTCATGAGCTCGGCGTATTCCGCTTGGGTGAGACGCTCGAGGCCGCGCCACGCACCGAATTCGACGGCAGCCTGCAACTCCGATGGAGAGGAATACACCCCGACCGGACGTTCGATCCCAACCGAGGCCTTGCCATCGAGGCTGGCGCGCACCGCGGCCGTGACGAGTCTGACCATGCTCGTGCTGCGTGAGGTCAAGTAGGCGCCGGTGGCGGGGAAGCGCTGATACAGCAGCGCCGATGGATAGAACTCGGGGCGCGAGCTCAAGAGATTGTCGACATCGAGATCGGCGAGCACGAGCCAGCCCCCGGGCCGCAACCAGCCGGTGGCCGCCCGAGCTGCCGCATCGACCTTGGCGACACCGTCCCACGCATGGAGGAGAACGACGGTATCGACGACGTCGTCGGGAGGGTCGACCCGATCCGGATCGAGGACCAGCTCCTCGGCAATGACCGTGCTGCTACCCAGCGCAAGGAGCGCCTCCCCCACCGCGCGGGCTCCCGGCCCGCGTACGAGCGAGGTGCCCCGGAATGACGCACCCGTCATCTTGGCAACGTTGGACCAGGCGTCTTGTTCGACACGTGCGAGGTCAGGCATGCGGCAGAGCGTAGCGAACCCAGCCCGACTGCCTGATTCTCGGGACGTGGGATCATCCGGCCGAGCCGAATGAGAGTGCGACATGGCGGGCGGCGGCCGGGACATCAAGCGAATCGCGACGGCGCTGTTGCTCGTGATGACCGCCGTCTTCATCGCAGCATCGTTGCTGGAGCGCGACTACGACTGGGTGGTGTGGATTCGCGTCGCTGCCGAGGCAGCGATGATCGGCGCCCTCGCCGATTGGTTCGCAGTAACGGCGCTGTTTCGTCACCCACTCGGCATTCCGATCCCGCACACGGCCATCATCCCGAGCCGCAAGGATCAGATCGGGCTCGCCCTCGGCCGATTTGTCCAGACCAGCTTCCTCACGAAAGACAACGTGCTCGAGCGACTCCGCGGAGCCCACGTCGCCGAGCGCATGGGCATTTGGCTCGGGGACGCGGTCAACGTGCAGCAGGTGGCGCATCAGCTCACCGAGGGTTTGGCGGCGGTGGTTGCCTCCCTCGATGACGAGCAACTGGGGCCGGCCGTACGAGAGGTGGTGCTGGAGCGCATCCGCAGCATCCACTTCGCCCCGATGGCGTCGCGCGCCCTCACGGCGGCAACTGCCGAAGGCCGCCACCAGGAACTCGTCGACGCATTCCTCCCGGCGGTGGCGAAAGCGCTCGACGACAACCAACGCAGCCTGCTGGACGCCGTGATCTCCACGTCGCCCTGGTGGGTACCGCGCACGGTGGACGAGGTCGTCTTGGAAAAGGCGATCGAAGTGTCGCACCGGTTCATCGACGAGGTCGCACAACGCCGCGATCACCCCTTTCGCAAGCGGGTGGATGCGTTCGCCGCAGACTTCGCACGGCGACTCCGGGACGACCCTGAGCTGATCTCGCGAGGCGAGGAGTTGAAGGAGGATCTGCTGGCGAACCCCGCCGTGCAGCGCTACCTCGACGGACTGTGGGAAGACACGAAGCACGCAGTGCTCACCCAGGCCGACGACCCGTCCAGTGCCTTGCGGCTGCGGATCGCGGAGTCGATCGCGGGCTTTGGCGCTTCGTTGCGAACCGATGCGCAGCTGCAGCTGCGGGTCGACACGTGGCTGGAGAACATCGTCGGCGAGCTCGTCGACCGGTTCGAAGGCGAGATTTCGGAGCTCGTGACGACCACCGTGGAACGCTGGGACGCAACGGAGACCAGCGAGCGGCTCGAGGACCTGATCGGACGCGACCTGCAGTTCATCCGGATCAACGGAACCGTGGTTGGTGGGATCGCCGGCGTGCTGATCTACGCGGTGTCACGACTCTGGGCCTGAGGTTGCGTTCGGGACCGTGACCTCGTACGGCCAGCGGATTCCCGAGACATCGGTCAGGACGACCACGACGCGCCAGCTCACCTCGCCGGCTACGCCGCCGATGACCTCGGGCTCGGTTCCCAGCCCCGCCACTTCGGTGAGGGCCGCGGCAGCGACGCCGGCAGGAGGCGTGACGAGCTCGACCGACGTTGCCGCCAGCGGCGGGACCGCCACGGGCCGGGGGAGGCCGGCGACGCCCAGGCCGCCCTCGGGGTCGACGACGATGCGGAGCGACACGGCTCTCACGGGCGTACGCACGAGGTCGCCGGCGTCGTCTCGGCGCAGCGTCCGATAGAGCACGGCCGCTTCGTATTCGTCGGGGCCGAGCGGCGTGACGGTCATCGTCCGCACCCACTCGACCCACGAGTAGCCGTCATCGCCGGCCGACGGGCGCGGCAAGGAGTCGGCGAGACCATCGACCGGATCGTCGGCGCCGAGCACCGTGAAGTAGTCGGACACGAACCACTCGGCGCGAGCGGCAACCAATCGAAGATCGTGCTCCGGTGCCACCGCCATGAGATCGGCCTCCGAATACAAGCCCGGCGCCGGCAGGGCGGTCGGAGTGGGCTCGGTTGCCGCCGCGTCTGCAGGGCTGGCATCAGCCGGCGGTTCCGGCAGGGTCGGCGCCGCCGCCGCAGCCGCTACCTCGGTGGTTCCCGGAACGATCTCGACGGTCGTGCCGCTGGGCCGGCGGAGCACATTGAGCGCCACCACCGCAACGATCACTGCGGCGGCCACTGCAAGCGCCAGCATCCCGAGCGAGCGACGCCGCCCGCCCTCGAGCTGGTCGGCGAGCATCGCCCACGGGATCTGCTCGACTTCCTCGTGTTCGTGTTCCATGCCAAGAACGTACGAATAACATCAAGTGCGATCAAGAGTGTTGAGAGGCGATGCCTGATCAGACACGATGCCTGCTCGCTCGCTCGCAACCGGGACGCCAAGGGCACGGGCGGCAGGGGCCCGGGGTCTCCTCAGCCGAGCCTCAGCCGCCGATGTAGGACATCTCGACCTTGGGGAGGGCGAGCGTGGCCTCGGACCGAACCTCGGAATAGCGGTCACCACGGCGTTGCCACACGCCGGCAATGTGGCCCGACAACTCCTCGTCGGAGGCGCCGGAGCGGATCAGCGCCCGCAAGTCGGTGCCGGAGGTGGCGAACAAGCACGTGTAGAGCGAGCCCTCCGCCGAAAGGCGAGCCCGCGTGCAGTCGGCGCAGAACGGCTGGGTGACGGATGAGATCACGCCGATCTCGCCGGCACCGTCCCGATAACGCCAACGACTCGCTACTTCGCCCGTGTAGTTGGGCTCGGCCGGCTCGAGCGGGTGAACCGCGTGGATCATCTCGACGATCTCGGCGGAGGGAACCACGTCGTCGAGCCTCCACCCGTTGGTGGCTCCCACGTCCATGTACTCGATGAAGCGGACGATGTGACCGGACCCTCGGAAGTGCTCCGCCATGGCCACCACACCGTCGTCGTTGATCCCCCGCTTGACGACCATGTTGATCTTCACCGGGGTGAGGCCGGCTGCGGCTGCCGCGTCGACGCCTTCGAGCACGGCCGAGACGGGCACACCGACGTCGTTCATTGCCATGAACACGTCGTCGTCCATCGAGTCCAGGCTCACAGTGACCCGGGTGAGCCCGGCGTTCACAAGCGCTTCGGCCTTCCTTGCCAGCAACGTGCCGTTCGTGGTGAGGGTGATGTCGTCGATGCCGTCGATCTCTCCGAGGCTGCTGATCAACGTGTCGAGGTTCCTGCGCAAGAGCGGTTCACCACCGGTCAGGCGCAGCTTGTGCACGCCAAGTCCGGCGAAGATCCGTGCGATGCGCGTGATCTCCTCGAAAGACAGCAAGAAGTCGCGAGCCAAGAACTCGTAGTCGCGGTTGAAGATCTCCTTTGGCATGCAGTACGTGCAGCGGAAGTTGCAGCGATCGGTGACCGAGATCCGCAAATCACGCACTGGGCGGCCCATGGTGTCCAGCAGCATCCCTACAGGCTACTGGTGCGGCGTCGACATCGGAACGGGCCGCGATCGTGACCAAGGTCCCTCGTCAAACCTGACAGTGGCCATCCAGGATACGGGTGTCTCGGGGAGGAGACGCACATGGCAGACACGGATCTCACGTGCCCCGTGGTGAAAGACCCCGAAGCGGTCGGCGTCAACACCACCCACCCAGACCTCGCACAGCTCGAGGGCGCCCACCTGCTCGCAAACCATGCGAGGCCTTTCCTGGACGAGTGCGGATTCACCGACGAGCAGATCCTGCATTGGGCACTGGGCTACATCAACACCCAGGGATCGGGCGACGTCGAGTCCTTCGTCGCTTGGATCCACACCGTGGAGCGCTGTGCTCCAGACAACGAGACGACGGCCGTTTGAGCCCCAGCGTCAATTGCGGACGAGGTCCAGGAATTCGCTGCGCGTCCTAGCGTCGTCCTTGAAGCCGCCGCGCATCGCACTGGTGACCATGGAGCTCTCTTGCTTCTGCACCCCACGCATCATCATGCAGAAGTGCTTGCCTTCCATCACGACAGCCACGCCGTGAGGATCGAGGATTTCGCCCACGGCATCAGCAACCTGGTTGGTGAGCCGCTCTTGCACCTGAAGCCGGCGCGAGTAGAGGTCGACGATACGGGCGATCTTCGACAAACCGATGATGCTCCCCTTGGGAAGGTAGGCAACGGCCGCTTTGCCGAAGAAAGGCAGCATGTGGTGCTCACACATCGAGTAGAACTCGATGTCCTTCACCAACACCATCTCCTGAGCACCTTCGGCATCGAAGATGGCATTGTTCACCACCTCGTCCAACGAGGTCGTATAGCCGGAAGTGAGAAAGTCGAGGGCCTTGGCGACCCGCAGCGGAGTGCGCTGAAGCCCTTCGCGGTCTGGATCCTCGCCGAGCTCGTTGAGCTGCTGCCGAACCAGCGATTCGAACCGGGGGGCATAGACGTCGGTCGTGTCGTCGAAGTCCGCGGGGGCGCGGCTGAGGTGGGGGGAGCTGAGTTGTATCGCCATGACCGGTTGAACCTCCTGCGTCGCGGTGGGAAGTGCCGCTACCAATTGATACGCAGAGGACCCAGATTCCGGATGAACCCAATCTGGGGCAACATCGGCGATGGGGACGGCGACGTGGGGGCTCGTCGCAGCGTCGGGATCGGGAATGGACCAGCCGTCGAACTCTTTGACGAGGCCGCCGTAGTAGACGATGTCCAGGTCAATGGTGCGCGGTGCGTTGGGATCGCCCGTGCGCACCCGTCCGAGCGCTTCTTCGATGCGGCGCAGCTCGGTGCGCAGCTCCTCGGGAGACAGATCCGTACACGCCTGCAAGGCGGCATTGAAGAAGTCCGGCGCATTCTCGGGGCCACCGACCGCCTTGCTCTCGAAGATCCGGCTCACGGCTTCGACCTCGATGCGTCGATGCCGGCGCAGCAGCCGGATCGCTTCCGGCAGATGCCGCTCTCGCTCGACGTTGCTGCCGAGCGAGATGATGACCTTTGCGTGACCGTTGTCCATCGTCACTGTCCTTGTGAATCGTGCGTACGCCCATCGTCAACGCGCACACGGTGGATGGTGATTCCCACCGATTCGGCAAATCGCAGCGCACCGGGCTTCTCCACCGTCATTTCAAGCTCGGCTATGCGCGGTTCGATCTCGAAGCAAAGGTCGGCAAGCTCTTGGACGAGGCGCTCAACGAGGAAGGGCCGGCCCTGTTCGATGTGGGCGATCATCGCCTTCGTCACGGTGCGGTAATTCGCGGCATCGGCGATGTCGTCGCTCGCAGCGGCCGGGGACGTGTCAACCCAGAAGGTGGCGTTCACCCGTACGGTCTGGGGGTGCTCCTGCTCCTCGGGATTGATCCCGATGATGCCTTGGACTTCGAGGTTCGTGATGTGAATGCGGTCGAGCGTCATGGACGCGAGGCTAGGGGCGGCGAGAGCGCTGTCGGAGCCACGACCTCCCGGCGACTCTCACACGAGGTGACCTCCGCCATCGAGGCGGAGGATCTCGCCGGTGACGAAGTCGTTCTCGACCAGGGCGACAACGGCGCCGGCGACCGGGTCCGTACCGCCGACACGCTGCAGCGGAAGCCGCGACGCCAGCTTCGCCGCATAGTCGTCGCCCTCCCCGGGCGGCGGCAGGATCACGCCGAGCGCTACCGCATTGACCCGGATCCTCGGTGCGAGGGCGAGAGCGGCGGCGCGGGTGAAGGTGTCGATTCCGCCCTTGGCGATCATGTAGCTGAACCGCTTGAGGTAGGGCGTCTGCGTCTTGACGTCTGTGACATTGACGACGGCTCCCTCCATGTCGTCGGGGAGGGCCCTGGCAAACGCTTGGGTCAGGAAGATCGGGCTTGCCAGCGTGAGGTTCAGCGTGTCATGCCAGCGATCGAGCTCCACGTCCATGAGCGTGTCTTCGGGAAAGCCGGATGCGCTGTTGACGAGGATCGAGACCGGTCCGAGCGCCGCCTCGGCCTGGGCGATCAAGTCCCCTGCAGCCGATGGATCGCTGAGATTCGCCGCTCCCGTGGCCGACCGGCGGCCCAGCCCCCGCACGTCTTCGGCCATCTTCTCCGCCGGCCCGGCCGAGCTGTTGTAGTGCACGAACACATCGGCCCCGGCCTCCGCAAGGGCATACGTGAGAGCTCGGCCCACCCGCGTGGCGCCGCCGGTGACGAGGGCGATTCGATCGGTGATATCCATGCCGGCGACCATACCCTGCGCCGCTCGACAAACCCGGCGACGGGGGATTCGCTGGCCTAGGTCCCGTATCAACTATCTTGGCGCCGGTGAGCAAGACAGATCCCAAGCACGGCCGATGGATCCTGCCCCTCGTGATCGCAGGTCTGATCGGTTTCACCTATCTCTTCGTCGAGGCGTTGCCGCCTGCGGCGGTTGAGGCCAACGACACCGGCGACACCGTTGCGGACGGCGGCGATGGCGACACGACGGACACCACGGCAGCGGAGGGAACCGACGGCACGGTGACCACCAGCACCCTGGCGCCCGAGATCGCCCAGTTCATCGCCGCCGTCGACGACTACACCGTGCGGACTGCCGACCTGGCCACCGAGGCGCAGACGATCAACGGCGACTGGGACGACCGGACCATCGATTTCGCCGGCGCTCGCGACGCCATGGCGCAGCTCGAGACGGAGACCAACGCCCTCACCACCGAGATCAACGCCACCGTCGTTCCTGCCGATGCGACGGAAGCGTGGAACGTGGTGATCGCCTCGGCCGCGACGCTGGACACGGCCGCCGCCGACATGCTCGACGGCCTCGTGAACTCATCGACGTCGGAGAAGCGTCTCACCGCGCTCGAGACGTACACCACCACCGCTGCCGACATGGCCGTCGGCTATGACCTCGCCAAAGGTGCGGTAGGCGGATAGGCGTTGCGCTCGAAGCTTGCTTCGAGCGTGCTCAAACGTCCGGCGACGCCGGGCGACTCCCACCCCCTTCGGACGCGCAAAAACGCCCGCCCCGCAGTACACGGGACGGGCGTTGCGTTGCCTTGCGAGATGCTCTCGCTCAGCCCTGTTCGAGGGCCTCGCACACCGTGTCGGTGATGAGGCGGGTCACGACGTAGGGGTCGCAGTTGGCGTTGGGACGGCGGTCCTCGATGTAACCCTTCTGATCCTTCTCCACCTGCCACGGGATGCGCACCGAGGCGCCGCGGTCGGAGACGCCATAGCTGTACTCCGTCCACGGGGCGGTCTCGTGGAGACCGGTGAGCCTGCGCTGAATCCCGGCGCCGTAGTGCTCGATGTGCAGATCGGCCTTCTTCCCGAGGGCCTCGCACGCCGCAATGATCGGCTCGTAGCTCTCCCGCATCTCCTTCGTGGAGAAATTGGTGTGAGCCCCCGCACCGTTCCAGTCGCCTTCAACCGGCTTCGGGTTGAGGTGCGCCGAGATGTCGTAGTCCTCAGCGATCCGGTAGAGCAGCCAGCGAGCCATCCACAGCTGGTCGGCGACCTCGACCGGACCGGCGGGACCAACCTGGAACTCCCACTGCCCGATCATGACCTCGGCGTTGGTGCCAGAGATGGCAATGCCGGCGCTGAGGCATGCCTCGGTGTGGGCCTCGACAACGTCCCGCCCCCAGATCTCATCGGCGCCGACGCCGCAGTAGTAGCCACCCTGCGGAGCCGGGAACCCGCCGACCGGCCAGCCGTGCGGACGGCCGTCCTTGAAGAAGGTGTACTCCTGCTCGATGCCGAACCATGGCTCGTGGGCCGCGTACTTCTCAGCCGTCGCCGCACAGGCGGCCCTCGTGTTGGAGGCGTGTGGGGTCATGTCGGTGTTCAGGACCTCGCACATGACCAGCACATCGTCGCCACCGCGAATCGGATCCGGCTTCACGAGTACCGGGTTGAGCACACAATCCGAGGCATCACCCGGCGCTTGCTCGGTGCTCGATCCGTCGAAACCCCAGATCGGCGGCTCGGCGCCGTCCGGCACGATCTTGGTCTTCGAACGAAGTTTGCCGGTGGGCTTCTGCCCATCGATCCAGATGTATTCGGCGCGGTATGGCATGGGTGCCGTCTCCTCGTGCACAAGTGTTCGGATTCTGACCGAACATGTTGGTGCGAGCTGATTTCTCATCCGTAACCGCAATGTGAACGTTGTGTTTCGGGGTCCGCCTGGGCTGGACCGCCGAACCACGGGTGACATACGATGGGCCAACGCCCGGGCCGGGACCGCCGCAGGAGGATCGATGAGCAAGGAACAGCAGTATGTGCTGCGCACCGTCGAGGAGCGCGGGGTGCGATTCATCCGGCTGTGGTTCACCGACATCCTCGGATTCCTCAAGTCGTTTGCGATCACCCCGGCAGAGCTCGAGACGGCGTTTGACGAAGGAATGCGGTTCGACGGCTCGGCAATCGACGGATTCTCCCGCCGCCACGAGACAGAGATGCTCGCCAGTCCCGACCCAACGACGTTCCAGATCCTGCCCTGGCGAGATGGGGACGCAGGCGTCGCTCGCATGTTCTGCAACATCGTCACCCCGGAGGGCGAGCCGTTCGCCGGCGATCCGCGGTGGGTGCTGAGCCGCAACCTCGAGCGTGCGCATCAACTCGGCTACACGTTCTACGTCGGGCCGGAGATCGAGTACTTCTACTTCCGCGACTCGTCCCCGGAACCGGAAGTGCTCGACCGAGGCGGGTACTTCGATCTCACGCCGCTCGACGTCGCCCAGGAATACCGGCGGCGCACGATCATCACGCTCGAGCGTCTCGGCATTCCCGTCGAGTCGTCCCATCACGAAGTCTCGCCGAGCCAGCACGAGCTCGATCTCCGTCACACCGACGCCCTGACCATGGCGGACAACATCATGACCACGCGCCTGGCGGTGAAGGAAGTGGCGATGGAACACGACATCTATGCCACGTTCATGCCGAAGCCGCTCGAAGCGTACGACGGCAGCGGCATGCACCTCCATCTCTCGCTGTTCCAGGACGACCAGAACGTGTTCTACGAGGAGGGCGCCGAGTACAACCTCTCCAAGGTGGGACGCAGCTTCATCGCCGGACTGCTCCATCACGGCCGGGAGATCACCGCAGTCACCAACCAATGGGTGAACTCGTACAAGCGGCTCGTCACCGGCTTCGACGCACCCGTCTACGAGCAGTGGGGGCGCCACGACCAATCTGCCGTGGTGCTGGTGCCCGCGGCCAAGCGCGGCAAGCCGCAGTCGAGCCGGATCGAGTACCGCTCGCCCGACGGGGCGTGCAACCCGTATCTCGCGTTCTCGTTGATCCTCGCTGCGGGCCTCGCCGGCATCGAGAACGGCTACGAACTGCCGGAGGGCGCCGACGACGGACCGGAGATGGCGGCGGGGGTACATCGCCTGCCGAGCAATCTGGCTGAAGCGCTCGATGAGATGGAACGCTCCGATCTCGCGCGAGCAACGCTCGGTGAGCACGTGTACGAGTGGTTCCTGCGCAACAAGCGCGAAGAGTGGGAGCGCTACCAGAGCCACGTATCGCAGTTCGAGCTCAAGGCCTACCTGCCGGTGCTCTGATGTTCGTTGCGGTCTTCCCACCCAACCCGAGCCAGGCCCTCGTAGGGGCGATCATCACCGCCGGCCACCAGCCGGTTCCCTTCGACTCCCTCAGCGATCTCGGCAAACGCGCCCCGGCTGCGGGGTTCGGCGCTGCCATCGTCGAGGTTCACGATGACCTCGGGCTCGCGTTTGGCATGGCCTCGAAGCTGCGCATCGACCAGGAGCTGCCGGTGCTCCTCGTGACCGACCGCACGCGAACCGAAGACGTTGCGGAGCAAGACGGCTTCGACGACTTCGTGCTCTCGCCGATCGATCCGACCGAACTGGCGGTCCGGCTCTCTCGAATCGCCGGCAGTCCCGCCGAGGTGGACGAGGGCGACGAGATTCTGCGCCACGGCGACTTGGAGCTCAACACGGCGACCTACCAAGCAACGGTCGCCGGGGAACCCCGCGATCTGACGTACATGGAATACGAACTGCTCCGCTTCTTCGTCGAAAACCCCGGGAGAGTCTGGAGCCGGGAGCAGATCCTGTCCCGGGTGTGGGGTTACGACTACTTCGGCGGGTCCCGCACAGTGGATGTCCACGTGCGGCGCCTCCGGGCCAAGCTTGGTGAGGAGCGCAGCAGCTGGATCGTGACCGTCCGCAGCGTCGGGTATCGCTTCGGATGAACGGCCGACTCGAGTTCCCGGACGGCTTCGTGTGGGGTACGGCCACGTCGGCGTTCCAAATCGAAGGAGCCGTGCACGAGGACGGCCGCGGCCCGTCGATCTGGGACACCTTCAGCCGCCAGCCCGGCAACGTAGCGGGCGGCGACACGGGCGAGATCGCCGCCGACCACTACCACCGCTCCCTGGAGGACGTTGCCCTGATGGCGCAGCTGGGTATCACGGCGTATCGCTTCTCCATTGCGTGGCCGCGCATCCTGCCTGCAGGCACGGGAGAGCCCAATCAAGCCGGCATCGATTTCTACCGCCGCCTCATCGAGCAACTGCGACAGCACGACATCCAGCCTCTTGCCACCTTGTTCCATTGGGATCTACCCCAGGCTTTGCAGGATGCGGGCGGCTGGGCGAACCGAGCGACCGCCGAAGCGTTCGGCGACTACGCCGCCGTGATCGGCGCCGCCCTCGCCGACGACGACGTGGCGTGGGGCACCATCAACGAACCCTGGTGTGCCGCCTATCAGGGCTATGCAGACGGCGTGCACGCCCCTGGACTGACCGACATGCGGGCTGCGTTCCGGGCGGCCCATCACCTCAATCTCGCCCACGGGCTCAGCGTGTGGGCGCTACGGGAGGCCGGTGCTACCAACATCGGCGCCGTCCTCAACCTGGCGCCCGCCTACGCGATCGAACCGGGGGATGCTCACGCAAGCGAAGCGGCGCTGCTCGACACGTGGCGCAACGACATGTGGCTCGACCCCACCTTCGACGGGGTCTACGGCGAACGGGTGCTCCGGGCTGCAGAACCATGGGGCGGGCTTCCCGTCGAGCCGGGGGACATGGAGCTCATCGCGGAGCCGACAGACTGGCTCGGCATCAACTACTACCACGACCTGCAGATCCCCGACACGGCACCGGGCCCACGCACAGCAATGGGTTGGCCTGTCACCCCGGAAGGCCTGTACGACATCCTGGCGCGTGCTGCATCGCGCACGAACGTCCCCATTTACGTCACGGAGAACGGCGCTGCATTCGAGGACCCGAGGGATGGTTCGCTCGACGACACCGATCGAATCGAGTTCATCGACGCTCACCTCCGGCAGGTGCATCGGGCGATCGAGGACGGTATCGACGTACGGGGCTACTTCGTGTGGAGCCTCCTCGACAACTTCGAGTGGTCCCATGGCTACGGAAAGCGATTCGGGCTGGTGCACATCGATTACGAGACGCAACAGCGCTCTCCCCGATCGAGCTTTCGCTGGTACCGCAACGTGGTCAATGCCAACGGTTTGACCACGGATTGACGGTCCCCGGAAAACGGCCCGCCCGGATAGGTCCATCGACCAGGCGGTAGGGTCATACAGTCGGTGTGTACCCGGAGGAGGGCAAATGGCCAAGGCGAAACAGTCGAGCCTCGAGGTGGTCCCCACGCTGCCTGAAGGCGTCAACGACCCCGTCATGCGTGCCGCTATGCCGGCTGGACCTGAGAACTACACCAAGAAGGGCAGGCTCAAGAAGGATTACTACGAGCGGGAGCTGGCTCGGCTCCAAGAGGAGCTCGTCAAGCTGCAGTATTGGGTGCAGCAGAAGGGCCTGAAGGTCGCCATCGTCTTCGAGGGCAGAGGCTCGGCCGGCAAGGGCGGCGTGATCAAGCGGATCACCGAGCGAACCAGCCCTCGCATCGTGCGGACGGAAGCGCTTCCCAAGCCCACCGAGCGCGAGACGACGCAGTGGTATTTCCAGCGCTACGTCCCTTCGCTGCCCGCGGCCGGGGAGATCGTCATGTTCGACCGCTCGTGGTACAACCGCTCCAACGTCGAGTGGGTGATGGGTTTCTGCACCGAGCAGGAGCACCAAGAGTTCCTGCGCAGCTGTCCCGAGTTCGAGCGGATGCTGGTTCGCTCAGGGATCATCCTGCTCAAGTACTGGTTCTCCGTGAGCTGGGAAGAGCAGCGGCGCCGCTTCGAGTCACGCAACGAGGAGCCGCTCAAGCGTTGGAAGCTCTCTGAGATGGACCTCGAGGAGCACCGTCTGTACGTGAAGTACTCGATGGCCAAGGACACCACGTTCCAGTACACCGACATCAAGCAGGCCCCGTGGTTCGTGGTGCCCTCCGATGACAAGCGGACCGCCCGGCTCAACTGCATGAGCCACATCCTCTCGATGATCCCGTACGAGGATGTGGTGCCCGATCCGGTGGAGCTGCCGGACCGAGAGAACATGGCTTACGTCCGTCCTCCCATGAACGAGCAGACCTTCGTCCCGCTCAGGTACTGAAACCTCGAGGGCGATTCACGTCGGCCCATCGGCAGCGTCATCGCCCTCCTCGAGAGCCCGCTGGATCTTGACGCGGATGTCGATCAGCCCGCGCCGCGAACCGACCCTGTCGGCTATGCCGTGCGGTGCTGGGGGAGGCAACGTCGCTCGATTGGGCTCAGCCCAGCTCGCCAACCACCTGTAAGTTCACCTGGGCACACCGACTGTCGACTCGCGCTGGGAGACCGTGTCGTTTGGACCTAGCCGAACTCGATGCCCTGGGCGAGGGGCAGCTCGTCGCCCCAGTTGATCGTCACGGTCTGGCGACGCATGTAGACCTTCCAGGCGTCTGAGCCGGATTCCCGGCCCCCGCCGGTCTCCTTCTCGCCGCCGAACGCTCCGCCGATCTCGGCGCCCGACGTCCCGATGTTGACGTTGGCGATACCGCAGTCGGACCCCTCGGCGGAGAGGAACCGCTCGGCGGAGCGCATCGAGTCCGTGAATATCGCCGAGGACAAGCCCTGCGGCACGCTGTTGTGGATCTGCATCGCCTCGTCGAGGGTGTCGCATTCGACCAGGTACAGGATCGGGGCGAACGTCTCCACTTCGAGGATCGGAGCGTCGGCGGGAACCTTGATGATGGTCGGCTCCACGTAGTGCCCGGTGCCTTCGATGGCGTTGCCGCCGGTGAGTACCTCACCCCCCTGTTCTTGGGCGATACCGACAGCAGCGACGAACGTCTCCACCGCGGATTCGTTGATGAGCGGCCCCATCAGCGTGCCGTCGTCGAGCGGATCGCCGACCTTCACCTGGGCGTATGCCTCGGTGAGGCGCTTGGCGAGCTGATCGCTCACCCCACGCTGCACGATCAGACGGCGCAGCGAGGTACACCGCTGCCCAGCGGTGCCGACCGCGGCAAAGAGTGCGCCGCGGGTCACGAGATCGAGGTCGGCGTCGTCGAGGGCGATGATGGCGTTGTTGCCGCCCAGCTCCAGTAGCGACCGGCCGAGCCGTTTGGCGACGGCGGTACCGACCTTCTCCCCCATGTTGCACGAGCCCGTGGCGGAGATCAGCGGCACCCGGCGGTCGTTGATGAGCGTGTCGCCGACCTCGGAACCACGGCCGACGACCAGGTTGAAGACGCTCTCGAACCCGGAGCCGTCCATGACCTCATGCACGATATTGGTGACGGCGATTGCGGTGAGCGGCGTCTGCGAAGACGGCTTCCAGATCATGGTGTCGCCACAGACACCGGCAATGAACGCGTTCCAGCTCCAGACGGCGACGGGGAAGTTGAAGGCCGTGATGATGCCGATGGGCCCGAGCGGGTGCCACTGCTCGTAGAGACGGTGGCGGGGCCGCTCAGAGGTCATGGTGAGGCCGTAGAGCTGTCGGGAGAGGCCAACGGCGAAGTCGGCCACGTCGATCATCTCTTGGACCTCGCCCTCGCCCTCGGCCTTGATCTTGCCCATTTCGAGGGCGACGAGGGCGCCAAGTGGCTCCTTGTACTCGCGCAACGCATTGCCGATGCGCCGGACATAGTCACCACGGCGCGGCGCCGGCAGCATCCGCCACTCGTCGAACGCATCCGTTGCCTCGGAGATCGCCGTCTCGTAGTCCGCCAAGGACGCCTGCACTATCTCGGCGATGGGCTCCTCCGTCGCCGGGTTGTAGCTCGTCAGAATCGAGCCGGACGGATCCTGCCAACCGCCGACGTAAAGACCCGAGTTCTGGTCGGCAAGACCAAGCGCGGCGAGAATGTCGTTGCGGTGCAAGGGGGACCTCCTGGGACCTGTGACGCCCGATGCTAACGAGCGGCGATGACCTCGATTTCGATGGCGGCGCCGAGCGGAAGCGCAGCCACCTGGAAGGTCGAGCGGGCGGGCTTCGCCTCTGCCACGTACTCGTTGTATGCCTCGTTGACGGCGCCGAAGTCGTTGATGTCGCCGAGGAAGATCGTGGTCTTCACGATGTCGGAGTACTGCAAATCGAGGTCACCGAGAATCGCCCCGAGGTTCTTCATGATCTGATGACACTGCGGCACCACCCCTCCGTCCACGATCGACCCAACCGCGGGATCGATACCGACCTGGCCGGAGACGAACACGAAGCCATTGGCCTCGGTGGCGACGGAATAGGGGCCGGCCGCCTTCGGTGCCGACGGCGGCTCGTGAATCAACTTGGGCATCGGAGCTCCTCGAATTGGTGGGAGCCGTCAGCCTAACGAGGCCTCATCAGACGGCGTCAGCGGGCAGCACGACGCGATATCGACCGGGGTCGGCCGGATCGAACAGCACCTCGACGCGGTTCCCGGCCTGCATCAGCAGCAGCGTCGGATCCTCATCCAGCCAGCCGGAGAGGAACCTGCGGGACTCCCCGTCGACCTCTCCCCTGGCCCGGATGCGATACCGAATCGTGCCATCCGCATCCATCGGAGAGGGCTCGACCCCCATGAAGAGCGCTTCGATGCGGCGGGCTGCGTTGTCGTCGAAGCCCTCTGGGACGTACGCAACATCGGCCTGGCCATCATCAATCGAGTGCCGATCGCCGGGTCCATTCGGGCCGGAGACTTCGCCGGGACCCTCGGACTGCGACTTCCGGCGCACCCGCGTCACGGCCCACACGCCACCGCCGATGAACAAGAGCGGGATCAGCATCATCAGGAGTGGAGCTCCCCACAACGACCAGAACCCGCCGAGCACGGCGTCGCCGGGATTCTGCGGGTCGTACAGCACGGTTCGGGCGTCGCCGATCCTTGGTCGGAGTGCACCGCCGGAGCTCGTGCGGGACTCCACCTCGTAGGTGACGCCATCCACGCTGTATTCGACGACGGGCCGGTACATCGTGTCGCCGTCCGAATCCGTCGACTCGATCAGATCGACGATCACACCCTCGGTCTCGATGCCGCTGTTCGAGCGCGACACGCTGTCCGCAAGGAACACGAAACCCAAGCCCATGATGATGAGTGCGATCAGAGCAAACGGCGCTACGAGACAACCAACTGCAGCCCTACCCATGGAACCGATCATGCGGGTCGCGGGGGCACGCCGCAACGGTCGGACGAATCATTCTCTCTCGTGCGTCACGTCACGCGACCGTGGGGTATCACGGCGAAGGCGCCCGGCTGTGGAGCCGGAACGGGTTGGTCAGCAGAAGGACTGGCCGCAGCCGCAGCTCCGCTGCTCGTTGGGGTTCTGGATGGCGAACCCGGCTCCGCTCAGCCCCTGGTCCTTGAAGTCGACCGTGGCGCCGCTGACCATGGCAATCGACTCGGCGTCGACGGCGAGTCGCACACCGTCGTTCTCGCTCACGATGTCGCTGTCGTCGATCTGGCTGTCGAAGAACATGTCGTAGGAGAAGCCGGAGCAGCCCCCGGGACGCACGGCGAGGCGCAGCGCCAGCGACGGGTCACCTTCGGCCTCGATCAACTCGCGCACCTTGGCGGCGGCGGAGTCGCTGAGCATGACGGGCGAGAACACGCTCTCGTCAACGGTCGGTTCGTTCGTGATCACGGTCCGAAGACCTCCTCGGGCAGCTGCGCTGTGTTGGCCTGGCGGCAGTATACGCGTCCTATTGCCACTACCGGGATAGTGCTAATGGATCATCGACGCCTACGATGACGTGATGGTCGATCGAGCCGCCGTCGAGGGCGCGTTGCGTGGTGTCATGGACCCCGAACTGGGAGCCGACATCGTCGAGTTGGGCATGGTGAAAGGCGTCGGGATCGCCGGAGCTGTCGTCACCGTCAAGATCGCCCTGACCATCGCCGCTTGCCCGATGCGCGATCAGATCGAAAACGACGTGATTCGCAAGGTGCAAGCGCTGCCCGGCGTCGATGAAGTGGCCGTCCAAGTGACCGCCATGACGCAGGAGGAACGCTCCCGCCTGATGGAACGCGCCCGGCGTCACGCCCGGGAGAATGCCACCCAGACCCAGATCAGCCCCATGACCCGAGTCGTCGCCGTGAGCAGCGGCAAGGGCGGCGTCGGCAAGTCGTCGCTGAGCGTCAACCTGGCTTTGGCGATCGCCGACCAGGGACACCAGGTGGGCCTGCTGGACGCCGACATCTGGGGTTTCTCCATTCCCCGCATGCTCGGGGCCAACGGGCTGCGGCTCGAGGCAGGCGAGAACCGAAAGATCGTTCCGGGGCAGGCGCAAGGCGTCCACCTGGTCTCGACCGGGCTCATCGTCGAGAGCGAAGACACCGCTCTGATGTGGCGAGGCCTCATGCTTTCGAAGGCACTCGAGCAGTTCCTCAACGACGTCGCGTGGCCAGCCGACCTCGGCTACCTCGTGATGGACATGCCCCCGGGGACCGGAGACATTCAGATGGCGCTCTCCCGGCTCCTCCCCCAGGCTGAGATGGTGGTCGTCACCACACCGCAACAGGCGGCCCAGCGGGTCGCGGCAAGGGTGGCCGACATGGCGCGTCGGTCGTTCATGCCGGTCGTCGGCGTGATCGAGAACATGTCAGGCTTCACGACGGAGGACGGCAAGCACTACGACTTGTTCGGCAAGGGCGGTGGGCAGGAGCTCGCCGACGATCTCGGCGTGCCGCTCCTCGGGCAGATCCCGCTCGACCCTTTCGTGGTCGAAGGCGGCGACGAAGGCCGCCCGGTTGTAAGGGCGCACCCCGACTCCCCCGCCGCAGTCGCCATCACGGGTGCCGCGAAACGGCTCGTCGAACTCGTTCCGCCCGCCGAGGACGAAACCTGCACCTCCCGCATCGCCGTGCTGGCAGAACAGCTCGAGCAGATGACGCGGACCGGCTGACGCCGGTCCGTTGGCAGTTTGCTCCGCAAACTGCAGCGGAGAAACGGTCACATGCCAGATGCCGGATCGGCTTCGAACGGACCGGCCTCCGCCAGAAACCGAGGCGATCTCACTTGTCGCCGGAGTCGTCCTGGTCGGCTTTGGTCCGCTCGGACTGTTCCTCCTCGACGGCGTGCTCGATCGACGGCTGGTAGATCTGTCCGATCAAGCTCAGCCCGACACCCGCCGGCCGCCGCTTGTTCTTGTAGTAGATCCAGCCGCGCGCCTCCGCCCACAACGCAAGCCGGTGCAACCCATATCCGGCAAGCGCCAAAACAACCGCAACAACGATCAATGCGGCCCACACACGGCGATTCTCCCACCCCGGTTGTCGAATGCACCACGCAGACACCAATCGGCATCCCGAACGAGTGCGGTTACAGATCTCTGAGTCGGAGGCTCCGCACCGGCTCGAAGTCGGAGCGATTCCGGGTTGCTAGGCCAAGCTTGTGTTCGATCGCGGTTGCCGCAATGGGGGCGTCTGGGAGCCGGATGCGGCTCTCTCGACGGATGCGGCCGGCACGTTCCGCCACTGTGCGATCGCGGGGACTTCCCGGAATGGCGCAAGGAGTGTGCTGACCAGTTGAGAGGCGGTATTCCCAGCGAAGAGCTCGGCGCGGGTAATGACTGAGTAGTGCACTCGGTGACGCCCAGGAGCAAGCTGCCGCGCGCCCCGCAGATGGTCGATGAAGACATCGGTGTCGACGAGGATGTCAGCCACGATCCCACTCGTCCCGGTTCGGCACGTTGGCATCTGGCGATGCCCCCAAGGTGGCCGCAAGCGCTGGCTCCGGATCGGGCGTCTCGTCATCGAGGTAGGAGTCGAGAGCACGCCGAATGATCTCCGCCATGGTCACGCCCTCGGCTCCGGCGCGGACGTCGATACGTTGGCGCTGCCCCTCAGTGAGGTATATCTGCGCACGAGTTGCCGGCATACAGCACAGCTGCGCCCAGATCAACGGTTCCAGACCGCCGTTTGCCAAGCCGCCTGGCCTAGAAACAGAGCCCGGCGGTCAGCGGGTACGGGTTGACGGCCGAGCCACCGCCTGGGTGATACTCGAAGTGGAGATGGGGCACGGTGTACCGGGCGTTGCCGGTGTTGCCGACGTAGCCGATCAGTTGGCCGGCGCTGACGGACATGCCGCTGGTGACGCCCGATGCGTAGCCGTCGAGGTGGGCGTAATAGAAGCTGTCGCCACTGGAGCCGGCGATCCAGAGCGTGATGCCGCCGAGCGAGCTGTTGCTCATACGGGAGATCTTCCCGGACTCGATCGCGACCAACGGTGTTCCTCTCGCCGCGATCATGTCCACCCCTTGATGGGTGCGGCCGCCGGAACGGGGCGCCCCCCACGAATCCGTGAACGACGCCGCGCCATCGACCGGGCAAACCCGGCCGCCGGACGGAGGGGGCGGTGGCGGCGGTGGCGGCGCCGTCGTGGTGGTCGGCGGTGCCACCGTGGTCGTCGTTGCGTCGCTCGAGCCGCCATCGTCGCCGGCCGGGGGTGCGGTGGTCGAAGTTGCTTGGCGGGCTTCCTCGGCAGCCTGCCGCCGGGCGGCCTCCTCGGCAGCACGGCGCCGCGCCTCCTCCTCGGCCCGGCGTTTGGCTTCCTCTTGCGCCTCATACCGGGTGACCAGCGATCGATACGCCGCATCGGCATCGGCGAGTTGCTCGAGGATCCGGCCTGCGAGTTCTTCGAGTACCGCGGCATCGGCCTCCTGCTCGACGAGCAAATCATCGAGCAGCAGTTGCTGTTCGTCGAAGGCCGACTCGAGAGCCAGCAGCCGGCTCAGCGTCGCCTCGCCGGACGCCGAAAGACGCTCCAGGTACCCGGTCCGCACAGGAATCTCGTTGATCGAGGCGGCGTCGAAAAGCGCAAGCCCGCTCCCGGCGCCGGCTTCCATGTACATCGTGCGAGCAACCGCCTCGGCTTCCGTTCTCAGCTCGGCGAGGGCACGCTCGGCAACCGACAGCTCCACGGTGAGCAATCGCAGCTGCTCCGTGGTCAGGTCGGTGCGTTGGATGGCGTCGTCGTATTGCGCAGTGATCTCCGCAAGCTCAGCGGAGACGGCGCGCCGCTGGGCGTCGGCGGCAGCGATGTCCGCCGGCGTGATCTCTTCTTGTGCTGTTGCGGCGTACGCAGGGAGCGAGAGCAGCGCAACGGCGAAGATGGAAGCGATGAGACGTCTCATGAGGAATGTCCTGGCAGGAGGATCCGTTCGGTTCCCCCTCCGGAACCGTGGCGCAACTCTAACCGACCTTCGGCGTTCAGCTTCATCAGCTGGATGCGAACCTGGTGGACCGCAGCCGGGACCAGCGCGTCGTCGAGTCCGACGTACACGACGCCAACGATATCCTCGACCGTGTCCGCGCCGGCTCCGACCGCTGCGATGATCTCGACTTCCCGTTGCTCGCGATGAGCGACGTAGGCATCGACCATCGCCACCGCATCCGGTATCTCGTCGCCGTGTCCAGGACAGAGGTGATGGGGACCGATGTCACGCACTCGTCGCAGCGACGCCATGTAGTCGGCAGCGTCCTCGATGATCACCGTCGAGCCGCCCATGATGTGATCGCCGGTGAACAGCACCCCGTCGGCGAGAAAGCAGATGTGGTCGGGGGTGTGTCCCGGGGTGTGCACGACGCGGAGCCGAACCCCACCGACGTCGATCAGGTCACCGTCCTCGAGCCGGACGTCGGGCTGGAACTCCGGACCGGCGGCAAAACCGAGGGCCGGCACGCCGAGCTTGCGTGCGAGCGGATTCGCAGCGGGGGCGTGATCAGGATGGGTGTGCGTCACCAGCACGGCGAGCGGCGAGGACTCGCCGAGGGCATGCTCGATGGCTCCAAGGTGATCGTCGATCACGGGCCCCGGATCGATGACGACGCTCCGAACCCCATCCGACACCACGTACGTGTTCGTGCCGGGTCCGGTGTACGGACCGGGGTTCGGAGCGAGGACCCGGTCAATCTTCACGGCGTTGCAGCTCCGGAATCGGCTCCCCGTCCAGCGTGGTCACCCGGGCTGCACCCCGCAGCGCCGCTTCGTCGGGAGGATCGTCCGTCAGGTCCTCGTAGCCGGCTTCTCCGGGCAGCACGGCCCGCAACGATCCGTCGTCGTCCGTACGGAGTCGCGGCTGGATCGGAGGAACCGACGCCTGGGAGCTGGCGAAATCGAGGATCGCGGCCGGCGTGCCGAGCCGGGCGAAGTGGCGCAGCGTGCGGCGGGTTGGAAGGGGCAGCACGAACTCACCGCGACGGGAAGCCCCGAGCGCTGCGTCCGGGTGCACCCATTCGACTGCATCCATCTCGACGCCGTCGGCGATGCCGACGACGTCATTCGTGACTTGTGCAACGTAGAAGCGCGCATCGAATCGGATCGGCACCACGGTCGGCGTGATCCAGTTGGAGAAATAGCGTAGGCTGCCGGCCGCCAGGCGGCGCTCCGGGGCCGCAGCTGCGGCCGCGTAGATGGCGGCGCCGTGGGGCCGTTCGGCCGGGCTCATGCTGATGGGCTCCGCCGCAAGCCACACGCCGGCTTCCTCGATGAGCTCCCGCAAAGCCGCCGCCCGCCACGCCGCGTCCGGCAGATCTGGGTTGTCGAGCGCCTCGCGTGCCGTGGCGGCGCCGTCGTCCTCGTCGACTACGCCGCCGGGGAACACCCACGCTCCGCCCATGAAGCGTGCACCGGCTCCCCGCTGGGCCATCAGCACTTCACACCCACCGTCTGCTCGTGGTCGCAACAGGCAGATGCTCGAGGAGGGCCGCGGCTCCGGGATCACAGAATCTCGACCCGGTTGGCCATGCGGTTGGCGCCGTAGCGGCGGATCACCTCGCGGATCGATGGCACGAGCAACAGAAACCCGACTGCGTCCGTGAGGAAACCGGGGGTGATCATCAGCGCACCAGCGACGAGGATCATGGCGCCGTGGGCGAGCTCCCGTCCCGGGAACGCCCCCATCGCCACCGCCTGCTGAACGCGAGCGATCTGACCCCGACCTTGCCGAGACACGAGCATCGATCCGATGAGCGCGGTGGCGATCACGAGGACGACCGTCGTCCCGAGGCCGAGCCGCTCACCGATCACGATGAACAGCGCGATCTCGATGAGCGGAACGATCGTGAAAAGCACGAACAAGGTGGGCATGGCGCGCACGGGGGCCAGGATACCGGTCCTCGGTAGTCTGGCGACATGACGACCACTCGCCCGCCCTCGGTCGATGCGCTGGCACGGACCCTTGCCCGGGACGGCCCGGGTCAGGCGCTTCCGTTCGCCCTTCTGGTCGCTCTCACCCGCAAGGCGATCGACGCGGCTCGTGCGGCGGGCAACGGTGCCCAGGCCGAGGCTCTGGCGAGGAAACTCGTCACGGCGGCCGCAGCAGGCGTTCCACAGCGCATCGTCAATGCCACGGGAGTCCTGCTTCACACGAACCTCGGGCGCGCACCGCTGCATCCGGACGCAGCTCGGCGAGCGGCCGAGGTTGCCACGGGCTACGGCAATGTGGAATTCGACCTCGCCAGCGGGAAACGTGGTGGTCGCCACCACTACGTCGACCAGTTGCTGCAAGCGGTCACCGGCGCCGAAGCAGGGATTGCGGTCAACAACAACGCAGCGGCGCTGCTCCTGTCGCTGGGGGCTCTAGCGGCTCCCAACGGTGTCCTGGTGAGCCGCGGGGAGCTGATCGAGATCGGCGGCTCGTTCCGGCTGCCCGAGCTGATGGCGGCCTCTGGCGCCGTGCTGATCGAGGTGGGCACCACCAATCGAACCCGAGCCGCCGACTACGAGCGCCGAGTCGAGGGTGCGGCCGCCGTGCTGAAGGTGCATCCTTCGAACTACAGGGTCGAAGGGTTCGCCGAGGAAGTCGGCTACGGCGAGCTCGCAGACATCGCTGCGGGCGCCGGGCTCCCCTTCATCGCCGACGTTGGCAGTGGGCTACTGGATGCTCGCACCCCTTGGCTGTCCGGTCCCCCGCCCTCGTGGCTGGCGAGCGAACCGGGCGTCCGCCAGACGCTCGAAGCCGGTGCGGACGTCGTGCTCTTCAGCGGCGACAAGCTGCTCGGCGGGCCGCAGGCCGGGTTGGCTGTCGGCAAGCGCGCCGTGGTCGACCGCATGGCGGAGCACCCGACAATGCGGGCCCTCCGTCTCGACGGACCGCAGCTCGCCGCGCTGGCGGCGACGCTCGAGCTGTACGCGGACGGTCGCGGCGCAGAGATCCCTTTCTGGGCCATGGCGGCGTGCTCCGACGCCGAGTTGCGCACACGCCTCCAAGGCCTGATGGCGGCAGCGGCCGTCGGCGGCGAGATCGTGGCGGGCGCCTCCCTCCCCGGTGCCGGGTCCGTCCCCGGTGAGGAAATCCCTTCACCCGTGCTCGCGGTGACCACCGCGGTCGATGCCCGCTGGCGACGACTCCTCGATGCGACACCCGCAGTGCTGACCCGCCGCCAGGAGCACGTGCTCCTGATCGATCTCCGCGCCGTCGACCCGGCCGACGATGCCCACATCGCCGCCGCCCTCGCCTGATGCCGATCATTGCTACGGCGGGCCACGTCGATCACGGCAAGTCGACACTGGTTCGGGCCCTCACCGGTCGGGATCCCGACCGGTGGCAAGAGGAGAAGGACCGTGGCCTCACCATCGACCTCGGCTTCGCCTGGACGGACATCGACGGCGTCGGTGTCGGATTCGTCGACGTGCCGGGCCACGAGCGGTTCATCAAGAACATGCTCGCCGGCGTCGGCGGCTTGGACGTGGCGCTCCTCGTCGTCGCCGCGGACGAAGGCTGGATGCCGCAAACGGAGGAGCACGTCGCCGTACTGGATGCCCTCGCCGTCAAGCACGGCGTGGTGGCCTTGACCCGAACGGATCTGGTCGATCCCGAGCTCGTCGAGCTCGCCTCAGCCGAGGTTCTCGAATACACGGCAGGAACCAGCTTGGAGACCTGGCCCATCGTCCCCGTTTCCGCACCGAACGGCGCCGGCATCACAGAGTTACGATCGACCCTGGGCCGAGTTCTCGGTGCGGCCGGCGAACCGCCCGACGTCGGCCTCGCCAGACTCTGGGTCGATCGGGCGTTCGTCATCGGCGGAGCCGGCCTCGTCGTCACAGGGACGTTGCTCGACGGAGCGCTCCGCATCGGCGACGACGTCCAGGTGTGGCCCGACGGGGCGGTGGCCCGGATCCGAAGCCTGCAAACCCACGAGGCGGCCGTCGACGAGATCGGGCCGGGCAACCGCGCCGCCGTCAACGTCGTCGGACTCGATCGGACCGACGTTCCGCGCGGAACCATGCTCGCGGCACCACACGCTTTCCGGACGACGCGCCGGCTGCTCGTCGATCTCTCCCCCGTGCGCGCCTGGCCAGGCGCCGTCACCGATCGGGGGGCATATCACCTCCACGCCGGCAGCGGTCACTGGCCCGTTCGCATTCGCCTCGTCGGTGCGAGACGCCTCGACACGACCGGTCCGGCGCTGCTCACGGTCGAGACTCGAGTGCCGCTGCGAATGGGAGACCGCTTTGTCGTTCGCGAGGTGGGGCGACGTGTGGTCGTTGCGGGCGGCATCGTCTTGGATCCCTCACCCGAAACCGGAGCGCTCGACCCCAAAGCGGTCGCGCTGTTGCGCGAGGCACTCGATGGGGACCGGAATGCGTGGGCCGATGCGCTCCTTGCGGTGCGCGGCACCGACGACGTGGTGGCGCTCGCCGCGGATACCGGTGGGGGCATGCCGACGACGGCGCTCGAGACGACCGGCGTTGCCATGACGCAAGCCTGGGCCTCGACTCGACTTGCTGAGATCAGCGCAAGCGTGACCGCGTTTCACGACGACAACCCGCTCCGACCTGGTGCCCCGAAGGCCACGCTTGCCTCACGTCATGGAGTGTCCGTCGCCGTCCTGGATGCGCTGGTCATGTCGGACGGAAGCGGACTCGTCGGCGAAGCCGACACCGTTCGCCTCGCATCCTTCAGCCCAAAGTGGCCGGCAGCCCTGGAAGTGGCCTGGGCGGAGGCCCAAGCCAGGCTGCAATCCGACGGGCTCGCCGTGCCGCGCACGTCGACCTTGGGGCTCGAGGACGACTGGCTGCACGCGGTCATTCGAAGGGAACGCCTCGTCGTGATCGGGCCTGATGTCGCATACCTACCTGAGCAGATCGACGAGATCCTGCGCCGCCTCGACGAGCTCGGCGACGGCTTCACCGTCAGCGAGTTCCGCGATGCGATGGGCGTGAGCCGGCGTCACGCGGTGCCGCTCCTCGAGTGGCTCGATTCGCAGGGATGGACGTCGCGCCGAGGCGACGTCCGTACGCTCAGACGGCGGCCGACGCCACGTCGTGGCGGCGCTCCGACTCGGTGAGGCCTCCCCAGATCCCGTACGGTTCGCGAATCGTCATCGCGTAGTCGAGGCACTGCGACTTGACCGGACAGATCTGACAGATCGACTTCGCTCGGACTTCTCGTCGTTCCCGTTCCTCTTTTCGTTCTTGCGTGCTCGGGGGGAAGAACAGATGCGAGTGGTTACCGCGACACAAGGCAATCGGTTGCCAAGTGCGGTCGAGCGTGGTCGTCGTCATGCGGGGGGCACCTCCAGACCAAAGGTTTCACAACAGCAGGAGAGGGAAGCTAGCCACGGCCTAAGGGCGACACAAGGGAATACCTGGAAAAATCGCTTGCTATTCGCTAATTTCTGGGTCGATCGACCTATCTCGGCCGTCTGCGCCGTTGTGGGGACCGACCTCGAGCATCACACCGCTCACTGCCAGCACCTCGACTTCGTCCCCGGGAGCGACGCCGGCCGCACGGTGGCTCCGCGCCTTCCATCGGGCTCCGTCGACCTCGACGATCCCCGTCGGATCAAAGACGGTTTCGGCCACGCCGGTCTTACCCACCAGGTGTTCTCGGCCGATCGTGCGCGTGGAGAAGCGTGACCTGGCAACGGTGGTCAGCGCAACCATGTAGAAGGCCGCGACCGCGACGACGGACAGCACGATCGCCCACCAACGCGGACCGAACTGCGGGGCGGCGTCGGTGATCGTCAGGCCGCCAGCAAGCAATAAGAGCGTCCCAAGCAGCCCGCGCCAAGAAATCGTCGAACTCTGGAAATCCACCGTGTACAACACCATCCCCACCAGCACGGCGAGCAGCGAGATCCAGCGCATCGGGAGCACCGCGATGCCGAATCCCGCGAGGAACAGCGCCAGAGACGCAACCGCGGCGGTGATGCCCACGCCTGCCGCGTAGAACTCGAACGCGGCGGCGGCGAGACCGATGACGAGGAAGAAGAACATGGCCTCGGGTCGAATCGCAAGGCGTAGGAACCGCGTGCGCAGCGACGGCTTGAGGAAGGCGACGTTCACGTCTGGGACGACGATCTCGGTGCCGTCTTCTGCGGTCGTCACCGTCGTCGTGCGGGCGACGACCTCTCCCGACGCTGTCGCCATGGACCGGTCGTTGAGCGAGGCGATGAACTGGCCGATCGTGGGGACGACTTCGTCGACGACCCCGGGAATCGGCTCGCTGACCTCGACCGACTCGTCGACCAGGCCGGCTTCCACCGCGGGATCGCCGCCGACCCACACTTCGAGCGAGCTCCCGCCGGCGACGGTCGGGCTCAGCAAACCAACCCTGGCTCCGGGGGCCGCTCCGGAGTACGCCGCCAGCTCGAGGAGTGATGCCGCGCCGCCGTAGGCCTCGGCGCCGGACGGCCCCAGCCACGCAGTGACGGGACGGGTCGACGCCTCGATCGCTGCGAACAACGGCTCGGGATCGCCAGATGCGATGCCCGGGTTGTCGATCTGGATCACCACCAGCTGCCCGGGCTCGTTGCGCACCACGTCGACGAGGAAGTCGATGGCGCGCTGCTCCAGGGGACCGCGAACGTCGGCGACCAACACCCGCTCCTCCACCGCTTCGTCTGCGGCGAAGGCCGGAACGATGCCGGCGAGGAGGAAGGCACTGAGAGCGAGTAGTCGGAGGAAACCGCGCATGAGCGGGCGCGATGTTACGGCGTGACCGGGTCGAGGCGGAATCCTGAGGACGACCGAGGAGCGCGCCCTCGATCGGGCTATCCTCCCCGCCATGACCCGCATCGTCGTCGTCGCCGACGTTCCCTGGGTGCGCAACGAGGTCCACGCCTCGCTCACGGCACCTGATTATGAGCTGATCGACCTCACCGAGCCGTCCGAGGCGGCATCGCTTGCGCTCGACGAACGTGCCGACGCCGTGATCGTCGACCTGCAGGTCGGCTCGATGGGCGGGATGGCCGTGACCCGCGACGTGCGTGACGTGTCGCGACGCACGGGACACGGCAACCTTCCCGTCGTCATGCTCCTCGACCGCGCCGCCGATGGATTCCTGGCCAAGCGTGCCGGCGCCGCTGCGTGGCTGGTCAAGCCCTTCACGCCGTACGACATCCGCAGCGCCGTCGACACCGCACTCGGAGCCGACGCCGTGGCTACGGCTCCGATCCCGGACGCCGAGTGAGCTTCGATGACCGGGCCTGGGGGTCCACCTCCCGCAGATGAACACGTTGTGACGCTGTGAGTGGCACCACGGTCGTCTATATGGTCGTCCTCGGCTTCACCGCAGTGGCCTCCGGTTTCTTCTCCGGATCGGAGACCGCCCTCATCGGCATCGGGCGCGAACGTGTCCACCAGTTGTCGGAGCACGGCAGGCGCGGTCTACGGGTACGCCAGCTCGTTGCCGACCCGGACCGGCTGCTCTCCACGATCCTGGTCGCCAACAACCTCGTGAACATCCTCGGGGCATCGGTCGCCACGACCCTGTTCATCGACCTCCTCGGCGAGCAGTGGGGGCCCTGGGTCGCCACCCTCGTCGTGACCGCCGTGGTGCTGGTCGTCGGCGAGATCACGCCGAAGACGCTTGCGGCGCGCTACCCGGAGCAGTTCTCGCTCGCAGTGGCGCCCACCATTTGGCGGCTTTCCCTCGTGCTCGGCCCCGTCGCCAAGTTCTTCACCGGCATCACCCGCGGCATCATGCGGGTGCTAGGCCTCCCCGACGCCGGCTCGGCATCGGCCGTGACCGAGGCGGATATCAGAGCGCTTGCCGAGCTCGGCCTCGCCGAGGGGGAGATCGAACAGGTCGAGCACGAGATCCTCGACGCCTTGTTCACCCTCGCCGACCGCCCGGTGCGCGACATCATGACCCCCCGCACCGAGATCGTGACGCTGTCCATGCCATTCACGCTCGACGACGTGCGGAAGCGGATCGCCGACACAGGACACTCACGGTTCCCCGTCTCGAAGGGTGATCTGGACCACCTGCAGGGGGTCTTGTATGTGAAGGATCTCTTCCAGCTGTCCGATCCCAAGATGCCGGACGTGATCCCCTCGCTGCTCAGGCCCGCCAGGTACATCCCGGAATCGGCGTCGATTCTCTCGGTGCTGCAGGACATGCGAGCCAAGAGAACCGTGTTTGGCGTGGTCCTCGACGAGCACGGAGGCGTCGAGGGCATCGTGACCGTCAAAGACCTCATGGCTGAGCTCGTCGGGACCCTGCGCGACGAATACGACCCCGGTGAGCCGAGTGCGGTGCAGACGGACACCGGCCAGTGGGTGACCGACGGCCGTCTCTCGTTCGAGGATCTCGAGAGCGAGCTGGGCATAGATCTCCCCGATGGACCCTATGCGACCGTGGCCGGCCTCTACTTGTACCTGGCTGGTCGAATACCGCAGGAAGGTGACTTGGTCACCTTCGACGGCCTCACGTTGACCGTGATCTCGATGGAACGGAACCGCATCGCCAAGATTCGGGTTGAGCGCACTCCCGGGACGGGTACAATCCTGCGCGAACCCGCCGAGTGACGCCCACTGGGGCACCTCGACGGATTCACAATCGGGACGTGGCGCAGCTTGGTAGCGCGCATCGTTCGGGACGATGAGGTCGCCGGTTCAAATCCGGCCGTCCCGACCAGAAGCCGGCGGTATTCCGCCGGCTTCTTGTCATTTCGCCCTCGGCAGGCCTCGGACGAGTTTGAGTCGTCCGGCTTCGCCGGGCTCACCTCCGGGGGAGGCGCGGAGCTTCCCCCTCGGGCTCCACCTCCATGCCTCGTTTCGCATCGGCAGGGTTAGCACGCGAGTAGTCCCCGCTTGCGGGGGAGGTACCGGCGCCGCAGGCCGGGGGTAGGGGTGATCAGGCCGTGATGGACGTGTCGTCTTCGATGCTGTGCTGGAGCGTCTCGAGCTCACGGTGCAGCCGGCGGCTCATACTGCCTGAGAGCAGCCATCCGAGAAGGACCGCAGCGATGCGCGTGGCCAGGCTGTCGGGCCCGGCTTCGATGCTGTTGACGACCCTCGTTCCGCCAGCGGCGGACTCGAACGTCATCGTGCCTTCGAACGCAAACGGACCGCGCGCAATCTGCGTAGCGAAGATCGTGGGGGGCGTGAATTCGGCGACCACCACTTCGAGCTCGTTGGAACGCCAACCGCCCATGTAGTCCAGCGAGAACCGGGCCCCCGGCCGCATCTCCTCGTCGATCGCAGACGCAGCACGGACCCCGGTCATCCAACTCGGCATCTTCGCCACGTCGGTGACGAAGTCGAACACCTCGTCGATCGGACGAGCCACGGTGATCTCGGCCAGTGCTCTCACGCTACGACCTCAGTCTTGCCCTACTCACGGTCAGAGGCTCATCCTAGAACCCGGCGTGGAGAAGCGGGCTGGGCCGATGGCCTCAAACTCACGCAACGAGCAACTCGGCAAGCTGCACCGCGTTGAGAGCCGCACCCTTGCGGAGGTTGTCACCGACCGTCCACAGGCTGATACCTCCCTGCTCGCCGACGGTGGGTCGTACCCGACCAATCAACACGTCGTCGATACCGGCAGAGTCGAGCGGAGTCGGGACGTGGTCGTCACCCCAGAGCTGGGCCCCTGGCGCAGCCGCGAGCACGTCGCGGGCCTCCTCGAGGGAGACGGGACGCTCGAAGAACATCGTTGCGGCTATGCCATGGCCCACCATGGTCGGTACCCGAACACACGTAGGCTCGACGAGGATCTCATCGTCCCCGAGAATCTTGCGGGTCTCGTTGACCAGCTTCCATTCCTCGTCGGTGTAACCGAGGTCCGTGAAACTGCCTGCATGCGGAAGCACGTTGAACCCGATCGGGCGCGAGTAGAGGTCGCCGCCCGGGTCTGACCAGCCGCCCTCCGCCAGGAGCTCCGGATCTTTGCCCAGGATCTCCAGTTCGTGTCGCAACACGTTCATTCCGGTCTGGCCCGAGCCCGACACGGACTGATAGGACGTCGCCGTCATGCGACGGATCCGCGCGGTGCGGTGCAGGGGTCCCGCCGCCATCATCAGCGCCATCGTCGTGCAATTCGGGTTTGCCACGATGCCCTGGTGCGTACCAATCGCCTCGTCGTTCACCTGGGCTACGACCAGCGGAACGCCCGGGTCCATGCGGAACGCGGAGGAGTTGTCGACAACGGTCGCTCCGGCGGCGGCGAACCTGGGAGCATGCTCCTTGGACCGTCCTCCCCCGGCCGAGAACAGCGCGATGTCGATGCCCGCGGGATCTGCCGTGGCCAGGTCCTCGATCGTCACGTCACCCCAAGAAGTAACGACGTTGCGCCCGGCTGAGCGAGCGCTCGCCATCAATCGCAGGTCCCCGACCGGGAAGCCACGTGACTCGAGGATGGACAGCATCGTCGTGCCAACCGCACCGGTGGCTCCGACGACGGCGACGGTGGGATGCGGCGTGGTCATGCGTCCTCCTCAGCGGCCGAGAGTGCGAATCCGTCGTGGAGGCTCCGAACCGCAGCCTCCACATCGCTGCCGCGAACGACGCAGGATATGCGGATCGGCGACGTAGAGATCATCTCGATGTTGATGTCGTGCTCCGACAGTATGCGAAACATGCGGCCGGCAATACCGAGCTCAGACTTCATGCCGGCGCCGACGAGCGTGACCGTCGCAATGTCGGGATCGACGTCGACGCCCCTGGCTTGGAGATCACCGGCCACCTTCTCCATCACCTCAGCCGCGTCGGCAGCCTGCACTTTGGCAACGGTGAAACTGATGTCCGTAGTCCCGGCGTGCGATACGTTCTGCACGATGATGTCAACGTTGATGCCAGCATCGGCCAGCGCCTCGAACATCGCCGCCGCAACCCCCGGCTGATCGGGCACGCCGTGAACCGTGACCTTGGCGTCCTGAGTGTCATGGGCGACACCGCGGACGATCGGTTCTTCCATGGTCTCCTCCTTCACCCACGTCCCTTCGCCGTCGTGGAAAGACGAGCGCACGTGGATTGGAATCTGGTAGCGGCGCCCGAACTCGACGGACCGAGCCATCAAGACGCCCGCACCGGCGCCGGCGAGCTCCAGCATCTCGGCGTAGGTGATCTCGTCGATCTTGGCGGCGTCCGGGATCAGTCTCGGGTCGGACGTGAAGACCCCGTCCACGTCCGTGTAGATCTCGCAGACGTCGGCGCTCAGCTTCGCAGCGAGCGCGACCGCTGTGGCGTCAGAACCTCCCCGGCCCAGCGTGGTCACGTCCCTCGAGTCCGGGCTGAATCCCTGGAACCCGGCGACGATGACGACCTTGCCTTCGGTGAGCCCCTCGCGGACGCGATCGCCCCGGATGTCCATGATCTCAGCGTTGCCATGCGCCGCGGTCGTGAGGATCCCCGCCTGGGATCCCGTGAGGCTCATCGCCGGCACACCGAGGTCCTGAATCGCCATGGCGCACAACGCCATCGAGATGCGTTCACCTGCCGTCAGGAGCATGTCCATCTCGCGAGGATGCGTCGAAGCGCTCACGTCTCCGGCGAGGGCGATCAGGTCATCCGTAGACTTCCCCATCGCCGACACCACGGCAACGACCTGGTTGCCGGCGTTGTGGGTGGCGACGATGCGAGACGCAACCCGTCGAATGCGCTCTGCGTCGCCGACGGACGTACCGCCGTACTTCTGGACGATGATCCCCATGGTCGGGGCGAGTGTACCGGCGGCCTCCGCCCGTCCAGGCGACCAATCGGCGCCGACACGCAGATACGGATGGTGTTGGCTTCAGTCCAAAGGCGCCGGCGATTCTCTCCTCGGCGCCGGCGCCCGTTGCTCATCCTCGTCGCCCGGTGCGGTGCCCGCAGGTGCCTCGTCAGCGGTGATCCCGAGCCGCGGAATCGACACGCCCGGCGGATCCCGCAGCACCAGCCAGACTCGTCCACGGTCGCGGCCGGCAAGGCCGGCGTTGACGCTGAAGACGACGGCCCCAACCAGCACCACCAAGCCGGCGAAGCTGCGACCCGGCACGAGAATGTGGCGAGCCCATCCTGCCGTCGCAGCCGTCCCACACCAATGCCATGGCGGCGAGGACGCCGCGGGTCAGCCTTGAGTCGCGCCTCGGTCGGTCGAGATCACAGCCGGCCCGGCCGCGTCTTGGCCGTGACGTAGCCGCCGGACCTGCGGCCCGACATCTCGTGCACGTCGATGACGACGATGAATCGGGTGATGGGCTCGTTGCCGGGCGGGGATGAGAGCAAGTTCTTGAACGCGTCCCGATACTTCTCGAACAAGGCATCGACCACGACACCTTCCTTGGCCGCGTCGTTGCGGATCACCGCGGCGGTACCCGTGACTATGACGCTTGACCAGTCGCCAGTGTCCGGGTCGTACGTGCTGACCTCCACAGAGACCCGCCTGTCGATCTCGAGCGCCTCCGTGCGGCGACCGGGTGCGGTGCGAAAAGCCAACTTGTTGCCGAGGAACACGTAGGAGATCGGTGTGACGTACGGGCCTTCCTCGGTGATCACGCCAATGTGCGCGACGTGCGCTTGCTCGAGAAGCGCCTGGCATTGGTCCTGGGTGAGCGTATCCATAGCGCCATTGAAGCAGCCGGAGGGACCGCTTCGGCAGGGACGGTGGTCACTCGGCGCCGCGAACCGCTCATTCGCACAAGGCCGCAAGTCCGATACCATCCTCGCCCATGCCACGGACACCTCGCAGCAGACTCTTCGCCGCCGCCCTCGGACTCACCCTCGCGGCGACGGCGTGCGGGGGGGATGACGACGCATCATCAGACACGAGCGCCGATACGCAGGCGACGACGAGCTCACAGGCAGCGACCACCGTCACCGAGATCCCGCTCGAGACGCCGCCTCAGCCGGCGCTCGACTATGCCGGCTACCGGGCACTCCCCACCGCCTGCGGTGCGGATGCGCCTCCGGAGCGGACCGAAGCGCAGTTCGACGCACCCGACGACATGGACATCGACCCCGATTCGCCGCCGACGGCCACGATCTCCACGTCGTGCGGCGACATCGTGGTCATTCTGACCCCGCAGCAAGCACCGGCGACCGTGAACTCGTTCGCGTTCCTGGCCGAGTCGGGCTACTTCGACGGCACGGTTTCGCATCGGATCGTCCCTGGATTCGTCATCCAGGCCGGCGACCCGACGGCCACCGGCCGGGGCGGCCCCGGTTACGTGATCGCCGACGAGTTCCCGCAACCAGGCTTCCTGTACGAGCGCGGAGTGCTGGCCATGGCCAATGCCGGCCCGGGCACCACCGGGTCGCAGTTCTTCATCGTGCTGAGCGACGCACCGTTGCCACCGCAATTCAGCGTATTCGGCACCGTGATCGAAGGCGAAGAGGTGCTCGATGCCATTGCAGCGATCCCGCTCGGCGTCGGGCCTACGGGCGAGCAGAGCGCACCCCTCGAAGCGCTCTACATCAACACGGTCACCATCGACGGTTGAAGTTGCGGAACGCTCGGATGCACCGCCTCCCGTAGATCTAGAATCGCACCATGGCAACCGACAAACGCGCACGGCAGCGGGCCAATCGCGAGGCGAAGCAGGCCGAGCTCGAGAAGACGAGACGACGCGAGGACACGATCAGCCGCGCCAAGCGGATCGGCATCTGGGTCGCCGTGGGCATCGTCCTGTTCGTGATCGCCAACTTGGTATGGGGTGGGGACTCGGAGAGCGCCGCTGCGGCACTCACCATCGCTCTCTGACCTTTGCCGGTCGATCTCCATCTGCACAGCGCCCGTTCCGACGGGACAGATGACCCTGCAACCATCGTCCGCCTTGCCGCCCACGCCGGGCTGTCCACCATCGCCCTCACCGACCACGACACCCTCGCCGGCATCGACGAAGCCCGCGCCGCGGCAGCAACACTCGGGGTACGCCTCATCTCCGGAACCGAGCTGTCCGTCAACTGGCCCACAGGGACGATGCACATGCTCGTCTACTACCTCGAACCCGGGACCGGACCGCTCCAGGACCGGCTGGCCGGCCTCGTCGAGGCCCGCACCGTGCGCAATCACCGCATCCTCGACCGGCTCTCTGAGCACGGCATCGTCATCGACCACGACGACGTCGTCGCTGAAGCCGGAGGCGGCGTCATCGGGCGGCCGCACATCGCATCCCTGCTCGTGCAGCGCGGCCACGTCGACGACATGGCCGCAGCGTTCGATCGCTGGCTCGGGACGGGCCGGCCGGCCTACGTCATGCGGGAGCGCCTCGACGCGGTCGAGGCCATCGAGCTCGCGCTGGCCTCAGGCGGCCTGCCGGTGATCGCCCACCCCCACACGTTGGGGATCGGTGCCGACGAGTTCCGGCGTGCGTTCGAGCAGCTTGCGGCGATCGGGCTGGCCGGTATCGAGTCGCACTACGCCGAGTACGACCAGGAGCTACGCGATCACCTCGCCGGCATCTGCAGAGCGCTCGGTCTGGTCCCCACCGGCGGCTCGGACTACCACGGCCGGTACAAGGCCGGGCTGTCTGTGGGCGTGGGCCGCGGCGATCTCCGGGTGCCGGACGAGGTGGTGGAACAGCTCGACGCACGCCGCACGCCGGGCCGTCGTTGATCGCAGCCCCGTGCCGCGCTAACCCTCCTCGGCCTCTGCGGCCTCCGACCAACCCGGCGCATCGAACGTGTGCGACGGCAGGGGCGCCGGCGCTTCGCGAGGTCGCCCGGCGAGCACCCACGGGCTCTGCCGCGGGCGACGCAGGGGTGAGGCCTTGGCAGTCGCCTCCTGCTCGAGCACATGACTGATCACCGCGACGATTGCCGCGGTCACCTCTGGACCCGCACCACCGCGAATCTCGTAACGGGGTTCGCTCATTCGGTTCGCTCCACCAACTCGATCAACGTTCCTGCAAACGCTTTGGGATGTACGAAGGCGATGCGATGGCCACCGCCGCCGATGCGGGGCTCATGGTCGATGAGCTGGACGCCGGTGGAATCGAGATGGGCGAGTGCGGCCTCGATGTCGGCGACGGCGAACGCCACGTGATGCATCCCTTCCCCGCGGCGCTCGAGGAAGCGGCCGACGGGGGATTCCTGCGTGAGCGGCTGGAGCAGTTGGAGGAACGAACCGCCGAGGGGAATCATCGCTTCCTCGACCCCTTGCTCCTCGACGACCTCGCGATACAGCGGTTCAACGCCGTACTGCCCTCCGAACCGGACGAGTGCCTCATCGAGGTCCTGAACCGCCAGCGCCACATGGTCGAGGTTGTAGGGAAGCATCGGTCGCAGTATGCCACCCGTGACAGGTCCCATCCGCCCCGACCAACCCCCGAAATCGTGGCGGGTCCCGTGACGTACACTCAGCAGCAGCGCATACGGTGAAAGGGCAGACATGACGAATCCTGTGATCTGCTCCATTGCACGGACACCGATCGGCCGATTCAGCGGGGCGTACACACCGCTGACTGCGATGGAGTTGGGGGCGGCCGCGATCAGCGGGGCGCTGGAGCGAGCCGGCCTCGAGCCCGGCAGCGTTGACGAAGTGCTCTTCGGACACGTCATCCAGGCAGGCCAGGGCCAGATCACGGCCCGCCAAGCCGCCACCAAGGCCGGCATTCCCATGACGGTGCCGGCGACCACGATCAACAAGGTGTGCCTCTCCGGGATGACCGCGATCGCAGAGGCCGGCAGGCACATCCGCCTCGGTGAAGCGCAATTCATCGTTGCGGGCGGCATGGAGTCGATGACCAATGCACCGTACGTACTCCCCAAGGCTCGCCACGGCCTGCGGATGGGCGATGCCACCCTCGTCGACGCCATGATGCACGACGGTCTGTGGTGTGCGTTCGACCACTGCACGATGGGCGAGTCGTCGGACCAGAAGAACCGCCAGCTCGGTATCGGACGCACGGAGCAGGACGAATGGTCCGCCGCCTCCCACGCCAGAGCCGAGGCAGCCACCAATTCGGGAGCGTTCGCCGACGAGATCGTCCCGGTCAACGTGCCTCAGCGCAGGGGCGATCCTGTCGTTGTCTCGGCCGATGAGGGTATCCGTCCCGGGACAACGGCGGAGTCCCTCGGCAAGCTTCGACCCGCATTCGTCGGCGACGGCACGATCACCGCGGGAAATGCATCCCAGATCTCGGATGGTGCCGCCGCCGTGGTCGTGGCCGACCGCAAGGCTGCAGAGGCCGCCGGTATCCCGATCCTCGCCGAGATCGTCGCCTACGGCCAGACCGCAGGCCCCGATGCCTCGCTGCACGAACGACCCGCCGAGGCACTGCGTATCGCCTTCAAGCGATCCGGACTCGAGGCATCCGACCTCGCCCTGTACGAGATCAACGAAGCGTTCGCCGCAGTGGCGATGCATTCCGCAAACATGCTCGACGTCGGACATGATCGGGTGAACGTGAATGGCGGTGCCGTGGCGATGGGGCATCCCCTCGGCGCAACCGGCGCCCGCATCACGGTGACACTCATCAACGCCTTGCGCCAACGCGGCGGCGGGCTGGGGGGAGCTGCTCTGTGCGGCGGCGGAGGCCAAGGTGATGCTCTGATCGTGAAGGTGGAAGGCTGATGGCAGAACGACCCGACAGGAACCTCGCACTCGAGTTGGTGCGCGTCACGGAGATGGCGGCAATCGCCGCTGCCCGCTACCAAGGCCGTGGCGACAAGAACGCCGTCGACCAAGCCGCCGTCGACGCGATGCGCCACATGCTGTCCACAGTCGACATGGATGGCGTCGTTGTCATCGGTGAAGGCGAGAAGGACGAAGCCCCGATGCTGTACAACGGCGAGGTCGTCGGCAACGGGCGACTCCCTCAGGTCGATGTCGCAGTCGACCCCGTTGACGGCACTCGACTCACTGCCCAGGGCCAGCCGGGAGCGCTCGCCGTGCTGGCGCTCGCCGAACGGGGCTCGATGTACGCACCGGGCAAGCTCGTGTACATGGACAAGATCGCAGTTGGGGAAGAGGCGGCCGGCGTCATCGACATCGAAGCACCGGTGTCCTACAACCTGGCCAGGGTCGCCAAGGCGAAGGACAAGAACGTCTCGGACCTCACAGCCGTCATCCTCGATCGGCCCCGCAATCACGACTACATGCGCCAGGTGCGGGCCGCCGGCGCCCGTATCGCCCTCATCGGCGACGGCGACATCTCCGGAGCGATATCGACCGCCAAGAGCGACAGCGGCGTCGACATCTTGGTCGGTATCGGCGGTAGCCCCGAAGCTGTCACCGCCGCTTGTGCGATGGCGGCGCTGCGCGGTGAGATCCAATGCAAGCTCTGGCCGCGTGACGACTCGGAGCGCGAGTTCGCCATGCAGGAAGGGCTCGACCTCGACCAGGTCATCACCATGCGCGACCTCGTCAACAGCGACCACACGTTCTTCGCCGCCACCGGCGTGACCACCGGCTCGTTGCTGAAGGGCGTCGAGTTCCACGGCGACAGCGTCGAGACGCACTCGGTCGTGATGCGTTCGGCCAGCGGAACGGTGCGTTTCCTCGAGGGAGTGCATCGCGCCGACCGGCTCCGGCAGAGCGACACGCCGGGGGTCCGTCCCAACCGCTGAGGGGCAGCCTCAGGTTGAGGCGGGAAGGACGAGGACGAAGCGCGCCCCGCCGCCGTAGGTCGCGTCGATCGTGATGCTGCCACCGTGACGCTCCACGATGTCCCGAGCAATCGCCAAGCCGAGGCCCGTGCCACCTGCCTCGGCGGAGCGAGCTTCGTCCAGACGGGCGAATCGTTCGAAGACCCGGTCGTGGGCCTCGACGGGAATGCCAGGTCCATCGTCGGTCACGGCGACCTCTACCTTCCCGTGATCCGATCGAACCGACACCGCCACCCGATGCTCGGCGTAGTTCACGGCGTTGGCGAGCACATTGCCGAAGGCGCGGCCGAACGAGCGCGCCTCGGCGTCGATCCACGCAGGAACCGCGGCGTCGAGCTCGATGGTGCAGTCCGTCGCGTCCCTGAGGCGCTCCACCTCGCGGCCGACGATCTCACGCGCATCGACAGCCACGGTGTCGAGCATGCCTCGGGCTGCGTCGGCCCGAGCCAGGTAGAGCAGGTCGCCCATCAAGTCCTCCAATGCATCGATCTCCTCGAGCACGCTCCGATGGGTTGCGGCCAGGTCGCTGGTTGACGGGTACGCCAGATCTACCTCGAGCTCGCTTCGCATTCGGGTGAGGGGGCTCCGCAACTCGTGGGAGGCATCGGCGGCGAACTGCTGCTGCCTCCGGCTGGCCTCCTCGACGCGATCGAGCATCGCATTCATGGTTGCGGCCAACCGATCGATCTCATCGCCGGTCTGCGGCAGCGGGACCCGCCGATGCAGCTCGCTGCCGGAGATCTCCGCGACCTCGGTGCGAATGGACTCCACCGGCTGGAGTGCCCGGCCCACCAGCCACCACACCAGTGCAGCGAGCAACGCAGCCACGAACGGAATCGCCACGAAGAGGGAGTTCCCGAGGGCTTCGCTGCCGTCTCGCACATCGTCCAAGCTGCCGGCGACGTGCAACAGCCCCGCACCGGCAGGGCCGTCGATCTCCCGGGTGAGCAACCGGAACGGGTCGTCGTCCACCTCAGGCACCCGCACGGTCGCAACGCCTTCGACGCTCGGCAGTGCGGTGGTGTCCAGACCACGTGTGTTCTCGCTGCCGGCGATCACGACACCGCTGCGTCCCACGATCACGACAAACGTCTCGTCGGCACCAACCCCGAGCCGGGCGGGGACGTCGCCCGCTGCGTACACCGCCGCCAGGTCACCGGCGCGCTGGCGCAGGCTGTCGTCGATGGCGCTGGTCAGGGCGCGCTGCTGCAGCAACACGAGTGCGATGCCCGTACCGACCAGGACCACGACAACGACAAGCGTCGCCAGCGCGGTGATTCTGAAGCGCACGGATTTGGTGATGCGCCGCCGGCTACGTCGTGCCTGGTCAGCCTCCATCAGCGGCGAGGCGATAGCCGGCGCCCCGAACCGTCTGGATGGCGCGACGATCGAACGGCTCGTCGATCTTGCGCCGCAAGCGTCTGATGTAGACCTCGACCACATTGGGATCGCCCTCGAAGTCATGGCTCCAAACGCCGTCCAGGATCTCGTACTTGTCGAACACCCCACCCGCTCGCCGCATGAGGAACTCGAGCACGTCGAACTCCCGAGCCGTCAGTTGCAGCTCGGTGCCGGCGCGCCAGGCACGGCGCCGCGTGGGATCGATTCGAAGATCCCCCGCTTCGGCGGGCGCAGGATCGCGGTCTTTCGTCCTCCGCAACAGCGCATGGACGCGGGCCAGCAGCACGGGCCAGCTGAACGGCTTCTTCAGGTAGTCATCTGCACCCGTCTCGAGGGCCTCGGCTTCGTCCAGCTCTCCATCCTTCGCGGTCAGCATCAGGATCGGGGTCCAGTCTTCCTGCGCACGGAGATCGGCACAGACCTGGTAGCCGTTGCGACCGGGCAGCATGATGTCGAGGATGATGAGGTCGTAACTGCTCTCGGTTGCCATCCACAGGCCCATATCGCCGCGGTCGGCCACCTCCACTGTGAACCCCTCCGCCTCGAGGCCGCGGGCAACAGCAGTGGCGATCTTCGTATCATCCTCGATGAGGAGGAGCTTCACACGGTGTCCGATTCCGGCGTCCCCTCCATTGTGCCCGATCACGGTTGACGCTCCGCTGAAAACAACCGTCACCGGCTCCGGTCAGGTCCGTTCAGATGAGCGTCAGCGCCCCTCTTGCACACTGGGGGCGACACCACAGCGAAAGGATCGATGATGCAACGCAGCAAGTTGTTGATCGCAGCCATTGCGGTCCTCGTCGCCACGCTGGCCGGCGGAGGCATCGCACTGGCGGCCGGCGGAGACGACACCGACACCCCGATCACCGGGGATGCGCTCGAGAAGGCAAGCGCTGCCGCCCTCGAGCATCTCGGCGAAGGCGCAGTGACCGATACCGAGGTCGGCGATGAGGAGAGCCTCTATGAAGTCGAGGTCACGCTCGACGACGGGCGCCAGATCGACGTGCAGCTCGACGAGGGATTCAACGTCGTTGGCACCGAGGACGACGGTGTAGGTGACACCGAAGACAACGACTGACCCCGCCAGACGAGAAACCGCTCGCGGCCCTGCGACCACTCGCAGGGCCGCTGCCGTGGTGAGTCGGATGTATCCGGGCTCGCGCAGCAAGTACCGATTGACGGCGACGAAGGCAGTGTCACCCGGAGCGAGATCCAACGCCAGGCCAACCTGACCCGCATCCAGCTCGTCGTCGTCGAACTCCGCAACGACCACGCCGTTGATGCCGAGCTGATAGCTCGTGCCTTCGGCGCGGATGGTCAGCAGATTGAACCCCTCCACGTTCAGGTCGCCGGTAGCGGTGCGCGGGACGAGGGTGGCCACGCGGTCGGCACCCTCGTACCGCACGACCTCGAAGTGTCCGTCCTCGTTGACGTAGTCCGTGCCCAGCTCCTCCATCTCGGCGAACCGGTCGAGCGCTGCCTCCCAACGTTGGCCGTCCACGGACACCTTTGCGTCGGCGAGAAGCTCGGCAGCACGTTCGGTGGCACGAGCCCGCAGCAGGAGTTCGTCCACTTTGCCCCGCGCCGGGGCTCTGCCGCAGCGAGTTGCTCGAGGATGGCAATCGCCTCTGCGCTGCGCCCCTCGACGAGCGGACGCTCCGCAGCCGCCGAGTCCCGGTCTTGGCCTGCGAGCTGGTCGATCTCGGCGACGCCGGCCCTCACCTCGGCGCTCAATTCCTCCAGACCGGGGTAGCCGGGATCGACGGCTCGGACCTCTTCGAGCCGGTCCGCAGCAAGCTCCCAATGCGCCCCGTTGGCAAGGGCCGTCGCCGCGGCGAACAGACGAGCTGCCTGATCCTTCGACTGCGCGCTGCGGAGGGCGTCGCCCGCTTCGTCGCGGCCGGGATCGAGGCGAAGGACGTCCTCGAGCAGACTGACTGCGGTCGACCACTCCTGGTCGGCCATTGCTTCCTGGGCCCGAGCCAGCAACGTGTCGGCTCTCGCCGACTGCTCCGACGGTCTCTGCTTCGGTGGATGCACCAACCGGAGTGGCGCCGCTCGGAACCGGGTGGGCTGCGGCAGCTTCGCCGCCGACGAGGGAAGCGATTGCTGCGATGAGGCCGTCGAATCCGTCGTTCGGCTCGTACGGCTCCCAGGCGGTCAGGTCGGCAGCCTGGATTCGGCGATACGCCAGAGGTATCACGACGTCGTCCATGAGCACCGGCAGCAGAATGCCCCGATTCAGACCCTCCCCGGCCTCGGTGCGCACCCATCGGAATCGACCGACGTCCGCGTCCAGACGGCGACCACAGAGCTACACGCCTCAGCGCCTCCTCGATGACTTGGCCGAACGTCTTGCCGGGTGGGATCTCGCGATCCCACCACACGTCCCAGCCGTGCTCTTCGACCTGTTGTGCGAGCAGCGCAACGCGGAGTCGGTCCTCGCGGGCTCAGCTCAGGAGAATGGTTGGCATCTCAGCGCCCGCCCTGCAGCAGTGGTTCTACGACTATGCAGAGGCGGTTTCGCGCTCTTGGATACATCAAGCGTCTGCTTCGCATGGCTGCGATCGAACGTACCGGCGTTGACCTCCCTCTCGCGACCGTCGCTGCTATCGCGCGAGCTCCGCCAGCCGAGCGTCGTAGCGCGGCGCCAGCGCCGCCCAGTCGACCGACGCCACGTGCGGGCGCAGTGCTGCAGCAGTGTTCCTCCGCTCGTCCTCTGCCTCGAGCATCGCAGCCAGCTTGACGACGAGCTCGGCTTCGTCGGCGTACAGACATGGTGCGTGGAACGCGGGCGGGAGCCGCTCCGGGTAGACGAGCCGATCCGGGAGCAGCGGAAACGCCCCCGCGTAGATAGCCTCGGTGACGGCGATGCCGAAGAACTCCTGGTGAGCAGCGGAGATCACGATGTCCGCTTCCTGCAACAGCGCAACGTACGCATCGTCGTGGGCAAAGCCGTCGTGTGTGATGCGGGTGCCGAGCCGGTCGCGCAGCCGGTCGAAGTCGCTCGGCTCGGATACGAATCGTTCCCCGGCGAGGGCTATCCGGAAGTCGATTCCACGCGCGGCGACGGCGATCAGAACGTCGACGAACGCGCCCGGGCCTTTGTCGTACTCACATCGCTGGTTCCACAAGACGAGCGGCGGCCGGCGACGGCGCGACGGACCATCGAGGCGGCGCAGATCGATCCCGACCGGAAGCACCTCGCTCCTGCCGGCGACCTCGGCGATCGCATCGGCGTCGTGAACGTAGTCCGGGAACTGCTTGAGGAAGCCGGGGAGCGCACCGAACCATGCGGAGCGGTGGAAGTCGGAGTTGAACAGCACGAGGTCGGAAGCCGCCATCGACAACCAGTTGACCATCGCGTAAGTCGCATCCGGCAGGTCGCGTGGTGAGAGGGGATACGTCAGCTGGTTCTCGTGCATGTAGAGGGCAACCGCCGGATTCCCGAGCGACGAACGTGCCAGCCCGAGCAACGCGGGCAGGTTCGTCATCGACGTGGCCATCAACACGTCGGGAGCTCCGTTCGCTGCGACCGACGCTGCGACTTCCTTCGCCAGTGTCAGCGCCGCTCCCTGCATGCGCCACTTCCAGAACCGGCCCTCGTGGGTGATCAGGTGCACGTCGTGCCGGGAAGCTGCCGCATATCCCTCGCCCCACGCCCGGTGCGATCCCGTGAAATACGGGTCGACGAGGAAGATCCGCATCAGCGCGGACCGCTCAGAGCTCGTTGCGGCCGGACAATGCCCGCCCGAGCGTGATCTCGTCTGCGTAATCGAGATCGCCGCCCACGGGCAGTCCGCTGGCGAGGCGGCTCACCGTCACCCCGAGAGGCTTGAGGAGCCTGGCGAGGTAGAGCGCGGTCGTATCGCCCTCAACCGTCGGGTTGGTCGCCGCGATGACCTCGGTGATCCCCTCGTTCTCGACGCGCGCCACGAGCTCGCGCATCTTGAGCTGGTCTGGTCCGATACCCTCGATCGGCGAGATGGCGCCGCCGAGCACGTGGTAGCGACCGCTGAACTCCTGGGTTCGCTCGATGACGGCGATGTCCTGGGCTCGCTCGACGACGCAGACGATGGTCGGATCTCTCCGCACGTCGCGGCAAATCGAACACTGCTCTTCTGCGGTCACGTTGAAACACCGCACACACAGACGCACCTGGTCGCGCAGATCGATGATCGACTGCCCCAGCCGCACGGCATCGGCGGCTTCGACATGCAACAGGTGGAATGCCAAGCGCTGCGCGGTCTTGCGCCCGATCCCCGGAAGCCTCGCCAGCTCGTCGATCACCCGCTGCACGGGCGCTTCGAACATCAGCCGAGCATTCCCCCGAGGTCGAGGCCGCCGGCGACGCCGCCCATGGCGGAGTTTGCGTCGTCGCTCATCGCATCCAACGCACTGTTGACGGCGGCGACCACGAGGTCGCCAACGAACTCCGGGTCCTCGGGATCCAGCACCGACGGGTCGAAGATGACCTCGTCGACGCGCCCGGAACCCTTCACTTTGGCTTTGACGACACCGCCGCCGGCGCTGCCCTCGTAGATCTTCTCAGCGAGCTCTTCCTGCGCTTTGGCGAGCTGCTCTTGCATCTTCTGCGCCTGCTGCATGAGCTGGCGCATGTCCTTCGGCATACGTCCCATGCGACTGAGGGTAGTGGCACCTCAGCACGAAGCCGGGCACACGTGCGCACAACGCCGGGTGCACCAGTCACTCGCTGATGATCTCGCCCCCGAGGAGGTCGACCACCATGTCGGTGGGGTCGGGAATGTCGTCGCCCTCGGTGAGGAGCTCGTCCTTGTCCGGGGCGCGTGGCGGTTCGTCTGCAGCGGCCTCGGCCGCCGGTTCCGCCCCGCTGGCGAAGGTCAGCCGCACCAGCCCGCCAAGCAACTCCGCAGCGATCTGCTCCATCTGCGCTCCGAGGTCACCGTCCTCCCGGAGCCGCTCGAGGTGGAACGGCATGTGGGCGGGGATCTCCAGCGTCACCACACCCTGGCTGGCCGAAGCCGGCGTAGCCACCTTCACCAGCGCATGTCGCACCGGTCCCGCCGCATCGCGCACCCGTGCCACCAGGGCCGGCCAGATCGTCTCGAACGCACCGAGCTCGAGGTCCGTCAGGAGCTCTTTGGTCGCTACGGGCTGGGCCTCCGGCGCCGGAGGCGTCTCGAACGCCAGCGCATCGTCGGCCGCCGGAGGTTCGGGTGCTGCAGGCTCCTCGCGGTCCTCCCGTATCGACTCAACGGGCTCGGTCTCCTTCGGCGGGGAGGCCTCGCGGCGCGGCGCGGTGCTCGGTTGGGCCGGCGCCGGGGGCGCCGCTTGCCTGCGTGTGCCGTCGCGAACCTGGCTCTCCAACCGATCGATCCGGGAGGCCAGCGACGCCGCGTCCGAGGCGGTCTCGGGCCGGGTGAGGCGTAGCAGGGAGAGCTCGATGACGAGGCGCTCCTCCCGGCCTTGTCGCAGCTGGAGCAACGTCTCTCCCAGCGCATCGACGATGCGCAACACGTCGGCCGGAGGCAGCTCACCCGCCCAACGACGCCACTCTGCGATGACCCCTGCCGGCTCGTCGACGACCTCGTCGAGGTTCGGAGCGTATTGCGCCAGGAAGACACCGCGGAAGAACTCGACCGCCTCGGCAACGAAGCGCCTCAGATCAGCGCCACGTGAGGCCAGTTCGGCGACGAGGCCCAGAGCCGCCGGCGCATCACCGGCAACGACAGCCCCCGCCAGCCGGCCGAAAGCATCACGATCGGCGAGGCCGAGCGCCCGGGTCACGATCTCGCTCCGCACCGTTCCGTCGCCGAGCGCAGCGACCTGCTCGAGCAGGCTCATCGCATCCCGCACCGAGCCATCGGCGTGCGCAGCCACCATCGCAAGGGCTGCCTCGTCGGCGTCGATGCTTTCTCGCGACGCTATGTCTGCGAGGTGCTCGATGAGCCGTTCTGACGCCACCGGGTGAAAGTCGAACCGCTGGCTGCGGCTGCGGATCGTGTCGAGCAGTTTGTACGGCTCGGTCGTCGCCAGGACGAACACCACATGATCCGGTGGCTCCTCCAGCGTCTTGAGCAGGGCGTTGCCGGCCGCACGCGACAGCATGTGCGCCTCGTCGAGTATGTAGACGCGGTGCGCACCGGCCGCTGCAGCGACCGTGCCGACGTTGACGCGAATCTCGCGCACGTCCTCCACCTTGTTGTGCGACGCTGCATCCAGCTCGATGACGTCGAGCGAGGTGCCCTGGGCGATCGCCAGACACGAGTCGCAGGTGTTGTCGGGCTCGCCGTCCGGCCCACGATCGACACAATTGAGTGACTTGGCCAGCAGGCGGGCGGTCGTGGTCTTTCCGGTGCCGCGAGGGCCGGCAAACAGGTAGGCGTGGGCGAGCTTCTCCTCCACCACCTCACGAGCCACGGTGTGGGTGACGTGCTCCTGGCCAACGACTTCGTCGAATCGCTGCGGCCGGTACTTGCGATACAGCGCCTGATAGTCCATCGGCCGCCGATGGTAGCGATGACATCTGACGGAGAACCGTGTCGGGGGGTCGGGCTGGAGCATGGCGGGTAACGTCGGTGAACGCGGCGCAGCAGCCAACCATGGACATCGCAACGATCGGGCGCGACGAGCTCAAGGAGAAGCTCGACCGGGGCGACGACTTCAAGCTCGTGATGACGCTCCACGAGTTCGCCTTCCGCGCCGTCGCTGCACTTCCGAACGATCGAAGCCACCCTCGCCGCACTCGACCGTGAAGACGAGATCGTGGTCCATTGCTCAGACGAAGCGTCCGTCGCCAGCCAGTTCGCCTATCCGGCCCTCGTCGAACACGGCTACGCCAATGTTCGTCGGTACGAAGGCGGGCTCAGCGATTGGGCTGCCGCCGGCTACCCGCTGGAGGGGACGGCGGCGTAGCCGAGCCTCACGGGCTCCACATCGGCTCGGGGATGGTCCACAAGGGTTCGTCGCCCCAGCGGTCGGCATACACCACATGGTGCGCCGGCGTGCGCGCCGCCAAACCCCACCGGCCGAGCGGATAACCACATGTGACGGCCGCAGCGTTCTTCCACCCTTTGTCGAGCGGAACACCGAGCAACTCGGCGACCTCGGCTTCCTTGAACCAGCCCAGCACCGTGGTCAGCGCCGTGCCGATGCCCTTGCCACGAGCGGCAAGCATCATGTTCCACACCGCCGGGTAGATCGAAGCTCCTGAAGGATCGTTGCGGTGGTACGGCATCACGACGAGGGGAACTTGCCCGAAGTTGTCGGCCAACCACGACGCCGAACTCACCACCCGTGCCGTGGCCGGGTCCGCGTTGCGATCCACTCCTGCATATACCGTCTCGTTGAGGTGGATCCACGCCTCGCGGTACAGCACGCCGAGCTGTTCGATAGCCGGCTTGTCGGTCAGCACGATCCAGCGCCAGTTCTGGGCATTCGACCCGGAAGGTGCCCGCACCGCTGCGTCGAGCATGAGCTTGACGATGTCCTCCGGAATCGGATCCGGCGCCACTCGTCGCATCGCCCGTGTCGTGTAGAGAGCTTCGTAGAGATCCATGCCCGGGAGAGTAACCCGGTCGCTATTCAGTGATCGAAGCAGCGATGGCGAGCAGCACGATGGAGAGCACTGCCCAACCGATCGCAACGAAGAGGTACCGCTTCCAGAAATCCGGCCACGACCGCGCCGCAACGGCCAATCGCGTCCCGACGAAGAACCAGAGCGGAAGTGAGGTGACGGTGCCGGCCACTGCGGCGATCACCGGGTCGACGTCGAGCGCCAGGAAGGGAACCATCGTCGGCATGGCCATGAGCATCAGCAAGGCCGAGCTTCCCGAAGTGGCGGGATCGGTGATGCCAGTCACAGCCCCCCGCATCGATCCGAAAGCCAAGATGAGCGTGAAGAGAGGCCAAGAAAGGGCCAGCAGCCCGCCCCGTCCGGTGGACAACCCGCGCCTCGGAGCAAAGGAATAGCGTGTCACGGCGCGTCGACGATAGCCCGGGAATGACCCGACGTACTGTCGGTACGATTGCCATTGAATGGCAGGCGCGTGCACGAGAGGAGCACCCAGATGAACGACTTCATCGACAAAGGCGCAGTAAAGGTGATCGAGGTGATCGGCGTCTCCGACGAGAGCTTCGAGGATGCGGTCACACAGGCGGTGAGCAAGGCCTCCGAGTCGATCAGCGGAATCACCGGCGTCGAGGTGCACTCCATGAACGCCCGGGTCAAAGACGGCAGAGTGGTGCAATACCGGGCGAGCTGCAAGCTGGCATTCGCCGTGAAGTAGCCCAAACCCGATTCGATCGCCAGAAGGGCGGGTCCCTGCGGACCCGCCCTTCTGCACGTTCGACTGCGGCCGATGGTGCCGGTCAGACCCCTTGGTCGTGCGGTACCACGACGGTGGTCGTCACCATCTGCACCTGACCGGAAACGCTCGTCACGACAGCCGTGATGGTGTAGGTGCGCCCTTCAGGCGAATAGCGCTCGGCTCGCAGGTCCACCGTCGACGGACCCAGGATCACGATGTCGTTCGGCTTGTCACCCGGATTCGTGGAGTCGGGCTCAGACGACGTCACATCGACGATCTCGACGCTCAACGGATCACCTGACGCATCGACCGCCGAGATCTCGACGGTCACGTACTTGTGATCCGGCGGCCACAGCACGCCGGGCGTCGCCGTGACCGTGGCGTCGACCGCTCCGAGGTCGAGACCGATGAGCACCGGATCGTGATCGGACGCCCTGAACGGGTCGGTCGGGTCGAAGACGTCCTGGTTGAAGGCGCTTGCACTCTCGCCCGAGTCGACGATGTCGTCGTTGTAGTCGAGAACCCGCGGCTCATCGGCATTGATGTGCCAAATCGCCGTGTCTACGACCTGCGACGTCATCTCCGAATTGGCGAACGCAAAGTCGAGCAGCCCGCTCATTCCGAAGAACACGAACGAGTACTGCTCGCTCGACGGGACGAAGACGTCGATGAGATTGGCGAGCCCGCCCTCGAGCGTCGTGATCGGGTCCTCCATCGCGTACGAGTTGAAGTCCCCGACAACCAGCACGTCCGGATCGCCGGCGGCGGCGAGCTCGTCGACGAAGTCGAGAAGCGCCTCAGCCTGGGCCGTCCTCCGGGCGTTGTAGGCGCCCTGACCGTCGTTCTGATCGAGGTCGGCGCCGGTTGCGCCTGATGAGCCCTTCGACTTGAAGTGATTCACAACCAGCGTGAACCGCTCGCCATCAGCAGCTTGGAACTTCTGGGCGATGGGCGGCCGGTCTTCAGCGAAGATCGGGTCCGGATCGGCGATCGAGTCACCGACCGGCGACACGCTGTCAGTCCGGTAGATGATCCCGACCTTGATCGCATTGGTCGCTTCGAGACCACCCGGGTAGGCCGGATCGGGTACGGCTGCCCACGTGTCCGGTGCGGTCGCCGCGTTGAGCGCTTCGACGAGATCGCCGATCGCCGTCGGACCGTTGTTCTCCAGCTCCTGGAGACCCACAACGTCGGCTCCTGAGGCGAGCAGCGCTGTGACCAGCTTCTCCTGCTGCCGTGCAAACTCCGCCGCCGAGTCTGCGCCCCTGGCGCCGTTGTCTCCGTCGTCGATGGTCGTCCAGTAATTCAGGACGTTGAACGACGACACCACCAGCTCACCCCCGACATCCGGAGCGCCCGCAGGACGCGGGTTCGACGCCACGAAGTCGGCTTCTTGGGTGGGATAGAACCGGTAGCTGCCGAACGAGAAGCCGAGCACACCGGTCAGGTCGTCGATCGTGTCGCCAAGCCGTAGCGTCCCGGGAGCCCGCAGGTACGGGATCGTCGCAGGGAACTGTGCCGTGGAGGCGTCGTCGAGCAGGAGCCGGAACGGCTCGAGCACGTCGGCGATCGAATTGCCGTTGTTGTCGAAGTCGGGTGCGGGCAGGTCGAAGTTGGTCGGCTGGAATTGCCGGCCGTTGGAGGACAGGACCACCTCACCGAAGCGGTGGAGGTTGAACTGATCCGTCACGGTCATCGTCTGCGGAACGGTGAGCAACATGCCCTCGACGGACTCCTGGTCGGTGCCCGGCACCGCCAGGTCGATCGGTGCGATCGACCCGCTGCCGATGATCTCGACGCTGTCGACGGACGTGATCTCGGTGAGACCGAAGAACTCATCCACGGTGCCGGCGACCTGCACGAAGTCGCCCACGCTGACGTCGACGTCGCCGGCGCCATCGAAGACGAAGATCCCGTCCGAAGTGGCGACGTCACCATCGCCACCCGGGTCCTGGATGAAGAACCCGTTGAGCGCATCGTCGCCTTGGAAGTCGGCCGTCACCACACCTTCCGTCAGCACGTCGTCGCCGTCGAACAGCGATGCGTCGCCGTCGCCCTGAATGATGTAGATCGGCACGACGCTAGGTGGTCCGACCACGGTCACCAGCTGCGTGCAATCGTCGGTCTGGGGCACCGCGTCGTCGTTGGTCGCAGTGACGGCCACCGTGTACTCACCTGAGGGGACATCGGCATCGACGACGAGATCGGCGGTTGCCGTCCCGCCGACCGCACCGGCCGGCACGAGGTTGTCGATGACGATCGATCCGCCGGCAAGCGCCGGCACGATGCCGGCTACCGCGATGTCCACCACCGTGCCGTCCGAATCGCTGCCGCTCAGGGCAGCAGTCGCCGCGACGCCGACATCCGTCGTCAGAGGAGCGTCGCAGACCAGGACGATCGGGGCGTTGGCGGGAGCGCCACAGTCGGCGGTGTGGGTGCCGAGCCCGTCGAACGTGTCCTGGGCCAGGACGTTCCACTCGACCGAGGCGTCGAAGGCATCCGTGGGGTCGGTGTCACCGACACACACTGTCTCCATGCGCTGCAGTGTGTCGTTCTGACCACCGCCGGGCCACTCACTTCCCGGATCGAGACCCACCTGACCAAACGAGTCGACCACGTCGCCCGCCTTCGTCAGCACGATCGCGTCGTCGCCGTTGAACAAGCTCGACGTCGTGGTCTGGTCGGTCACGGCAAGGATCGCCGGATCGGCGCCGTCGTCGGCAACGACGAACACACCGCCATCGGCAACGGTTCCCGCAAGGTCGACCGTCGTCCCCGCCGAAGTCGAGCCGTTGAAGTACACCTCGAGCTCGTAGTCCCCGGCCGCCAGATCCACCGCACCACCAGTGCCGTTGTAGATCTCGATCGCCTTGTTCAACGACGAGCCCTCCACATACTCGGACAGGAACAGATCGGTGGTTTGGGCCGATGCCGACGTGGTCGGCACGGCTACCAGTGCGGTCGCCAGCAGTGCGAAAACAGCAAACGCACGCCAGCGGCGTCGCCAAGATGAGTGTCTCACGATTCCCTCTCTCTCCATGGGTGTCCCCTCGTTGAGACGGATCTCCGAACGATCCGCGGTCGGAATCGTTGCCTCTTCCTCAACACCGGTTCCGACCAACGCTCCGAACCTACCCGACGAGCCGGTCGACCGTAGGGCCGGAGGGCCCGCGCTGCGACCTCTTTGCGGGCGTGATTGAATGCGGCAGCTCACGAAGGAGGGACCCACGTGCCCGTTGCTGCGCTCGCACCGCTCGTCATCCTGGCGATCGGCTTCGTTGCCTGGGTGATCCGGGACATCCTCAGGTCCGAGGTGCGCTATCTGCCCCGGTGGGGTTGGATCGTGGTGACGTTGCTCTCGATTCCCCTGGGCGGCATCGTCTATCTCCTCATGGGGCGTGAACCTGAATGATCCGCGTCCAGGGACTCTCGAAGCACTACGGCAGCCACATTGCGCTCGATGACGTGACCCTGAACGTGCCGGTCGGGGCGGTGTACGGACTCGTAGGGCCCAATGGTGCCGGCAAGACGACGCTGCTCTCGATCCTCGCAGGGTTGCGGGCGCCGACGAGTGGCGAGGCGACGATCGACGCTCCACATACCCGGACCGCGGTGCTGCCCGATGCCCCCCGATTCGACAGATGGTTGACGGCAAGGGAGGTCGTCGAGCTTGCGGCGCACCTTGCCGGGCAGACCGATGAGGCAGCCGTCGTCCGAGTCATCCAGGGCGCCGGGCTGGCACACGCCGCCGACCGGGCGGTCGGCGGCTTCTCCCGCGGGATGTTGCAGCGACTCGGCATCGCCGCCGCCTTGGTTGGCGACCCCGTCGTCGTGCTGCTCGACGAACCGGCGGCCGCTCTCGACCCCGCAGGGCGACGCGAGGTGCTCGATCTCGTCCGCGACATGCGCGGTGCAGCCACCGTCGTGTTCTCGAGCCACATCTTGAGCGACGTGCAGGCGGTGTCGGACACGGTCGGGATCCTGCACGAGGGGCGCCTTCGCTACGAGGGCCGGGTTGCCGAGCTCCTCGATCAGGCCGCAGAGACCGCCTACATCGTGGCGGTGCGCGGTGATGCCACGACGGTGGCTTCCGGACTCGAACCAGAACCGTGGGTCGAGGGCGCGACCGTTGAGGCGGACGGCGTGCTGCGCGTGGCGGTGACGTCGCTGTCCGACGCCGAGCAGCACCTGGTGCCGGCGCTGGCGGCGTTGCGGGCGACAGTCGTGAGCGTCGAACCCGAGGCCGTGACGCTCGAGCAAGCCTTCCTGGAGATGACGTCGTGACGCTGTGGCGGCTCGAGTTGTTGCGCCTGACCCGCTCCCGGCGCCTCCTCGCTCTGATGGTGGTGTACGTCTTCTTCGGTGCGACCGGGCCCTTTCTCGCTCGGTACCTCGGAGAGATCGTCGAGCAGTTCGGAACCGACGTCGTCGTACAGTTCCCGACTCCGGTCCCGGCGGATGGGATCGCTCAGTACACGTCGAACGCCAACCAGATAGGCCTGCTGGTCGCCGTCATCGTGGCGGCCGGTGGGCTGGTCATCGACGCGATCCCGGAGATGTCGGTATTCCTGCGGACCCGTGTAGACGCTGTGTCGGATCTGTTGACACCGCGCCTGGTCATGTCGTTCTCTGCGATCGCAGCGGCGTTTCTCGCCGGTCTCGCTTTCGCCTGGTACGAGACGGCGATCCTGCTCGGTGGCCTGTCGATTGACGGCATGCTCGCCGGGGCGGCCTTTGCGCTGGTCTACCTGGCCTTCGTAGTCGCCCTCGTCGCCGCTATCGGCAGCCGCAGCGGTTCGGTGTTGACGACGGTGGCCGTGTCGATTGTCGTCCTGCTCGTGCTTCCGGTCCTCGGCATCGCCGAAGCCCTCGGCCGCTGGCTCCCCAGTCACCTGCTCGGTGCACTCGATACCATGCTGCGAACCAGCGAGTCGGCGACGGAATACCTCCCCGCCACGGTCGTCACGGTCGCGCTGACCGCCGTCCTCATCTGGCTCGCCACCCGCTGGGCAGCAACCCAAGAGCTGTGATGGTGAGCTAGGAATAGTCCCCCCGGCTTGCGGGGGAAGGTACCGCCGGCGAAGCCGGAGGTAGAGGGTCACCCCACCACAGCCGAGACCTCGGCCAAGGAAGAAGTCCCCCGCTTGCGGGGGAAGGTACCGCCGGCGAAGCCGGAGATAGAGGGAAACCGCACCACAGCCGAGACCTCGGCCAAGGAAAAAGTCCCCCGCTAGCGGGGGCAGGTACCGCCGGCGAAGCCGGAGATAGAGGGAAACCGCACCACAGCCGAGATCATCGCGATGACACCGTCGAGGTCCTCGAATACCCAGTCGTTCTCGAACCGCACGACGCGGTAGCCACGTGCCTCGAGGTATGCCGAGCGACTGAGGTCGTAGCCACCATCGTCTTGCGCATGCGGTTCCCCATCGAGCTCGACGACGAGACGAGCGCTGACGCAGGCGAAGTCGACGATGTAGGGCCCAATGGGGTGTTGCCGCCTGAACCGGACGCCGAGTTGCCTTCTTCGCAGCCGATTCCACACGGCGACCTCGGCTGGTGTCATCGACCGACGCAGTCGGCGGGCGCGCTCGTACGTTTCTGTCGAAGGTGTCTTGGGCTCCATACCGCCAACCTGACAGAGGCGCGGGGCTGCGTGAACCTCTTGACACGTCAGGCCGAGCCGTGTTCGAGAAGTCACCCCCTACCCCCGCCTGCGGCGGCGGTACCTTCCCCCACTTCGTGGGGGACTATTCGCGGTTCCACTTCGTGGGGGACTATTCGCGGTTCCACTTCGTGGGGGACGATTCGCGGTTCCACTTCGTGGGGGACGATTCGCGGTTCCACTTCGTGGGGGACTATGCAATCCCACTTCCTGGGGGATCCCTCGTTACTAGGTTCCTGGCGACATGGCTGACTCCACTCCTCATCCGCAGCTGCGCCGTGAGTTGGGTGTCACGGGTGCGGTGTTCATGGGGCTGGGTTCGATCGTTGGGACCGGCGTGTTCGTCAGCATCGGCATCGCGGCGGGGATCACCGGGCCGTCGGTGGTGCTGGCGGTGATGATTGCGGCGCTGGTTGCCACGGCCAACGGGCTCTCGAGCGCGCAACTGGCTGCCGCCCACCCCGTGAGCGGCGGCACGTACGAGTACGGCTACGAGTTCCTCACGCCGGCCCTCGGCTTCTCGGCGGGATGGATGTTCCTGCTCGCCAAGTCGGCTTCGGCGGCGACCGCCGCGCTCGGCTTCGCCGGCTACTCGCTCGACCTCGTAGGTGCCGAGCCTGATCTCCTGGTTCCGGTTGGTCTGGGTGCGGTTGTGGTCCTCACGGTGATCGTGCTGGCCGGCATCCGCAGCTCCAACACCGTCAACATCATCGTGGTGTCGGTGACGCTGCTCGCTCTGGCTGCATTCGTTGTGCTCGGCTTTCCGCACGTCGAGCGCATCAACTTCTCCGGCTTCGTCGGCGACGGCGGCGCTCCCGGTTTCCTCGAGGCGACAGCGCTCATGTTCGTGGCCTACACGGGCTACGGCAGGATCGCCACGCTCGGGGAGGAGGTGCGCGACCCCAAGCGCACGATTCCCAAGGCGATCATCACCACCCTCCTGGCAACGATGGTGCTGTACGCCGCCGTGGCGCTCGTGGCTGTCGGCGCCGCAGGGGCAGACACGCTCGCTGAGCTGACGGAAGAGCTGGCTGCGCCCCTCGAAGAGCTGGCGAAACAGTTCGCCGGCGATGGCCTCGCACTCTTCGTTGCCATCGGAGCCATCACCGCGATGCTCGGTGTGCTGCTCAACTTGATCCTCGGGTTGTCGCGCGTGCTGCTCGCCATGGGCCGTCGCGGCGACATGCCATCGGCGACTGCACGCATCGACGCCTCGGGGTCAACGCCGCTGGTCGCCGTACCCGTGATGGGTGCGGTGATCGCAGCGCTCGTCCTGATCGGCGACGTGAGAACGACGTGGACGTTCAGCGCCTTCACCGTGCTGCTCTACTACTCCCTCACCAACCTCGCCGCCTTGCGACTGCCCCCCGACGCCAGGCTCTTCCCCGGCTGGGTCTCGATGGCGGGTCTGGCCGCATGCTTCTTCCTCGCCTTTTGGGTCGAGCCGGTCGTGTGGGCCGTCGGTCTCGGACTCCTCGCCGTCGGCTTCGGTGTGCGAGCGGTGGTGCGGAGGACCGGATCGCGAGCGTGACGAACCGCTCCAGCGGCGACGCCGTAGACATCGTAGACAGTTGCCGGTAGACGTTGTAGACTACAACGCAGGAGGTTGCATGACCACGTTGCTGCAGGCGATCCGTGTGCTCGAGAACAAGGCGACCGAGGACCCTGCCCTGGCTGAGGCGTTGTGCTATCTCGCTGTCGGTTCCGCCGGACCGGTCGATCCATTCGCCGATCCCGGAACGAGCGTGAGGATTGCGGCGCGCACCGTGAACGAGCGGCGGCAACGGGAGCACGCGGCGCAACAGATGCGACATGCGCTCGGAACCTCCGAGGTCGTCGAGCTCATCGACTCGATCAACGACCGGCGCGGCGTGGACCGGCGCCGGCATCGTGGTCAGTTGCTCGGATGGCGGGCCGGACGCGCCACGCTCCATCCCGAGTGGCAATTCGACCGGCGCCGGGGCGACACGCACGAAGGGCTGGAGCGAGTCATTGCCGCCCTGGCCGAAGTGACGACAGATGCCCGGGCAGCCGACCTCTTGATGACGACCCCCCGGGGTGACCTGGACGGAGGCACGCTCGCCGACCTCCTGGCCCGCGGCCGGGTCGAGACCACCGTGCGGCTGGTCCTTTCGAGCGGAGACCAATCCTGACGCAGTTCCCCGAGTCGCGGCCGGCCGGCCTGCGCCTCACCCCCGCACGGGGGGCATGGTGGCGCTTGGACAACACCCATCCCGACGAGTGGACGTGGCAGCCGTTCCCGTCGCCCCGCAACCGTTTCGACCCTCCCTCGGGCCGGTTCCGGGTCCGCTATGCGGCCAACCGCCCCGCTGCAGCGGCTCGGGAGCGGTTCGTCACGAGGAACCTCACGGAGGCGGACGGTGACGTGTGGCTGGTCGAACTGTCCGGCATGCCGGCATCACTCCACCTCACCCGGCAATCCGTGCTCGACGCTTTGGAGCTGGACGATCGCGTCAGCACGGGCCGGATCGACCTTCGCAAACGCCGGGATCCCGACCCCCTGCTCGACACGTCGAGCCGGCTGATGGACGCCGTCTACGACTGGTGGGATGGAGCGCCGCCACCGCTCGTCTACCGAACCCGCAGCATGCCCGATGCGCGCAGCGTCGCCTTCACCCAGCACGCCAACGCAACGGTCGTACAGGCTGGCCCGCTCCGCACCGCGGCAGCCCTCCACGCTCACCTGGTGCTGCGCGCCGGGTTCACCGTACCGAGCGGCTGGCTGGCCTAGCGCTGCCCTTTACCCCCGCCTGCGGCGGCGGTACCTTCCCCCACTTCGTGGGGGACTATTCGCGGCACCACTTCGTGGGGGTACGGCTACACGCGTTCGAGGGGGCGGTCCGAGGCGGGGTGGTAGACGCCGGGCTCGCGGCTTGTTCGGATCACCTTCTGCCAGGGGCGGAAGAGGTAGCCGAGGGGCACCGTGATGATGTGGACCAGACGGGTGAACGGGAACACCAGCAGGAACGCCCAGAACGCCACGACGTGCGTCTTCAGGATGAAGGGCAGCGGCGCCACCAGATCGACGCGCGGGTCGAGGACGAACAGCGAACGCACGTAGGGCGTGAACACCCCCGGGCCCCAGAAGGAGCCCCAGCGGTAGCCGAAGGCGATCCACAGTCCGGTGATGATCTGGACCGCGATCACCGCCAGCACGACGAGATCCATCGGCGTGGTCACTGCGGCTACCCGGCGGTTCGAGAGCCGGCGGTAGATCAGCACACCGACCCCGAAGGCTGCCCACAACCCGAGACCGAACCCGGTGATCTCGAGGAGGTAGAGGCGCAGCGGAGCCCCGTTCCACAGCGTGAAGGCACTCGGGATGAGGAGCGCCAGCAGGTGGCCGACCAGAACGATCGAGATGCCCCAGTGGAACGACACCGAACCCCAGAACAGCTTGCGGCTCTCGAGAATCTGCGACGACAACGCCGAGACGGTGAACGCATGACGCCGCCACCGCAGCACGGTCACCACGACCGCGAGCACGAGCGCAACGTAGGGAAGAACGGCGAACAACAGCTCATCGACTGACATGGCTACTCCCGATCTCCACTCGTGTCTCGATCGCCACCTGGGCACGAGCTGCGGCGAGCACGTGCCGGTACGGGTTGGCATCGTCCGACTTCTTCAGCTCCTTCGTCATCGCAGCCACCGCCTTGGGCAGCACCTCGACGAGCTCCTCGTGCGGCACCTCGCAGGCCTCCAGGTAGCGCAGGATCGGCGCCATGTGGTCGGGCAGCTCGCCGTCGAGATCGACGCCGAGCATCCCCATCTCCCGGTTCAACTCAGCCATGAACGCACCGCGTTTGTAGCTCTCCCCCCACACCACGTGCCCCACGTAGGGAACGAAGTGGGGCGAGAGATCGAGCGTCCGGGTGTGCAGCTCCTCCCACTCCCCCAACGACCGCCCCTCGATGCCGGCGACAAACCGTTCCAGATGGCCGCGCACCTTGCCATCCTCGAGCTGCGACACGGCTCGCTGGAGCTGCTCGATACGCCCATCGGCCGGATAGGCGAAGCACCACGCGATCGTCGTAGCCGCACCCATCACGCCCCCCTTTGCGGTGCTTCGAGGTAGCCGAGGCCGGTGGCGCCTTTGTGCGCCAGCGGATCGTTGAGCGATTCGATGGACATCTCCCGGTGGTACGGCGGCAACACGAACCTCTCCTCGAGCGTGGGCAGCGTGGTGAGCCGATAGATCGCTTCGACTTCCGCCTCGCTCGTGCCGGCTGATTCGAGCAGCGCAATCGTGGCGTCATCGATGAGACCGTCGACGCTCTGCCGCCGCTTGTAGATGCGTACGGCGAGCATCTTGCGGAGCACCGACCGGATCGTCGCCTCGTTCCCGACCGAGAACAGGTTGGCGAGGTACTTGATGGGCAGCCGTGCCTTGTCCAGCTCGTCGAACAGCTCGAAGTCGACCGTCTCGGCCGGGAGGTCCAGCCGGGTCAGGTTCCGCTCGATCGTGCTCATGACCGGCGAGAGCGGCGGGATGTAGAACATCATCGCCATGGTGCGGAACTCGGCGTGGAGCGGCAGCGCCAGGCCCCACTCCTTCACGAACTTCCACGCCGGCGAGTTGCGAGCCGCCTCGATCCACCCGTGGTCGATGCCGGCGGCCGTCGCCGCGGTGACGACCCGCGGGTCCCAGGGGTCGAGGATCGCATCCAGCTGCCACTGGATCAGCTCGTCGTCCGGCGCCGCGGCGGCCGCGGTGATGGCGTCCTGGTCATAGAGCAGCACGCCCATGTAGCGAATACGCCCCACACACGAGTGGGCACACGCCGGCGCCTGCCCGGTCTCCATGCGGGGGAAGCACAGGATGCACTTCTCCGACTTGCCGGTCGACCAGTTGTAGTAGACCTTCTTGTAAGGGCACGCGGCGACGCACATCCGCCACGCCCGGCACTTGTCCTCGTTGACCAGCACGATGCCGTCCTCGCCGCGCTTGTAGATCGCTCCGGAAGGGCAGGCAGCCACGCACGACGGGTTCAAGCAGTGGTTGCAGATGCGCGGCAGGTAGTTGAAGACGACCCGCTCGATCTCCTCGAGCTGCGCCCGAATGTCGGGGGCGACGCCTTCGAGCGCCGGATCGTGCCGGGCGTAGGTGCCCGACCCTCCGAGGTCGTCGTCCCAGTTCGGACCGCCCTCGATGTTCATCTCGTCTCCGGTGATCATCGAGATTGGCCGCGCCGTTGGCTGATGCTCTCCCTCGGGCGCATCGAAGAGGTCGCCGTAGCGGAACGTGAACGGCTCGTAATAGTCCTCGAGCTGCGGCAGGGAGGGGTTGAAGAACAGCCGGGCCAGCCCCGTGGGCTTGTTGTGCAGCTTCAGGTGGAGCCGGCCTTTGGCGTCGCGCCGCCAGCCGCCGTTGTAGTGGTCCTGGTCCTCCCATCCGGTGGGGTAGCCGGTGCCGGGCCGGGTCTCGACGTTGTTCCACCACATGTACTCGGCGCCGGCACGATCGGTCCACAGGTTCTTGCAGGCCACGCTGCAGGTGTGGCACCCGATGCACTTGTCGAGGTGGAACAGCATGCTCATCTGGGCTCTGACTCTCATGCCAAACCGCCTAGAACTCGGGCCGGTCGATGCGCCGGACGTAGACAAAGGTGTCTCGGTTGACCCCCGTGGGGCCCCAGTAGTTGAAGAAGTAGGTGAACTGGGCGTATCCGCCGCTCATCAGCACCGGCTTGAGCCGTGCCCTCGTGAGCGAGTTGTTCATCCCTGCTCGCTTCTTGCGTCTGGGTGAGATCGGAATGCCGACGGTGCGCTCCGTGGCGTGATACACGAACACCGTGCCTGCAGGAATCCGCGACGAGGTGATGCATCGCTGCACGAAGACGCCGTTGTCGTTGTAGAGCTCGACCCAGTCGTTGTCCTCGATACCCAGCCGGATGGCGTCCTTGTCGTTGAGCCAGATCGGGTAGCCGCCGCGGGACAGGGTCATCATGCGGTGATTGTCCGAGTAGGTCGAGTGGATCGACCACTTTCCGTGCGGCGTGATGTAGTTGAACATCTGCCCGTCCTGGCCCTCGGCCAGGGACTGCTCGGTTTCCGACAGCATCGTGTGATCCGGGCGGGGCTTGTAGATCGGCAGGTGCTCGCCCCACTGCAGGTAGTTCTCGTGGTCGAGATAGAAGTGCTGGCGCCCCGTCAGGGTGCGCCACGGCACCAGATGCTCGACGTTGAAGACGAACGGTGAGTACGCCCGGCCCTTCGTCACGATGCCGCTCCACGTCGGAGTGGTCAGCACCCGACGGGGCTGAGCGACGATGTCGCTGAACGAATAGCGCGAGTCCCGCTGCCCGTCTCCCAGATGGCGGAGCATGCGGCCGGTCTTGGCTTCCTCCGCCTCGAACGCCCGGTAGGCCAGCTCGCCGTTGGACGCCGGATCGAGGGCGAGGATCGCCTCGCACACCTCGCGGTCCTGCGCCAGCGACGGCATCAGCACGCCGTTGCCGGCACCGCCGTCCTCGGACGGCTGTTTGCGTGCCAGTTCGTCGTAGAAATCGGCGACCGGGATCTTCAATCCGTGGGCGCCCACACCGTTGGCCCGGGTCCCGGCGCCAAGCCGCGACATCTGGTCCTCCAGGTTGGCGTAGTCGCGCTTCACCACCCGGAACTTGGGCATGGTCTTGCCGGGGATGGCCTCGATGTCGCCCGTGCGCCAGTCGCCGACCTCCGGTTGCGCAAGCTCGTCGGGCGTGTCGTGTTGCAGCGGCAGCATGACGACGTCCTCCACCTGACCCGGCAAGTGGTCTGCGGCCAGCTCGGACACCTTGGCCGCCACGGACCGGAAGATCTGCCAGTCCGACTTCGACTCCCACGATGGCGGCACCGCTGCCTGCATCGGATTGATGAACGAGTGCATGTCGGTGGTGTTGAGATCGTCCTTCTCGTACCAGGTCGCGGCCGGGAGGACGAGGTCCGAGTAGAGCGCACTCGTGTCCATGCGGAAATTCAGGTCGACGATCAGATCCATCTTCCCAATCGGGGCATCCGGCCTGACGGTGACTTCGGCGACACCGTGATCGTCCGGCTCCGCGGCGATGGCCGTCGAGTGCGTGCCGAGATAGTGCTTCATGAAGAACTCGTGGCCTTTGGCAGAGGTGCCAATGGCGTTGCCGCGCCAGATGAACCACGTCCGGGGCCACGACTCCGGCGCATCCGGATCGTCGATGGCGAACTCGATGTCACCCGACGTGAGCCCGTCGACGACGTGCGAGATCACGTCCGCCTCTGACTCCGCCCCGGCCCGCCTGGCAGCCCGGACGACGTCGAGCGGGTTCTGCTTGAACTGCGGAAAGAACGGCAGCCAGCCGCGTCGCACCGCCCGGGCCTGATGGTCGATCGTGTGGTCGTACGGATCGTCCGGCGACCCAATCGGGTCGTACTCCCGAAAGCCCCGCTCATAGCGCCACTGGTCGGAATGGACGTAGTGCCACGACGGGGTGTTCTGGTGCCGGGGCGCCATGCCCCAGTCGAGGCCGAAGGCGATGGCAGCCCACGAGGCCTGGTTGACCACCTTTTCCTGGCCCACGTAGTGCGCCAGACCGCCGCCGTTGACGCCGACGGAGCCGGTGAGCATCAGGCCGACGATCGCAGAGCGATACAGCAGGTTGTTGTGGTACCAGTGATTGGCGCCGGCGCCGATGATGACCATGTTCTTGCCCTTGGTGAGCTCGCCGTTGCGACCCCACTGCCTGGCGTACTCGACGACCGTGTCCCGATGGATGCCGGTGTACTGCTCCTGCCAGGCCGGCGTGTAGGGCACGTCTTCGTCGTCGTAGCTCTTGGCGTAGAAGCCGGATAGTCCGCGATCGACGCCGAATCGAGCCATCAGCAGGTCGAACACGGTGGTGACGGCCACGGTGCCTTCGCTGGTCTCGACATGGCGGACCGGGACGCCGCGCATGACGTCGCCGCCGCCCTCGAAGTCGTCGAACGTCATGTCGACGACTTCGTCGTAGCCCTCGATGAACGACAGCCGCGGGCTGATCTTGCCGCCCACCACCTTGTCCTCGAGCTCCAGGTTCCAGTGGCCCTTCTCCTCATCGGCCCAGCGGTACCCGATGCTGCCATTGGGCATCCGCGGCGCATCCGCGGTCTCGTCCCACATCAGGAGCTTCCAATCACCGTGCTCCACATCGGCGTACGGGGCGAGCCGGTTGGCACGCAGACACTTGCCCGGCTTGCCGTCCTCGACTTCGACCAGGAACGGCAGATCTGTGTATTGCCGCGTGTACTCCTCGAAGTACTCGACCTGGCGATCGCGATAGAACTCCGTGAGCAGCACGTGGTCGACGGCCAGCCAGAACGCCGTGTCCTGGCCAGGGTTGGAAGGGATCCACCAATCGGCGTACTTGGCAACCTGGGAGAAGTCCGGGCTGAACACGACGAGTTTGGCGCCGGCGTGGCGTACCTCTGAGATGAAGTGTGTGTCCGGGGTACGGGTCATGTTGAGGTTCGAGCCCATGACCGCGATGAATCGGCTGTTGAACCAGTCCGCCGACTCGGGGACGTCGGTCTGCTCGCCCCAGATCTCGGGCGACGCCGGCGGAAGGTCGCAGTACCAGTCGTAGAAGCTGAGCACCGTGCCGCCCAAGAGCGACATGAACCGGCTGCCTGCGGCGTAGCTGATCTGGGACATCGCCGGTATCGGCGAGAAGCCGGCAACGCGATCGGGGCCGTACTGCTTGGTCGTGTAGACCACGGACGCGGCAGCGATCTCGAGCGCCTCAGCCCAGGAGATGCGGCGGAAGCCGCCCTTGCCGCGAGCTTCCTGGTAGCGCTTGCGCTGAACCGGGTTCTCCTGGATCGACGCCCACGCCTTGACCGGATCGCCGAGACGCTCCTTCTTGGCCGTGCGATACAGATCGATCAGCGCACCACGGACGTACGGGTACTTCACCCGGATGGGGCTGTAGAGGTACCAGGAGTAGCTGATCCCGCGCTGGCATCCGCGCGGCTCGTACGGCGGCAGGCCCTCCTCGAGGGAGGGATAGTCGGTCGCCTGCAGCTCCCAGGTGACGATGCCGTCCTTGACGAACACCTCCCAGGAGCAGCTCCCTGTGCAGTTCACGCCATGCGTCGTGCGAACGCGCTTGTCGTGCTGGAACCGGTTGCGATAGAACTCCTCCCAGCGGCGAGCACCCGGATCGACGGTCTCTTGGATCCACTGGTCGGTCATGTTGAGCTCCTGAGCTTCTCGAGGTAGGTGCCGCTGGGCTTGCTGACGAACAGGGCCAGGAATCCGAGCAGCGCCGCCAGCACGACGACTCCCCAGATCCAGAACATGTCGAAGCCGCCCCCGGGCGCTTCCTGGTCCACTTCCGCGAAGAAGGCAGTGAGGTCGGCGATCTCGGTTTCGGTCAGTGGGTTGTCGGCGAATAGCGGCGTCATCGTGGCCGAGGGCGGCGTTGCCAGTGCGGCGGCGGTGCCTTGCTCGCCACCAAAACGGCTGTACATGTGCGTGAGGTCCGGCCCGAGACCGCTACCACCGAGCTGATCGAAGCCAGCAGCGCCGTGGCATGCGGCACAGGCTGGAGCGCCGTTGTCGAAAACGGTGGCGCCGAGGAACAGCGACTCGCCCAGTGCGGCGTCACCGGCGGTCGGTTCAGCGATCGGCGCCGGTTCCGGATCTTCGCCGCCGCCCTCACCGGCGAGTCCGGCCACGTATTGCGACACCGCCACGATCTGCGCATCGGTGAGCGTCGTGATGGCCGCCATCACACCGTCATATGTCTCACCGTTGACCGTGATGGGACCCGCCAGGCCGTTGCGAATCACCGACTCGACGTAGGAGGCATCGGCAGCGTTCGGGTTGCCGGCCAGCGGCGGGAACGATCCGGGGATGCCCCGTCCGTCGGCCTGGTGACATGCGGCGCACGCCTGCTCGTAGACGGCTCTGCCGTCCTCCTCGTCCGCAGCCGACACCGGCGCCGCGAGCGCGGCTACAACGGCGGCCACTGCGAGCGCTACCGGAAAGGAACGTTTCACTCCAAGACCCCCTGACGCGGGACAGTCGTAATGGGCTGGGTCGACAGTTCGGCGACCATCAGGTCTTTGGCCCTGATCCAGGCGTCGTGAATCGCGCAACTGTCGACCGAAGAGCACTCGCCGCCGCGCAAGGCGCAACCGTCATCAGTTGGGCCCTCGACGGCTTCGATCAGTGCCAGCAGGGAGATTGACTCCGGATCCACGGCAAGCGCATAGCCACCGGCCCGGCCCGTCACCGAATCCACCCAACCATTCCGAACCAGGGGGGCCATCACCTGGGCGAGAAATGCAGGACTCGTCCCGATCGCATTGGCCAGCGGTGCCCCCTGGACACGAGAATGCAGATCGTCGAGCACTCCGATCGCCTCGACGGCGAGGTGGGTCTTGCGATTGATCTCGAGCCTCATGTCTCGTCCTCGGTGACGGGAGCGAGGACGACGGCGCAGCGGGCGTGATGGGCGAGCTTCGACGAGACGGAACCGAGGATGAACCGTCGCATCGCACCCAGGCCGCGGTGCCCGACGATGATCGCATCGGCGTTACGCTCGTCAGCGACGTCGAGTATGACGTCGACGGCACCACCGGGCCGGATCACGCGATCGTGCTCGACACCCATGCGATCGAGCATCTCACCGGCTACGTCGACCGCCCGAAGCGCAGAGTCCTCGAGCCACTTCAAGCTCTCGTCGGAGATGGCTTGGTCGACTCCGAGCACGGCAGGCGGGAGCGGCACCGCATGCACGATGGTCACGTGGGCGCCCATCGCGGCTGCCATCTCGCCGCCGATGGTCGTCGCCGACTCGCCGCCGCGGGAGCCGTCCACACCGATGAGGATCCGCTGGAATGCCATGGTCACCTGCCCTCCTCGATCGTCACGGGTTCTTGTATTCGGCCTTCGGCCCCAGGTAGTACCACCAATTCAGGACCAGACAGATCGCATAGAAGATCGCAAAGCCGATCAGGGCGTACTCGGGAGTGGCCGCCTGGATCTGGTCGCCGAACTCGATCGGGATGATGAAGGCACCGTACGCGGCGACTGCCGACGTCCAGCCCAACACAGGACCGGCCTGTTCTTCGTTGAAAACGACGGCGATGGTGCGGAACGTCGAGCCATTGCCGACGCCCGATGCCGCGAACAGGAGCAGGAACAGCAGCAGGAAGGGCAAGAAGAAGTCCTGCGGCGTCTCGGACGCATAGGCCTGGCTCATGAAGTACGCCACGCCGAGTGCACTGGCCGTCATGGTGACGGCAACGATCTGGGTGACGAGCGCACCGCCGACCTTGTCGGCGATCCATCCTCCGACGGGACGAATGAAGGCACCGATGAATGGCCCCATCCAGGCGTAGGTCAAGGCGGAGGGGCCGTCCGGGTTGACGATGTCGTGGGTCAGTACACCATCGATCTCGACGTGCTGGAAGCCGAAGATCACCTTGATGGCAAGGGCGAAGCCGGCCGAATAGCCGATGAAGCTGCCGAACGTCATCGTGTAGATGACGCTCATGATCCAGGTGTGCTTGTTGCTGAAGATGCGGAACTGCCGCTCCAGGTTGGCCTTGAGGTCGCCCCGTACCTGCTTGAGCAGGAGCACCGTCCCGGCAATGACGCCGAGGATCACCGGGTAGCGGGCCCAGCTCAACCCGAGACCGGTCGGCTCGGGCAACAGGATGAAGAGACCGAGCGCCGCGGGGACGAACGCAAGACCGAGCAAGCCGGAGATCTTGCCGAACGAGCTCAGCGCACTCCCGATGTTCGGCGACACGTGTTCCGCCCGAATGTTGTTCATCTTGAACCAGCTCAGGAATGCCAGCGGGACCAGGAACACCAGCCACACGAAGCCGGCGTTGTGAATCCAGGTCTCGGTACCGGCCTCGATCTTGCCGATCAGCGTGCCTGAGGTCTGCTCGAGGACCATCGATCCGCCGCCGAAGATGCCCATCGTCATGACGAGCGGAACGAGGATCTGCATGGTCGTGACGCCTGCGTTGCCGAGGCCGGCGTTGAGGCCGAGGGCGAGGCCTTGCACCCGCTTTGGGAAGAAGAAGCTGATGTTGGACATCGACGAGGCGAAGTTGCCGCCGCCGAGACCGGACAGGAACGCCATCGCCTGGAACACCCACAGCGGTGTGTCCTGGCTGAGCAACGCAAAGCCCGTGCCGGCGGCCGGGATCATCAACAGCGCCGTGGTGAAGAAGATGGTGTTGCGGCCGCCGGCGATCCGGATGAGGAAGCTGCTCGGGATTCGCAACGTCGCCCCGGTGAGACCGGCGATCGATGACAGGGTGAACAGTTCGGCATTGGTGAACGGGAAGCCGAGGTTGAGCATCTGGACGGTGATGACGCTCCAGTAGAGCCACACGGCGAAGCCGCACAGGAGGCTCGGGATGGAGATCCAGAGGTTCCGGTTGGCGATCTTCTTGCCGGTGCTCTCCCAGAAGGTCTCGTCCTCGACGTTCCAGTCGTAGATGTCGACCGAGGACGACCCCTTCCGCTCTTCTGCCGCTGCGGCCGTCATGCGGTCACCTCCAGGTCGAGGTCGTGGTCCAGGGTGTCGGCGAACGCTTCTTTCGGCTCCTCGAGCATGAAGAACGTGACGAGGAAGCTCAGCAATGCTCCCCCGGAGAGGACGAAGAAGAACGTCCGCGCATCGACCAGCGAGAAGATCACGAGATAGATGACGGCGCCGACGTTGCCGTACGCCCCCGCCATGCCGGCGATCTGGCCGGTCATGCGCTTGTTGATCATCGGGATGATGGCGAAGGTGGCGCCCTCGGCGCCTTGCACGAACACCGAGGCGAAGACCGTGATGAGTACTGCCACGATGAGCCAGCTGATGCCACCGAACGCCGGCACGACGTTGCGGAGCCCGTCGGCGTCGACGGTGCCGTCCCACTTGCCGATGAACGCCATCAGGAAGAAGCCGATGACGATGCCCAGCATGTAGATCAGCATCGTCCGCTTGCGGTTCGTCATCCGGTCAGACAGGTAGCCACCGAGGGGGCGAGCGACCAGGTTCACGAAGGCGAAGGATGCCGCCACCACGCCGGCCACGGTTGCGGTCACCAGCGGATCGCCTGCGCTGTTGGTCAGCGGCTCGAAGGTCAGCTCGAAGAAGGCGGGCAGCATCGAGACGACGGCGAGCTCGGCACCGAAGTTGGCGAAGTACGTGCTGTTCAGCGCAGCGACACTGCCCCAGTGGTACTTCTCGTCGGCAGGTACACCCTTGCGCAGATACGGGAGGTTGATCTGGAGGGTCTTGACCACGTGCATCACGTAGATGACGGCGAGCACGCCGTAGATGAGCCACAGCACGGTGCTGGAGATCACGGGCTCCCCGTCGATCTTCACGTTGCTGATCCGCCACGCGAGCACGCCGAGAGCGCCCATCAGCGGCATCGACCAAACCAGATACTGGGCGAGGTCGCCGTACGACGTCACCATCATCGGCTCGGTCTTCTTGGTCGTCCTCAGCTTGGCGCCCTTCGGTACGTCCCGGACGAGGAAGTAGTACATGACGCCGTATACGCCCATCACGAGGCCGTTGATCGCCATCGCCCAGCGCCACGCGTCGTCGCCGAGCCCGAACCAGCCGTCCATGACGGTGATGGCGAACCACGGCAAGGTCATCGCGGCAAAAGCCGAGCCGAAGTTCCCCCAGCCGGCGTAGAAACCCTCGGCGCGGCCGATGTACTTCGGCGGGAACCATTGCGCCACCATCTTGATGCCGATGACGAAACCGGCGCCGACCGAGCTCAGGACCAGCCGGGCAATGAGCAGTTGCATGAACGAGTTGCCCATCGCAAAGGCTACGGCCGGTATGGCCATGACGACCATGAGCCCGGAGAACACCACCCTGGCTCCGTAGCGGTCGATCAGCGCTCCCACCACGATCCGGGCCGGGATCGTCAAGGCCACGTTGGCGATGAGCAGGATCTTGACGTGCTCTTCGGTGAGCCAGCCGACACTGTCGAGCATCGTCGTCGACAGCGGAGCCATGTTGAACCATACGTAGAACGTCATGAAGAACGCGATCCACGTGTAGTGGAGCGTTCGGATGCGTTCTTGCTTGAAGTCGAGCAGCCTCGGTGCGCCCTCCTCCGTCCCAGGTCTCAGCTCCATACAGCGACTCCCAGCCTTTATTGATTTCTTGAGTCAAGAAATCAATAAGCGTCGATGCCGGGTAGAGGCGAAGGTCCTCCAACGTCCCGTTGCCGGAACGACGCTGTGGTTCCCAGGAACCCCGTGGCGCTCAGTCGGCGGTGCGACGATCCTCGGACCGCCACCTCCGCCGCCCTCGACCGTGATGGTCGGAAGGTTGCTCGCCGACTCGAACGCAAAGGTGACGGTGCCGCCGTCGGGAACCGTAGATGGGATGTTGGCGCCACCCAGCACGCCGCCGTCGCCGTAGTTCTCGTCCCACGATTTCGTTGATGGCGATCTTGGCCTCGTAGTCGCCTGCGGGTATGGCGCTGGTCGTGAAATCACCACGCCACACCCCGTCGCCGTTGGCCAAGAGGTCTGGATCGAGCTCGACGTCGGCGCAATCGGGCTGCCAATCGCCGGGACAACCGAGCGCAGCGTTGAAGCTGCCGGGCAAAGCAACACTGATTGGAGGCGTCGTGTGGTCGGCGACGGCCGTTGCGACCGGGGCAACGGTGATCAGCAGGACGATCGCGAGGAGCGCTCGCAACGGACGAGGAAGTTCCATCGTTCTCCGCTTCGGAAACGCTCGGTTTCCCCCCTGTTCCGCCTCCGAGGTCAGCCGACACGTCGAGGCCTACACATAGCTGCGAGCTGCAACCATCCGGCCACAAATGAGCCGCCGGACCCATGCTCTTTTTTTCCGGCGGGCTCCGGGTATTCGGTCCCTACTCACGGACGGCGGAAAGGCCCAAGATGGAACCATACGGAGAGTGACGGGGGGCGCTTGAAGTCCGGCTCAAATGCGGTCACCCGAGCCGGACCTAGCCAATGGTGAGACCGACCCGCATCTAGCGGCTGGGAGGTCGCCATGGCGTTTGCTCGTACCTACCGAGTCATGGGGGCGCTCTTCCTCGTCGCGGGCATGCTGGTTGTTCCTGCAGTCCCCGCTGCAGGTGACGACGGCGTGGAATACCGAGGCAATCTCACGTGTGAGGACCTCGACGCAACGTGGACGACGCTCTACAAGGCCGACTTCGATGAAGGGGCTCCGGCATCAGGGAGTCACGGGCCCGTGACATGGGGCGTTCGCGACACGAGCAACGGTGAGGTGGTCGACTGGACCTCCACGACGCCCCTGATCGCCGTCCTCGTCAAAGGCGGGCCTGGTGGCTACGAATACGACTACTCCCCTGCCGGAACCAGCGGTGGAACCGGTCTCCATGCGTTGGAGCGACCGAGCGGCTCGTGGGCCGACATCAGCCACGTGACGTTCTGCCAGGCGGAGCAACCACCGCCGGAGCCGGCGACGGTGACCGTCACCAAGCAGATGGTTCCTCCCGACGACAGCGTGGCCTTCACCTTCACCTCGTCGCTCCCCGGGTTCCCAGTCGACTTGGGACACAACCAATCAGCAACGGCTGAGGTCGAGGCGGGCACGTACGCCGTCACCGAGGCAACCATCCCCGGCTGGATCCTGAGCGACATCGACTGCACGGGAGCAGGCGGCGCGGTCTCGGACCTCGGCACTGGGACCGTGAACGTGACCGTCGCCGCGGGCGACAACGTCAACTGCACGTTCACCAACGAACAGGCACCGGAGCCCGAGCCGGCCACGCTCACGCTGGCCAAGGTCACCGACCCGGCGGACGACGACGTTTCGTTCCGCTTCTTCGGTCCGAACGGCTGGAAGCCCGTGCTCGGACACGGCGACTCGTCGACGATCGAAGTCGAGCCGGGCACGTACACGATGCGTGAGAAGTTCGATCACGCGTGGGATCTCACGTCGATCGTCTGTGATGGAGGCGATCCTGCGATCGACCTCGCCGGCGGCACGGCGACCGTCACGGTCGGCGACGGAGACCACGTCACGTGCACCTACACGAACACCGTGACCTGCCCGCAGCACGGCTACATCGCCATCGAGAAGTACACGGATCCGGTCGATGAGACGGTCCCGTTTGCGTTCACGTCCGATGCGGTGAGCCGCGAAGGCGATCCGTTCCTGCCGGTGCTCAACCACGGCGATTCGGACTACGTGATGGTGCAGCCCGGCACCTACTCGATCACCGAGTTGGGGGTCCCGGGCTGGACACTGGGCAGCGTGGTCTGCGACGACCCTGATTCTGTCGTCGACCTGGCGACGGCCACCGCGACGGTGACGGTCTCCTCGGACGAGCTGGCCACGTGCGTGTTCACCAACAACGCCATCGACGAGCCCGACCCGGGCGAGCTCGTGATCCGCAAGTCAACGGACCCGCGAGGTTCGAGCGAGACGTGGACCTTCACCTCGGACATCGCCGGTTTCGAGCCAGTGCTCGGGGACGGCGAGTCGGCGTCGGTCTCCGTCGACGCGGGCACGTACACGGTCACCGAGCAGCTCGACCAGAACTGGAAGCTCACAAACCTGACCTGCACGGATCCGGAAGCGGAGATCGACCTGGCAGCCGGTTCGGCAACCGTGGTCATCCCCGCGGGCGAGACCGTGACGTGCACCTACACCAACACGAGGATCCCAGAGCCGGAGCCGGCCACCATCGTCATCGAGAAAGAGACCGACCCGGTCGGGTCGCCGGATGAGTTCGGATTCCTGGTGATCGCAGGCGAGGACATGGTGATCCACGAAGCCGAGTTGTCGGATGGAGAACGTGTCGCCGTCGAGGTCGATCCCGGCTCCTATGCCATCTACGAGGTCTTCCATCCCGATTGGGACCTGGCCGCGATCAGCTGCAGCCCCGACGGGGACGTCAGCATCGATCGGAGAACGGCTCGCGTCGCCGTCGATGCCGGCGAAACGGTCACCTGCACCTTCACGAACGCGCGGGTGCCCGAGACACCGCCGGGGCGGGTCATCGTCGAGAAGGTCACCGAGCCTGCGGGGGCCGACCAAGCGTTCGAGTTCACCGTGATGATGGGTGACGGCTCGATGTTCGACGGACCACTCCGCGACGGCGAGTCCGTCACGGTCGAGTTCACGACGCCGGATCGCATCTTCAACACCAAGTACGTGGAGATCGGGGAGATGTGGGTCGACGGTTGGAGGACCACCGACATCACCTGTGACGCCGATCCCGTCGTGCTCAGCCTGGAGAACTCCTACGTCGGACTCGAGGTCGATCCCGGGGAGACGGTGACTTGCACGTTCACCAACACGCAGGAAACACCGCGGCCGCTCGGGTCGATCGGCGACTTCGTGTGGAACGACGTCAATCGGAACGGGGTGCAGGATCCGGACGAACCCGGGATCCCCGGCGTCCGAGTCAACCTGTACGCCCCGCCGGGCGCGGCGCTCGGATCGCACGCCGCCGTGGCGAGCGCGCAGGCCACGACAGACGGCTTGACGTTGCTGGCGACGACCAAGACCGACAGCGCCGGCAAGTACCTGTTCAGCGATCTCCCGGCGGGCGACTACGTCGTGGAGTTCACGGGAGTGCCGACGGGCTACAACTTCACCACGCCATTCGCCGCCGCTCGCACGATCGACAGCGACGCAGGAACGACAGACGGGCGCACCCCGGTGATGGTGCTGGCCGAGGGGTTCCACGACACGACCTGCGATGCAGGCCTCTATATCGTGAAAGGGCCGACCGGCGAGATCCTCCCGGTGACCGGGGCCGATCTCATGCAACCGCTGGTTGCGGGCACGGCGCTGCTTGCGCTTGGTCTGGTGCTCGTCGCTGCCACCCGGCCACGCCGCCAGACGGTGTGACCGCATGACGCCCGGCGGGGGCTGCCGAGCAGCCCCCGCCCGGTGTCAATAACGCGTCAACGCTCGGAGAACGGGCCGCCAGCCGGCACGCAGCTTGGCCGTCGTCTTGCCGTCCGGTCCGATGATCTCGGCTTCGACGACGAGTTCCGTCGACTTCCGCTCCACGAGACGGCCCACGAGACGAACAGGAGTCTCGACGGGTGTGGGCCTGCTGAGGGCAACGTCCAGGCGGTAGGTGAGGAAGGGAGGGTGCTCGGCCCAGTCGTAGCCGTGGAGCTCGTTCACCAAAACGGCTCCGGTGTGACAGTCGAGCAACGTCGTCACCACGCCGCCATTGGCGATGCCGTAGCCGTTCTCGTGTGTCGCAGGAATGACGACGTCGGCCGTGACGACCTCGCCGTCAGGGAAGCTGCGAAGACCCAGACCCACCGGGTTCGCCGGCCCACACCCGAAGCACATCCCCTCCGGGTTGTGCTGTTCCTGAATGCTGGTCGTGCCGCTTGCCTCGCCCGCCATGTCCCCTCCCGAGAAGCTTCCGCGACGGTAGCGGGAGACTCACTCGTAGGCCACGGCACGGTCGATCCGCTCGTGCACCGTTTCCATGAGTGCCACTTCGAGTTTCCGCAACAATCGAGCCGTCACCAGGTCACAAGCCCAACCGTCGATCGAGCCGTCATCGTGGCGCACCGCCCGCGCCTTCGCCTCGATCACGCCACTGGCTGCGTGTAAGGAGGCCACTCCCTCGACGGCATTCCCCACCATGGACAGATCGATCGTGAGCGCTACCTCCGCCATCGGGCCTCCTTTGCAGGCTGCCTCGTATCGTCCCCAACGGACGGCGTCGCAGAGTAGAGGCCGGAGGTCCCAGGCGCGGCACGATCGGGCTCGATCCGGCACTCACTCGGGACGGCGTTGCGACGGGTCCTGCCGGAAGAAGCCGGCGAGCTGCCGGTACAGCGCGGGGTACCGGCGCATGAGCTCGGTGGGGCGTGTGAAGAACCGTTCGGTGGCAACGGCGAACAGCTCGCCGTGATTCGTCGTTGCGTAGCGTCCGAAAAAGAGGTCGATCTCCGCGATGAGCCCGGCGTAGACGGCTTGGAGCGTCTGTTGCCATTCCAGCTCTGCGGGCCTCCCACCCAGGGGCGGCATGCCGTCCACCACGCCGTCCACCAAGTCGAGCCGGTGCGCCAGCTCGTGAATCGCGACGTTGCGACCGCGCTCGGGAAATCGGGAACCGGTGTCGACTGCCTTCCACACGAGAACGACCGGACCGCCCCGCGTCGTCTCACCATGGATCGTCAGGGGCCCCGCCGAGGAAACCCCGCTGCCGAGATTGCGAACGCCACGGCGCACGATGGTGGTCGGATACAGCACCACCGAGCTCACGTCGGAGAAGGGATCCCTGTCGAATCCGAGCGTCATCAGCGCAGCGTGGGCGCCCACCACGATTTGCGCGGTCGGATCTACCTCCATCCCAATGCCCTCCCACCGGCAACCGCCGATGAAGCGCACACAGCCTTCGAGCAGGCGATCCTGGCCGGCCGCGTCGAGGTCCCTCCACAACGCCACCCGATCATCCAGCACGCGCCGCATCTCGGTTGGAGCGATCGACAAAGGCTTGCGACGCCTCGAGAACATGCCATGACGGTAGGCACAATCCGCACCGGCGACCGCACTGGGCGACCTCGAGGCCACGATCACAATGGGCCGAGCGACTCTTGGTGTACCAGCAGAGAGTCGTCACACTGGTCGACAGGCCAGACACTAGACAGAGGTGATCGACGTGCCCATTCGACGAGGGGCGATGCTGATCGCCGTCTTTGCATTGCTAGCGGCCGCCTGTGGAGGCGGCGACGCAAGCGATACCGGGACGGCGTCAGACGACGAAACGAGAACAACCGCCGTAACCGAAACGACGGTTGCAGAGACGACAACGACCGCTGCCGCGGAAACGACGACGACCGCCGCGCCGGAAACGACGACCACTGCGGTCGATCCGACGACGACAACCGTCGCCGGTGACACGCTTGCATTCAGCGAGCTCGACAGCGCCTTCGTCAAGACGAGCGAGATCGACGCGGCCCGCATGGAGGGATCGATCGTCATCGCCGGCATCGAAGGCCTCCCGAGCGGCACCGAGTTTGCCATGCCCTTCTCAGGAGCCTTCGACAACGCCACCGGGGCCTTCTCGTTCACCATGGACCTGAGCGGCATCGCAGCCGCCGCAGGCGAGGAGATTCCTGCCGAATTCGGGGACCTGTTCTCGGAGATGGAGATCCGCACCATCGGCGACGTCGCCTACATGCGGTTCCCCTTCTTCAGCGCGTTCCTCGGAGTCGAGACCGAGTGGATCAAGATCCCCGCAGATGAGGCCGGCTCTGCAGCCGGCGGCTTCTCCGGCGGCGTGAGCCCGGCGAACCCCACCGGCTCGCTCGACGCATTCCGCGATGCCGATGCGAAGGTGTCCGAGCTCGGACGCGAAGAGGTCCGCGGCGTCGAGACGACTCGCTATCTCGTCCTGATCGACATGGAGCAGCTGCTCGCCAATGCCACACCCGAAGAGCGTGCGGAGCTCGAAGCGCAGGGCCCGCTGCCCTTCGACGAGCTGCCGTTGCAGCTGTGGATCGGCGACGACGACCTCATCTATCGCTACGTGATGGACATCTCGGGCGACTCCGTCGATGCTGCCCCGGGTGAGGGCTTCGAGCGGATGACGATGACGTTCGACATCTACGACTACGGCGCAACGATAGAGATCGAAGAACCGCCTGCCGCGGACGTGACCGACGCCGAAGAACTCGGCGGCCTGTTCGACTTCTAGGGAATTCGCTCGAAACAGGCTTCGAGCGAGTTGCATGCGACCCGGAGCGGTGCTCGGGGTCGAACCGGTTGTCGGCCCTACAGGCCGGCAACGCTCCCCCTCCTCGGCCGCCCATCGCTTCGCTTGCGAACTCGGTATCCCGATGTTGATCGGGCGGAGAGGGCTTGGACGGCCGAGGGGCTCAGGATCTCGCGGAGAAAGTCCCGGCATACCGGTATCGTGCGGGGAGCCGCGTTTGAGGAGACTGTGCGCCGTTTCGGACTGTCGATGCTCGCCGTCGTCGCGCTTGCGGCGGCCGTTGCGGGCTGCGGCGGTGACGCCGAAGCGACGGGGCCCACGTTGGCTCCTGACGTTGCTGGGCTGCTGGCTGCATCCGCCACCACCATGGGTGAGGTGGACACCGTGCGTTTCACCATCGAGCGCGGTGGCGCTCCCGTGTACATCGACCCTCTCGATGCGCTGGAGTTCGTCAGTGCGGAGGGCCGCTACGAGGGCCCATCTTCGGCAGACGCCGTCGTCGTGGTGGCCGTCGGAGACCTCCGCGCCCAAGTCGGCGCAGTAGCCATCGATGGCGACACCTGGATCACCAACCCCATCACTGGTGATTGGGAACCAACCCCGGAGGGCTATGCCTTCGATCCGGCGACCTTGTTCGATCCCGATCTCGGCTGGCGGCCGTTGCTGGCGAGCGAGCTGTCGGAGCCCGAGCTCGTCGGACTCGAGTCGGTGGATGGCGGGGACTTGTACCACGTGCGGGGCCTCGCCTCGGAGGACCGCATCGAGGTGATCACGGCCGGGCTGGTGAGCCAGGACGTGGTGCTCGACCTGTGGCTCGACCCGGTCGACGGCGCGGTCCGGATTGCCGAGTTCCCGACGATCTACCGCGGCGATGAGAGCGACTGGTCGCTCGTCTTCTTCGATTACGGGGAGCCCCTCGAGATCACCGTGCCGGATCTCGACGACGGGAGCTGAGTTTGGTACGCCGCAAAGCCTCACCGATGGCCGTGCTCGCCGTCGTCGGCTTCGGAGTGTTCGTCGCCGCCGACGACCTGACGGTCGTGTCCACGATGCTCCGACCCATCATCGGCGACCTCGGCATCGTGCTGCCGGACGGCCTCGACGATGCCGCGTGGATCGTCAACGCCTACCTCATCGCCTACATCGCCGTGATGCCCTTCTCGGGCCGGCTCAGCGACATCTTCGGACGCCGCCGCGTCTACCTGGCGGCGCTTGCGGTGTTCCTGATCGGTTCGATCATCATCCCGCAGACGAACACCCTCGGTCCCTTCCTGTTCGGCCGGGTGCTGACTGCCATCGGGGGCGGTGCGCTGGTCCCGATCGGCATGGCCGTGGTCGGCGATGCATTCGCCGAGGCACGGCGGGCCCGAGCCCTCGGCATCCTCGGCGCCATCGACACCCTGGGGTGGGTGTGGGGACCGCTGTTCGGGGCGATGCTGGTGCGATTCCTCTCGTGGCAGTGGCAGTTCTACCTGAACGTGCCGCTCGCCATCATCGGCATGGTGGCCGCCTGGTGGGCGCTGGCCGAGTACGACAATCCGGTCCGAGCCGGCAAGATCGACTGGATCGGGGCCACTGCGCTCACGGTCGCCTTGGTCTCGCTGAACCTCGCGCTTCTCGGAAGCGCCGAGATCCAATCGGTCAGCGGACTGGAGGAACTCACAGGATCGACGGGGGAAAGCCTGCGCTGGCTGTATCCGGTCGCTGCCGTGGCTGCCGTGGTGTTCTTCATCCGGGAACGCCGTGCGGACGAGCCGATCGTCGACTTCGACCTGTTCGCCGGCAGAAACCTCACCGCCGCGGTCATCATCAATTTCCTCGTCGGCGCCGCGCTCGTGATCGCCATGGTCAACGTCCCCCTCTTCGTCAACATCGTGGAGGTCAACCTGGAGCGGTCCGCGGTGATCGCAGGTTGGGTGCTGAGTGCGTTGACGGCAGCGATGGCGATCGCCTCCTACGTCGGCGGCAGGCTCACCGAACGCTGGTGGTACCGGCCCCCTGTTCTGCTCGGCCTCGCCTTGGCCGCCGGTGGGTACCTCGCAATGGGCATCGGCTGGGATGCCGACACCGAGTATCTGGCCATGGCCGTGCAGCTCGCAGTCCTCGGCATCGGTTTCGGCCTGGTCTTCGCTCCCACCACGGCCGCCGTCGTCGACGGCGCACCGGCCGACCGGCGCGGGACGGCAGCCAGCCTGGTGATCGTGATGCGCCTCATCGGCCTCAGCGTCGGCTTGTCGGCGCTGACGGCGTGGGGCCTCTACCGCTTCAACCAGTTCCGGGAGAACGTGGAGCTGCCGCCGCTGACCGACCCCAACTACGCAACGGCCCTCGAGACCGCCCAAATCGAGGTCACGACGTCGGCACTCGCCGAGACGTTCCTCGGGGCTGCGTTCGTCACCCTGATCGCGCTTGCGGTGGCCGGCTGGATGCGGCGCGACCGCCATCCACCCGACGCTGCCGTCATGCCAGACGCTGCCACCGACGAAGCGGGACCGGACTCTGCCGAGGACACCACGATCGCTGCCTTCACCAGCCACCAGCAAGGAGCCACCATGACCACGGCCACGAGCAGAATCCTCGCCATCGGGTTCGGCGTGCTGCTGCTCCTCGTCATCGGTCTCGGTGTTCTCGTGCTGTCGCAACGCGGCCGCATCGACGATCTCGCGGCCGAGACCACGGCCTTGCGGGACGACCTCGAAAGGGTCGAGTCGGGGACCGCGATCTTCGCCGCACAGATCACTGCGTTCCAGGAGGAGCTCGCGGGCCTGGCGCCAACCGTCGGCGGCGGGCTGGATGAAGCGGTCGCCGGCTTGGAAACCTTCCGTACGTCCTCGCTCGAATTCGTCGTCGACATCAACGAAGTGATCCCGATCGACGTCGACGTCGTGCTCGATCGCGTGATCCAGGTGCCGGTCAACACGTCGATCCCCATCACAGAGACGATCGACACGACGATCACCATTGCCGGTCCGTTCGGCATCGACATCCCCCTCGACGTCACGGTGCCGGTTGACGTGACGGTTCCCGTCGATCTCGACCTCGAGTTCCCCATCAACGAGACGGTTCCGGTGCGGACGGAGATCCCGGTCGACCTGTCGGTGCCGATCACGGTCGACATCGCAGGAACCGAGCTCGCAACGCTCGCCGAATCGCTACAGCAGGGGCTGATCGCCTTCAAGGACGTCATCGAAGGTCTCGGCTGAGCACCACCGGCTTGCCCGGCTAGCTTCAACGAGGTGAAGATTCACCTCGTTGACGGCACGTTCGAGCTGTTCCGTTGCCACATGGGCACGCCGCCGGCGCAGACGGCAACGAGATCGGCGCGGGCCGGGGCTTGTTGCACACGCTGACGTCGCTGCTTCGCCAGGAGGACGTGACACACGTGGCGATCGCGTTCGACACCGTGGTCGATGCACCGATGGATCGAGGACCCGACGGTCCGTGGAAGCAGCACGTCCTGGCGGCCGACATTTGCCCGCGCCCTGGGTCTTGCGGTGTGGCCAATGGCGCGACGCTATGAAACGGACGATGCGCTCGCCACCGGCGCCCACAAGTTTGCCGGGGCGCGGGGCGTCGACCAAGTCGTGCTGTGCACTCGCGCCAAAGACCTGGCGCAGTGCGTCTGCGGCCACCGCGTCGTGATGCTCGACCGGGTCAACGACGTCGTCAGCACCGAGCCAGACGTCGAGGCGAAGTGGGGCGTGCCAACCTGATTCCTTCGCTCCTGGCCTCGTGGGCGACCGCGCCGGCGGCTTGCCCGGAGTGCCCGGTTGGGGGAGGAAATCCACCGCGACCGTACTCCGCCGCTACGGATCGATCGAAGCGATCCCACCGGACGGCGCCAGCTGGGACGTGCAGGTGCTCAGCGCACGCCGGCTGGCGGCAACGCTCGTCGAGTGGCGACGCGAGGTGGTGATCTACCGCGAGCTCATCACGCTGGCGACTGATGTGCCCATCCCCGACGAGGTCGAAGATCTGCAAGGGCGCGGCGCCAAACGCGATGCCTTGGAGGCGATCTGCGAGCGGCTCGACGCGCCGGAGATCCTGGATCGCATCCCGGTCTGGCGCCCCGGCTAATCGGGATGGTCGGTGCGCAGCCTGTCGAACACCCGGGACACGGTCGCCATCTCCTCGCTGCTCATCTCGGCAACGAAATGGGCCTCGAGATCGGACAGGTGGGTCGCCGTCGCCGCTTCGATGACGTCCCGGCCGTGCGGCGTCAGCTTGGCCCACTGCACTCGCCGGTCAGACGCACACTGCAAGCGCTCGACCTGGCCCGCCGATGCCAACCGATCGACGAGGCGGGTGACGCCACCCGAGGTCAGCACCATCTGGTCGGCCAGTTCGGTCATCGACATCTGCTGCTCGCGTGAACGCCCGAGTCGCAACAGCGCTTCGAACGCGACGAGCGAGAGGTCGTGCCGTTCCCGCAGCGAGCGCTCGAACGTGCGCTCCAGCCGACGGGTCGCCTCGATCACCATGCCGAAAGCAGTGATTCGGTCGTCGGCGAGTACAGATGCGGTATTTGGAGTGGCCATGACCAACTACCTTACTCGTCAACTATTGACATGTCAGGTAAAGCTGATACGGTTACCTGCGCAGTCACATATCGCGCAACGCAAGGAGTATCCCCTCATGACCGAAACCCTCACGCTCCCCGCCGCTGGCACCTGGTCGCTCGACCCGGCGCACACCGTGGTCGGCTTCTCGGCGCGGCATCTGATGGCCGCCAAGGTCCGTGGCACGTTCAAGTCGTTCAGCGGTGAGATCACGATCGGCGATTCACCGGAGAACTCATCCGTCACCGTGAGCATCGATGCCGGATCGATCGACACCGGCGTGGAAGACCGTGACGGCCACCTGCGTTCGCCTGACTTCCTGAACATCGAGGAGTACGCAACCCTCGAATTCGCCTCGACAGCGGTACGGCAGGCGGGGACTCACTACGAGGTCGACGGCGACTTGACCATCCGCGACATCACCAACCCGGTGACGCTCAAGCTCGAGCACCACGGTCTCGTGACCGATCCGTGGGGCAACAACAAGGCCCTCTTCTCGGCGAGCACCAAGATCAACCGGGAGGATTGGGGCCTCACCTGGAACGCACCGCTCGAAGCCGGCGGGTGGCTCGTTGGCAAGGACGTCACGATCGAGCTCGAAGTGCAGGCCGCACCCGCCTCCTGAATCCCCCGACCCATCGACGCGGTCCCGGGGGATCGCCCACTGACCCCCCGGACCGCTGCAACCTGGGAGAATCCTCACCATGCCCGGCATCCGTCGCCTCAACCACGCCGTCCTGTACGTCACGGATCTCGATGCGGCCCAGCGCTTCTACACCGAGGTGCTCGGCTTCACCGTCATCAGCGAGGAGCCGCGCTTCAACGCAGCGTTCCTGCAAGCCGCCGACTCGGCGAACCATCACGACCTGGGCCTGTTCGGCCTCGGGCCCGACGCTCCTCGCCCCCAACGCGGGCGCGCCGGCCTCTATCACCTGGCCTGGCAGGTCGACACCATCGACGAGCTCGCTGCACTTCGGGGCGCCCTTCTCGAAGCCGGCGCACTGTCGGGCGAGTCCTCTCACGGAGCGACCAAGAGCCTCTACGGCGTCGACCCGGCGGGCAACGAGTTCGAGGTCATGTGGATGTTGCCGAAGGCCAGCTGGGGCGAGTTCGCCGACAAGGCGATCGTCGAGCGCCTCGACCTCGCCGCAGAGCTCGCCCGCTGGTCCGGTGTCGGCACCGCCGACGAGTTGGGGGTTGCCTCGGCTGCGGCAGCCGGGTGACCTGAGGCAGCGCTTGCTCGACTCCTCCCTGCTCCCCGAAGCCGGCGAAACGCTGCGGTGCGGGGTGCACGCACGCCGGCACGACTACGACCCCGGGGGAACGGCGATGAGCGCATCGACCCTGCTCGTCGCCGAGCTGGCCGGGCCTTGGCCCAAGCCGGTCTTCGAACATCCGGCACTGACGGGGCTGTCGGCCACCATTGAGATGCACTCCGGAACGGGGCGCATCCTCGCCGCGGTCCCTCCCCTGGGCTCCCATGAGCTGCGGCTGCATCGCTTCGACCGCGGACTCGATGGCGCCCTCGCCATGACTCATGTGGCGGAGACGCCGGACGACATTCGCAGCCTGATCTCTGCCACCACTGCGCTCGACGCCATCCCGGCCGAAGCCGTCCTGGTCACAGAACCGGTGGTCTTGCTGTGCACGCAAGGCACCCACGATGTCTGCTGTGGCATCGAGGGCACCCGACTCGCCCTCGAGCTCGAGCAAGCGGGATTCAATGTGATGCGCGTCAGCCACACTGGCGGCCATCGCTTTGCGCCGACGGCACTCACACTGCCGAGCGGGCGGATGTGGGCATACCTCGATGCGCCGCTTCTGGCCGGCATCATCAAGCAGACCCTCGACCCCGCACACGCCGCAGCCCTGTGCCGGGGATGGTGGGGTGCTGCGCCGGGCGCCGCCCAAGCCGCCGAGCGTGCGGTCTTTGCCCAGGTCGGATGGGCCTGGGAGCGCATGGCGCGATCCGTCGCGCTGCAGGACCAGGACGGCGCACGATCGCTGTGGAGCGTTACCGGCAACGGTGCGACATGGCACGTTCGCACAGAGCCGGGTCGCACCGTGCCGGTGCTGGCATGCAGGGCATCCGGCGGACTCCCTGCCAAAGAGGCGACCGAGTACAGCGCAGTCGTGGTGGCCCGCCCCTGATCACGCAAGCCAGCGAACCGGCAGGCGCCGATCGATGCGAACCGACTCCGGCGTCACCGCACATCCGTACGCAACCACGTGGACGCCGACGGCCGCTGCAGCAGTGACATCGGCAACCCATCCTTGGTCTGCATCGCCACCAATCAGCAACTCGTCGACGTCCGGACGCTGCACGACGAAAGCGACCATCGCAGCTTGGCCGGCCGCTGCCGCTGCGCCGAGCGCAGCAAGCTGGCCGGCCGCCCGTGTCGACGGCGTCTGCGACAGTAGGGCGCTCCCCGCGCTCGCCCGACCACCCGACTTGACCTCGACCAACACCGGGCCATCGCTTGCGGTTGCCACGAGGTCGATGCGATGCCGCCCGAAGGGGACCTCACGATGGACATACGCCACGGGGCCGAACCCAGGCAGTTCGTGGCCGGCAAGCCAATCCGCCAGCAACGCAGGCGCACGCCAGGCTTCGAGCGCCACCCAGCAGCCGTCCCAAGCCCGGATTGCCGTGAATCGGGTCTTTCGTGTCGGATCCTCTGCGGGTCGGAGGAGGTAACGCCGTCCGGGCGTCGTCAGGTGGGTGAGGCGGCCGGTGTTGGGAAGGTGGGCACGAACCCGGCGACCGTCCTCCAAATCGACAACCACGACAAAGCGGTTGGGGCGCTCGACGAACGCGCCGGCGATCCACGATGTGGTGCCGCTCACACCGCCTCGAGCAACACGGCGATTCCTTGCCCCACGCCGATGCACATGGTTGCGAGGGCCCAGCGCCCGCCACGCCGCCGCAACTCGAGGGCTGCGGTGCCGGCAAGGCGCGCCCCGGACATGCCGGTGGGATGGCCGAGTGCGATGGCGCCACCGTTGGGATTGACGTGCTCGGCGTCGTCGGGGACACCGAGCTCACGAAGCGAGGCAAGCGCCTGGCTGGCGAACGCCTCGTTGAGCTCGATCACTTCGATCTCACCGATGCCGAGTCCGCGGCGTTCCAGCAGCTTCCGAGTCGCAGGAACCGGCCCGATGCCCATGATGCGCGGTGGTACGCCGGCCACCGCGGAGCCTGCGATCCGAGCGATGGGCTCGAGCGAGTAGCGCTCCACAGCCTGCCCTGAAGCGACGAGCATGGCCGCCGCCCCGTCGTTGATGCCAGAGGAGTTGCCGGCTGTGACGGTGCCGCCGTCGCGAAAAGCCGGCCGCAGCGCCGCCAGTCGCTCGACCGTCGTCTCGGGCCTCGGATGCTCGTCCTGGGTGACGAGGGTTGGGGCCCCGCGCCGCTGGGGGACCTCCACGGGAGTGATCTCCTCGGCCAGCACCCCGCTCTTCACCGCAAGGGACGTGCGCTGCTGGCTACGCCAAGCAAAGGCATCCTGGTCGGAACGGCTCACGCTGAACTCGTCCGCGACGTTTTCGGCTGTGACACCGAGCGCATCGGTGTGACCCATCGCGCGCATGGCTGGGTTGACGAGGCGCCAACCCAGCGTCGTGCTGGCAATCTCGGCGGTTCGCGCGAACGCCGTCTCCGATTTGGGTATGACATGCGGCGCCCGCGACATGGACTCGACGCCCCCGGCGACGATCAGGTCTGCATCGCCGAGCGCAATTGCACGGCCGGCCTGAATGACCGCATCCATACCGGAGCCGCACAGGCGGTTCGTGGTCGAACCGGGCACGTCGGTCGACAGCCCGGCGAGCAGGCCGGCCATCCTCCCGACGTTGCGGTTGTCCTCTCCCGCCTGGTTGGTGGCTCCCAGGAGCACGTCGTCCAACGCACCCCAATCCACCGAGCCGAGACGCTCGACGAGTGCCCGGATCGGGACCGCTGCCAGGTCGTCGGCACGCACCGTTGCAAGGGCGCCGCCGTACCTGCCAATCGGCGTCCTCACGAAATCAACGAGGAAGGCATCGCTCATGTGGCTCGACGGTAGCGGCCCAGGGTTCCCCCTTTGACCTCCAATCCTAATTGTTTTAGTTTATTCACTATATTTCTTAGTTTAACTGAACCCGGAGGGCGAATGACCGACATGCTCACGACCCAGCAAGGTTCGCTGGCCTACGACGACTACGGCGGAGAGGGACCACTTCTCCTCCTGCTGCCGGGAGCCGGAGACGTGCGATCCGAGCACCGCTTCCTCGCCTCTCGGCTGGCTGCGGTTGGCTACCGAGTGGTCACAATGGATCTGCGCGGCCATGGCGAGTCGACTGCCAGCTGGTCCGGCTATGGCGTCGCGGCCACGGCAGCCGACATCGTCGCCGCGATCCGCGGAATGGATGCAGGGCCGGCGACCGTGATCGGCAACTCGTTCTCCCCCGCCGCTGCGTTGTGGGCTGCCGCCGAGCATCCCGCGCTCGTCAGCGGTGTCGTCGCCATCAGCCCCCACCTCGACCAGGACGCCGGCGCCCTGCAACGGCTTGCGCTCGAGCTGACGCTGCGGGGACCGCTGGCCGGGCCGGTGTGGGAGAAGTTCTATCGAGGCTGGTACAAGTCCAATCCGCCGTCCGACCTGGATGAGCAGGTGGCCCTCCTCCGCGAGATGATGCAGGAACCTCTCCGGCGCAAAGCGGTGCGAGCCACACTGCTGGCGCATCGGGATGGACTCGACGAGAAGCTGAGTGCGCTAGCAACACCCGTGCTGGTGATCTTCGGCAGTGAAGACGACCACTTCGACACCCCGCATGTTGCGGCGGCCGACGCAGCCGAGAGAACCCGCGGCACCGCCGAGATCATCGATGGCGCCGGGCACTACCCCCACGTGGAATACCCCGAGATCGCCGCCAGCATGGTCCGCGACTTCTTGGACGCTGACTGATGCCCAGGGCCGGCCTGTCGGCCGACGCCGTCGTAGCCGTCGCCGCAGCCCTGCTCGATGCTGATCCCGCAACCGAGCTCACCCTCAGCCGAGTCGCCGTAGAGCTGGGCGTCAAAACGCCCTCGCTCTACAACCACGTGGCGGGTCTCGGGGATCTCCGCCGCCGCGTGGCGATGGCCGGCATCGTCGAACTCGGAGATGCGCTTCGCACTGCCGTGATGGGACGCAGCGGGCCGGACGCAGTGCGCGCACTCGCCGCCGCATATCGCGCATACGCCGTCGCGCACCCCGGCATCTACCCGCTCACGCAAGAAGCGAGACCAGGCGACCCCGAGTACGCCGCCCTGGGGCTGCGGACCATCGAGCCTGCCGCAGCCGCGCTACGGAGCTGCGACGTCGCAGAAGACGAGCTGATCCATCGCATACGCGCGGTGCGGAGTGCGCTGCACGGGTTCGTTCTGCTGGAGACCCGACACGGATTCGGCATCCCCGTCGACATCGATGCCTCGTTCGAGACCCTCATCGAGATCCTGGTCACGTCGTGCCGGACGCCTGCTTGACCGGCCCAGGAGTCGTCAGCCGGAGATCTCGAAGCGAAGTGCGACCCTCTTCGGAGTCACACCAACCACGGCGCTCGTCGCCGGAGCCGTCAGCGCAAACCGCTGGAACTCCACCAGCTCGAGGGGTGTACCGCACCACCGATTGCCCCGACCAACCGCGGCGACCGACGGCGACGGCCGGTAGTGGAGCGTCAGCCCGAGTTGCCAGATCGCATCGTCGTCCGCGTCGTGCTGGCACACCAGTTGCCGGGTGAGGCCGTATTCGAAGCTCGGCCCCTCGCCCCAGTCGTACACACCCCACTGCAAGAGCAGCATGTCCCCGTCCTCGTCGAGCGCAGCGTCTCCGATCCGCTGCGGCGCGTACCCGCTGCTCATCAGGGCAAGCGCACGACCGGCGTCGAGCGACTTCAGGTCGACTCCCCACGTCGTCGCAAAGCGCTCGAACGCAGCTCGGGCGCCGGCGACGTCGGCCGGCGGCAGCGCACGCTCGCCCGCAACGACCCGCCGCATCTCGTCTCCAGTGGTCACTGCCACGACCGGACCGGGGGCTTCGTGAGGAACCAGTGCGACGTGGTCCAACGACGAAACGAACGTCTCGCATCCGATGGGCATCACGAAGTAAGGCGCCACCGTCGCCAACTCGTGCATCACCGCCCACACCTCCTGACCGTCGGCGTGATCGAGCGTCAACCACCGATCCGTACACCTCGGCACCGCCGTCGCCAGTCGTGATCACGATTGCACCGTCATCGGATCTCGCACCGTGCCGGTCGAGAACGCCGTGCACCCCTGCGGCGTCGAAGGGAACGCCGGGGATCGGGGCGAGATGGATGACGAAGCGCACGAGCGCAGGTCGTCAGCCGCCGGGACGCTTGTCGAGAAGCTGCGCCTGGTTGATGCGACCGATCGGCCCGTGCTCGTCGAAGACACGCGTGTCGGCGAGACCGATCCCGGATTCGTGCTGGTGAGCCGCCGACTTCATCCCGATCCAGTCACCCTCCGGCAGGCGGTGGGCGTAGAGCGTGATGTCGGGGTTAACGTAGATATAGGCGCTGGGATCGAGCGCCTGGGAGTTGCCGTTCGACATGTCGGCGACAGTCGCCAGCCGCACGAACGGGGACGGGTCTTCGCCTTCCACGACGGGGTGTCGCAGCCGGAACCATGACACGCCGGGGCCGGGCCGGAGGAAGCTGTCGCCGATCGACCGGATCTCGACCGCGTTGCGGTGGAATCGCACGATGTCGTCTCCGGCGAACGACCAGAAATCCTCGACGCGGATCGCCAACGAAGGACCAACCGGCTGTTCCCACGGCTCTCGATCGACGTCGGGAAGCTCGACGTCGGCGGTGCGGATCTTGAGCCCGGTCGCCCGGCCGACCTCGACGTCATCGTGGGAGAGGATCGCCTCGACCACCTGGATGCGACGACCATTGCGCAGCACGTTCACCGAGACAGAGAGCGGTTCGAGCGGAACCGGGCGAAACAGATCGATCGTGAACCGAGCAACCTGCATGGGCGCGCTCGTTTCGACCAGCTCGACAGCGCGCGCCAGCAGGCCCGACGGCGGGCTGCCGTGTTGCGCGTCGTCCGACCATCCGCCGCGAGTGAGCTCGGTTGGAACGAAGTGATCGCCGTCGAGTCGGAAGAGGGCTTCGTCGGTCATGGAGCGCGCAGGGTACCGGCTCAGGTGAGCAGCTCGGTCCGGCGCTGCACCCAATCCGCCACGGCTGCCACGAACTCGCCGGCGTGGTCATCGGTGATGTCGAGGCTCAGCGCGATGTAGCCACGCCTGGCCAGGTAGAAGCCGGCCTCGAGCATCTCGAGGAAAAAGAGCTCCTTGCTCGAGTCGTCAGCGCGGGTGAGGTCGGTCGGCGACCTCACCGGCCCCGCAACCGCATGGACGGTCATCAACGAGCCCCAACCGGTGACAGACATCGGCACCGCAGCGGCCGCGAACACCTCGTTCAGTCGCGCTCGTAGCTGATCGCCGCGCGCATTCAACGCGGTCAACCGGCCCGGCGTGGCGACGTGTTCCATCGCGGCGACGCCTGCGGTCATCGTGAAGGCATTGTTGTTGAACGTTCCACCGTGCGTCAGGGATCCGCCGTCGGACGAGAACGCCGCCATCACGTCCTTGCGTCCGCCGAACGCTCCGAAGCCGAGACCGCCGGCAAGGTACTTTCCGAGCGTCGTCATGTCGGGAGTGATGCCGAGCATCTCTTGCGCTCCGCCCCGGGCCAGGCGGGAGGTCATGACTTCGTCGAAGATCAGGATGGCGCCGGACTCATGCGTTGCCGTGCGCAATGCCTCCAGGAACGCCGGATGTGCGGGAATACACCCACTGGCGCCCAGCATCGGCTCGACCAGCACGCAGCCGATCTCCTCGCCGTGTCGGGCAAAAGCCTCGGTCACGGCGAGAGCGTCGTTGAAGTCGATCCGGACCCAGTCGTGGGGCACGAGGAGCGGCGCACCGGTGGGTCCGAAGTAGAGAACGCCGCCGTGATAGCCGCCGTTGCAGACGACCACCTTGGAACGCCCGGTGACGTGGAGCGCGGTGGCGATGGCCATGAGATTCGCTTCGGTGCCAGAATTCGTGAAGCGAACCTGCTCGACGCTGGGAAACCGTGACACCACGAGTTGTGCGAATCGGGCCTCCCGTTCATGCACGGCACCGAGCGACCACCCGGACTCGAGCACCTCGGTGACGGCATCGCGGACCGGTGCCGGGTCGTGACCCAGCAGGCCCGCCGAGTAGTTGCCCAGCAGGTCGACATAGCGATGCCCGTCGACATCCTCGATGTAGGCACCATGCGCACTCGCAACCCTGAACGGGTAGGGAGCGAAATCGAGCACCGATCTTGTGTTCCCGCCCGGGAGAACCGCCGCCGCCTCGGCGGCGAGCGCTCGGCTTCGAGGATGCGCAGCTTCGTAACGCCGGCGGGCGTCCTTCACGGCCATTTCGAGACTCATGCCGACACGCTACCGCTGACCATTGCGGGGTGGCGGGACTAGCGTCCCATGCTGAAAGGGAGGGAACCATGGCGCGAAACCTCAACCGCAGATACTTCCTCGGCACCGTGGCGAAAGGCAGTGCCGCAATCGCCGTGTTCGGTACCGCAATGGTGGCATGCAGCGACGACGACGGCGGCGCCGGCCAGTTTGGCGATCCCCTCCCCGAGGGCTCCTCGACGACAAGCCTGCCAGATACCACGGCCGCGACTACAGATACGACCGCTGCGCCAACCACTACCACGGCGGCAACCTCAGGCGGGGCTGGACCGACCACGCTCGAGCGGGTGTCCCTCGGATTCGTGTCGGCATACGTGCTCATGCGCAACGGCGAGGCAGCCATCGTCGACACCGGCGTACCGGGGAGCGAAGGGCAGATCGAGGCCGGTCTCGGCGCACTGGGGCTCGGGTGGGACGACGTCGGTCACGTCATCCTCACTCACCTTCACGGCGACCACATCGGCAGCCTGCCGGCCGTGCTCGGAGCGGCTGCAGGAGCCACGGGCTACGCCGGCGAGGCGGACATCCCAGGCATCGCGAGCCCGCGTCCGCTGACGCCGCTCGGCGACGGCGACCGGGTGTTCGACCTCGAGATCATCGCCACGCCCGGGCACACGCCGGGTCACGTCGCAGTCCTCGACCCGGTCGGTGGGATCCTCGTCGTCGGCGATGCGATGAACGGTGGCGATGCGATGGGGGGCCAAGCCGGAACCGTCGCCGGAGCGAACCCGCAGTTCACGCCGGATCTCGTGGCGGCCGACGACAGCATCAGGAAACTGGCCGCATTCGACTTCGATGCGATCTACTTCGGCCACGGCGAGCCGGTGTTGGCGAACGCAAGCCAGCTGGTCGTCGACTTCGCCGCCGCGTTGTAACGACGCGGCGATCAGGGCAGCGGGACCTCGATCTCAGTGGCGACCGGGATCCCCAGCTCTGCCCGTGCCGTCAAGCGCAGTGTCGACGCCTCGTCCTGGTCGACCCGGAATCCGGGAGCCCAGAAGAACTCGATGGTGCCGGCACCGGCATCCGCGTCCAGCGAGCCGGACCCACTGGCGTAGGAGTCGAACAACTCGCCCCCTTCGTCGAGCAGATCGGCGTCGAGCTCGACCACGCCCAAATCGGTCCCCTCGAGCCGCCACGCCGCACCGCCGAGGAAGTTGCCGAGTTCGAGTTCGGTGATGACCACCGCGGTGCCTTCGGTGAGCTCCATCGAGATCGGCTCCTCACTCAGGAACGGAACGCCGGGCCACGCCAGCTCAACCTCGGCAGTGGCGGGTGAAGCATCCCAGCGCTCGACGAGTACCACCGACTCCGGTGCGGGATCGACGAACGGGAACTCGATGGAGAACACGCTCGGCCTGAAGACGTCGAAAACGGTCCCGACCGATGCGACGACCCCTTGGCCGGTGCGCATCTCCCATCGACCTCCCAATGGCCGCACGACCGACGTGGCGTCCGCCCCCCGACGCAGCACCATCGTGACCGGCACGAGCATGCGATCGCCCAGGATGACCGGCGCTTCGGCACGCACCGCAACGTCGGTGGCGATGGCGACGTAGCCCTCGGGAAACGACTCCGACGTCTCGATCACCTCGGCGGCCGGGGGTGCACCGGGTGCCGTCGTGTCTACGGCGACGCCGGCAGCAGCCTCGTCGCCGGTTGCGACGACGAACCATGCGCCGATCACGATGCCGACCAGAAACAGCAGCGCCGCCCATCCCCAGGGACGTGCCGATGGATCGGAGGGATCGGGATCGAGCGGCGACCTGAGGATCTCAGCAAAGTCGAACTCGACGTCACTCATCGGTTTCGCCAATCACGACCACGTCGGCGGCGATCGGCCGCCACGCCGGGTCGAGCTGGATCAACACGACCTCTCCCGGGGCTCCGGGCTCTTCCCAGATGAGTTGCACGTTGCTGGACTGCCCGAACCGGAAGCTGATCCGCCATCCCGGATCCTGGGTTCGGAAGGTCGCGAGCGAGTGCCCCGTCCAGGCCGCTTCTGTCGCCGTGCTGTCGAGCTGCACGATCGTGGACGTCGACTGTTCGAGCACCCGGTCGATCTCGACCGTGCTCCCGTCCGGGAATGATCCCGCAGCGCCCTCCTCGACCGGAAGCGTCATCTCGCCGCCGACCGGCACGGCGAGGCGCCAACCCGTCACGCGAACGGAGACGACGTCGGCGGCATCGACGTCGACCGGCACATCGAAGCGCACGACGGCGTCGTCGATCGTCGTCACGGCCTCGATGACCTGACCACCGTCCAGCGTCAGCTCCCAGAACTCAGGCTGTACAGGAAGCTCGTCGGCGAAGAGCTCATCCTCCTCATGACGCGCCGTCCAGTGGAGTGGGACGAGATCGAATTCCAGCTCCGCCGTGCCGTCACCAACCACAAACGAGATCGGAACCAAGACCGTTGAACGGAAGCGCACCCCGCCGTCCACCCAAGGTGCTTCGACGACCACCGGGTCCACCGTGGGCGCAGTGGTCGTCGCCGGAGACGTGGTGTCCTCCGGCTCGTCACCCTCCACCCACGCGGCGGCCCCGCCACCGACGAGGGCGCCGGCTACAAGAGCGACGACCAGCCAGCCGAGCGACGTGCGCATACCGCCATGGTACGGCGGCTATGGCGACGCACGCCCGAATCGCACGGCCGAGCCACCTGCGGACTAGTTTCCCGAGGCATGGTGCAACTCGGTGCGCATGTGGGTCAGCAGAACATGACGATGGACGACATGCGCTCGCTGTGGCGGAGACTGGACGAAGCGCGCTTGGACTGGATCTCGGCGTGGGACCACCTGTACGAGGTGCCGCCGGCCGGAGGCGGCCAGCCTCACTTCGAAGCGGTTGCGACGCTCGGCGCTTTGTGTGCAGAGACGTCGCACGCCCGGATCGGGTGCCTGGTGTTCTATGTCGGCTATCGGAACCCGGCCCACCTGGCCCGCATCGCCGTCACGCTCGATCACGTCAGCGGTGGCCGCTTCGAGCTCGGTCTCGGTTCCGGTTGGGCTGAGCTCGAAGCCCGAGCCCATGGCTACCCGTTCCCGTCGCTGCGTACCCGGATGGACATGGTGGATGAGGCCTTCCCGCTGGTGAGACAGATCCTGTCCCAAGAACGGACTTCCCACGACGGACGCTTCTACACGACCTCGAATCTGTCGATGGAGCCGCGCCCGGTGCGCGGGCACATCCCGATGTGGGCGGGCGGGATCGGCGAAACCAGGACACTGCCCCTGGCGGCACGGCACGCCGATGGGTGGAACGCGCCGTACGTATCGCCTGGCGAGTTCGCCAGGCTCAACCGGCTCCTCGACGAGCGCTGTGAGGCTGTTGGACGCGACCCGTCGAGTCTCGAGCGCTCCGTCAACCTCATGTTCAATCTGGCGACCGACGCAGCCAAGGAGCATCTCATCGAGGAACAGCTCCGGGCGCAGTGGCGAGACATGGCGCCGCGGGTGATGGGCGGCGCCCTGCTCGGCACTCCGGACCGTGCCGTCGAGCGGGTCCTCGCGTACATCGAAGCCGGAGCGGACGGCGTCAACGTCGCGCTGCGGTCGCCGGTCGACGAAGAAGCCCTCGAGGTGTACCTCAGCGATGTCGTACCTGCGGTACGGGCCGCTGCGCCCTGAAACGATCAGGCGAGCAGGAGCAGCTCGTCGGTGGATTGGAGTTCCTCGATCGCCTTGACGTACTCGCGCAGGACGGAACGGCGCAAGCAGTACCAGGTGCGGGGACCGTCCCTACTGGCGAACACCACGTCGGCCTCGCGCAGAATGCGCAAGTGCTCAGAGATCGTCGATTGAGCGAGGTCGCACTCTTCAACGATGTCCTGCACCTTGTGGGGGTGACAGATACGGAAGAGATTGACGATCCGAACACGGGCGGGGTGGGCGAGCGCCTTGCCGATCTCGGCGATCCGAGCCACTGTCATGGGAGCGGGCTCGGGGAGACCCGCTTCGGTACAGGACGGGGTGGGCGCAAAGGTCATTATGTGAATTGTTTCACAAAGTGACCTGATCCGGCAGGCCCTTTGGCCCTTCCTGGCTGGTGCAAAGGTCCCTATCGCTTATCGACGATTCACGAAATGATGGCCCTAGATTGTGAAATAGTTCACAAGACACTCACTCACCGAGGAGGAACACTCATGATGGCCAAGCGACTGAGAATGCTAGGCACGGTCCTGGCGCTGATCGGGCTCGGCTTTATGGTCGCGGGCGTCGTCGCCTACACGCGAGTGCAGGACGGCTACGAATCGCTCCAGGCGTTCAGCGAGACGCAGAACGTCAGCCTGAGCTACAACGAGGATGGCCAGCTCATCGATCGCGGCACCACTGAGGGCGCCGAGGCGATCATGACGACGCTGACCGACGACTGGGGCTACCCGGTCAACGAAGCAGACCTCGACCCGAACGATCCCCTCGTGAACACGGCAAGCGAGTACATGTACCAGATGGCCACGATCGTCTACCACGTGATCCACGGCACGCAGACGATCGAGCTGACCGAAACCGTTGAGTACAACGGCGAGACCTTCGCCGCGGGCACGTACGAGTTCGACATCGATGGCCGCTACTGGACCGACTTCGACCGCATGCATCCGCTCGAGGGCCCGGCACGCGGCCAGGCCTGGACCGGAACCGTGCATGGCCTCGTTGGCGAGCTCGGTGTAGGCACCGTGACGCACTCCACCCTGCAGATGGGCTTGGCCCTGGCAGGCATCCTGGGCGCCATCGGCCTCACCTCGCTGCTGGCGGGCGGCGGCCTCTGGTGGGCAGGCCGTGAAGAGACGACCGTTGTTCCCGACACCGTCCCAGCCGACTGGAAGAAGGAGACCACCGTCTAGGCATCCACAACCCTGGCATGACTCGAGGCCCCTGCGGGGGCCTCGAGTGCGTTTGCGATTCTCATCAGTAACGGTATCGCCAAAGGACGCACGTTCACCGATCTCCCGGCCCAGCCGCAGGTGGCGCAGCGCGGAGCTCTCCTCCAAGGTTCGGAGGTAGGCACCGGCGACACGGAGCCATTCGTTCGCGTACCGTTGAGGTGACCCCTCTCCCGGAGGCCCGATGCTGCACGCACCCAATGTCCGACCACTGGAACGTCGCATCCACTCGATGCGCGCCGAAGGAATGTCCCTCGACGAGATTGCTGCCCGGTTCGATCGGAGCCCCGATCACATCAGCCGCGTGATCGAGTGGAGTGCGATCCCGCGACCACAGCCGCGGACCGGCCGCGTCGCCGAAGCGATGGAACGCCGGGTGTTGCGACTCCGCTTCGCTGGAGAGACCCACGAACAGATTGGGACGCGGTTCCGCCGCAGCGCACGCTTCATCCGACAGGTCGAGGGCCTCGCCCACTATCGCCGCGGTCTCGAGCTGCTGACGGCACCCTCCTAGCGCCGCCGGAGCAGACCCAAACCCGCCAACACCGATCCGAGCGGCAGACATCCTTGCTGGGCCGGCCCGCCACCGCCGCCGCTCGTTGCGTCGATACCGACGGCCGTCCAGCCGTTGGCGACTGCGGTCTGCTGCGCACTGCCAGTCCCGTGGAGCTCACCGGCGATCGTCCAGGTCAGGTTGGCGCAATCCTGGAACACCGCCTGCGAGGTGAGCCGGTTGTCGGTCAGGGTGCGGAACCAGATGTTGCCGGCATCACCCCACGCATTGCCGCCGAGCTCCAGCGCCACGGTGTAGAACGCCTTGTTCGGGATGCCGGAGTTGATGTGGACGCCGCCATTGTCCGAGGTCGTCGTGACGAAGTCGTCCATATGCCCGGGCTGAGGGTCCTTGCCCAGCACCGGGTCGTCGTACGCCGTTCCCGGCGCCTTCATCGACCTGATGCCGTCGCCGTTGACGTTCCCGGTGAACAGGTCGCCTCCGATGATCCAATCAGCCGCGGCGGCCGACTGGTTGAGCGTGCGCTGGCGAACCAGCGAGCCGAAGACATCCGAGAAGTGCTCGTTGAGAGCGCCGGGCTGGTTGAAATACACCAACCCAGCCGTGAATTCCGTCACACCATGGGTCAGCTCATGGCCGATGACGTCGAGCGACTTCGTGAATCGATTGAACAGTCGCTGGTCCTCGGGCAGATCTTCGTCGCCATCGCCGTAGACCATCTGGGAGCCGTTCCAGAACGCGTTGTCGTAGCCAACTTGGTAGTGCACGGTGGAGTCGAGCCGCATGCCGCTGCCATCGATGGAGTCGCGCCCGAACACGTCCATGAAGAGGTCATAGGTGTCCCCGGAGCCGTCGTAGGCCTCGTCGACCGCCGGATCGCCTGAGGGCGGGTCGCCTTCGTTGCGCACCGGCGTGCCCGGCAGCGAACTGCCGTTGTTGGCGGTATAGACGATTCGTTCCTTGCCGGGCATCGCAGCCGGCGCGGCCTCGAGACCGCCCTGCTGGCGCTGATCGCGGATCGCCTCGGAGACCTCCATGCTGGATTCGGCCGCTTGGCGTTGCGCCTCCGTGCCGTGCTCGACGACCTCTTCGTACATGTGGGGCGGAATGATGCAATGCAATCCGTGCCGTCCGGTCATCCTGCGCTCTCCCTCGCTCGGTGGCCGCTTGTGTTGTCGATTCCGCTACCCGCCGCCGGCTCGCGCTGCCTGGTTGAGCCAGCCCAACAGAGGCACCAACGTCTCGGGCGCCCCGGCGTCGCCGGTGCGCACCGAGACCCGACGATCCCCTGTCTCGATCACGACGACGTAGTTGAACTCGTCGGCGACGGTGCCATCCCCCGCGATCTCCTCAGGAAGGTCGAAGAAGCCTGACTCGTCGATCAGCCGGCGGAGATACGCCGCATCCTCCGCGGCGAGGTCCTCCGTCGATATCTCGACCGTGCGCGTGATTCCGGCAAAGCCACCGGACCGTTCGAACATGATCTTCACGACCTCAACCTCGCCGCTCGCCGTCGTCGCACTCCTGGCTTCTGTTTCCCCGATTGGATCGCCGCAGCCGGCGCCCGCCAACAGGAGAACCGCTACCACGAAGATACGCAACGCCACGGGTCCATGCTGTCACGCGGTGCCGGGCGGCTCAAGGTGGTTGGAACACGGATGGTGTCAGGTCGGAACGCGGCGGGTCTCGGCAAGGTCGCGAAGCGCCCGGTTTGGTGGCACGTTCTCGAGAAACGAACGCTGCATCTCGTGGTTGGCGATTCTCGAGCTCATCCGGTCGAGGCCGCCGAGACGCATCGACTCTGCGCGCGGGTCCCCGAAACTCGCCAAGACACCATGTGAGGTGAGAAACAGGTCGATCGGAAGCTCTGTGCTGTCGACGTCGTCAGATCCCCGCCATCGCACATGCCTTCGTCACGTCCTTCTGCGCTTGCTGCTCAATGGCCGTGGCGGCCCCCGGGTTGCGTCGCGGGAAGCCTGCCGCAACCTCCATCAGCTCGAGGGTTGGTTCCACGACCACGACGCGGCGGCCGGCGCCTCGGAGTCGGCCGAGCTCGACGTTGAGCTGCTTGCGGGCGTGGCGCGCAAGAAGCCGCCGCGAGGGTCGCGTCATCGGCGACGAAACCAGCACCACATCGCCGGGGACTCCCAGAGCCAGGTCGGCGTGGGTGGGCGATACGACACCGCCGTCGATGTAGTCGTGGCCATCGATGTGCTTGGGTTGAAACATCCCAGGCACAGCTGAAGAGGCCGCAACGGCGTCGGCGACGCTCACGTCGGTGCGATCGCGACCGAACACGACGAGCTCACCGTCAGTGACCCGGACAGCAGGAATCCAAAGCCCTGGAGGCCACCCGTCGAGATCGGGCACGCCCGGGAACTGCTCGGCAAACGCGGTGGGAAACAAGCCCCGCGGAAGCAGCCCGGAGAGGGCCAAGACCACATTCGCGCGGGCATGCCACGCATCCCGTGCGAGCTTCACCGACAACGGGCGGACACTCTTTCGAGCTTCGCGCACCTCGCTGAGGACGGCATCCCGCTGTTCGGCGCTGGGCGGTCGGCCCATGGTGGCCACGATCCGTTCCGGGTCGGCGCCGCTGCGAACGGACGCCGCCACGGCGGCGCCGGCGGATGTGCCGATGACCGTCGCAACGGCGGACAGCGTGACGCCTCGGTCGCGCAACGCAGCGAGCACGCCGGCGTGATACACCCATCCGAGCGCCCCGCCCCCGCCGAGCACCAAGGACAGCCGAGCAGGATTCACCGGCCGTCGCCAGAACTACCGGAAGCCGAACGGCGCTGCCTATTCACAACAGCACGCTACCTCGATGATGACCCGACGATGCGGCGTCCGGCAGTATCTGCGCGCCTCACCGTAAGCTCGGGTCGATGAACGGTGAACATGGCGGACAGGGCAAGAACGACACACGCGCCGGGTTGATCGAAGTGCGTGAGGGGCGAACCGCTGATATCAACGGCATGGGCGTCGTGCGGGTGCTGCCCACCAAGGGGCGCCGCACCGTCGGCCCCTGGTGCTTCGTCGACCTGATGTCCGCCGCCGACGTCGCCGAACCTGACCCGATGGAGGTTGGCCCGCATCCCCACATCGGCTTGAGCACCGTGACCTGGCTGTTCGAGGGAGAGGCGTTGCACACGGACTCCCTCGGCACGGAACAGGTCATTCGGCCGGGTGAGCTGAACCTCATGACTGCGGGCCATGGGATCGCCCACGCCGAACTGGAGGTCAGGCGAGGCAGCGCGCCTGCTGCGGCTGACGCCGTGAAAGGTATCCAGATGTGGCTCGCCCAGACCGACGCAACGCGGCACGGACCTTCGAGCTTCGTTCACCACAAGAACCTGCCGCATCTCGAGTTGGGCGGGGCTGAGGTGAGCCTGCTCGCCGGGACCATGGCGGGCGCAACGTCTCCTGTGGCCACCGACTGGCCGCTCCTCGGGGTCGACGCCACCCTCCACCTGAACGAGGCGACCCTGCCGGTCGAGCCCTCCTTCGAACACGCCATCGTTCCGATCGACCGACGCGCCAAGGTGAACGACACGATCGTGGAGCCCGGGTCGCTGGCCATCGTTTCACCAGGAGTCGAGCGGCTCAACATCGCAACGGCCGGCTCGCCCGGGCGGGTCATGCTCCTTGGCGGCCTCCCGTTCCCAGCTCGCATTCAGATGTGGTGGAACTTCGTCGCACGAAATCGCGAGGAACTGACGCAGGCCTGGCTCGACTGGCGCAACCACAATGACGATCGGTTCGCACGGGTCCCATCTCGACTCGACCGCATCGAAGCACCGCAGCCCATCTGGATTCGCTGAGCGGGGCCGCACGGCTCCGCGACGCTGCGTAGCGTGGGCGCCAGGAAACGGAGGCCGCGATGGAACATGTGGTGCAGTCCGGCGAGACGCTGAAGACGATCGCCGCCGCATACGGAACGACCGTTGCCCAGATGATTGCGGCCAACCCGGACCTGGAGGATCCGGATCGCATCGCCAAGAACCAGGTGTTGCAGATCCCGTCCGGCGAGGTCGCCTCTGCCGAGGAGCCGCAAGCAGCACCCGGGGACACGACGACTACCTCCTACACGGTGCAATCGGGCGACACGTTGAAGGCCATCGCAGCCAGCCACGACGTGACCCTGACGGCAGTGATCGCAGCCAACCCTGACATCGAACCCGACAACATCCGTCGCGGGCAAGTGATCACCATTCCGGCAGCAACCGCCACGGCTGGGTCCCCGCCACGCGGGACGACGTCCAACCGGCCGGCACCCAAGCCGCGACCGCCGCGCCGCACACCCGGGGGTCGCGACTGGTCAACGGTCCATGTGAACGAACGCATGGTCTACGTGATGGAGCGGCTCGTCGAGTACGGCTACCCGGTGAACGGTTCCGCAGGCGTCCTGGGCAACCTCTATTACGAGTCCGGCGTCCTGCCCAACCGCATCGAGGGAAGCAACGCCAAGACACCGATGCGCGCACCCGGATTCGACGGGAAGAAGCATGACTTCTCACCCGAGGAGGTGATGCGCCGCAAGCCGGATGCGGAGGAGGGTCCGCGCAAGGCGGGCATCGGCCTCGCCCAGTGGACGGCGCCTCCGCGGCGGCGGAGGCTCTTCGAGCACGAGTACGACGGTCGGGTACTCGGCGCTGCGATCCTGTCGGACATGGATGCTCAGATCGACTTCCTGGTCGAAGAGTTGCGCTCGCGGTACAGAGCGGTGGAGGCCGTGGTCTCCAACCCGAAGGTCCGCCTCAACGATGCCTGCGACGAGGTGCTGTACAGCTTCGAGACGCCGGGCTCGGTGATCGGCAACGACGGCAAGAGGCTGCCCCGCACCGACCCGGCCGTCGAGACCGTCTTTCTCGTGCGGCGCAAACACGCCAGGAGAGCCAGGCGCCTCTACCTGAAGGCGAACCCGGCCTGAGCACGACCATGAGTTTGTGATCGAAGGGCTTGACGCCCCTAGCCGGTCTTGGCCTTGCATCGTAGCGTCGCACAATGGAAACGACGCTGGAATCCGCCGCCTCCATCGACCGCCACATCCCCCTGGCCGCCGCCCTCACCGAGGCGAACCGCTGCCTCATGTGCTGGGACGCCCCGTGCACGAGGGCCTGCCCAACCTCGATCGACGTCCCCGGCTTCATCAAGCGCATCGCCAACCGGGACGACCTCGGTGCAGCGCGGGTCATCCTCGACGCCAACGTCCTTGGCGACTCGTGCGCCCATGCCTGCCCGACCACAGTGCTGTGCGAGGGAGCGTGCGTGATGAACGACGTGGACGGCAGGGCCGTCGCCATCGGCGCCCTCCAGGGGTACGCCACCGGCCCGTTGATCGATGCGGGTATCCAGCCGTTCCCCTCGAAGCCGCCCACCGGCAAACATGTCGCCGTCGTCGGAGGGGGTCCGGCCGGCTTGGCGTGCGCGGCGGAGCTGCAGCGCCGCGGCCACACCGCAGTCGTCTTCGACGCAGCCGACGAGCCCGGCGGATTGAACACCCACGGCGTAGCGGAGTACAAGGTTCCGCACGAAGCTGCGCTGGCTGAGATCGCCTGGATCGAGGCCGGCGGCGTTGAGATTCGGCGCAACGCCCTGATCGCGGATGCGAGTGCGTTCGACTCCTTGCTCGACGGATACGACGCCGTGTTTGTCGGCGTCGGGCTCGGCAGGATTCGCCCGCTGCAGCTGCCGGGCGAGGACCTGCAAGGGGTGCACGATGCGCTCGCCCTCATCGCCGCCTCCAAAGCCGAGATGATCGCCCAGGACCTGTTTCGGGGGCAGACGGTGGTCGTGCTGGGCGGGGGCAACACGGCGATCGATGCTGCTCGGCTGGCAACACGACTCGCCGCTGCGAGAGTCAGCCTCGTCTATCGACGCGGACCCGACCACATGCCGGCGTACCGCCACGAAATCGACGAAGCCCGAGCAGAGGGTGTGACGTTCTCGTTCTGGCTTTCGCCTGTAGGCGTCGAGGGCGAGGGTGCGGTTGCATCGCTTCGGTGTGAGCGCACGGCTCCGGGGGTACCCGGCACCGACGGGCGACCCTCGGTCGTCGGCACCGGGGAGACCGAGCTCGTCCCATGCGACGTCGTGATCGTCGCGACCGGGCAGGAGACGCACGCGGCTTTCCTGGAGTCGGCGGCGCTCGATCTCGACGCAAGCGGCCGGGTCGTCACCGACGACCACGGTCGGACGTCCCGCGCACGGGTGTGGGCCGGAGGCGACTGCGTCAACGGCGGCAAGGAGGTCGTCAATGCGGTTGCCGAGGGTATGGCGGCGGCACGGAGCATCGACGACGCACTGAGCGGAAGGAGGTGACGGGGATGGCCGATCTCTCCGTCAATATCTGCGGCATCGAGTCCCCAAATCCTTTCTGGCTCGCCTCGGCGCCACCGACCAACACTGGGGACCAGATTGCCCGCGCTTTCGAGGCGGGTTGGGGCGGCGCCGTCTGGAAGACGCTCGGAGAGCCGATCGAGAACACGTGGTCGCGCTACAGCTCGGTCGATCTCAACGGGCAGCGCATGATGGGCTTCAACAACATCGAGCTCATCACGGACCGACCGCTCGACGTGAACCTCGAGGAGATCACCGCAGTCAAGAACCGCTATCCGGACCATGCGCTGATCGTCAGCCTGATGGTCGAGTCCACCCAGAAGGCTTGGCACGAGATCGTCAAGCAGGCGCAGGACGCCGGCGCCGATGGACTCGAGCTGAATTTCGGATGCCCGCACGGCATGTCGGAGCGAGGCATGGGCAGCGCCATCGGCCAGGTGCCCGAGTACGCGTGCCAGATCACCACCTGGGCCAAGGAAGCGGCAACCGTCCCCGTGCTCGTGAAGCTGACCCCGAACGTAGCGGACATCCGGCCTCCGGCCCGAGCCGCGTTCGAGGGCGGCGCCGACGCGGTGAGCCTGATCAACACCATCAACAGCATCACCGGCATCGATCTCGACACGTTTGCGCCGCGGCCGTCGGTCCGGGGGGAGTCGAGTCACGGCGGCTACTGCGGCCCGGCCGTCAAGCCCATCGCACTCCACATGGTGTCGGCGATCGCCGGCGATCGGGAACTCGATGATCCCGTGATCAGCGGCATCGGCGGCATCGGCACGTGGCGGGATGCGGCAGAGTTCATTCTGCTCGGCGCCACGACCGTGCAGGTCTGTACCGCGGTGATGCATTGGGGTTACCGAATCGTGGAAGGCATGATCGACGGGCTGAGCAACTACCTCGACCACAAGGGCATGGCGAGCGTCAACGAGTTGCGGGGTCGCAGCCTCGAGCGGGTGAAGGACTGGCAACACCTCGATCTGAATTACGTGATCAAGGCCCACATCGACCAGGACGCCTGCATCGGCTGCGGGCTATGCCACATCGCGTGCCATGATGGCGCCCATCAAGCCATCGGGGCCGAGCGCAAAGGCGAGCGGACCCGGGTGTGGATCAAGGAGGACGCCTGTGTGGGCTGCAATCTGTGCAGCCTGGTGTGCCCGGTACCGGGCTGCATCACGATGCAGGAGCAAGACGTCGCCGAAGGCTCGCTCACCTGGTCGGACTATCAGGAAGGCAAGGGTCCCGACCTGATCCCGCGCCCCAAGCACGGCCTCACGATCGGCTGAGCCGACCGGCGCGCACGTCGCGCCGCCGAGATTGCAGCCGCGTCGTGGAACTGCACCTCCTCGCGTCATCGGCGCGGAATCTGCCGCGCTCGACCTCCCCACGCGGCATACTGAACACGAGATGACGGAACTGGAACGACGCGAGATCGAGCGAGCGAGGTCCTTGCAGGAGCTCGCCGGGCTGCGCATCGCCATCGACGACGCCCGGCGGGAAGTCGACGTGCCCCGCCTCGCCGAGCTCACCCGTCGTCGCGATCGGTTGCGGCAGCGTATTGCGGTCCTCGAAGACCCGAGCGTCGAGCGCACGATGCTCGAGCACGAGCTGGCGGGATTGCGCGAGCAGGTGTCAGCGCCGCCACCGAACCTGGGCCTGTCGCTTGCGACCACCTCATCGGTGGGTCAGGGTGGCAGCGCATCGGCCGGCTTCGCCCACGGGAAGTACAACCGTGCCGTCAACAACGACGACACGGGCGGGCATCGCAGCCGCAACGACGCGCTGGCCCGCATTGCTTGGATCGAGCAGCGCCTCGCCGAGCTGGGCCCAACCGCGGTGTAGGTTGACCGTCGATTGCATCCCCCATCTCGAGGAGCCTCGCCATGCGACCGATCCGCATCGCCGTTCAGTTCCACCCGCAACACGGGGACTACACCGTCCTGCGTCGCCAGCTCGTAGCCGCCGAAGAGGCGGGCGCCGACATCGCCTACAACTGGGATCACTTCTACCCGCTCTACGGGCCCCCGGACGGAGCACACCTGGAGTGCTGGACCATGCTGGCGGCATGGGCCGAGCAGACAGAGCGCATCGAAATCGGGGCGCTCGTCACGTGTAATTCGTATCGCAATCCCCAGCTCCTCGCCGACATGGCGCGCACCGTCGACCACATCTCGGGCGGACGGCTCATCCTGGGCATCGGTTCGGGGTGGTTCCAACGCGACTACGACGAGTACGGCTACGAGTTCGGCACGGCCGGGAGCCGGCTGGACGACCTGGCTGAAGCGCTGCCGCAGATCGAGCAACGCTGGACGAAGCTCAATCCGCCGCCCACCCGGGACATCCCGATCCTGATCGGCGGCACCGGCGAGCGGAAGACGTTGCGTATGGTGGCGAAGCACGCATCCGGCTGGCATGCACTCTTCCCCGACCGGCCCGGCGTCCTCGAGCCAAAGGTGGCTGCGCTGGAACAGTGGTGTGCCGAGTACGAGCGGGACCCCCACGACATCGAGTGGGGTTTGGGGCTCGAGCCGGGCGACGCCGACCGGGCGCTGAATGAGGACGCCAACACGTATGTCGAGATGGGGTTCACCCAATTCACGCTCGGCACCACGGGTCCGGCTTGGTCCCTCGACGGCTTGGAGGACTGGCTCGCCTGGCGCGACGAGCGCAACGGCTGACCGGCACGACCACGGGCACCCGTGTCGGAAGGCCCCGACGCATAGGATCAGCGGGGAGCGGACCCGAGGAGCAACACCATTGTGCTGGCCATCGACGGATTCCGCGAGGTCTCTGTGCTGGCGGAAGGCCCTGAATCTCGACTCGTTCGCGCCGCCAACGACGGCGGGGAGACGGTGCTCATCAAGACGACCACGCGGCCGCGCGCCAAGTCAGAGCTCATTGCTTCCCTCGAGCGGGAGTTCGAGCTCGAGAAGAGTCTCGATCACGCCGCGCTCGTAGCGCCGCTTCGGCAAACGCTCGACCGGCCGGGGAGCGCCCAAACCCGTGGGTGGCCAACGTCGCCCCCGCCGGTCAGGCAACGATCGCCAACCGTGGCGAGCCCGTTGCCGTTTCCGCCCGCACGCTCGACGACGCGGAGGCGGATGCGTGGTGGCCCGCACTCGTCGAGGTGTAGCCGGCCTTCGCACAGCACTACGCCGCGACCGGGGCACGTTCGGTTTTCCTGCTCGAGCCCGATGCCGGCAACCACGGCTGAGAACCCTCCCCCCAAACGCAGCACTCGACGCGTACCGTTGAGATACCTCAACCCAAGGAGGACGTGATGGGATTGCGCTTCATGCGCAAGGCACATGTTGCTCGCGGAAAAGGCGACGAGGCGATGGCATTCGCCGCGGAGATATCCGCACACTGGAAGGAGACCTACGGCACGGAATTGACGTGGGGCTTCGAGGTGGGCGGCGAATGGGGAACCCTCTACTGGTTCTCCGACCACGACAGCATGGCCAACCTCGAAGCGGAGATGATGGCCTCGATGGCCAACGAGGAGACGGGGAAGAGGCTCGCCGAGGGAGCCGATCTGTTTGAAGGAAGGACCGAGGACCGACTCATCATGACGATGTAGTCGCCATCGGCTTTCATGGGAGGGCGCCTCCGGGCGCCCTCCTGTCGCGAGCGAAGGATGATGCCCATGACCGGTCAACCGCAGCCGACCGAAATGCGCCTGGTGATAACGACAAACGACTTCGACCGGCTCGTCGGCTTCTACCGGGCCGGGCTCGGGTTGGTCGTGCGGGAGTCGTTCGAGACGCACGGCCGCGGCATCGTGCTCGAAGCGGGCGTCGCCACCCTCGAGATCCTCGACGAGGAGCACGCCGCCCATGTCGACGCCGTCGAAGTCGGTGCTCCGGTGGCGGGACCATTGCGCGTCGCCTTCGAGGTGGCCGACACCGTCACAGCGTCCGCTTCCGCGGCAGCCGCCGGCGCCATGCCACTTGCACCGCCGGCGTTGACGCCATGGAGCTCGATCAACAGCAGGATGGAAACACCCGACGGACTGCAGATGACGCTGTTCAGCAACGCGGGGTGACGGGAGACGACTCAGTCGTCGTCATCGTCGCAGTCAGCTGAGACCGTGGTGCTGTACGTGCCGTGGCCCGAGTCCGGCTCGCCGCCGTGGACCCAACGGACGGTCACCGACAGCGTATGGCTCCCCGAGTCGACAACCTCGTCGGCCTTCTCCGTCTTGCCTCGCTTGACGGTCTCGCCGGAATCGAAGACGCCGCGGCTGTCACCGTCGATGACCATGGTCCAGCCCTTGTTCCAATCCTCTTTCGGGTTCGTCACCTTCCAAGTGACCTCCGCGTCGTCGCACGACACGTCGGCCGACACGATGGCGTAGAAGGCCAGGTCCGACGGAGGCTCGGTCGTCGTCGGCGGCGGCTCGGTCGTGGGAGGCGGGGGCAGCGTCGTCGTCGGCGGGGGCAGCGTCGTCGTCGGCGGCGGGACCGTGGTAGTCGGTGGTGGCGACACCGTGACGGCAGGGGGCGGGACGGTGGTGGTTGGCGGAGGCGTCGTGGTCGTGGGAGGCGGAGGCGCGGTCGTCGTAGGCGGCGTGGTCGTGATTACGACGGTGGTCGTCGGCACGTCCTCGGCGGCGCCTCCTTCAGCCCTATCTTCCGCGTCGTCGACGAATGCCACGATCGGATCGAGCGGGGCAACCACACCGACGTCGAAGATGGGGGCTTCGTTGCGGGGCGGCTCGACGTCGCGAATGGCCCCTGCGTTGGATACGGGCAGGTCTGCGGACACACCGGCAGCCACGAAATCGAAAGCGGCAGGACCGCCGACCGGTCCAGGTTCAGGGTCGGGTGCCGTCTCGTTGGCGGCGGCAAACACCGCCGTGAGGACAAGCACCGCGACGAGCGCGATGCGGGAACGTCGGTTGACGACGTCCGCGTGGGTGTCCCGTCCGCTGATCTGCCTCACCCCTCTCCCCTTCGGTGACCGCAACAGCACTGCACTATACGGCGTCGGGGCGAGCAACGGCCATCGGAGGCATGACCTATCGCGTCGAGGTCACCCCCTCAACCAGCGTCACCCCGTGAGAGAAGCCCCCGCTCGTACGCATTCGCAACGGCAGCGGCACGATCGTTGACGCCCAGTTTCTCGTAGATGTGCAACAGATGCGTCTTCACGGTTGCCTCGCTGATGAAGAGCTCGCGGGCAACGGACTTGTTGGTGCCGCCGCGGGCTACCAGCACGAGGACCTCCAACTCGCGCTCGCTCAGCACCCCGCGGCGAGGATGCCGGACCTGACCGAGCAGTTGACGCGCCACGAGCGGAGACAAGACCGATTCGCCGGCGGCAGCAGCCTGGACTGCCCTTCGCAACTCGTCACGCGGGGTGTCCTTGAGGAGGTAGCCGATGGCGCCTGCTTCGATTGCCAGCAACACGTCGTGTTCGGTGTCATAGGTGGTCAGGATCAGTACCTGAGCTGCGAGACCGCTGGCAACGATCTCACGAGTCGCGCCCACACCGTCCATCTCGGGCATACGCAAGTCCATGAGCACCACGTCTGGCAGGGATGCCTGTGCTCGCTCGATCGCAACACGCCCGTTCTCGGCTTCAGCGACCACATCGAAGCCGGGGTCGCCCGCAAAGATCCCGCGAATCCCGTCCCGAACAATCGGATGATCGTCGACGATCAGCAGACGAATCGGCCGAGGCTCCCCGCCGCCACCGTCACGCATGCGCTGCAGCAACGAGTTCGGTCGGGATGTTGATCGAAAGCGCAGTTCCTTCGAGCGGAGCGGACTCGATCTCGAGCGAGCCACCCGCTCGTTCGATCCGCTGCGCCATGCCGGCGAGGCCATAGCTCTGGGCCGCCGGCAAGCCGGAAGGGTCGAAGCCCGCACCGTCGTCGCGGACGTCGAGGCTCACCGAACCGGACAAGAACGTCAGCGTGACCCCGGCCCGTGACGCTGCGGCGTGCTTGGCGGTGTTGGCGAGGGCCTCCTGCGCCGCCCTCAGCAGAGCCACTTCGACGTGAGGCGCCAGTGGGCGTGTTTCGCCGACGATCCGCATGCTCGCTGCCACCCCGGAAACCGACGACCACCTATCCGTGACCTCGGAGAGCGCATCCGGCAAGCGACTGCGATCGAGGGGGCCGGGTCGGATCGCCTGCACCGATCGCCTCGCTTCAGCGAGACTCGAACGAGCCAGGCCGGCCGCGTTGGCGAGATGCCTCCGCATCTCGGCTTCGTCGTTCCACGACTGCTGCGCCGCCTCCAGCTGCGTGATGACGCCGGTGAGCCCTTGGGCGATGGTGTCGTGGATCTCACGAGCCATGCGCTGGCGCTCGTCGAGCACGCCGGCTTCTCTCGCTTGCGCCACGAGCTGGTCGTGGAGTCCGGCATTCTCCTCCATCGCGAGCTCCAGCTGCTCGAGGGCGGCTCGCCGCTCCTCCGCGATCCCCGCTATCCGCTCCCCGCCGTAGAGCCCAAAGCCGACCGCGAACGTCTGCACCAGGACGACACCGGCGTAGATCGACCAGCTCGCCAGGGTGCTCTCGGTGACGACGATGTTCGAGTGCACCACGAGCGCCGTTGCACCAAGACCGAGAAACGCCAGCGGCCAAGGCCGCAGCAACGCGGCATGGAAGAAGCCGGTGATGCCGTAAGCGAGAAACACGGCCTGCTGCATCACGAGAGCCGCAGCGATGACCACGAATCCGCCGAAGTAGAGACGGACCATCGCCTGCGGCACCCGGGTGGGAGCAGCGAGCCTGGTGAACGTCACCCAGGTCCACACCGCGGCGACTCCAACCAGAGCCGGGACGAGCACCCGATTGGTCTCTGCATCGGAGCTGACCACCCCGAGCACCGCAGACCCTGCGAGCGTGACGTAGGGGACCCAGGCGAAGAAGGAGTCGACCCTTCGTTCCCACGACGTCGGCGCCGAAAGCGTCATGGTCTCGGTGGTCACTTGCGCCACGTGCATCAAGGCTCCTGAGGTGGTACCGGCACCCGCAGCCGGCACCACCCGATCGTACAAGTCCGGTTCCGTGAGCTCCTACGGCCGGTTGGCGGAATGTACGAGCCAACTGGGGATTGGTCCGAAGCCACGAGCAGGCTCACTCCCAGCGGAACCCGCGTACGGCGACCAACCCCACGACCAGGGCATACGCCAGCATGACCGTGAGGTTCAGCAGGCTTGGAGTGGCGCCGAACCACGAGTCTTCCAGCGCCTGAACCGCAGAGCCGAGCGGGGTGAGGTCACTCACCGCCAGCAGCCCGTCGGGCATCACCGAGCGGGGAATCCACACGCCGGCGAAGAACAGCATCGGGAAGTAGATCGCCATCCCGATCGCCTGCCCCGACACCTGGGTGCTCGCCCGCGCTCCGACGAGCAGCCCGATTGCGAAGATCGAGGCCGCGGCGAGCAGGAACGACAGGAGGAACCACAATGGGCTCTCCGGCACCGGCACATCGAACGCGGTCACGACCACACCGATGGCGAGCGCCGCAGCTGCGACGGCGACGGCCACGTGGACGATGAGCTGCGCCGAAAGCAACCGGACCGGGTGCACCGGTGTCGTACGCAGCCGTCGCAGAATCCCAAACTGCCGATACGCACCGAAGATGGGCGGCATCGTGACGAGGCCGAGGGTGGCCAGGCCAAGTACGAGGGCGATCGGCGCATAGACGTCGATGTAGCGCTTGCCGTCGAGATCGGCCGACGGCTCATCGAATCCCGGGTAGAGGTATCCAAGCGCGAATAGCAGCACCGCTGGGAAGACGAGGCCAAAGAAGAGGGCGATCGGGTCCCGAACGAAGAGCTTGCTCTCGGTCTTGGTGAGTTGCAGGGTGGCAGCCATCAGCGATCCTCCCGACCGCTCGTCGAGAACCCCGACCCACTGCCGGTGAGGGCCAGGTAGGCATCCTCGAGGGTGTGTTGTTCGATGCGGAGGTCTTCGGCAATCACCCGCCGTTGCGCCAGCAACGCCGTCACGGCATGGACGACGTTTCCCGTTCCGGCAACCTCGAGCTGCTGCCCGTGGTGGGCCACCGACGCCACCTCCGGCAGTGCCGTGAGCAGTCCGTCGTCGATGGCCACCGAGGGCCGGAACCGGAGCACTTGGCGTGAGCCGATGCGATCGACGAGACCTGCCGGGGTGTCGATCGCCACGACCCGGCCACCGTCGACGACCATGATCCGGTCGCAGAGGCGTTCGGCTTCCTCCATGAAATGCGTGACCAGGACGACGGTCACGCCACCCGCTCTGATCTCCTCGATCGTTTCCCACGTCGACCGGCGGGCCGCTGGATCGAGGCCAGTCGTCAGCTCATCGAGCACGGCGACCTCCGGTGACCCGACCAATGCCAGCGCCACCGACAGCCGCTGCTTCTGGCCCCCGGACAGGTCGCTGTATCTCGTGTCAGCCTTCCCCGCCAGGCCGAGCCGCTCGATCAGCTGCGGCCAGTCCGCCGGATTGCGATAGAACGACGCATACAGCTCCAAAGCCTCGCTGACCTTGATACGGTCTTGGAGCCGGCTCTCCTGGAGCTGCGCTCCGAGCCGCTCGGTGATCTCGTAGCGATCCTCGATCGGGTGGAGACCAAGGACCCGAATCGATCCGCCGTCCGGCACCCGCAGGCCTTCAACAGACTCCACCGTGGTCGTCTTGCCTGCACCGTTCGGACCTACGATCCCGAAGATCTCGCCCTCGTCCACGGTGAAGGAAATGCCATCGACCACGTTCACGCCGTCGTAGGTCTTCACCAGATTCTCGACCTCGATGACCGGCATCGCTGCTCCTTCCAACGCCGTTCTCCACAGCGTCTCGGAAAGGCGCGCGGCCCGGTATCCCCTACGCGGCTCCTCGTTGCGCTCCGGTGGATGACACGGCCATCAACCGATCGGTTGATGCCGAAAAAGCGACCGTTGGCCGACTAGACGGTACCGAGCGAACGGCGGATGATGCCGCGAGAACTCGATGAGGAGGTACGCATGACGCACCCCAACGACAGCACCCCCGAGGACCGCGCCCGCAGTCGCGTGAAGAGCTTCAGCGATGTGATGTGGCACGCCGCGACGTTCCTGATCGTCAACGGATTCTTGTGGTCGCTCGACATCGTCCAGGGCGACGGCGTCAACTGGGCATTCTGGGTGACGATCACCTGGGGCATCGGCCTCGCGTTCCACATCGCCTCGTACTTCCTGGACGAGAACGGCCTCCAGAATCGCCGGTACCAGCGCTTCCTCGACGAGGAGCGGGCGCGAGACGCAGGTTCGCCGACTGGCGCGTAGGTCAGCGACTCGCCCGATGCGCCCCGGCGCCGCCGCCGCCCAATGACATCGAGGCACCGAAGACGAAGCCGAAGTCGTACCAGCCTCCGCTGTTGTGGACCTCGTAGACGCTCACCGATTCGGTGAACAACGACACGACAAACGTGATGGGCACGATGAGCCCGTGCCACAACCCCATGAAGAATCCGGCAACGTCCCCATCCTGTGCAGGCACGTCCACGGCCGGGTTGGCCCCGGGTGCGCACGCAGTGAGCAACAGCATGAGCGCCAACGCAATCGTGCCCACGCGGAGATACTTCGCCATGTTCCTCCCTCGGCTCGCCCTCACGCTACCTGGATCAACAGGACAAAGCTCAACTCGCACCCAACTCCTCGAGTAACGCTGCCTGCTCCCGGACGGTCGCCGCCCGGTAGAACGCCAGCAGTGGCAGCTCGATTCCAAACTCGTCTTCCATCGCAACTGCCAGCGCCGTCGCCGACAACGAGTCGCCCCCTGATTCGAGGAACGGCTCGTCGGTCCCGACGTCGTCGAGCTCGAGGGTGGCCTGCCAAATCCGCTGGACCCGAGCCAGGACCGACTCGTCGGGGGAAGCTGCAGGTTCGGACCTGACTCCTGTGACGCCGAGCCGCTCGGCGAGACCGATGCGCTGCAGCTTCCCGGTGGGGCCCTTGGGCACCTCTTCCACGATGACGATCCGCTTCGGAACCTTGGCGAGCGTGAGCGACACAGCCGCCAGGTCCTGCAACTCCCGTTCGTCGAGCGAAGCGCCGTCCTCGAGGACCACTGCAGCAGCCACTTCCTCGCCCAGCGCATGATCGGGGACGGCGAAGGCGACCGCTTGGCGCACACCGTCAACCGCCAGCAGCACCTCGTCGATCTCCCGGGGAGCGATCGTTTCGCCGCCGCGATTGATGATCTCTTTCAACCGCCCGGTCAGGAACAGGTAGCCGTCGTCGTCGAGGTAGCCCTGATCACCCGTGCGGAACCAGCCGCCCGGGTGAAAGTGCTGCGACCGGTCGTCGAGCCCGTGGTACCCGGCCGTCACGTTGGCCCCGCGGATCACGACTTCGCCAACCGCACCTGCCCCGAGAGTGGCACCATCTTCATCGGCGATCGCCAGCTCCGGGCCGGCGGCGGGCCCGACCGATCCCGGCTTGCGTAAGCCGGGCGGCAGCGGGTTGCTCGCCATCTGATGGGCAGCCTCGGTCATGCCGTAGGACTCGATCACCGGCACTCCCAGCGCCCCTTCGAGACCATGGATGATCGACGGCGCCAGCGATGCTGAAGAGGACCGTGCCAGACGCAGCCGAGCCGTCGCCGAATCGAACTCGCCGGTCCGGGCCCGCTCCAGGATCGCCTGGTGCATCGTCGGCACCGCCGTGTACCACGAAGCCGACGACTCGGTCAGCCATCGGAAGAATGCAGGTGCGCTGAAGCCAGGGGAGCACACGACCGACGCACCTGCCGACATCGTTGCCAGCAACGCGGCGACCAGGCCGTGGATGTGAAACAGTGGCATGACGTTGAGGCAACAGTCACTCGGGGTCAACCGCAGCGTTGTCGCCACGTTGGCCGCAGAGACACACAAGTTGGCGTGCGAGAGGGGCACGATCTTCGGGCGCGCCGTCGTCCCCGACGTATGGAGCACCAGGGCAATGTCGGCCGGCGCCGGCGATGGAGCTGCGACGCCACCCGTCGTCGTCCCGTCAAGAGTGAAGGCGGCGGCTCCTTCGGCGCCCGGCCGCAGATACATCACGGGGATCCCGAGTCGCGCTGCAGCCCCGACACTGGGCGAGTCATCCCCGTGCGCCACGATCAGCGCCTTGGCATCGAGGTCGGACAGGTAGAACTCGAACTCGCTCGACGTGAGGCGTGGGTTGAGTGGTGCCGCAGTGGCGACATCGGCCACGGCCAAGAAGGCGGCAGCGAGGTGCGGTCCGTTCGGGAGCACGACGGCGATACGGTCGCCCCGCGTGATGCCAGAAGCCGTGAGATCCGACCCCCGGCCTTGCACCAACTCGGCGAGCGCGCTGTAGCTCGCGACGTCACCGGCGACACTCGCCAAGGCGACCGCTTCCGGCGTATCCGTCGCCCACTGGGCGATGACATGGCGCAGCGTCGATTCCATACGGGCCCCCGGCTCCTGGCAATATCGGATGCTATACCATCGAATGTGGTGGAGTTGTCGCCGGACCAAAGGGGGGTACGGACCATGGCAGAGGAATACCGGGTCGTTCCCTACGCACCGGAACACCGCTCCGCCGTACTCGATCTCCACGGCCGGCTCCTGCCGAGGGCTCGCAGCGTCAACGAGCGCTACTTCACTTGGAAGTACGAGGAGAATCCACACATCGCCGAACCGCTCCTCGCCCTCGTCTTCTCGGGCAATCACCTCGTCGCGATGCGCGGGCTGTGTGGCACCCAATGGGTCGCACGAGGTCAGACATCGGAAACGGTCCCCGCCGCCGAGGACCTCATCATCCATCCGGCGCATCGCAACCGAGGTCTGTTTCTCCTCATTGATCGCAAGCTGGTCGAGATCGCAGCCGAGAGGGGCTACTCCCGGCTGATCAGCCTGTCGGCGAATTCCGCCACCCGAGGCCTGCAAGACATCACAGGCTGGGACCGCGTCGCAGCTTTCGGCGGCTCGACGCGTCAACCGCTCCAGGTGCCGGGTGGCCTCGCCGACAACCCAGTGATCCGTCGCTGGCGCACCCGCGGGACGGCACTGGCCCGGCGCACCGGCATCGAGGTCCCACGGCCCGTCACCGCACTGAGCGTGGATCGAGCACTCGAAGGCGTCGAAGGGGCACTCCCGAGCGTCCGACTCAGCGCCGCGCCGAACGTCGATGTCTTCGAATCGCTCTCGCCGACACCCGATGCGCTACACCAAGCCCACACCGCGGAGTTCTTCGACTGGCGATTGCGGAACCCTGACCGGGAGTACCGCTATCTGTACTGGGATGATGGCGGCATCGAGGGATACCTCATCCTGGGTCTGCAGCCGTCGAACCCACGCCGGGTGATGATTGTCGACGGCGGAGCAACCGACGGAGCGATCCTCCTCGACCTCGTGAATGCGCTTGGCTGCGCAACGCGCCCCTCGCTGACCGCGCTCACGTCGACCCTCCCGAGTCCCCTCGGTGATCGGCTGCCTCGTCTCGGATTCGTCGAGTCCGACGCAGCAGCCGGGGAGCCGATGGTGGAGGTCTTCACCCGGACAACCTCAGGAACCGCCGCAATCCAGCGTGGGGAACGCTGGCACACCGCCCTCATCGACACGATGCTCGGCTGAGCCGACGTCTGACGAAATCGGGAGGCGAGCTGCGCTCTCGACCAGATGCCGGCCCTTATTGCGGACGATTTGCAGGTGCAGTATGTTCGCAATAACAGGACCAAGGGGGACGAGACGTGCATGCGCCCGACGGATTCCTCAACGCGGGAACCGCAGTCGCCACCGGGGCGATCAGCATCGGCACGATCGGTGTTGCGCTGCGGCAAGTGCAGGACACGATCAAGGACAAGCAGGTTCCGCTCGCCGGGATCGCGGCCGCATTCATCTTCGCCGCCCAGATGTTCAACTTCCCGGTCGCGGCGGGAACCACGGGCCACCTCCTCGGCGGTGCACTGGCTGCCATCCTGCTGGGCCCGCACATGGGTGCGATCGTCGTGACGATCGTCGTCGTCGTTCAGGCTCTCATGTTCGCGGACGGCGGGCTCACCGCACTCGGCTACAACGTTCTCAACATGGCGATCGTGCCGGCGTACGGCGGGTACGCAGTGTTCCGTCTCTTCCGTCGCGTCGTGCCGCAAACGAGCGGTGGCGTCGTGGCCGCGACCGGACTTGCCGGTCTGGTATCCGTGGTCCTGTCGGCCGCCGCCTTTTCGATTCAATGGCTGTTCGGCGCCACTGCCCCGGTCACCTTCGCCGAGGTCTTCACCGCCATGGTCGGTGTGCATTTCCTCATCGGAATCGGCGAAGGTGTGGTCTCCGCGTTGGCGGTTGGCGCCGTGCTGGCCGCACGGCCGGACCTCGTCCATGGCGCTTCCGACCTCGATCCGTCGCAGATCTCACAACAGCACCGTGTCCCGATTCGCACGTTCCTCATCGGAGGCCTCCTGGCGGCGCTGTTCCTCGCTGCAGTGGTGAGCCAGTTCGCCGCCGACGATCCCGACGGCCTCGAGAGTGTGGCGATCGCAACCGGCATCGACGAGAGCGGCGAAGACCATGCGCTCGGAGGGAGCATCTTCGCCGACTACGCCACGGAAGGCCTCGAGAACGAGTCGGCCAGCCTCGCCATCGCGGGCATCACCGGCACGCTGATCGTGCTTGCGGTCGGCTGGGGTCTCTTCGCTGCGGTTCGTGAGAAGAAACCGACCGCCTCGGCGAACGCCTGATCCGATGGGCGCAGGCCACACTCACGCGCTCTACGTCCACGAGCACAGCCCGATTCACCGTCTGCCCCCTCAGGTCAAGATCGCCGCTGCGGTGCTCTTCGTGTTCTCAGTCGCCGTGACACCTCGGGAGGCGATCTGGGCATTCGCCGGCTACGCCGTTGCGATCGCTGCCCTCTCCCGGATCTCCAGAGTGGGGCTCCACTTCCTGCTCATCCGGCTGGTCGGCGTCGTCCCGTTCATCGCGTTTGCCTTCCTGATTCCGTTCATTGCCTCTGGGCAGCAGGTGGAGGTACTCGGGATCTCGGTGTCGCAGGAAGGGCTGCAGGCGGCGTGGAACATCATCGCCAAGGCGACCATCGGTGCGTCAACCAGCATCCTGCTCGCCGGCACGACCGAGATCCCTGACATCCTCGCCGGAATGGCACGCTTGAAGGTTCCCGTCGTTTTCACGTCGATCGCGGGATTCATGATTCGCTACCTCGGCTTGATCGTCGACGAGATCGGACGCATGCGAGTGGCCATGACGGCCCGTGGCTACGACCCGCGCTGGCTCTGGCAAGCGAAGCCCATCGCTCAGTCCGCCGGGGCGATGTTCATCAGGTCATACGAACGGGGGGAACGCGTGCACGACGCCATGGTGGCTAGGGGCTACCGGGGTGAGATGCCGGAACTGCGACGTCGCGAGCCGACGGTGCGGGAGTGGCTGCTGGGGGCCATGCTCCCGCTCTTCGGAATCTCGGTGATGGTGGCGGCCATGGTGACCACGTGAGCCCCGCGCTCGAAGTTCGCGGACTTCGATTCACGTACCCCGACGGTCGGCTGGCGCTCGGCGGCATCGAACTCACGGTCGAGGAAGGTCAGCGCGTCGCCGTATTGGGTCCGAACGGTGCCGGCAAGACGACGCTGGCGCTGCACCTGAACGGCATCCTGCGGGGCTCGGGATCCATCACCGTCGACGGGCTCGAATTGAACGACGACAACCTCGACGAGATTCGCCGCAGGGTCGGGCTCGTGTTCCAGGACGCCAACGATCAGCTCTTCATGCCAACCGTGGCCGAGGACGTGGCGTTTGGTCCGGCCAACCTCGGCCTTGCGGGTGCGGAGCTGGAGGAACGGGTCGCCGCAGCGCTGCGCCAGGTGAACGCGGCCGATCTGGCCCGGAGACCCCCGCACCACCTGAGTGGCGGCGAGAAACGATCGGCAGCCATTGCGACGGCCCTCGCCATGGAGCCACAAATGCTCGTGCTCGACGAACCCACCTCCGGACTCGATCCGCTCGGGCGTCGCGAGCTCGTCGAGACACTGCAGGCGCTCGACATGACGCTCCTGATCATCACCCACGATCTGCCGTTCGCCCTCGAGTTGTGCGAACGGTCCGTGATCGTCGACGGCGGGGAAGTAGTGGCCACGGGAGCGACGCCCGACATCCTCGCCAATGACGCCCTGTTGCGAAGGCATCGGCTCGAGATGCCCTTCGGGTTCAGGAAGGACAACGCCTGACCCGGCGGCAGCCCGCACCAGCGCTGCACGATCCGCTCCTATAGGTTGGCGCACACCAGCGCGAAGGCGACTGCGAGGAGGAGACCGAATGGCGATCTTTGCGAAGCTACGACGGTGTCGACGGTGAGGCGAAGGACGAAGCCACCACAGGTGGATCGAGATCCTGTCGTTCGGCTGGGGCGTGGAACGAAGCGGCGAGCCTGTCTCGGGTAGCAGCCGGCAACGCGGTGCAGCGACCGTCGACCATCTCGTGCTGGCGTTTGACTACGAGAGGGCCGCTCCGAAGCTCCTCGAGAAGTGCCCGACGGGCACAGTGCTGCCAATGCTCGAGGTCGAGCTCGCCCGATCCATAGGGGAGCAAGGCCGGTCGACATACCTCAAGTACCCCTCACCAACGTCATGGTGACCTCGTACCAGGTGAGCGGCTCGGGCGATGCGGGCGGGCCGCCGACCGTCGTCGTCGACAACAACTCCGAGGAGATCAAGGTCACCCAAACCGAATACGGGGAGGACGGCACGGAACTCGGCAACGTCGAAGCGGAGTTCGACGACACGGCAACGGCAGCGAAGGTGCTCGAAGCCTCGAGCAAGAAGAAGACCAAGAAGAAGTAGGGCTCACGGCTCCACTCGGCCGTACGCCGCCAGCGTGTGCACCGCAAGCAGGGTCTTGATGCCGCGCCATTCCCACCGCGCCGCCTCACCGGGCGGCTCCCAAGCGATTGGCCAGCCACCGTCGCTCTCCTGGAGGCGCTCGAGGAGGTCGAGGTGGGCATCGATGAGATCGTCCGCAAACCACGAGCGAGCGATCGACTTCGGAGTGGGAGCGAAATCCAGCGGGGTGACGCCGTACGCGTCGGGATCCGGTTCGAGATGCATGAACGCCGCCGCCGGCAATGCCGCCGCCACCGCGTCGCCGATCGAAGCCGCCTGCGCAGGATCAGGCGCTTGGTCCAAGAGCTTGGCGACACAGAGCAGCGCATGCGCCTCGGCCGGGATGTAACCGCTGTCCAAAGCGGAAAAGCAATGTGACGAAGCGCGGTCGACCCAGGGGTGGCCGATCTCGAGGGCCCTGGCGTGGGCGACGATGGCCGCGGTCGGGTTCAACCCGGCGGGATACTCATCGGCGTACGTCCAGTGCTGCGCTCTCGGATAGCCCGCGATGGACGGCAAGAGCACAGGGACGGCACCCGATGGCTCAGCGACCGAGGCAAGCCAGTCGCACGCTCGAAGGGCCATCTCGACCTCCCCGCTGCCGACCATCACGAGGCGCTCCAAGGCGATCTCGACGTCGAGTGGCTGGCTTGCAGGAACGCGCTTGTCCGGTTCGAGGCCATGGCCGAACCCGCCGTCGTCGTTCTGATATCCGGCGAGCGCATCAACGACGCCCGCCGGCGCTCCGTCTTCGAACAACGCGGCGAACGCTCGCCGCTCCAGCACCCGCGCGTTGGCGTGAATGAACGTACGTGCGGACCCGATGTCGACCACGCGTGGTCTCCTTCTCTCCGGGGCGCCGCACGGTACAGACTCTCCAGCAGGGTGCGGAAAAGGGGTCCGCCGGTTCGGTTGACCGAGAACGCGGCAACGCCACGCACGATTTGACGTTGTTTGCCGAGCCGGCACTGGTGCTTTTCCGCATCCTGCTAGGCGGGGTGAGCATCAGTCGGCGACGACTCGGTGTGGATGGAGCGCTCCCGATGGACGTGCCGCTCGTCCGCAGGGGTGTGCGCCGCGTCGTCGATGAAGATCCGGTCCTCGGAAACGTGGAGCAGGGCCGGCCCGTACGCATCCGCCAAGTGCTCCTTGGTGAGCACGTCGGCGGGGCGGCCGGCAGCGACGACGCGCCCCGAAAGCAGGACGACGTAATCGGCCACCTGAGCCTCGGACAGGTCGTGCGTTGTCAGGATGACCGAGCACCCACGACCGATCTCGTCGTGAATCGCCTCGTCGATTGTCTGTGCCGCCGTGAGGTCGATACCCGTGAGCGGTTCGTCGAGCAGCAAGACGTCGTGATCCTGGGCCATGCCCTGGGCCACGAACACCCGCTGCCGCTGCCCGCCCGACAGCTCGGTGAGATGGCGGGCCGCCAAGTCCGTGATACCGGTTCGCTCCATCGCCGATCTCACAGCCGTGCGGTCCTCGGCCGTGAGCCAGCGATACGCTCCCAGACTGGCGTAGCGACCCATGGTCACCACTTCCTGCACCGTCACCGGGAGCATGTCGTTGATCTTGGTTGTCTGGAACACGTAGGAGATCCGGTGCGCTCCGCCTGCCCGCGCCGGCACGGAGATCGAACCGGCCGCGGGTTCGACCAGACCGGCGATCGCGTTGAGCAGCGTCGATTTCCCCGACCCGTTCGGGCCGATCACAGCCGTGACCTTGCCCGAAGGAATCGAGAACGTGGATCGGCGGATCGCCACCATGTCGCCGTAGGCGAGCACGAGCTCCTCGGCCGTCACGGCATTCACCGGCACCGTGCGCACCGACCCTCGATCTCGAGCGCGTGATTCAGGGCGGCGAAGGACGCCGCCGCGCTGATCTCCCCGACCACACGATCGACTTGCCGCTCGTGCGCGTCGGTGACCACGATGTCCTCCACAGATCCGCACTCGATGCAGATGAGATGGTGATGGTGGCCGCCGAGCCATTCGGCTAGTTCGTAGCGGGTGAGGCCCTTGGTGCCATGGTGCGGGGCCAGCACGCCCACCTCCTCCAACACCGTGAGCGTGCGGTAGATCGACGACAACGGCAACTGTCCATCGATCGTCGCGTGCAGCTCTGCAGCAGACATCGGTCCGTCGGCCGCGTCGAGCGCCGCGACGACCGTGCGCCGACCTGCGGTGTAGCGCACGTCGTGGTCGAGCAGTCGCTTCTCTATTTGGCGATCGAGGGAGGTCACTGGCATAGCCACAGTCTCATGAGTATGGTTCTCATTCTCAAATGATAACTGTTCTCAACAGCAAGGTCGGATTGAGACCCACTCGACGCGAGGTCCGCAGGCGCACCGAGCTCCTGGCATCGATCGTCCTGGTGGCCATCATCGCCGCGGCCTGTGGCGGCACGGTGGAAGAGGACGCAACCGCTTCCACTGAAGGTAACCCGGGGCTCCGCATCGTCGCCACCACCACGATCCTCGGCGACGTGGTCTCGAACATCGTCGGTACTGATGGTGCCGTCGACGTATTGATGCCGCGCGGCGCCGACCCCCACGATTTTCAGGCCTCGGCGGCGCAGATTGCGAGCGTCAACCGAGCCGATCTCGTGATCGCCAACGGGCTGGGACTCGAGGAGAGCCTCACGGACGTCTTGGCGTCGGCTGCCGACGACGGGGTGACGGTGGTCGAGCTCGCTCCCCTGCTCGATCCGCTTCCGTTCGGCGGCAGCAACGGTGCGCAGGATTCCGACGATCCGCACGTTTGGCTGGATCCGTTGCGGATGGTCGAAGGAGTACGCCTCATCGGTGCCGAGCTTGCTGCAATCCAGCCGGCGATCGACTGGTCGTCCGCCGCGGACGCCTATGCGACGGACCTCACCGCGGCCCACGAAGCCATCGTCGCAAGACTCTCGGCGATCCCCGGCGAGCGGCGGCGCCTGGTGACCAACCACGATGCGCTTGGCTACTTTGCAGACCGCTACGGATTCCTGGTCGTCGGCACGGTGATTCCGGCCGGCTCGACGCTGGCCGACCCGAGCTCGGAAGCCCTCGCCGAGCTCATCGAGGTCATGCAGCGGGAAGGCGTTTCGGTGATCTTCGGGGAGACCACCCAGCCGGATGCCATTGCCGACGCTGTAGCTGCGGAGTTGGGGCAAGAGGCGCAGGTCGTCGAGCTGTTCACCGGGTCCTTGGGGGAGGCCGGCAGCGGCGCCGACACGTTGATCGGACTTCTCACCACCAACGCCGACCGCATCGCATCTGCGCTGGCTGGGTGATCGAGTGCGACCGGGTACGGTGCTGACGTGGATTGGCTGATCGAGCCGTTCGAGTTCGCGTTCCAGCAGCGTGCGCTGGCTGCAGGCTCCCTGGCGGCGATCGCCCTGGCGCTCGTGGGGACCTGGGTGGTGATCCGAGGAATGAGCTTTCTCGGTGATGCGCTGGTGCATGGCGTCATCCCCGGCATCGCCCTGGCGATCTTGTTCGACTTCAACGTCATGATCGGCGCCGCGGCGGCGGCATTCGTCATGATCCTCGGCATAAACCTCGTGCACCGCCAGACGACCTTCTCCGAGGACACCGGCATCGGGTTGCTCTTCGTCGGCATGCTTGCGGTCGGCGTGATCCTCATCTCCCGGACTGCCTCCTATTCGGGCAATCTCACGTCGATCCTGTTCGGCGACGTCCTCGGGGTGACGACGACTGACGTGGCGGTCGCCGGGGCCCTCCTCTTCGTGGCCCTGCTCACCTCGGCCCTGCTCTACCGGCCCTTCCTCGTCCTGGCGTTCAACGAGCAGAAGGCGCAGCTGCTGGGCCTACGGCCGGGGTTTGCGCACTGGATGCTGCTCGGTCTCCTCACCGCGGTCATCGTTGGTTCGTTCCAGACGGTTGGCACCCTGCTCGTGTTCGGAATGCTGGTTGGCCCGCCGGCTACGGCCGCCCTCATCGTGCGGCGACTGCCTTTGATGATGTTCACCGCAGCACTGATCGGCGTGCTCTCCGTCGTCCTCGGGCTCATCGTGAGCTTTCACCTCGATACAGCGGGGTCAGCAACGATGGCATTGATTCCGATCATCCTCTTCTTCCTCGTACTCACCGCACGCAACCTCACCTCAGGGCATCGAACCCGCACTGCCTGACGGGCTCATCGCCGCGCCGAATATCGCGGTACGTGATACATCACGACGCCGATTGCGGCGGAGCGGCGTTCGAAACGGGCCCGGGCTCGCCGCCGCTCAGCCACGCAGCCTGCGGAGCTGCGAGTCGACATAGCGGCGTGCTTTGCGCTGCCCACCCCGCGATGCGATCGCATCCTCGAGCGACTCGAGAGTACGCACCACCACCTCCCGCTTCGGCCGCCAGCCGCGCCGCTCACACTCGTCGATCCAATCGCCGAGCGTGCGGTGGCCGCGCTGCCCGTTGCACCTCCGGCAGGCGGCGACCTCGTTCTCCAGCCAGCTCGGTCCGCCCTTGATGCGGGGTACGAGGTGCTCGGTCGTAGCGGCGACGAGACCCTGGAGTGTGCGCCCGCACCACACACAGGCATTGCCGTCACGGCCGAGGATCATTTCCATCCGCTGTCGCCGATTCATCGATGCCGCTCACTGGTCCCGTCCCGACCCAACCCTAGAAACGTGCGTTGCACTGCACCGAGTCGGCGTCATCGAGTCAGAGATCGAATCCAATGCCCGCCTTTCCAGGCACGAATTCGAATGGCACGTCCCACTCTTCGATCGCGGCGGCGACCGCATCGAGCATGGCGTCGTCGTGGGCCGGATCGTGATGAAAACTGACGAGTCGCGAGGCACCCGCCAGCGTGGCGAGGGCTGCGGCATGGCGAAACGTGCTGTGACCCCAACCCCGGCGCGTCTCGTACTCCTCCTCGGTGTACTGCGCATCGTGGATCAGGAGATCGGCACCGTTGACGAGGTCGAATCCGGACACCCACTCCGGATCGCCGGGGAAGTCGACAGCACCGAGCGCCGGTTCGTGATCCGGAACGTAGGCGACCGTGCCACCGTCCGCAGTGATCCGGTAGCCGTATGTCAGCCCCGGGTGCACGACGAAGTCGGCCTGCACCGTCGCTCCGCCCAGTTCCACGGTTCCCGGATCGAGGTCGTGCACATAGACGTTGTCGGTGTCGCGAAGCCGAACCGGGAACAGCGGAGGCGACAGGTACCGCGAGAGACGGTGCTCCAGCGTGAATCGCGGGGATGCGGGTCCCCACAGGTGCACCTCCACGTCGGGGTCCAACAGCGGGGCGAAGAAGCCCAGGCCTTGGATGTGATCCATGTGCAGGTGGGTCAGCAACACGTCGATCCGCCGGCAATGCGCGAGTTCATCGCTCAGTCGCCGGATGCCGGATCCAGCGTCCAGCACCAATGCCGTATCGTCATCGATCCGCAGCTCGACCGCCGAGGTGTCGCCGCCGTAGGCAACCGTGTCGGGTCCTGACGCCGCCAACGATCCACGGGTGCCCCACAGCTTGACCCTCACCCGGCTTCGCTCTCCCAGAACATGGCAACCACGCCGTGACGGCGACCCATGGCATCTACGGGGAACGCTGTCACCTTGATGCGGCGCCAAACCCCGTCGGCGGCACCGAATCGAAGCTCACCGTGGGCGGGCCGTCCCGTGTGCATCGCGGCAACGATGGGCAACTCCTCAGCCGGCATGGGCGAGCCATCCAACCGGGTGGTACCGAAGATCTCGCTGAGCTGAGATGCGTTGATCCGTCCGGCTTCCTCGAAACGCAGCCCCAATATGGCCTCGGCGGGCTCGTTGTAGAAGAGGAGGTCGCCGTGAACATCCATCAACCACACCGGGATGTCCAGGTAGGAGGCCCACTGGCGCAGCAAGATCAATTCGATCGGTTGTTGTTCCACATCGTCCCGCTCTGCAGGTGGTCCTCAGGCTACGCCGCAGTTGCTGCCCTTGCCCGACCAGACCGCCCGCTCGTCGCCGAGAGCTACGTTGGCGGCGTCTGTTGCGATCTGCGGCCCGCCCCGGGATTGCGGTGGTGCCACTCAGGCAACGCACCGAGCAGCCATGCACCGAGGAGCGCAGCGATGGGAATGCTCCAGTTGACCACCGCGTCCGGGGTCACGATGCCGAAATTGGCGATCGCCGCGGCAGAACCGGCTGTCAACAGCACGCCGGTCAGGACGCGTCGCCGCGTGTGCGGCGGAGGCGCCGACGACGTGCGCCATTCGAAGCGGGCGAACACCGCAACCAAGGCTGCGGTCACGGCGCTGAGCGCAGCCAGCCACAGCGGACGCGAAAGCCACCACACCCACGTGCCCGGCTCCACCTGAAACACCACCCCGTCGAAGACGTTGAGGAACAGCGCCCCCACGAACGACATCGCCGTCAGGTGCCACAGATACACGGTCATGATGACACCGGAAATGGCAACCACAACGTGCCACGAGCGCGTCGGTTGCATCATGCGGGCCACGTGATGCTGGGTGGCCCAGATCCCACCGGCCTGCACGAGGCCGAGCAGGAACATCGCTGCCGTGGGCGGTGTCATGTTCGTGACGCCGGCGCCGGGCACTCCCACCATCGCAACGGGGTACCAGCCGACCCACGTCACCGCGACCAGCACGGCGAGCCCTGCCGCGAAGATCAGACCACCGTCACGGGCGGGGAAGCCGCCGGCGGCATCGCGGCGCGCCCACCAGTACCCCAACTGGTGCACCGCAGCCCAGACGAAGAGGAAGTTGACCCAGCCGATCCCGGGAACGTCGACGGCGAAGCGCAGCAGATCCACCGCCACCGCACATCCGAGGAGCGCCGCAACGCTGACGAGGCCGGCTCGCTTCCACCAGGCGTGGGTGAACGGCGCCAGGGCCGTGAGGGAGATGTACACGGCCAGGAACCAGATTGGGACGGTCGCCGACATCGCCCCCGCGTAGACCACCTCAGGAGCAACCAGCGGTCGCAACAGGACGATCAGCATCACCCAGACCACGAGCAGGGGGATGACCGGCGTGAACAGCCGACGGGTGCGAGCGGTGATCCAGTCTCTCCTCAGCTGCTCGCCGCGCTCGACCTTGCCGAGACCGCGGGCGTTGGCGTATCCCCCGGCGATGAAGAAGATCGGCATCACTTGGACGAGCCAGGTGATCCAGCCCGCATAGGGAACCCACTCGAGCGAGTTGAGCAATTCGATCTCACCGCTGGGTGTCAGCCATATCGATGCCGCCAGCCAGTGGCCGAAGACGACTACGCAGATGGCCGCCGCTCGCCAGAAGTCCACAACGCGGTTCCGGCTCGCCGGTGTGGCTTCCGCAAGTCCTCTGGTGTGATCGACGTACGACGACATCGGGCCTCCTACGGCGAGCCTGTCACCAAAGGGACCACCTCGGCAATAGGGGGATTCCCCGAGGAATCGAATATCGCATCGAACCTGGGTCCGACCTGCAAGAATGGTCGGGCCGAGCCAGGAGGCACCATGACGACTGAGCGCGCACCGCACCTTGCGCGGAGCTACCGCCAATCCGCCGCCCTCCCTTATCGATACCGAGATGGCGATTTGGAAGTGCTGCTCGTCACGTCGCGCAAGCGAGGGCGTTGGATCGCCCCGAAAGGCATCGTTGAACGGGGCCTGACACCGGCCGCATCGGCGGCAAAGGAAGCGCTCGAAGAAGCCGGCGTCGAGGGGGACGTGAGTGAGCATGCGCTGGGCTCATACCGCCATTCGAAGTGGCACGGCGTGCGCAACGTCGAGCTCTTCCCGCTGCTCGTCACGACGGAGCTGGACCAATGGGACGAATCCGCCTTCCGTGAGCGGCGCTGGATGCCGGTCACAAAGGCGATGAGCAAAGTGGACAACTTGAAGCTGGCGCGCCTCATCGGACGCCTCCCCGAGTTCGTTGGTGTCGCCCAGCCACGCTGACCAACCTCGGCCGGGAATCGATCACGAAAAAACTCGCACATCGACGGAACCTGTCGCGTACGCTTGACGCAGGACATCCACGAGGCAGGACAAATCGTGGCACCGAGTACCGCGCAGGTGACGATCACGGCGACGACCGGCACAGCAGCGACTGCCGTGCTCCTCTTCGCAACGACGATGGGCGGCATGCCGGGAGCAATCGCCGCCATCCTGGCCATGTTCACAGCAGCGGTGACCCTGGGCCTTCTGGCATTTCTCCTCTCGGAACGCCGCGGTCACCGTGCGAGCGGAGCTCAGGGCGGTGATCCGGAAACGTGCGGATCCTGTGGGCGACGTCGCAGGCTGCAACGCGAGGTCCACGTCTGCACCGTCTGCGACGCAAGGGCGGTTGCCTGAAACGCCGCGGTGCGCCGTCAACGATCCCGCAAGCCAGACGACCTCCACGCCCGGCGCGTATCCTGATCGTGCCCAAACAATCAGGAGGTGTGGCATGCCCGAACCTGCGCCCAACCCGGTTCCCGGGGGGATGTCGACCGTGACCGCACATCTGTGGTTCAACGGCGACTGTGGCAGCGCCATCGATTTCTACGAGACCGCGCTCGACGCCACGCCCGGCGGCGACCGAGTCCCCGCTCCTGACGGCAGCGGGATACGGCACGCGATGCTGCGCATTGGCGACGCAGACGTGATCGGGTCGGCAAGGTGAAGGACCCCTTCGGCCACAACTGGGCGTTTGCCACCCACAAGTGGGTGTACAGCGAAGAGGAGATGGCGGCCGCCATGGGCGGCTGAGTCGATGCCGCTTCAGACCACGGCAATCGGGGCGTTCCCGAAGCCGTCCTACGTCGAGCTTCCGGACTGGTTCGCCGGCGATTCGACGGCGGGCTCCGACGCGACGGTCGCAACGACCAACCTGGTGGTGACCGAGCAACTGGAGTCAGAGGTGGCCCGGGGCGTGCACGACGTCGTGAGGTTGCAGCTCGCCGCAGGCGTCGACATCCCGACCGATGGTGAGGTGGCGCGGGAGAACTACGTCCACTACCACTGTCGCCATCTCGACGGCATCGACTTCAACACGCTGACTGAGAAGGTCGTCCGCGACGGTACGTGGACCGCACAGCTCCCGACGTTCGTCGGACCGGTAGCGCCGCGCAGTCACTTCCTCGACGCCGACTACCGCATCGCGCAGGCGGCAAGCGAGCGACCCGTGAAGATGACCATGCCCGGCCCGCTCACGATCATGGACAGCACCGCGGACGACTACTACGGATCGGAGCTGACGTGGGGCCACGCCCTTGCCGAGGCACTCAATCACGAGGTGGGCGCCCTCGTCCTCGCCGGCTGTACGCAGATCCAGATCGACGAACCCGTGTTCGCCCGCTACCCGCAGGCCGCCCGTTCGTACGGCTTCGATCTCCTGGAGATCGCGCTGCATGGCGTTCCGCCGTGCGTCACCACGACACTCCACATGTGTTGCGGGTACCCCGACAGGCTGGACAACCCGGACTACCCCAAGGCGGACCCGGAGTCATATGTGGAGCTCGCCGACCTCGTCGATCGCAGCAGCATCGATGCAGTGTCGTTGGAGGACGCACATCGCCCCAACCCGTTGCAGCTCTTCGAGCGGTTCGAGAGGACGACGGTCGTCCTCGGTTCGGTTCAGATCGCGAGCTCGCGCATCGAACCGGAGGACGAGATTGCCACACGAGTTGAAACTGTCCTGCGGGTGCTGCCGGCGAGCCGGCTCGTGCTCGCACCTGACTGCGGGCTCGGCATGCTCTCGCCCGACGTCGCGGTCGCCAAGTTGCGCAACATTCGAAGGGCCGCCGACCGATTCTGATCCGCTGGACCGCCCACTAGGGCGGCTTCGCTCTCCACCACAGCCTTGAGCGTGGCGAGGCCTTTCTCGAAGTCGGGACCGACCATGCTGTCCATGCTCTTGAAAATGCCCAAGATCCGCGTCATGAAGGTCTTCTTGCCAGTCATTGCCCACGTGACGTTGGTGCCGTCCGACGTGGGCTCGAGCGAGAACTCGGTCCGGTTCCTTGCCTTGAAGGGCTTGATGAACTCGAGCGCGATGTGGACGCTCGAAGGCTCCGTGGCGTCCTTGATCTCCATCCTCCCCTGCCCAACCTTACGATTGCCGGACCACGAGTACTTGGCCCCCGGCCCCGAATCAGGGCCCGAGAACTTCTTCTCCATCTCCGGATCCATCTCATCCCAAGGGGACCAGGCACCCCAATTGTGGAAGTCGACGATGTGGGCGAAGACCCGATCCGGGGCGGCGCCGATGGTTGCAGAACGCTGAACCGTGCACGTGTCGCCCATGCACCCGAACATAGCAAGCGAGGCTCGCCGCGTCGCTGCCCTGCGGTGAGGGATCGAGGCGGCGGCTTCAAGCACGCGACCATCCGAGAACGCGATCCGACCTTCGCCCCTATTCCACCCGGTGCGAGGAGCGCGATCGTGGGACGTTGCGATCCGGAGGTCGAATGCTCCTACGACACTGTCTCGGCGCTTCAGCTCTGGTCGTGGCCGTGCTGGCCGCATGCGGAGGCGGTGGGTCCGACACCATGCACGTCGTCGTCGACGCAGACGGCGGCTTCGACGACGTCAAAGCCATCCTCTACTTGTTGGAGCGGCCGGATGTGGAGCTGCTCGCCGTAGCGGTGTCCGGCACCGGGATCGCACACTGCCCCGAGGCGGCACGGAACATCGCCGGCATGCTGGCAATGGTCGGTGCTTCGGAGATTCCGGTTGCGTGCGGCCGCACTACGCCGCTCGAGGGCTCCAACGAGGCACCGATCGCCTTTCGGAACGCTGCCGACACGCTGGGCGGCGTCTACCTGCCCGAGGTGACGGGCGTTGACGAGACCGATGCCGTGACCCTGCTGCGCGACACCTTGCAGGGCGCCAAGGACGTCGTTCTCTTGGCAATCGGCCCCTTGACCAACGTTGCTGAGGCGCTCGAACAGGACGCGGCGCTCGTCGACAACATCGAGATGATCTACCTCATGGGGGGCGCCGTCGACGTCGGCGGCAACGTGCTGTATGCCAATCCGGACGCCGAGTTCAACATATGGGCCGATCCCCGCGCCGCAACGATGGTGTTTGCGACGGACGTGCCCATCACCATGATTCCGCTCGATGCAACGAACGCCGTTCCCGTCACGCCCTATCTCTACGACGTGGTGGCGGCCCATCGTGACACGTCGCCCGCAACGGACTTCCTGGCCCAATACCTCGACGTGAGTCCGCTCTATGGCGGCATGTACCACTGGGACGAGCTGGCTGCGGTTGCGGTAACGGACGAATCAGTGGTGACGATCGAAGAACGGCGAGTTGCGGTGATCGACGAGGGCGGAGCTGCGGCGGGAGCAACCGTCGAGGCCGACGACGGTCGATCGATCCGCATGGCTACGGACGCCGACCGGGAGCTTTTCGAGGAGCTGTTTTACCGAGCGGTTCTCCGTACCGGCGACACCGGCGTTGTCGCATGGGCGGCCGACGCGACGTTGTCCTGGGACGGCGTGACGTGCGAATACCAAGGCCCGGATCCCTTGCTCGATGCGATGTGGATTCGCATCGACAACACGAGCTCGGCGATGATCGCATGGATCGTCGGATCGTACGCCCCGGGCACCACCACCGACGACTGGGACGACTACGTCGCCGGGGGCGCAGACGCCCCGCCCGCTTGGTGGAGACAGCAGAGCCAGATCATCGTCCCGGCCGGCGCCCACGATGTGTGGCAAGTCAGCGCCGGAGCAGACGCCACGGCGTTGTGTGTGGCGGATACCTCTCGCATCTGGGAAGTCGCGGGTCCCCGCCTCAGCGGTTGATGCAACACGGGGTGCCGTAGCATCCCTGCGTGCATCGATTCACCACGATCGTCTCGGTGATCTCGCCGGCGGCCGGCGAGATCGTGGACGCCGTCGCAGCGGGCGCGGCCAACGTCACCGCGGTTCGCCAGGCCCACGTGGAGGCGGGCGGCGAGCCGAGTCGTCGTCGGTTGGCATGGGCTGAAGCCGCCCGCGGTCGCAACATCTACACGCTCGTCGACTTCGACCCGGCACAACCCCTCGTCGATGCGTGGGTCGCCCGGCTGGGTGGAGATCCGCACGCAATGGACACGGTCTCCGGAGTGGTCGGCCAAGGAGGCCTGGCCGAGTACTTCCTCGTCGCCGACGACGTCGCGGGCGAAAGAGTCCACTGGTACCACGGCCTCCTGCACTCCCTGGCGCCGCGGCGCGTCGTTCCGATCGAGAGCCGACCGGCTTCGGTCGTCGATTCGCTTGCACATCTCCGGCCGTCACCTCCCTTCCCCGACGCCGCCACCCTCGTCCGCGCTGCGCTGAGCTACGTCCCCACGGGACTCTCGGCTGATGCGAGCGACGAGCCCGCCACCCTGGTGATCGACGTCGGCTGACCGGGCAAGTCGATACCGATGCTCCCCGATCAGTACGCTGCTCGACAACAACGACGGGAGTGTCATGCCGGAGCGGACGAGATACGCCAACGGGGTTCCGAGCTGGGTCGACCTCGGAACAACCGACACGGAAGGTGCGAAGGCCTTCTACGGAGCGCTCTTCGGCTGGGAAGCCACCGACATGCCTGCGTTGGACGACATGACCTACACGATGTTCAGCAGGGACGGCAAGATGGTGGCAGGGATGGGTGAGCTGACTGCCGACCAGGTCGATGCAGGCATGCCACCGGCATGGACGACGTACCTGAACGTCGCTGACCTCGACGATGCGATTGCCAGGGTCCCGGTCGCCGGGGGCACGGTCATCGTGCCGCCGCTGGATGTGATGGATACCGGGCGCATGGCGTTGATCGCCGATCCGACCGGAGCTGCGCTCGGACTCTGGCAGCCGGGAACTCACATCGGTGCGCAACTGGTGAACGAGCACGGTGCGCTCAGTTGGAACGAGCTGATCACCGACGATACGGAAGCTGCCGCCGACTTCTACGCCGAGGCCTTTGGCTGGCGCACCGAAGTGGCGGACACGCCGAACGGTCCGTACACGGCGTTCTGGGCGGATGGCAACGTCGAGGGCAACGCAGCCGCCGGCATGATGGCCAAGAACGAAGGCATGGGTCCGATGCCGAACGCATGGGGTGTCTACTTCTCGGCAGACGATGTCGATGCGGCGACGGAGACCATCGAAACCAACGGCGGCGGCGTCGTGATGCCGGCGATGGACCTCCCCGGAGTCGGCAGGATGGCGGTCGTGCACGATCCGCAGGGAGCGATGTTCACCGTCATCAAGCTCGCCAACGAGCAACGCTAGGCCCGCATCGAGCCCTCGCCGTCCGCGATGACGTTGCGGATGGTCTTCCGTGCGAGATCCGAAAACGCCGGGTTGGTGTCGACGTAATAGGCCAGTGCGCCAACGGCTCCAGACAGCGCCAGCGCCCATCCCCTCGCTCGGTTCCAGGACGCTTCATCTGGGTTGGCGCTGCGCCGGAAGGCGTGCCTGCTCTCGCCGGCGAAGACCCACCAACCTGCGATGAGATCGAGGGTCGGGTTGCCAAGCGCACATTCGCCGAAATCGAGCACGGCGCGGAGTTCGCCGTGGTCGACCACGAGGTTGCCGGGCATGAGATCTCCGTGGATCCAAGCCGGCGTGCCGTCCCAAGGGGGCTGGGCGAGAGCCCTCTCCCAGACCGCAGTCAACAGGTGGGGATCGAACTCCTCGGCAACGGCGGCGATGGAGGTTCGTGTCCAAGGGTCGCCGTCGACCTGGTGTCGCCCGCGTCGGTTCGTTGACGACTCGCCGGGCAGCTGGATCGACCGCATCGCCGCAACGAACTCGCCGAGCCGAATCGCCGGGCAAGTGCGATGAAAGCTGCAGCCGACGGCAGCGCCCACGGTGACGGCCCGGTTGACGGAAACGCTGTAGTCGGCGGCGGGGTCGTCGAGACCGATGAGCCCTTCTTCGATCAACTGCATCACGACAGTTGCCGCCACGGGCTTGGTAACAGAGGCGAGACCGTACGGGGTGTGCTCGTCGGCCTCGATTGCGTCTCCAGGTCCGCAAAGCCAAACCCCTGCTCCCATGCAATCTCGCAGTCCCGCACCACCGCGACGCTCAGGCCGGGAACGGCGAGCACCTCCCTCAGGTACTCGAGGTCCCCGGCCAGCGGTGCATATTCCGGGGGCACGCCTACGCCTTCGGTGTCCGCTTGGTGCACGAGCCAGGCAATCATCATCGCTCCGGCCAACAGGACGATCGCGACGTTGCGCGTGAGATCTCCCAAGCGGGTCCGAAACTCTCTGAATCGTCTCTCGGAAGTCAGCCGGGCAACAGAGACAAAGGTCACGCCGGCGGCGAGGAACCCAAGGGTGACGCCTCGGTCGGATCCGCGTCAGCCAGCAGAGCCGAACGCGCCGGCGACCTCCGGGAGGGACTTGGCGACGTCGCCCGGGTGCGTCAGCAACCATCCTGCGGCCGCCGCCAGCCGCTCCGCTGGGCCCTTCGACTCGAAGGACCCACCACGAATGCCTTACCGCGGGGCGAAGAGCAATCCGTTGTCTGTTCTCAGTCGTCCTCGGCGATCCACGCTCGCGCTGCAGCGAGATCGCCGACGGAGAACCCCTTTGACTTGCCCGGCATGAAGTACGTCATCGCGGCGGCACCGTTGCGAAGCCACTCGTTGTCAGAGACGATCGCGATGCGCCGGAACGAGGTGAAGTTGCTGAACCCGAAGCGGACGTCATCGAGGGCGGCTCCGGCGGAATAGCCTTGGAACTCAGGCCCGAACATGAGGAGCAACGCAACCTTGTCGTGCTCGGCAGCAGCCTCCTCGACGGCCGGCACCAACGTCGTGTCGTAGTCATCGCCGCTGATCGTGCCGACCGCTTCGATGCCGACGACGCCTTCTGGCAGACCTTCCATCACGCAGAACATTGGAGACCTTTCGGGCGAGGAGTGTCAACGCTAACCGCCCGCAAGCCGGTATTGGCAGCGGCGTTGCTTCGCCGTTTCGACAGACACGCCCGCCTCGATGTGCCATGGTGACCGGCGAGCAGATTCAGCGACTCGAGAAGCGAGATGTGCAATCGTCAGAGAAGGCACACAACAACCGGCTGGCGAACCGCTGCCCTGCCCGGCCCAGCACCGTCATGAGTGATGCGCCACCCGCCGGCAGCGTCGTGCACGGTGTCCGCTTCAGCCTCGAGCGAGTCTTCGACGCACCACCGGCGCAGGTCTTCGACGCACTCGTGGACCCCGACCTGGCCCCGCGCTGGATGTGGGCGGGCGTGGGTACGAACCCGAACGCCGAACTCGATCTTCGCGTGGGCGGCAGATACCGCATCGCCATCGATCCGGCTGACGGTGAGGAGGGCTGGAAGGGAGGCGCCGACCTTGCGATGTCGGGCATCTACGTCGAGATCATTCGAGACCGCCGCCTCGTCTTCACCTTGCATTGGGAGGCTGACGTCGGATACAACCGCGACGGCGAAGTTCTCGATGAAGCGGTGATCATCGATCTGGACGAGGTCGAGCGGGGGACGCGCCTCGTTCTCCAGCACGTCGGCATTCCGAACGACGGCGTGTCGGCGGCGGAGCATTGCCGCGGCACCGCGGCTGCGCTCGATCAGCTGGCAATACTCCTCCAAGGCTGACGCCGCACCGCGACGACGATCCACTCTCTAGGCTGTCCATACCGGGGACGGGACAACAGGGTTTGGTCCGAGGAGGGAACGAATGGCACGCTTGCTACCGCTGATCGCTGCGTTGATGCTCATTACCGGGGCATGCGGCGGCGATTCCGATGAGGGCACGTCGTCGGATACCGTCGATCCGTCAGACCCCACGTCGGTCGAGACAACGCAGCCTGCTCCGGATGATGCGAGCGGCGACACCACACCGCCAGCCGACGATGACAGCGAAGGTGCGAGCGGCGACTCCGACGGCTCCGGTCCTTCGACCGCAACCGTGACCCTCGGCGACGAGACGTACCTCTTCTCGACCGAAGGCGCCGTCGTCGCCCAATGCTTGACGAACCTCTTCGGCATCTTCTCGGTTCAGCTGCCGAGGATCGATGACACCGGTGCTCCGGCCGACGGGAGCATCCAGATCGTCGCCCTGCACGAGGGCACCGACCCGGACGAGGTCGGCGAGGTCAACTCCGTCGAGGTGAGCGTGGCCGACGACGACTGGGTAGCCGACGAGGCCGACAGCCTGTTCGAGCAGTTCGACAACCTCGAGCCGGGGATGGGCCAAGTGGACACCGTTGAGATCGACGGGGGAACCGTCCGCGGCACGGCGACGTTCTTCCGGCAGAACAGCGTGTTCACGGGCGAGGTCGAGACCGTCACGGGCACCTTCGAGGCAACCTGTGGCGAGGAACGGACCACGTAGCCGGGTTGCGGCGAGTCCGGCCACACGTAGCCGGGTTGCGGCGAGACCGGCCGTGGCGGACGATGCTGGGCCGCTCCTGAGAAGTCACGGATCGAGCAGCAGGGTGCGGAGGAGACCTATCAGGTCACGTTCGGCTGCATCTCTCGAATCTGCGTCGCATCCGTAGGACACACCGTGCTCGACACACGGCGACGCCACGCCGGCTTTGTCTCCCGTTTCGGCGCCGACGATCATCCCGTCCCGCTCGACGAACACGCAATTACGCGGGCTCGGATTGCGCAGACTCACGTGGATCTCCCCCCAGGCCAATCCAGCATTGTCGAAGGAGTGCTGAGCGTCCGGGTATGCAAAGAGGTCTGCGTCGACGCCGCCGGCTCGCATGCGATCGACCATTGCTCTGCACTGATCGATCCGGGTCCAGTCGTCAGCTGTCCCGTGGAAGATCCGGATCGGTCCACCCGTCACCTCGTGCTCGGCTTCCAACTCGATGAAGCAGGTTGACAGGTAGAACGCAAGGTGGCCCTGAGGCGGACGTCCGGTGTACGCCTCCTGAAACCTCGCGTACGCAGACCACAGCGCCGCTCGCCCCTCCGAAAGAGAACCCCATGACGACCAGCTTCGACCCATCGATGTGAGGATGCGAGTCGAGGAACTCGGCCGCCCTGTACACGTCGACGATCGGGCTGGCCACGTTGATCGTTGCACCCCGGAAAAGATGCTTTCGCTTCCCCGACCAACGAACGAATCGACAACGAGGGGTTGCGATGCCCTCCGCTGCCAGATCCCCGATCCATGCGAGCTCGGCACCGCTCACGCCTCCACACCCGTGCGTGATGATGACCGCGGGCACGGGCGACGCAGGAGGGGCACTGTCAGCAGCGCCTCGATGGTCACCGGACTCCCCTGATCCAGCGGTGGAAGGAAAGGCTCCCAGAGGCGGCCCGGAAGGTCGGTCGTCTCGAGGTCCACCCGCTTGGTCAGCGTCTCGTCGAGCGGTTCGAACGAGGAACACGCCGACAGGGCGATAGCCAAGACCAACAGCACTCCGAGGGTGCGCTCATGAACCCCTTCCGCTATCGGATCTGCCGCGACCCTGACCTAACGCCGCGCAGACGGGCAGCTCGGTGCCGCCCAGATCAGGGACCCTTCCTCGGCTACGGCGTCGCCCCCTTCAGTCGGAGCTCACCTCGTCGAAGGCCTCTGCGGCTTCTGCAGTGACCTCATCGTCGGCCGCCAGCTCTTCGAGCTTGACCAGCGTCTCGCCCTGGAGCTCGGCGTAGATGGCTTCGCCGCCCATCTTCCGTAGTGCGCCTTCGATCTCCTCGCGGTTGCCGTTCTCGACGACGATGGCGAGGGCCGACTGATGCAGCCCGAGCCGCTCGTTGACGAGGCGGCGCAAGTCGCGGCGCTCACTCCCCCGGCCAAACCCGATCAACGAACCAACGAGAGCTCCTCCCACCGGCCCGCCCAGCAGCAGACCAACACCGAGCCCGATCGTGCCGCCCTTCCAGCCGGCGACAAAGCCCTTGTTGTGGAGCTTGATCTTGCCCTTCTCCGTGCGATTGAAGACTGCGGCGTCGTGCACCGTCATGCCGGTGCGCTCTTCCCTGGCCTTCATCATCTCGAAGGCCTCGTCCGCCGTGTTCTCGCCGTCGAAGACGACGACGGCAAAGTCGTACGGCTTGTCGCCGAGGTAGTTGCCCATGCTCGCTCCTATTCGTCGCGTTGGCCCGTGCGGCGGGACGATACACCGCGCCGGGTTCGGGTTCCTCGCCGGTCGGGGTCGCTCCGTTGCGATGCGCTGCGAGCAGAGGGATGCATCTTCTCGATCTCGGCGTTGAACTCGGCACCGACCAGGAAGGTCACTGCGGTGAGGTAGATCCAGAGCATCAGCACCAGCGGCGTGCCGAAGTAGGCGTACGCCGACTCGGTGGTGGCTACCTGCGTCGCATAGATCCGGAGGCCGGCGCTGCCGGCAAGCCACAACAACAACGCAAGGACGGCACCCGGGAGATCGCGCCGCCAGCGGGTCGAGTGCGGCGGCACGACGTGATAGACCCACGTGAGCAAGGTCAGCCCAAGGACCACCACCACCGGAAAATAGAGCGCGCTCCAGGCAACCTCGAAGGCTCGCTCCAAGCCAAACCGGCCGGCGAACGCCTCGCCGGCTCGGGGGCCTACAACGAGCAGCGGGAGCAGGATGGCCAACGTCAGAATGCCAGCCACGGTGAGCGCCACGCCGAGGAGCCGATGCTGCCACCACGTGCGCCGGTCCTCCATGTCGTAGGCGATCGTGATGGCCTGGACGATGACGCGCAGGGCGCGCGATCCGGACCACAAGGCCAGGACGGCGCCGAGCGACAAGATGTCGGCCCGACCCCGCGCCAAAAGGCCTTCGACCGCCGGCCGCACGACGTCATCCACCGTCTCGGCCGTCAAGACGCGGGCCGCACCGTTGATGATCTGTTGTTGAACGGTGACCACGGCGTCGGGACCAAAGAGGTCGCCGACATAGCCCAAGGCGCCCAGCCCGACGAGAAGAAAAGGCGGGAGCGACAAGAGAAGATAGAACGAGACCTCGGCCGCCAGCCCCGGCACCCGGTCGTCGACCGAGTCGTGAACCGTGCGCTTTGCGAGAATCCACGTGGTGCGCAAACCGGTTCTGAGTTGATCGAGCCAAGCACCTGGCAGCGATTCTCCCGTCATGATGACCGCACCGTAGGCAGGCCCGGGGCCTGAGCAGCTCCGTGCGTCCGGTGCCGACGATCGTCACCTGGGCGCGCCGGCTCCGTGTGATCTGCGGCGAGCGGGAGGCGGACCTGCTGCCGCAAGCGCCCCAAGGCGTCAGCTGCTGAAGCGCTTCTTGATGGCGCCGAAGTTGGGCGCCCATCCGACTCCCCATGCCTTGCCCGAGACGATCGGACCGTCCGGGTTCCAGTACGTCTGCCGGAAGCGGTCGACCGTCGGAGAGCGGAAATCGTACGGTACGAAGCCGCCCACCTTGCCGTGCCACGTCCGCAGCTCCGGCGACTTGCGCAGCTCCTGAACGACGGCGACCACGCCGATGATCGCAAGCACCAACCTCCAGAGGTCCTTGGGGGTGGGACGTCTCGCTTGCAGTGAGGTCGCTCGATCTGTCATGGCACGAAGGCTACCCGACCCGGCTCAGTTGTCGCTAGGCCGCAATCACACGATTCACGGACCCGGGCTCGCGGTGGAGCACCCCGTTGCCTCCGTCCTCCCGCCGCCACTTCGGAACGTCGGAGAACAGCCGGGCGATGTCATCGGCGTCGAGCGTTTCGTTCGCGAGCAGCTCTGCAGCCATTGCATCGAGCGCATTCCGGTGGGCAGAGAGAATCGTGTCGGCCTCTCGCTGGGAGTTGTCGAGCAAGCGGCGCACCTCCTCGTCGATCGCAGAGGCCGTCCCGTCCGAGTACGACTGCTGCGAGCCGAGCGACTGGCCGAGCAAGCCTTGCTCTCCGTCACTCAGCCGCATGAAGCCCAGGGCCCCGGTCATGCCGAAACGCGTGACCATCTGACGGGCGATCTCGGGTGCCTTCTCGAGATCGTTCGAGGCTCCCGTCGTGGGATCGCCGAACACCAGCTCCTCGGCGGCACGACCCCCGGCGAGCATCGCCACAAGGCCAACGAAGATCAGCAACGGGAGCAAGCTGACGAGAACGGACCAGAAGCCCGGGCCGGAGCGCTGCACCGTCGTCTCGGCGTTCGAGTCGAGGAGCAACGCGGCAATGTCGCCCTCGAACCCGTCGGGGTAGGAGGTGACGAGGTAGAGCACCGGCCGGAGAGTTGATTGGTTGAAACGCATACGTGAATCCACGACCTGCCCTTCGACGGTGTCACGAGTTCAACGGTGCCGAGCGCCCCGCTGGATGAGATCTTGTCGCCGAGCCGAGCTGCTTCTGATGGGCGGAGAGATCCTGTCGAGGTCGGAGGCGGGCCGCAGGACGGATTGAGTGGTCGCCGGCAGAGCCTCCGGGAAGCTCGCAATACCGGCCAGATGGTGAAAGGATCACGCGACGTGATCGGACGCCGGCGAGGTTGGCTGTCTCGCGGGGATTCCGTTGGCTTCGCACAGGTCCGTCGGCCCTGGTGCCGAGATCGGTTCCCAGATCATGCTGTGAGTCGGCAACGCGTCGTCAGGAGACTCGATGACACAGGAACAGAAACCGGCACGGGTACCCCCGCGGTGGTTCGTACGACTCGCCTGGTCGACGCACCGCGCCATCTATCGCATCACCGGAGGCCGCCTCGGCTTGTGGCGCCCCAAGCCTGGCAAGTGGGGAACCGCTCGGCTGACCACCACGGGTCGCCGATCGGGGCAGGAGCGCAGCGTCATGGTCGGCTACTTCGAGGACGGCCCCAACCTGGTCACGATGGCGATGAACGGTTGGTCGGACGGCGAACCGGCATGGTGGCTGAATCTGCAGGCCAATCCGATTGCCACCGTCGATCTCGCCGACGGACGACGCACGGTGCGGGGCAGGGCTGCAGCCGGCGAGGAGCGCGCCCGTTTGTGGAGCCGCTGGCGCACGATCGACGACAACCTCGACGCCTATGCGGCACGGCGATCCGGCGAAACCGCCGTCGTCGTCCTCGAGCCGACGGAGGAGACGGCCTCCACCGACGAGGAATCGGCACCGAGCTAGCTCCAACGGTCCACGTTCAGGCCCGCCGCCGCCGGGTCCACTCCCGTATCATCCAGACATGACGCTCCCCGACGGGTTGGTTGCTTTCGTGAAGCGGGACTGCCCGACGTGTGCCCTCGTAGAGCCGGTTCTCGGTGAATTGGCAGATGCGGGGATCCTCAATGCGGTTTACACCCAGGACGACCCGACGTTCCCACGAGGCATCGCTGCGCTGCACGACGACACCGGGCTGGAAGCCAGCTGGCGGAACGGGATCGAGACGGTACCGACCATCCTCCGAGTGGAAGAGGGCAGGGAGGCCGATCGCATCGTCGGTTGGTCACGCGAGCAGTGGACCGCGTTCACGAGCGTCGCCGACCTCGGCGCAGGACTGCCCGAACACCGGCCCGGGTGCGGGTCGCTGAGCGCCGACCCGGATCGTGCCGCCGGCCTCGAGGCGCAGTACGGCGACGGGTTTGCGAGCCGCCGGGTCGAGTTCGCCTCCGCCGAGGACCCGATGGAAGCGATGCACGACCGAGGATGGAGCGATGGCCTTCCGCTCGTCGAGCCGACTACCGAGCGCGTCGCCCGCATGTTGCGCGGCACGGCCCGCGACCGGCAGGACGTCGTTGCGATCGTTCCGCCGAACCTCGTGGAATGCACTGTGGAGAAGGTGGCCGTGAACGCCGTCATGGCGGGGTGCAAGCCCGAGTATCTGCCGGTTGTCCTGGCCGCGGTCGCAACGGCCTGCACCGATGCGTTCAACATGCACGGTCTGCTCTGCACGACCATGTCGGTTGGTCCGGTGGTGCTGGTCAATGGGCCGATCCGGAACGCCATCGGCATGAACTCGGGCGTCAACGTGCTGGGTCAGGGGAATCGCGCCAACAGCACGATCGGGCGGGCGTTGCAGCTCGTGGTCCGCAACGTGGGCGGAGGCGAACCAGGTGGAATCGATCGATCGACACTGGGCAATCCCGGCAAAGTGGGATTCTGCTTCGCCGAGGACGAGGAGGGCTCACCGTGGCCGTCGTTCTCCCAGAGTCGCGGTTTCGGTCCGAGAGCCAGCACGGTGACGCTGTTTCCCGGTGAGAGCCCCCGTATCGTGGTAGATCAGGTGAGCCGGACGCCCGAGGCGCTCGCCGCCAGTCTCGGTTCGGCGCTGATCGGCACCAACCATCCGCGTCTGGTGATGGCCACCGACGCCATGTTGGTCATCTCCCCGGAGCACGCCTCGAGGTTCGCTGCGGCCGGTTGGTCGAAGGAGCGGACGGTCTCGCGCATTCTCGAGGCGACCTGCCAGCCGGCCGAGGGATTGTGGGGCATCGCCGGAGAGGGCGACGGCGCCGCTGGAGACGCCGGACCCGGAGGCGTTGCCAAGTTTCGACCAGACGGGCTGCACGTCGTCCATGCCGGCGGCCGAGCCGGATTGTTCTCAGCGGTCATCGGCGGCTGGGTCGCCGGAGACAAAGGAAGCCATACCGTCACGAAGGAAGTCAGCCCATGGGCGTGACCGTGCTCGATCCAACCGCCGAACTCGTGGTCAGCAGGCGCGAGCGCAACGCCCGGCTCGAAACGCTCGAGGGCATGACGATCGGCTTGCTCGACATCAGCAAGCCCCGCGGCAACGTGTTTCTCGACCGGATCCAAGAGCTCCTGGAACGGGACGGCGTTCGGGTGTTGCGATTCGTCAAGCCGACATTTGCCAAGCCGGCGCCGGTTGACCTTCGGCATGAGATTGCGACCCAGTGCCATGCGGTGATCGAGGCACTGGCCGACTGAGGGAGCTGCACGTCGTGCAGTGTGCACGACATCAGTGATCTCGAACGCCGCGGACTTCCTGGAGTCTTCGCCGCGTCGGCCGAATTCGTCTACGCCGCCATCCTCCAATCGGAGGCGCTCGGTTTCGATCCGGCTCGGGTGTTCACCGAGCACCCCATCCAAGACCGCAGCGACGACGAGATGCGCACCATTGCCGAAGGAGCCTACGAAGAGCTGGTGGCGGCGCTCACGACGTGACCCCGCCCCGGCCTGCCGTTGTGCACAGGCTCATGGGCCGGAGGCCTCTGGGCGGAACGGCGCGTGGCGAGCGATGTTGGGGCGCTGCTGCGTTGCGATTCTCGACCCGGCAGCAGTGAGCGGACGGCCACTCGAAGTCTGAGATCGCACGGAGGTCATCGTGGAGGTGAAGGAACGGACCGAATCGGAATTGGTCGACACGACGGTGAACGTCCGGATCGTGTTGGCGCTGTTCTGGGTTGGTCACTTCATGCTGTGGACGTTCGGGGACATGCTCACCCTCCTCCAGGAGATGGGCGAGCCGATCGATGACACGGTCATCCTCTTCGTTGCGCCCACGACGGCGATCGTGCAGGCGCTGATGATCGTGCTGTGTCTAGTGGGCCGCCCCGCCCACGTGCGGCTGGCGAACCTGATCGTGGCCCCTGTCTACTTCCTGTTCAACGTTGGGTTCTTCGTCGACGCCACCGAGGGCTGGGAGTACTACTTGGGGGTGTTCTACGTGCTGTTCAACGCCCTGATCATCTGGCGTGCGTACACCTGGCCCCGAGCCGAGTAGCGACACGGCGGATGCCGTGCCGGGATGACCAGGTAGCGGAGGACGAGGTCCGGCGAAGCTAGACCCAGACGATGGCGCTGAGTGCCACGCCAAACGGGGCGAGCAGCCAGACGAACAGCCAGCGCCGCTGGTGATCGAAGCTCTGCGTCACCAGATGGGCCTCCGCATGGTGGCGAAATTCAGGAGTGATGTCCTTCAGATCCTGACTCAAGGCAGTGGACATGTTGCGGAGCTGCAACCTGCTCCACAACATCGTCGCGATGGTCACCGCACTGAGAAAGAGTCCCCAGGTGATCACCAAGACCAACCCCGCCGAACGGTCCTCCTGCGGCGGGTCCATGGAGGTCAACGCCTGAGTGAATCCCGACGCCATCAAGATGAGCGGGAGCATCGCCAGCCCGAGCACTGTTGCTGCAACCTTGCTCACCCGATCCAGCTCGCCGATGATGCGGGCGCGGCTGCCCAGCTCGTGCTCGCCGACTGCAGGCGTCGTCCACGCTGCCCCCAGCGTTGCGAGGATCCAAGGACCCATCAGCACGACGAACGCCACCAGCAAGCTCCACATACGGGCGGCTCCCCAGGCCAGCGGCGGCGACGTGGAGAAACCGCCGACGATCCAGGCCGCAAGCAGCAGGATGAACGCGTACGAGACCAGGACCGGCCGCCACCGCACGCGAACGAGCCCCAGGCCCACCAGATGGGTCCACAGGAAATGGTGGCCGATCACCGAAAGGCCGCTCCACAGTGCGAATTCAACGACCACCGCCACCACCCAGACCGTGTCGTGGCGCTGGAAAGACACCGCCAGGGCATCGCTGCCGGGGAATGCGGTCGCCAGCGCCAGGCCTGCAAAGCCTCCGGCGACCAATGCGATCACGGCAAGGGCGATGGCGGTCTTCCCCGGCCAGTACGGCGCCAGCTCGATGGGTTTTGCCAGACCGCCGATCCTTGCGCGCTCGCGATCGATCTCATCGAGGTGCGATTTCAGATCTCTGACGATGATGTCGAGGTCTGCCTCCTCGTTGAAGGGCACGGAGTGGAGGTCAGGGAGGGCAGCGAGATCATCGGGGAGATCGTCTCGCGTCAGCGGCTCGGCCCCGCCCACCAGCACGGGAAGAATGCGCTTGTTCATGGACAGCGCCGTTCTCACCTCCCGCCCCACCCAGTCCGCCGGGTCGAGGATCCTGGACGAGCCACCGCTCCGTTGCCCCAGCCAGTTGGGCCCAATGACCGCCACCAATACATCGCAGGACTCGACCTCCTCGGCCAGAGCGGCCGGGAAGTCGTCGCCGCACCGCAGTTCGCCGTCCTGGAAGGTCGTCCTCAGCTGGGTGATGGCATCGAGTTGGCGCAGCCGCTCAGCGATCCAACCCACCGCGTACCGGCCATCCGCCCGCCGGTAACTGAGAAAGACTCTTGCCATGGAGCAATGCTACGGCCACCTCGCCCCGAGGGGCGCCACACCCATGCTGCTCACCGGCAACTCGTCGATCGCTGCTCAGCCTGCATGCGCCTCGCGGATCCGTGCGAAGAGCTCACGATTCCAGGCGGCGTGCACTTCGGGATTGAGGTGGTTCGCCGCTCTGGGTGGAAGCGCAACGCCTGCCTCGACTGCAGCAGCATTGAGGTCGAGCACCCGCGTGGGCCAACCCTCCGGCCAGGGGTCCACGAGGGACCGCAACACCTGAAGATCCCAGTCCCGGTACCTCGCATAGATGTCCGCCGCATCGGCGCCGAGGCCAAACCAGTCCGCAAAGCGCTCGAGCGTGGGGATCCACGCCCAGAACTCGTCCACTGCGCCGCAGAACTCAACGACGCCCGAGGCGATCTCTTCGCCCGGCAGCCGCAGATCGTCAGGACTGATGAGGGAGAAGGCGCCCGCAATGAAGTCGTTGGTCGCCGGGTCGATCTCGGCGTCGGCAGAGATCGCGCTCCACACACGACCCTCCTCGTCGGCCAAACCGATCCACATCAACTCGGACTCAGATGACCAGGGAGCTGCGGTCCATTCTGTATCGAGAAAGATGCGACGGGTCATCGGGGTCGGACGGTAGCCGCTCATTTCACGACGGCCGCTCGACGGGTCCGGCCGGGTTCGTCCGAAGGTACCGGCGCGCACACCGGCGCCGGGCTAGCTGCCGGCGAACGACTCTGCGGCTTCGAGCACGAGAGCGGCGAAATCCGCATTCAGGGTTGAACGTACGCGGTTCGGCGGCGCTGAGACCGGCGCTGATCGGACACCTGCCTCGATGCCACTCCGTAGAGCCAGGGCAAGGTTCCGTTGCCGTCGGGCACATCAGCGATCCGTCGCCACGCCACGGTGAATACCTCGGAAACCACGTCGTGCGCCTCCTCGTGTCCCATACGACGAAGGCAGTAGACAAGGATCGCGGCGTAGTGCGCAAGGTAGAGATCCTGAAACCGCTGCGACTCACTCGAGCACATTCCAACCGCCCGGAACCACTTCACCTGCTGCCTGTTCTATGTCCGGACTACGTCAAAGCCCGACACGCGGTCCGCACGAACGCTTGGCTGCAGCAGCCGGCTGACCGACGCGGGCGATCACCAGACAGTCCCCACACCCGCGCCGAGCTCCTCCAACACCTCGCGGAACGCATCGAGTAGAAGGCGAAGTCGGCCTCAACCCGCTCCGGGTCGACGGTCAGCGGCGCAGGGATTCGAGGCATGCTGCGACTCTATGCGTACCGCCCATCGCGGGGTCCTCGACGATGGGCGGCGTCGCGGCTCGGATGCCAAGCCCGGTCACGCGATGGATACGGCGGGGCGGTCGGCAAGGAGATTCAACGCGCGGTACGCCCGACTTGCACCGTATGCCAGCGTTGGCTCACACAACTCACGGTGCACATCGAACTTCGGGAAGGATCACCGTGAAACCGACTACCGGAGAACGCATCAGCACCGACCGCCGCGCGCTGCGGTCATCACCATGGATCTTCGTGCTGTTCAACATGCTGTTCCGAGACATCCACGAGTTCGCGCGGCCGGGTTGGATCGAACAGCTCATGGCGATGGAGGTTGCCGACGGGCTGTTGCTCGCATCCGGGATCGTGCTGAGCCTGAATGACCTGGACGATCGTGCTGAACCGGGTGCTGCTTCCAGCGCTGCCCGTCGGGCCAATGTCACCGTATCCATCGTGGCCATCACGGGGATGGTCGCCAAGCCGCCCGGCGACCTCGACGACAGCTGGTTCTTCGCCGTCGAGATCCTCGACGTGTTGGCGATCATCGGACGTGCCTGGACCTGGCGGACGGACCCGATTGAGGGGCGCCGTGATCGCGTGGGAGCGAGCGTGGCCTAGCGTTCCGCACCGCGCCGGGAGCCCCCGGAATCCTCAGCGACGCGCAGCACCGTCTGTCTGTGCCGATCTCTGCTGATGTCCACGCCCATTGACCGAGGTGACTGCACTGATGTCACGTCGAGATGACTGCCGCCTCGGCGTGACCGCGGCTCACCACGAACGGCTGGTCGTATCGTCCGTCCGCTGACGGTCCCGTTGCGCTCGCACATCGCTTGAGGATCGCAAGCCGGTACACAACGCTGCGCGACCGCGCTTCGCGTGAGTCTGGACCTTGCCCCTGGAAACGATGGTTGGCATCCACTCCGGCGGGTCAGATGCATCTGCCGTCGTCGACCCCGCGCTGGCAGAAACTCGTCGCTTCAACGGCCATCAGCGAGAACCCTTCCCCGCCTTGGGTGGGCTGCCCGAACACGTGGAGGCGGAAGCCGCCGACCGAGTCGTCGCCGACACCGACGACGTCGAGGGTGATCTCGCCGAGGTCTCCCACCGTCGGTGCTTCCGACACGACCACCGTCGCCACCTCGAACCCCGCGAAGGCGTCGACGGCGATGAGGCCCAGATCGAGCATGGTCTCGGCTCGCGGGGTCTCACCCACGCGATCCACGATGACCGACGTCACGTCGTCGACCTCGCCGAGCCGTGACATGAAGCGCTGGTTGGCCCATCCCACGACACCGACATCGATCTGCCACCAGACCTCTCCCGATGGCAACTGCCAGGCCGACCCGGTCCCGGTTATCCGGTCGAACGTCGGGTCGAGGGTGGCGAGGACATCGAACGACACCCCGGGTCCGGAACGAACATTGAGGGTGTCGTCGTGACGGACGCCCACCACACCGACGCGAGCCGACTCGTCTGGCTGGGGTACCCAGAGGTCGTGAGGCTGCCCGGCGACGCCTGGCACGGTGGTGCTGGTGGTCGACGTCGTTGTTGTGGCGGTTTCGCTCGTCGTCGTGGTGGTGCTCGGCGTCACCGGTTCCGTGGTGGTCGATGAGGGAGGTGGCAGCTCCGCGTCGGCGGTGTCGTCAGAATCTCCTCCGCATGCTGCCAGCGCGATCGCCGCAGCACAGATCAACGCGATCACCCGCTTCATGCTCGGCTCCTCTCTCGCATCTCATCATGCTCCCTGGGCGGACTGGAGGGAGCCCGAACGTCCCGATCCGCTCAATCCCCCGATTCCCCGAACCTGTGTGAGAAATCCTCGAACCACAACCCGAATCGCGCCGTTTGACCGGTCAGAACCAGAGCCGAGAGAACGGTGGTGAAGACGGCGACAAAGACCAGCATCTCAGTCGACACGCTGAACATCGCCAGCAACTCCTGGAGCGAACCGAGCACACTGCCCAACACTCTGCACCTCCCCGCCCCATCCGGTCAGGCCTGGCGAGCCGCCGTACGCACGGCGACCAGAGATCCGCGCCTGCGCCGTGGTGGATCCTCGAAGGTGCGGGTGGTGCGCCGCATCCTCCGCTCGGTGTCCGCTTCACGCAACAGGCCTTCCACAACGTGGTGGTGATACGTCATGCTCATCGGGGTCATCGCCGCTCCTCTTTGCTCTCGCCTCAACCTACGAAATGGAGCGAGCTGGCGCATCGGAGGTAGACCCCCAAGTTGGGGGAGCCCACCCCTAAATCGAATGGGGGACGAGACCGAGTTCGGTTGCGAGCGCGGCGGCCTCGCCGCGAGACGTGGCGCCGAGTTTGGAGAGAATTGCCGACACATGATGCTCGACGGTCTTCGGCGACACGTAGAGGCGCTCGGAGATCTCGGCATTGGGGAGGCCGGCCACCAGGAGCTCGAGGACTTGATGCTGCCGAGTCGTCAAGCCGGCAGGGTGCTTGCGCGTCGACGGGCGGGGACCTCGCGGCACATGCCGCACGCCGAGCTCGCGCAGCTTCTGCCGCACGAGGGCGGCGGCCGGTTGCGCACCCAAAGCGTCGAGAATCGTGAGCGCCTCGATTGCCGACTCGCCGTCACCTTCGGCGAGTGCGCACGCCTCCTCATACGGGCAGCCGAGCTCGCCCCACGCTTCGGCGGCGGCACGCCAATCGCCGTCAACGTGACGCCGGAACGGCTGGGCCTGCACCGGGACGTCGAGGACATGGCCGGATCGCCATTGCCAGAACAGGATCTCGTCGGTCACCCAAGGTTGGGGGGTGGCGCAGGCCGCCTCCAGCACGGGCTCGATCGCTTCGGCCGTCGCAGCCGCATCGCCCCCCAGCCATGCCAATTCCGCCCGACCAACGGCTACCGGCCCCATGCGCTGCAACTCGCCGGTCGCCGCGGCCTGTTCCCACGCATCGCTCAGCAGATCCTCGGCGTCCACATCGCCCCGTCGAGTTGCGACGCGGGCCAGGGTGGTCAACGCCGGCAATGTTGTGATGCCCGGGGCCTTCGGTCGAGCCAGCACCCAGCGGGCCTCCTCCCCGGCGCCTGCCCAATCCCCGGTTTCGAACCGAAGTCGTGCTCGCTCGGCTCTCATGTAATAGAGGTCACCGTGGATCTCGCGACTGCTGGTGAATGCGATCCCCCTCTCGAGCAGCTCTGCCGCTGCCGGATAATCGCGGACATCGAGCAACGTCCACCCGAGGTTGCTGAACGCACGAGCGGCATGCTCGTCGAGACCCTCGGCCAGCGACAAGTCGAGGCTCTGCCGTAGCTGCACCCAACCCGTCTCGTCGCCGGTGCGGATACGGGCGCTTCCCAGATTGTTGAGGGCATGCGCTTCCGCCCCAGGGTCACCGACCGCACGCGCCGTGTCGATTGCCTTTCGAGCCCACGCGACCGCCGGCTCCGCCTCGTGCGCCAGCATGTGGAGCTGGGCCAGATTGCTGTACGCCATCGCCAGTGCACTGCTTGGTGGGATCGACTCGAGCACGGCGACGGCCTGCTCCCCTGATCCCAGAGCCGCCTCACGCTCGCCGCTCCACCAGTGCACCCGGGAGATCCAGCGCAGCATGGCTCCCTCACCGCGGTGATCACCCAACCGCCGATACAGCGTGAGAGCCTGTTCGGCTGCGTGAAGCGCAGCGTTCTGATCGTCGACGTAGTAGCACTCGGCGGTGTACTCGGACAGAATCGCCACTCGCTCCTGTGGTGTGAAGCGGTCGAGGTGCGGAAGGAGCCGCCGATAGTGCGAGGAGGCCTCGCGGTGGGCGGCTGCGGTCCGGGCACTTCGGGCCGCCGCCGGAGCGAACCGCACGAGGGCCGATGTGTCTGCCGCCCGCTCGGCGTGGTGGACCAGGCGAGCCGGGTCGGCGCCGGCCTTCTCCAGAGCCGTCAGCACGGTCGCATGGAGCCGCGTGGCTTCTGTCGACGCAAGCGAGTCCTCGACTGCTCGACGCGAGAGCTCGTGACGGAACCACACGGAGCTCCGATCTACCTCGAGCAAGCCCTGGCGCACACATTCTTCGATTGGTTCTTCGACGGTCCCGAGCATCCAGCGCTCGCACCGGCCCGGGACGATCGCCACCAACTTGGCCATGTGCCTCGCCTCGTCACCGAGGCGAGACATGCGGGCGAAGACGGCGTCGGCGATCGTGGCCGGGACCTCGACGCCCGGCGCAGCGAGGAATTCGGTGACCAGGAACGGGTTGCCGCCCGTCACGCTGAACACCTCGGCACCGCGATCGACAGAGCCGGCGAGCTGCGCCACGGCCGCGCCGCTCAGCGGGGCCAAGTCGATGCGGCTGACCACATCGGTAGGCACGTCGCCCATCACCTGGCGGAGAGGATGGTCACGGCCCACTTCGTCACTGCGATAGGTCACAACCAGCGCTGCAGACACCCGACCGATCCGACGGCCGAGGTACTTGAGCAAGTCGAGCGTGGCATCGTCAGCCCAGTGAACGTCCTCGATGACGGCGACGGTGGGGCGCAAGCCTCCCGCCATCGTGTCGAGCAGCGAGGCGTAGGCGGCGGCGCGCTGCTCACCGACCCGCAGGCTCTCGATGTCGGCACCGAGTTCTCGAGCGATGTCGTGGAACGGACCCAACACCATGGGCGTGATGAGGTCGTCGCACGCCCCCCACACGATCCTCGTCGAGGCCGCGATCCTGCTTGCCCATTCGGTAACGAGCCGCGTCTTCCCGATGCCGGCCTCGCCGGCGACGAACACGACGGCGCCACGACCCGCCGCTGCCGAGGTGTGCGCAGCGTCGAGGGTACGCAGTTGCCGGTCGCGCTCGAGGAGCTCCACACACCGATCGTATTCAGCCTGCCCAATCCGCGCTCCCGGCGCCCGTCCTCAATCGCCGGGCAGCGAATCGCAACCCTCGGACGAGGTAGACGGCGAATACGTGGCCTCGGTGGTGACGAGTCGGTCGCCACACTGCTGCCGGCTCGGTTCCCCGACACGCGACTCGGGAGTGTTGGTCTCGGCGTGAGGGCAACATGTTCTCAGAGCGTCGCAGCGTCGCCGTTCACATAGGACGTGCACTGACGCGATACAGCGCGCGATGCTGAACGACGACGCCATGCCCGCCGCCGTCGGCGAGCTCAGCGCACGGGAAAGGATTCGCTGGCTGCTCGGTGGATGGACAACCGAGGGCGAGAAACGCCCAATCATGACCCACGAACACCCGCATCCCGTCTCCTTTCGACAAACCATGAGCCCGTGGCGACCCGCGGCCCGCTAATGGCGTGGTGCTCGTGCCGGCACGTCATCCCACCAGCCGTTCAGGTCAGCCAACCACCAGCCGGGGCACGCTCCAGCGATAGGACTCAACGGCCCAGCATCGGACAGTGACGACCTGCCAGCGGCTCGAGACCAGCCTCGCGGACACGAAACCGATCCGCACCCATTAGCGTCGGAAACGGCGTTGCTCGGTCGTCGATGAGGTTGCCATGACCAGTCCGAAAGCTGCCGATCCTGGCCGTGGGGGGCGGGTGGCCAGGTGGGGGAAACGACTTGGCATCATCGTTGGAACCCTCGCAGCTGTGGCAGCGGTCTGGTTGGCCGCCGGCGCCATCGTGTACTCGCCCCAGTACGTGGTGCGAGTGCTCGCCTGGGGCGAGTCCGACATCGGCGACTACCTCAACGGGTTCCCGTCGCGCCGGTTGCGCGCCTCGCCCACCCCGTTCGAGTTCACGCTCGAGCCGGCTGAGGACGTGGTCCGGGCCGCATTCGAATCCGCCTTGGACGTTGCCGACTTCGACGCGTTTCTTGCAGGCGCCGGCACCCAGGCATTCATCGTCATCAAAGGAGACCGAATCGTCTACGAGCAGTACTTCAACGGGTCCGAGCGAGGGTCCATGCTGACCTCGTTCTCGGTGGCGAAGTCCTTCGTGTCCACCCTCGTCGGCATTGCGATCGACGAGGGCCACATCGCCGTCGACGATCCGATCACGGACTACCTCCCCGAACTGCTCGAACGGGACGAGGCGTTCAGGCGGATCACGATACGCGATCTGCTCCTCATGGCCGGGGGTCTCGACTTCCAGGAGCTCCGCTGGTGGCTGTTCAACGGCGACGACCCGTTGACCACCTACTACCCGGACCAGCGAGAGATCTCGCTCAACAACACGCACATCGTGGATCCACCGGGTGGCTACTTCCTCTACAACAAATATCACCCGCAGCTCCTGGGAATGATCCTGGAGCGAGCAACGGATGTATCTGTCACTGAGTTCACGCAGACGCGGCTGTGGGATCCCCTGGGCATGGAATACGACGGGGCATGGGCGCTCGACAGCACGAACAGCGGATTCGAGAAGATGGAGGCGGGGCTCAATGCGCGGGCGATCGACTACGCAAAGCTCGGCCGGCTCATCCTCAACGACGGCAACTGGGACGGCACGCGAGTGATCAGCGCTGACTGGGTCGCCGAGTCGACGTCGCTGGATCCGGCCACCCACACCCCCTCCTACTACGCCGCGAGTTTTGGTCCCGACATCTACAACGGCGGCAGCGGCTACTACAAGTACATGTGGTACGGAAAGCTGCGTGGCGACGGGCCACCCGACATCGCTGCCGAGGGCGACCACGGCCAGATCATCTACATCTCCCCGGCCAATGACGTGATCATCGTGCGCAACGGCACGAGGTTCGGCATTCCACTCAGCGAGTGGACGGACGCCTTCTACCGAGTCGCCGGCGACCTGTAGCGTCCGGCCTGGCCGGTCCCGGCCCCACAGAGCCGAACGGCCCTGGTGAACTGATCCCGTTGATGTAAGAATTACTTTACACAAAGTATGAATAATGCGACAGGAGTCACCATGCTCATCATGTGGATCATCACCGGAATCGTGGGGGCCGCAGCGGTGATGATCGGTCTGTTCCGGTTCGCAGCCGCCTGGCGTCCTCAGCCGGACCGCGGCGACCTGCCGACAACTCCGCTCGAACGCCTCGGTTGGACGGGACTCTGGGTGACCGGCGCTGTGGGGGCCGGCATGGTTGTGTTGGCTGCGACCAACGGTGCGGCTCGGCTCTACGAGAACGACGCGTCACGACGGATCTTCACGATCCTGCTCCTCGTGGGCATCGCCGTCTGGGCGGCGGTGTGGCGTGTCGTCAGCCGTCCGCAGGGTGGCGCGGTGATCGACGAGCGAGACCGAGACATCCTGGCGAGGTCGTTCAGCGTCGAGTCCGTCGTGGTCATTCTCTCCCTCGTCCTGTGGACGGTGGTCTTGACCGAGGTCTACGGGGACGAGGGTGCCGTGCCGATCGGCTATCTGCAGCTGATCTTCTGGAGCACGTTCATCCTCGGCGCGTTTGGCCGGTCGTTGGGCATCGTCCTCGGCTACCGGCGGGGGCCGATGGTCGATGCCTAAGGCGCTCATCAGCAATCAGATCCGCCGGCTCCGATTCGAGAGCGGCGAGATGACCCAGCAGGAGCTGGCGGATCAGGTCGGCTGCACGCGTCAGACCATCGTGGTGCTCGAGAAGGGCCGCTACGTTCCGTCGCTCAGCCTGGCGTTCCAGATCGCTCGGGTGTTCGACAAGAGCGTCGACCAGGTGTTCGAGTACCAGGGTCCCTGAGTCACTCGGCGGAGGACATTGGGTCGGCCGGGGCGTCGAGCGACTCGTAGAACTCGTATCCGGACAGCCGCTCTGGTTCCAGCACTGCGACGAGGAACCCCGGCGCCGGAGCGGCGGCCGTCCACTCATCGACATGAGCAGCGCCGCGATCCTTGGCGAGAATCCTGCGCACATGCGGCAACGGATCAACGTCCGTGAACCGAACCGGCCCCTCTGCCATCACGTACCACTGATGAACGCTGCGCCCATCGCACCTCTCGAACTGGACCGTCATCGTTGCCCGCCCGCGCCGCACCATCAGGCGGCCGTGCAGCGACTCGGGTGACGTCACCATCCAGAAGGTGCCGTCGCCGAAGTGATAGCTCATCGGGACGGCG
>DATHZQ010000092.1:0-58305 GCA_035458525.1 Acidimicrobiia bacterium
CTACACGTCCCAGATCCTCGTCGAGAACCCCCAGCTCAACGACGCGCCCATCATGGCGCCACTCGGCATCCCGCTGCTCTCGGACATCCCGATCATCGGGCCTGTGCTGTTCGACCAGAACATCTTCGTCTACGCCATGTACGTGCTCGTCATCAGCACGACGTTCGGCCTCTTCCGCACCCGTTGGGGACTGCACACCCGGGCGGTCGGCGAGAAGCCCCGCGCCGCGGACACCGTCGGCATCAACGTCTACTCGATGAAGTACCTGAACGTGCTGCTCGGTGGGCTCGTGGCCGGATTCGGTGGTGCGTACTTCACGATCGGCTCAGTGGGCCGCTTCGACGAGAACATGACCCTCGGCCGTGGATTCATCGGTCTCGCCGCCATGATCTTCGGACGCTGGCACCCGGTCGGTGCCCTCGCCGCGGCACTCGTGTTTGGTTTCGCCGACTCACTCCAGGTGAAGCTCGGCATCCTCAACACGCCCATCCCATCGGAGTTCCTTGCAATGGCGCCGTACCTCGTGACCATCGTGGTCGTGGCCGGTCTCGTCGGCCGCAGCCGCCCGCCCAGCGACTACACACCGTATGTGAAAGAGTGATTTCGGCCCCGAGCGGGCTTGGGGCCGAGTTCGAGGTCTCCTACCTCAGACTCCCCCTCACTAGCGTTGCGGTCTCGACCAACAGAACGGACATCACCCATGCCCACTCCTCATATCTCTGCCGAGCCTGGTGATTTCGCCGAAATCATTCTGTTGCCGGGGGATCCGCTGCGGGCGCAGCACATCGCCGATACGTTCCTCGAGGATGTCCAACAGGTCACCGCCGTGCGAAACATGTTCGGCTTCACCGGCACGTACCAGGGGCAGCGGGTCTCGGCCATGGGCACGGGCATGGGAATCCCGTCGGCATCGATCTACGCCAAGGAGCTCATCACCGAGTACGGGGTGAAGAAGCTCATCCGGGTCGGGAGCTGCGGCGGCATCGGTAGCGACGTGGGTATACGCGATGTCATCATCGCCATGGGGGCGTGCACCGACTCCGGGGTCAACCGGGCGCGGTTCCGCAACCTCGACTTCGCCGCAATCGCCGACTACCAACTCCTGCGGGCGGCAGTCGATGCGGCGGAGGCGAAGGGCAAGACCGTTCGCGTCGGCAACGTGTTCTCCGCCGACCTCTTCTATCACCCTGACTTCAGTCTCTTCGACACGATGGAGAAGATGGGTGTTATGGCCGTCGAAATGGAGGCCGCCGGTCTGTACGGCGTCGCCGCCGAATACGGGGCGCAGGCACTGGCGATCCTCACGGTGAGCGACCACGTCCGGACCGGCGAGGCAACGTCCTCCGACGAGCGGCAGTCGACGTTCAACGACATGATCGAGATCGCCCTCGAGGCGGCACTCAGCCTCTGAGGAAGAGGGGGGCCTCGTGGAGGATCATCCCCGCCGGCACCGTCGTGTCGTGCGTGCCACTCACGTTGTCCGCTTCGGCCGGGCGAGCCTGCTGTGGTGCTCGCGAGAACGCACCGCACAGGCAATTGAATGGCAGCCCTCGGGCGCTTTGGCTAGCTTCATGCCCACAGCCGACCGCTGCGCCTGCAGATGGACGAACTGCCGCAAGGGAGAATGATGGCCACACGGGCGGCCGAAGCCACGACCGACGCCGAACCGCGCCGCAAGCGGAAGCTCCGCGGCGTCAAACAGGGCGGCATGAAGGCCTATCTGTACCTGGCCCCAACCCTCATCGTCCTGCTCGTATTCGTCTACTTCCCGATCATCGAGTCGTTCCGGCTGAGCCTCAATCGGGTCGCGCCCTTTGGGAGCGCCGAGATCTTCGTTGGTTTCGAGCACTACACCCGCCTGCTCCAAAGCAGCGAGTTCTGGAACAACGTGCTGGTGTCGGTGTTCTTCATGATCGGCACCGTGCCGATCGGCATCGCCCTCGCCGTCGGTATCGCACTCCTCTTGTCCTACCCGGTCCGCCGATTGGCCTGGGCGCACCGCATGCTGGTCTTCGTCCCCGTCGTCATCAGCAGCGCCATCGCGGGCGTGCTGTTTCGCTGGCTCTACAACCCAGTGGTCGGACACATCAACACCTGGCTCGGTGCGATCGGGATCGACGGCCCCGACTGGCTGACTTCGCGCAGCACTGCGCTGTTTGCAGTCACCGTCGCCGTCGTCTGGCGGCAGCTCGGCTTCAACGTGATCATCGCGCTGGCCGGACTCCAACAGATCGACGACGTCTACTACGAGGCAGCCAAGGTTGACGGTGCCAGCGCTTGGCACCGCATCCGCTACATCACGCTGCCGCTCTTGTCTCCGACCCTGCTGTTCCTCGTGGTGATCAACGTCATCATCAGCTTCCAGGCGTTTGGAGAGATCGACATCCTCACGCAGGGTGGACCCGGCCAAGCCACCGAGAACCTGGTCTACTCGGTCTTCGTCGACGGTTTCGTGGGCACACGATTCCGTGGCTTGGCGTCGGCTCAGGCCTTCCTCCTCGCCATCATGGTCATCGCCGTCTCCTTCATTCAGTTCCGCGGTTTCCGGAAGCGGGTGCATTACGGATGACCGCGTTCGAACCCGAAGCCGTCGACGTCCTGGTCGAGACGAACGAAAAGAAGGTGGCGGCGCCGCGTCGCCGCGGCGAACTGCCGATCCAGATCTCGTTGTTCGCGATCGGAGCGCTCGTCGCCCTGCCGATCGTCGTGGCGCTCTTCACGAGCGTCACGTCGTTGAGTGAGATTCTCCGCGACCCGAACTCGGTATGGTCTCCGCCGTGGACGTTCGACAACTTCGTGACGGCATGGACCGCAACCCCCTTCGGCCGCTTCATGGTCAACAGCTTCATTCAGACCGGGTTGATCACGATCGCCCAGGTGCTCTTCAGCATCCTGGCGGCCTACGCCTTTGCGATGTTCCGATTCCCGGGCCGGAACCTCATGTTCGCCGTGGTGCTGGGCAGCTTGATGGTGCCGTTCGAGCTGACGTTCATCCCCAACTTCGTGTTGATCAGCAATCTCGGCTGGGCGAACACGTACCAGGGCCTCGTCATCCCCTTCCTCGCCAGTGCGTTCGGGGTGTTCATGCTGCGGCAGTTCTTCATGGCGTTGCCTCGCGATCTGTACGACGCCGCCAAGATCGATGGCGCCACCGACTGGTACTACCTGTGGAAGGTCGTCGTGCCGCTCAGCAAGGGAGCGATTGCAGCCCTCACCATCTTTTCGTTTCTCGGCGCGTGGAATCAGTACCTGTGGCCGCTCGTGATCACCAACGAGGAGTCCATGCGGACTGCCCAGATCGGGATCCGATTCTTCCTCGTCAATCAGGAGCGAGCGACGGACTGGGGGGCGATCATGGCTGGGGCCACGATCGTCATGCTCCCCACGCTGCTGGTGTTCCTGGTTGCGCAGAAGCAACTGGTCAAAGGCATTGCGATGTCGGGATTGAAGGGATGAAGACATCGCCATGACAAAGAAGAGAGAGAAGGAAGGCGGTTCATGAAACCAACGATGAAGGTCCTGGCGTTGCTGTTTGCGTTTGCGCTCATCGTCGCTGCATGTGGCGGCGATGACGACGACGCGGGCGACGACGGCGGAACGGACGAAACCACAGCAACCGAAGACACTGCAGCCTCGGACGACACCGAAGCGACCGACGACACCGAAGCGACGTCCGAAGAGGTCGTCACCGTCGAGTTCTGGCACGCCATGGCAGACGATCTCGGCGCAGTTGTCGACGAGCTCGTCGATGCCTACAACGCCAGCCAGGATCAGGTGGTCGTGAACGCCACGTTCCAGGGTTCGTACGACGACACGTACAACGCGCTGCTGGCCGCCTTCGAGGCAGGCACAGAGCCGAACATCGTGCAGAACTTCGACCTCGCCGCGCAGACGATGTTCGACACCGGCCGCCTCGTGGCGGCCCACGAGCTGATGGATGCCGGAGAGGCGGATGCGTTCCTCGCAGCCCCGCGTGACTACTACTCGGATGAGACGGGCATGGTGGCGCTCGCCTTCAACTCGTCGACTCCGATCGTGTATTACAACGCCGAGATGTTCGAGGCCGCGGGTCTCGATGCACCGGCCTCGGACTGGAACTTCAGCGACTTCAAGGCTACCTGTGATGCGATCCAGGCATCCGGCGTGGACTTCTGCGTGACGTTCGGAACCGTTGGTTGGTACTTCGAGCAGATCCTGGCCAACAGCGGCGGGCTGTACTTCAACAACGACAATGGCCGCACCGCCCGGGCAACCGAGGTCGCGTTCAACCAGGGGCAGGGCGCCGAGGTGTTCGACTTCCTCACCGGGCTCATCGCCAACGGTCAAGCCCCCAACTTGGGTAACACGTGGTCGGACACCGACAGCGTGTTCTTCGCCGGTGAAGCCGCCATGATCTTCGACTCGACGTCCGGAGCTCGCGGGTTCCAGGACAACGCAGACTTCGAAGTCAAGACGGCGTTCATCCCGCACTCGGATTCCAGCGACCGCAACGGCGTCGTGATCGGCGGGGCAGCCTTGTGGCTCATCGATTCCGGCGACGCTGCCGTCAACGCGGCGGCATGGGACTTCATGCGGTTCATGACCACGGCGGATCCGCAGGTCACGTGGCACACCGGGACCGGGTACTTCCCCGTGCTGGCCGAGCTGCAGACCAGCCCGCCCGCCGAGCTCGCCGCCTTCTGGGACGAGAACCCGAACTTCGTGACGGCGATCGACCAGCTCGCCACGACGAATACGGTGAACGCCGACGGCTCGGTGAACTACGCCGTGCTCGGTGGACGTGCAGGTCCGTTCCCGGAGATTCGCCGGATCATCGTCGAGGCGTACAGCGCCGTGCTCGATGCAGGCGCCACGCCACAAGAGGCGCTCGATGAAGCGGCCGAACGCGCCAACCAGGCGTTGTCGGACTACAACGAGTTCTTCGGCGGCTGAGGCTACCGACGTGACGACACCATCGGCCGGCGGGTCATCGACCCGCCGGCCGATCCTTTCGCTTGGCGCGCTGCTTCTCGCCACAACCATGCTGGCGGCATGCGGCGGCGACGACTCGAACGCGCCCGAGGCTGACGAGCCGGACGAGGCTCTGGCGAGCGCCGGCTACGACCTGCAGGGCCATCGCGGCGCACGGGGACTGCGCCCGGAGAACACGCTGCCGGCCTTCGAAGCCGCCCTCGACCTGGAAGTCGACACCCTCGAGATGGATCTGCATTTCACCGCCGATGAGATCGTGGTCGTCTGGCACGACCCCGTGATCGACGGCGACAAATGCGGGCTCGACCCGGCGGCGGCGGTCGCCGCACCCGACCCCGACGATCCGGGAACCCCCGAAGACGCACTCCGCATCAGCAGCCTGTCGGCGGCACAGCTCGCCGCCTACCGCTGCGACCGCAATCCTGATTCGGGGCGCTTCCCCGAACAGCGGGCCGAGGCGGGGCAGCTCGCCGTCGAGGACTACTACATCCCGACGCTCGACGAGGTGTTCGCCTTCGTCGCGGCGTATGCCGGAAGCGAGCTGAAGTCGGACACGCAACGCGCCAACGCGGCCACCGTCGAGTTCAACATCGAAACGAAACGCAACCCAGAGGATCCCAGCGGCATCGGAGACGGGTTCGACGGCGAGGCGGCGGGCCCGTTCGAACAGGGGCTGCTCGCTGCGGTCGACCGGGCCCAGACCCACGACCGAACCATCGTCCAGAGCTTCGATCACCGCTCGCTTTGGGCCATCCGCGACATCGACGCCGACATCCGGCTGGCGGCGCTCACCCGCCGCGATGTCATCCCTGATTTCGCCCAGCTCGTACTCGAAGGAGCGACGATCTGGTCTCCCGATTGGCGCAGCGTCGACGCCGACACGCTCGGCAGCGCCCACGCTGCCGGATTGGCGGTGATCCCGTGGACCGTCAATGATCCTGCCGAGATGCAACAGCTCATCGACCTCGGCGTGGACGGCATCATCACGGATCGACCGGACCTCGCCCCCGACCGCTGATGCGCGGGCAGTTGTGGCCCTGGCTCCTGGCGTCGGTTCTGATCGCGGCCGGTTGCGGCGAATCGAGCGAAACGGCTGACGCCGTGACCGAGGTGGTCGCCGAAGGCCTGATCAACCCGCTCGGTCTCGCCATGCTCCCCGACGGGAACCTGCTGGTGGCTGAGGAAGGGACCGGGGCCGACGACGCCAGTGCAGGAGTCAGCCTGATCACACCGGACCGTGTCGACCGCGTCGTCAGCGGACTGCCTAGCGGACGGGATTCCGGCGATCTTTCCGGTGCGCCATTGGTTGGGGTGAGCCCGGACGGCGCCACGGTCTACACCGCCCACTTCGGTGCTGGTGGGTTGCTCACGTTCCCGCCGCCGTCGCTGAAGGCGGTCGACGCCGGTGCGTTGCTGGGGCCGGGCGATCTCGACGCGGTCATGCAGCCGCTCAACCGGGTCCAGTTGGTGAACCCGTTCGACATCACCTTCGCCGCCGATGGCCGGCCCGTCGTCACCGATGCGAGCGGCAACGGTGTTGCGATCGAAACCCCGGACGGCCGCACGGAGTTCCTCCACCGCTTCGGCCCGCTGCGCGATCCAGCCAACGACAGCCTCCAGATCGACCCGGTCCCGACCGGCATCGTGCGCCTCGGCGATGAGTACTTGGTGACGCTGTTCGGCGGTTGTCCCTACCCCAACGAAGCCGGACGGCTCGTGGCCATCGACGGCGACAGAGGCGAGCGCATCGTGGCCGACGGGTTGACCATGCCGATCGACGTGACCGTCGATGCTGCCGGCACGATCTGGGTGCTCGAGTTTGCAACGTTCGATCCCGACGCGTCCTGCTTCAGCGGGTCGGGATATGAGACCGGGTCCGGCCGGCTCAGCAGGCTCGTCGGTGGCGAACTGGAGACCGTCGTCGACGGGCTGGACAACCCAGGCGCCGTTCTGGCCGCACCAGACGGATCGTTGTACGTGACCGAGGTGTTCAACGGCCGCGTGCTGCGGATCACCCTCGATCGTGAAGAAAGCGAGCAGCCCTCGGCGACGGACGCAGCGCCGCGGCCGTGGACGTTCACCGACGTCGCCGCAGACGTCGGTGTCGACTTCAGGCACGGCGCCTTTGCCGACACGTTGAGCGAGGACCCGGTCGCCATGATGGGCGGCGGGGTGTGCTGGCTCGATCTCGAGGAAGACGGAGACGTCGATCTCTATCTGGTGAACTCGCACGCCACGGCCGAAGCGGCAAGTTGGGAAGAACAGGGCGGTCTGCCCCGCAATGCGCTGTACCGAAACGACGGCGGAGCCTTCATCGACGTGAGCGACGGTTCGGGTGCCGACCTCGCCGTACGCGGCAACGGCTGCCTCGCTGCCGACCTCGACGCAGATGGCGACGTCGACTTGTACGTCACGGCCGACGGACCCAATGCGCTACTCCTCAACGACGGCGAGGGTCGCTTCACCGACGCCACCGCCGCGGCCGGCGTCACCGCTCCGGAGTGGAGCACGGCAGCCACGGCCGGCGACGTCGACGGGGACGGGCTGATCGACTTGTTCGTCGGGAGCTACATCGATCTCGAGCTCAAGATCGAGAGGCCAAGCGGTGCGTTTCCCCAGGACTACATCGGTATCGGCAACCACCTGTTCCTGAACAACGGCGACGGCACGTTCTCCGACGTGATCGCAGCGACTCCGCTCCTGCGTGACGATCGAACGCTCGGGGCGCTGCTCAGCGACCTCGACGCCGACGGCGACCTCGACCTCTACGTCGCCAACGACGGCCAGCCCAACAACCTCTACGAGAACCGTCCGGGCACGACGGAGATGTTCGTCGACGTCACGAGGGAAGCTGCAGTTGGCGACTCGGGCAGCGGGATGGGAGTCGCCGGCGGCGACTTCGACGGCGACGGGGGCGCCGATCTGATGGTCACCAACTGGGAAGCCGAGTTGCATGCCATCTACCGGCGGAGCGCAGGCGTGCAGGACCTGGCCTTCCGCTACAGCACGGACCGCATCGGGTTCGTGGGCCTCGGCAACGGCGAGACAGGGTGGGGAACGGCGTGGGCGGACTTCGACCACGACACCGATCTCGATCTCCTCGTAGCCAACGGGAGGGTGCCGGTCACCGACCTCGCCACGGACCCGGAGCTGGTGCGACTGTTCGGCAACCTCACCGCCGAGGGTGACGTCGGGCAGCTCCGCGACTGGACCGCACGCACCGGACTCGAAACCGTCGGGCCAAGGCTGTCCCGCGGCGCCGCCGTGGCCGACTTCGACAACGACGGAGACCTCGACGTCGCCATCAACCAGATCGCCGGTCCGGCGGTGCTGCTGCGCAACGAGGGCCGCCACAGCGAATGGCTCGTCGTCGCCCCCCACCCGGCCGCACCGGGTACCACGGTCCGGGTGACGCTCGACGGCGGTGTGGAGATGGTGCGGGAGATCCACGCCGGCAGCAGTTACTTGTCATCTCACGATCCCCGGCTGCACTTCGGCCTCGGCGATGCTGACGTCATCTCGCTCGAAGTGACGTGGCCCGACGGGTCGACAGCCGTGGTGGACGCTGTCACCCCCAACGAGATCCTCGTGGTAGAGCCCTGACCCCCTACCCCCGCCCACGGCGGCGGTACCTTCCCCCACTCCGTGGGGGACCATCCGCCCCGCCACCCTCGCACAAAACGGTCCCCCGCCTGCACCGGAAAGCACCGCAAACAACGCAACGCGCAGCCGGGGGACAGCCAGGGCCACCCCCCCACCCCCGCCCACGGCGGCGGTACCTTCCCCCACTCCGTGGGGGACCATCCGCACGGGAATAGTCCCCCGCTTGCGGGGGAAGGTACCGCAGACGGAGCGAAGCGCAGTCTGGGGTAGGGGGTGGCCCTGACCACCAGGAGTCCATGATGTGGGATCACCTACCATGGGCGGATGCAGCACGATGCGTCTTCTGCCCCCACCGATGACTTCGGATCCAACACCTGGCTCGTCGAGGACATGCGCGAGCGATACGAACGCGATCCGCAGTCGGTCAGCGAGCACTGGCGTGACTACTTCGCTCGGGAGACACACCGACCGGACGCTCCGGTGGCGGCCGCAAAGGTGCCGGCGGAGGCTGCGCAGGAAGCGCGTCCCGCAGAGCCCGAGCCGGAACCTGAACTCGTCGTTGAACGCGTCGTCGACCCCAACGAGGAGGAACAAGCGCTGCGCGGTGCGGCTGCCGTCATCGTGGATCGGATGGAGGAGAGCAAGGACCTCCCCACCGCCACCTCGGTTCGGACATTCCCGGCGAAGCTGCTCGAGGTCAACCGCAGGATCCTGAACAACCAGCTGCAGCGACGCGGTGAGGGCGGCAAGGTGAGCTTCACGCACCTGATCGGCTGGGCCGTGGTGCGGGCACTCCTCGACTACCCGTCGATGAGTGCATCATATCGGGAGATCGACGGCAAACCGCACCGGGTGGCCTTCAAGAACATCAACCTCGGCCTTGCCATGGACATGCCCAAGAAGGGTGGCGGCCGGACCCTGCTCGTTCCCAACATCAAATCCGTCGATCAGATGACGTTCCGCGGGTATTGGGAGGAGTACGAGGCGCTGGTGGCCCGGGTGCGCAGCGGCGCGATGAGTCCCGACGACTTCGCCGGCACGACGGCGACCCTGACGAATCCCGGCACGGTGGGCACCGTCCAATCCGTGCCGCGATTGATGCCGGGACAAGGCGTCATCGTGGGCGTGGGGCGCATCGGCTTCCCGCCCGAGTACGAGGGCGCCGACCCGGCAACGATCGCCGCGGCCGGTATCGGCAGGACGTTGACGATGACGAGCACGTACGACCATCGCATCATTCAGGGCGCCGAGAGTGGGATGTTCCTGGCGCGGGTGCATGCGCTGCTATTGGGTGCCGACGGCTTCTACGACCACATCTTCACCTCCATGGAGGTCCCGTACGTCCCGGCGCGCTGGGCGGTGGACACCAATCCCCCTCCAGGGAGTCAAGCCTGGGCCGAGAAGCAGGCACAGATCCTCCAGCTCATCAACATGTACAGGGTTCGCGGCCATCTCATCGCCGACCTCGACCCGCTGCGGCAGGATCCGCCGGCGATCCATCCGGAGCTCGATCCACTCACGTACGGCCTCAGCATGTGGGACCTCGAGCGGGAGTTCGCCACGGGCGGGTTCGGCGGCAGACCGCGAATGACACTTGTCGAGATTCTCGGCATGTTGCGCGACGCGTACTGCCGCACGTCCGGCATCGAATACATGCACATCCAGGAGCCGGACCAGAAGCTGTGGATCCAGCAGCACGGCGAGACCCGCCAGGTGGAGATGTCGAAGCAGGAACGGTTCCGGATCCTCGAGAAGCTGAACGCGGCGGAAGCGTTCGAACGCTTCCTTCATACGAAATTCCTCGGCGCCAAACGGTTCAGTCTGGAGGGGGCCGAGTCGATCATTCCGCTCCTCGATGCGCTGCTCAACACTGCGGCGAACTTCGGCATCGAGGAAGTGGCGCTGGGTATGGCGCATCGGGGGCGGCTCAACGTGCTCGCCAACGTCGTGCAGAAGCCCCTCGCTGCCATCTTCCGCGAGTTCGTCGGCCATGACGAGCCTGAGACCGACCCGTCGTTCTCCGGCGATGTGAAGTACCACCTCGGCGCCAAGGGAATCCACGAAACCCCGGATGGTCGAGAGATCGCCGTCGAGGTCGCCGCCAACCCGAGTCACCTCGAGGCCATCGATCCTGTCTTGGTGGGCATCACCCGCGCCAAACAGGATGCTCGAGGTGCGGGTGCCGACGACATGGTGCTGCCGCTGCTGATCCACGGCGATGCCGCATTCTCCGGCCAGGGCGTCGTCGCAGAGACGCTCAATCTGTCCCAGCTCGACGGGTACTACACCGGTGGCACGGTCCACGTCGTCATCAACAACCAGGTCGGGTTCACCACTGCCGCTCACGATGCCCGGTCGAGCTTCTACGCCACCGATGTCGCCAAGGCGGTGCAGGCACCAATCTTCCACGTCAACGGTGACGACCCCGAGGCCGTCGTGCGGGTCGCCAAGATGGCGTTCTCGTTCCGCGACACGTTCCGCAAGGACGTGGTGATCGATCTGGTGTGCTACCGCAGGCTCGGCCACAACGAGGGCGACGAGCCTTCGTACACCCAGCCCCGGATGTACCGGCTGATCCAGGAGCGGCCGAGCGTGCGCGAGCTCTACGCGGAGCGACTGGTGAAGAGCGGCCAGTGCGCGCAAGACGAGATCGACGAGATGCACTCGGAGTATCGCGCCAGGCTCGATGCGGCCTACGCCGAGTCGTCGGATCGCATCCCGCAGATCCATGAGCCCCACGGGCCATCATCGACGCCGATCATCACCCGTGTCGCCGCCGAGCGGCTCGATGCCGTCAAAGAGCGCCTGCAGGCGCTGCCGGAAGGGTTCGAGACCCACCCCAAGATGGGCAAGGTGCTCGACGAACGACGCAAGCTGTACACGGAAGGCAACGTCGACTGGGCAATGGCGGAAGCGCTGGCGTTCGGCACGCTGGCGATGGAGGGGACCCCCATCCGGCTTGCCGGCGAGGACTCCCAGCGCGGCACGTTTTCACATCGTCATGCGGTGCTCGTCGACTTCCAGACCGAGCAGGAATACACGCCGCTCGCCAACGTCCATCCGAACCAGGCGCCGATCCGGATCTACGACAGCTTGCTCTCCGAGTTTGCGGCGATGGGCTTCGAGTACGGCTACTCGGTGGCCTCGCCCGAGACGCTCGTGCTCTGGGAAGCCCAGTTCGGCGACTTCGTCAACGGCGCACAGGTGATCATCGACCAGTTCCTCTCGTCGGGCATGGACAAGTGGGACCAGACGAGCGGTCTCGTGCTGCTCCTCCCCCACGGCTTCGAGGGGCAGGGGCCGGAGCACTCGTCTGCCCGGATGGAGCGCTTCTTGCAGAACGCCGCCGAGGACAACATGCGCATCGTGGTGCCCAGCACGCCGGCGCAGTATTTCCACATGCTGCGGCTGCAGGCGCATCACCCGGAGAAGCGTCCGCTCGTCGTCATGACCCCGAAGTCGTTGCTCCGCAGCCGCCAGTCGTTCAGCGCCATCGCAGACCTCAGCGAATCCGACTTCCATCCGGTCATCAAGGACGATGTCGTCGCCGAGGGTTCCCGCCGCGTGATTCTCTGCGCCGGCAAGGTCTACTACGACCTCGCCAAACACCGCGAGGCGAACGGCATCGACGACATTGCGCTGATCCGCATCGAGTTGCTCTATCCGTTCCCGGCGGACGAGCTCAAAGAGGCACTGGAGCCCCATCCCGACGCCGAGGTCGTCTGGGTCCAGGAAGAGCCGGCCAACATGGGCGCCTGGCGCTTCATGTCGCGATACCTGTTCGTCGAGGCCGGGTTCTCCAGCCGGGGCATCTACCGCAAGGAGTCGGCCAGCCCGGCAACCGGGAATCCCCGGGCGCACATGCGCGAGCAGCAGCACCTGGTCGAAATGGCGTTCGAGTAACGCGGCTGGGCCGCCTCGCTCGCCACGCACACGGATGAATGACCCCCAGGGCTTCATGATTTGGATCGAGGGCGGCGAGTTCGCCATGGGCTCCGAGGAGTTCTACCCGGACGAGGCGCCGGTGCGCCGTGTTGTGGTCGAGGGCTTCTGGATGGATCCCCATCAGGTGACGAACGAGCGATTCGCACGATTCGTCGACGAGACCGGCTACGTGACCGAGGCCGAAGCCGCACCCGACGGGGCGATGTACCCGGGCGCCCGACCCGAAGATCTCGTCCCTGGTGCGCTCGTATTCACGATGCCGCCCGGCCCGGTGCACCTCGGGGACTTCACACAATGGTGGGCGTGGACCCACGGTGCGGACTGGCGGCACCCAACGGGACCGGACAGTTCCATCGAAGGGCATGCCGACCACCCTGTCGTGCACGTCAGCTACGGAGACGCCAAGGCCTACTGCGACTGGGCAGGCACCGAGCTCCCCACCGAAGCGGAGTGGGAGTACGCGGCCCGGGGAGGGCTGGACGGCGCACGATTCACCTGGGGCGACCACGACCCGCAAGAGACGGAACCATTGGCGAACACCTGGCAAGGACGGTTCCCTTTCGAGAACACCGAGCTGGACGGCTGGACTCGGACGGCTCCGGTCGGCTCTTACCCTCCCAATGGGTACGGCCTGTTCGACATGGCAGGCAACGTCTGGGAGTGGACGGACGAGTGGTACACGGCAACGCATGCGACGAGCGGTCCGACGTGCTGCGGGCCGGCCAACCTTCGGGGCGCAACCCGTGAAGAGAGCTTCGACCCCGCTCAGCCGGACATCCAGATTCCCAGAAAAGTGGTCAAGGGCGGATCACACTTGTGTACCCCGCAGTACTGCTATCGCTACCGTCCGGCAGCTCGACAGCCACAGATGGTCGACACCTCCATGAGCCACTTGGGATTCAGAACGATCCGGAGGCGGTGAGGAGGCGGAAGGCGGCGGGAGCTCGGCCACAGCCACCCGAGAAGTCGCTCATGTCCTCGTCTCGTCGGGTAGCTGGTCGACCACGGCGTTGAACACGTTGCCGAAGAGGTTGGCCTCACCGATGGCGTCGATCACACCATCTCGCTTCAGCAGCGCGAGCACGGCCGGCTTGACCCTGGCGAGCCGCAGCTCGGCGCCGTACGACTCTGCGAGCTCGCGTATCTCAGCGAGTTGTGCCGATCCCTGGGAGTCGATGAAATTGACACCCTCGCAATCGATGACAACGGTGCGATATCGCTCGTCGGATTGCTGGGCGAGCTCGCGGAGTCGGTCTTCGAGCGCATCGGAGCTTGCGAAGTACAACCCTGCGTCGAAGCGCACCACGAGGAGACCTCGATAGGTCTCGCCGTCCGGGTACTCCTCGAGGCTACGGAACACCTGTGAGCCAGGCTTGCGTCCGAGTTCAGGGATCGAAGGTGTCGCCGATACGTACACCAGCCAGGTCACCGACAACACCACGCCGATGATGACGCCGGCCAAGACGCCCGAGGTCAGCACGCCGACAATCGCCGCCAGCGCAATCCAGAAGTCCACACGAGCAACGCGGCGGAGACGTCTCATCTCGTTGACGTCCATCATCCCGAAGACCACCGCATCGATGATGATTGCGGCGAGCACGGCCTTCGGCAGGTTGGAGAAGAGCGGAGCGAGGACCAGCAGCGTGAGCACGATGATCACACCGGTGGTCAGCGACGCGACCGCTGTCTTGGCTCCGGACTCGTCGTTGAGCGAGCTTGCGGACAAGCTCGTCGAGACAGGAATGCCTTGGAAGATGCCGGAACCGACATTGGCCATGCCCTGGGCGACGGACTCCTGGTTGATGTCGATGCGGTACCGATGCTTCGAGGCGAATTCTCGGGCGTCTCCTGCCGTCTGCGAAAAGCCGATCAGCAGCAGACCCACGGCAGATGGTCCAATCACCGACAGGTTGTCGATGAAGAAGGACAAACCCGGCAACGTTGGTGCGGCGATGCCCCTCGGCACATCGCCGACAAGCGCTACGCCGCGGTCTTCGAAACCCAATGCCGTCGATGCGATCAACCCGCCGATCACGAGCACCAGCGCACCGGGCAGGCGCGTCTTCGAGAACCGTATTCCCAGGATGACGACGAGCGACACGATCCCGAGGAGCAACGTCTCGCCGTCGATGTCACCGAGCGTCCCCAGCCAGCTCCAGGCTTTCTGCCACGCATTCGAACCATCGATCGACGTGCCGGTCAACTTGGGCAACTCGCCGACCACCACCTCGATCGCGGCGCCGAAGAGGAAGCCGGTGATTACCGCCTTCGAGAGGAACTGGGATATCCATCCCATTTTGAACACGGCCAGGAGCAGAAACAGCAGGCCCGTGACCAGCGTGATCGCAGCGACGAGTGTGACAGCATCGTCGTCGCCGAGTCCCGACAACACGACGGCGCTGCCCGCCACAGCCGCCAGCGCCGAGCTGGGGCCGGTGGCAACTTGCTTCGACGTGCCGAACACTGCGTACAGAATCGCCCCTGCCGCGGCGGCGTAGAGCCCGTGTTGGATCGGGACGTTGGCGATGTCTGCATAGCCCAAGGACTTGGGGACAACCAGGGCCGCAACTGCGATCCCGGCGACGAGATCCGCCCGCACCGAGGAACGTTGGTAGCCCGGGAGCCACTCCAGGATCGGCACGAATCGGGTGAGTCCTTTCGGCTCCTCAGGAGCGGCAACTCTGCGCATCGGGGAGAACTCCCTTTGGGGGTCGGTACGGCACGGACATGATTGTCTCGTCGGCAACGCTACTTCCAGCGGTCGACCGAAAGCTACGACCCGGCTCGAGGTGCGGCGGTCGGTCGCACACTGAACAAGCCACCGTCGTGTACGCCTCCGCCGTCCGCGGCGACCGACCCGGCGAGGTCGGACAATTGCGCTGCACCGGCCTGCCGGGACGGGATGCAGCCAGGACGAGTGCCGGCAGGGACCAACATGGCAAGAGCCTTGCGGCGACTGATGATGTCGAGCGGTGACGTGAATGTGACGGCGACGCCATCGACCGTGGCGAGGATCGGGGCGTCGGACTCGATGTGGAGCTCCGTGTCGTGCCACACGTTCAGCGACGGACACGCCGACAACGGTGTCTCCGGCGTCACATCATCAGGGAGGGATTGGAGGCCAACCATGCCGAGGACGCCTGCGTCGAGACGCATGCGCCGGCCAAAGTCCGGATGACCGCCGAGATACATGGGGTTGTTGGTCACCATGAGCAGCGCCGTGTGCCGGTCGCCGCCGCCTTCGGGTGTTGCGTACCGACGGCGACCACCGTCGCCCGACCCCGAACCGAGGAGCACATCCGGCCCCGGTCCCGCCCCGTGGACGAGTGCGGGCATCTGCCCCACGGCGAGGTGGTTCACGAACGGCCGGCCGTTGGCGAGGCAATAGTCGACCAGGATCTCCTCGCTGCGGGCCATCGCCTCCAGCGTCTCGGTCGGATCGTTTGCATCCAGCCGAAGATCTCGTGCCAGACCGTGGCCCATCCGCGATGGTGCGCAGAACACCGGCAAGCCGGCATGGGCCGCCACGTCGGCGACCGGGCCGAGCAGTGCGTCCGGTCCCGCGACGCCGAGCGCATCTGCACCTGCGGCGATCGCCGATCGCGCAACGCCGCCCGGATCGTCGCCTTGCTCGAGGACGTACGTCTCGGCGCCTGAGTGGTCGGCGGCGGCCCGAAGAGTGGCGCGCTCCGGCATGCGCCAGTCGACGAGTAGCGCGGCATGCTCGACGTGCACGTCCCGGACCGCGTATGGCCTCGCTCGCTCGAACGTCGTCCGCACTCGACGGCGCAGCAGGTCGATCACCCTCGCCGCCCCATTCTTCCCAAGGGCCCATCGGCTTCTCGCCCGAGTCGCCCCGCTCGCCCGCGCCTGCGACGCCTACGAGTCGCTGTCCAGCGACCGATCTGCGAGCAGCATGGCGATGTCCATGACCGCGACGTTCTCGTCTGCGCCGAGCTCTTTGACGCCATCGTCCATCATCACGAAGCAGAAGGGGCAGCCGGTGGCGACGATGTCGGCGCCGGTGGCCACTGCCTCCTCCGAGCGCTCGATGTTCACCTTCTTGCCCGTCTGCTCCTCCATCCACATGCGGCCACCGCCGGCGCCACAGCAGAACGAGCGAGTGCCGTTTCGCGGCATCTCGATGCGTTCACCCATGGAGTCGAGCACGCTGCGGGGCGCGACGAAGACGTCGTTGTGGCGCCCCAGGTAGCACGGGTCGTGGAACGTGATCGACTGCCCGTTCGACTTCGGCGTGACCTTGCCCTCCTCGACGAGCTTCATGAGCAGCTCGCTGTGGTGGATGACCTCGTAGTCGCCGCCGAACTGCGGGTACTCGTTGCCGAGCGTGTTGAAGCAATGCGGGCACTGCGTGATGATCTTGGTGATACCGAGATCATTGAGGGTCTCGATGTTCTGCAGAGCGAGACCCTGGAACACGTATTCGTTGCCGGTGCGCCGCGCCGGGTCTCCGGTACAGAGCTCACGCGGTCCGAGAATGGCGAAGTCGACGCCGGCTTCATGGAGCAGGCGGGCGGTCGAAACGGTGACCTTCTGGTTGCGGTCGTCGAAAGAGCCGGCGCAGCCGACCCAGTAGAGGTACTCGGCCTCGACCCCAGGGTCGCCGAGCACCTTCACCGGGAAGTCGAGCTGGTCGGTCCAGTCGCCTCGTGCCGCCTGGCTCATGCCGTAGACGTTCGACGAGTTCTCCAGGCTGACGTAGGCCCGGCCCAGCTCAGAGGGGAAGTCCGCTTCCATGAGCGAGAGGTAGCGTCGCATGTCGAGGATCTTGTCGAGGATCTCGATGTTGACCGGGCAGATCTCGTCGCAGGCGCGGCATGACGTGCACGCCCACAGCTCCTCGGCGGTGATCCGCTCGAAGACGTTGTCGGAGGTGACGGTGATTTCACCGTCGACACCCACCGGCGGCGAGATCGGGTCTGCTGCGGTGCGGGCTGCGACCTCGCCGAGCTTGAGGACGATCTCCCGCGGATCGAGGGGCTTGCCGGTGGTGTTGGCCGGGCACACCGAGGTGCAGCGGCCGCACACCGTGCACGCGTCCGTGTCGAACAGCTGCTTCCACGTGAACTCAGCGACCGTCGAGGCGCCGACGGTCTCGATGTCTTCCGCCTCCATGAGGTTGGGCATCTCCCGCATGGCCCCTTTGGGCCGTTCCCGGGGCGACAGGTACATGTTGGCCGGGGAGGTGACCATGTGGCGCAGCTTGGTCGTTGGGAGCACCACCAAGAACGCCACGAACGTCAGGATGTGTGCGATCCAGAACGCCTGGTGTATCCCCGAAGCGGCGCCCTCGGGAACCAGGGCACTCAGCGGATACCCGACGAACGACCACACCTCCCAGTCGGGACGGCCGTCGACGGCGATGCGGGCGGCCTCGACGAGCAGCCCGGTGATGCCGATCAGCGCCAGGGTCCAGAGAATCGCAGCGTCTTCGGGCCGAGTCTTGGAGCGGATCCGCCACGGCGGCGCGACATAGCGACGGATGGCCGCCCACAGGATTCCGCCCAGGTAGACCAGGGCAAACAGGTCGAGAACGAACGAATACCCCTGATAGAAGCCACCTTCGAGGAACTTGAGGTTGTTTGGCAGCAGGTGATCGATCTCGAGCGTGATCGTGCCGAGGAGGAGCACGATGAAACCGTAGTAGATCGCCGAGTGCATGATCCCGGCGCCCTTGTCCTCCATCAGCGTGCGCATCTGCATCCCGCTGCGGAGCTGGTGGAGGCGCTGCTTCATCAGCTTGGAGCGGTTCTCCCAACTCCCCCGCTCCCAGTTCTTGGCCCGCTGTGCAAAGAGGAAGAACGTGACGAAGAGCGCACCGGAGACGGTGACGTAGAAGAGGGCGACCAGTGCAGTGGGGATGTTGCCGAAGACATGGCGACCAATCTCGAATTCGGGCTCGTCCGGCACCGTGCCGAGCCACCACAAGAACATGGTGCCGAGCGCAGCGAGCACGCCGAGAACGAAGAGCGCACCGGACGCCGTCAGGCGGGTGTAGGAGCGAGTCTCCTCCTGATCAGGGGCTTGCTCCGTCGTGTCCGTCGCCGTCAACCGGGACCTCCTCCGTCCGATTGCGGCGAGTGTACCGGGTGGATCCGCAGGCATTGATTCGCGGTACGGTTGGGTTGTGGACAACCCGATGCCCTTCTTCGACAACCCGCACGAATCGGTGGTCGAGCGCCGGATTCGTGAGGCGATGGACCGCGGCGAGTTCGACGACCTCCCCGGCATCGGTGAGCCCCTCCCCGACGCCGGACGGCCCTACGACGAGCTGTGGTGGGTCAAGAAGTGGGTCAAACGCAACGACTTGACGGGCGACGACCCGCAATAGTCCCCCGCTTGCGGGGGAAGGCACCGACAGCCCGCCAGAGCCGGGGGTAGGGGGTAGGGGGTAGAAGAAACCCCAAAAGAACATTCACCGCGGAACCAAAGACACCCCCTACCCCAGTCTCCGCTCCGCTCCGACTGCGGTACCTTCCCCCACTCCGTGGGGGACTATCCGCAACCCCGCTCCGGCGGGGACTCTGCGTCAACCTCGCGACGCGCACCACGCATCGACCACGGCCCGCAGCTCGTCAGCGGCGGATTCCACATCACCGAGGTCGGAGAACTTCATGTACCGGGCGGTTTCACCGCCGGCTTCGAGGCGGGGGTGGTCACCGGGGATCGAGGCACCGGTGTGGAACATCAGGCTGACGTGCGCTTTGGTCCTGGGGTTGAAGCTCGCCATGTTGCCTGCATACATGAACGTGGGGCTCTTCCATTTGATCGTCTCCGTCATCCGCTCGTCGCTCAGGATGATCTCGCGCACCGCGAGCATGGCGTCCTTGGCAGGATGCTCATGGTCGTCGAACCAGGCATCGACCTCGGGATTGCTGTTCATGAGAAGAACGCCACCTCGGCCGTCAATCCGGTCGAGCGAGGCCGACTCCATGGAGGCCGCCCGTGCGGTCCCAGATGCCAGCGACGTGGCGGGGGACTCGGTCGACTTCGATCTCCAAGCCTGCCATCCGGACGAACTCGGCGAAGTCCTGCAGCGCCATCATCCCGGAGTGATCGATCCGGCCGAGGCGTTCCAAGCTGAGGCGTATCTCGGTGGCCTCCGGGTGTTCGGCCATCGCCTCGCTCAACGCGTCGCCGAGCGCCGCCGCCGAGCCGTAGAACAGCACTCCAACGGGGATCACGAGAAGCACGGGCGCCTCGAACTGTGTTCTGACCACGAACCTGGACGACTCCCGATACAGATGCACGACCGCGGCGAGCCCGACGCCGAGCAGCACGGCGATGTCGATGCGGGGCGAGAGCAACAACGTTGCGAAGAAGGTGCCCCACGCCACTGTCGCCTGTCCCCACGTGACCCGGGTCAATGCGACCATGTCCGGGATGCGGATCAGCTTGATGACGGCGCTGATCACGATGGCGGCGAGCACTGCCCGCGGCAAGCTCTCCAGGAGTCCGGCGAAGGGCAGGAACGCCAGCACCGCCACCCCGGTGACGGCCCCGCTCCAACGGCTACGAGCGCCCGCGAGCTTGTTGACCGAGCTGCGGGAGAACGACCCCCCAACGGGAAAGCCTCCGGACAGACCCGCCGCGATGTTGGCGATTCCTTGCGACACCAGCTCGCGATTCGGGTCCCAACGCTCGCGGTCCCGCACCGCCAGGGTTCGTGAGATCGCCGTTGCCTCGGCGAAACCGACCGTGGCGATGATGGCCCCGGACACGAGCAACACCGGCAGCCGGCTCCACGGCAACGCGAGCGAGATGTCGGGCAGGCCTTCCGGAATTGGACCCATGAGCGCCGCGGTGTACGAGTCCATGTTGCCGACGATCAGTCCGACCACCACAGCGACCAACGCACCCGGCACGAGGGGGTGAAGCCGCCTCCCCCCGAACACGAGGGCTGCCGTGACGATGCTCAGTGCGATCGCCGCTGCATTCCAGTCACCGGGGTGAGTGAGCACGAACCACAACCGTTCGAGCAGATCGTCAGGCGCCCCTTCGACGCCGAACGCTGCGGCGCTCTGTGACGCCACGATCAGCAGGGTGGCCCCCGACGTGAATCCCAGGATGACGGGATGGGACATGTAGTGCGTGATGGCGCCTCCACGTACCAACCCAAGGCCGACGCGAAACAGGCCCACGACTACCGCCAGCAACAGCGCCAGCTGCACGTACTCCGGGCTGCCGGGAGTCGCGATCGACGACAACGCACCGAACGTGAGCAGTGCGGTCATCGCCACCGGGCCCGTCTGCAGATACCGCGAGGAAGCGAAGAACGCCGCGGCAAGCGGAGGAAGCGCCGCCGCATAGAGCCCGGTGTACGGAGGAAGACCGGCGAGCTTTGCGTAGGCGAGACCTTGGGGAACGACGATGAACGCGACGCTCACCCCGGCGACGATGTCGCCAAACAGTCGGTTGCGGGGCGCGGCGCCGCTGCGTTGGGCCGTCATGTCGGCACCTCAGCGGCGTGGGCAGCTGTCGGGCTCACCCGGTGAGGGCGCACTCGTTGCGCCCCACCTCCAGCTCCATTGCCTCGTCATGGGTGGGGATGTGCCACCCCATGTTGACCTTTCGAATGGTCGCGTACACCGCGGGGGCCTCGCCCAGGTGCGAGACCACGTACCGCACGAACTCATCTTCGTCGCTCATTGAAACGACCGGGTCGTTCTCGAGCAGGTCGTCGAGCCTGCGTCGCAGCGTGCCGTCGCTCATCGACTCGAGGCGGTTCGTGTAATGGGCCGGACAGACCTCGAGCGTTCTGTCGAGTGGTGCGAGCTGATGGTGGATCGTCCGAAAGAGATCGCGGGCCCATGGCTCCGTCTCGCCGCCGAGATCGGGCCGGCCAACGCCGGAGACGAACACGGCGTCTCCCGTCATCAAGAACCGCCCGTCCACCTCGAGACTGGTCGAACCAGGGGTGTGTCCGGGCGTGGCGACCGAACGCACGACGATGGTCATGTCGCCGAGGTGGAACTCCTCCCCGTCGCGGAGCGGGGCGTAATCGAAGTGCGCCCCTTCGGCATCGCCGGGTGCAATGTGATAGGTACCGCCGAATTCGGCCGCCATCTGCACTCCGAGCGACAGGTGGTCTGCGTGCAGGTGTGTGTCGAACACGTCCGTGATCTCGCACCCCATGTCTGCCGCAATGCGCTCGTAGGCGGACGCATCGGCTGCAGGATCGATGACTGCCATCGACGAACCGCGAGAACCAACGGCGTACGACAGGCATGCCTTGGCGATGCGATCGAGCTGAATGACGAACTTCCGGCCGTCGTCGTACAGAGGCCTCGGCACCAGCGTGCGCGCCCATGCATCCATCCCTCCGGCGAGATTGTGCAAGTTCGCGAGCCCGACGGTTTCCACGACGAGGTCCGACGAGTCGCCGTGCGCGCACACCACGACCACATCACGATCGGTGGGCACGACCTCCTTGACCTTCTCGTCCTCGGTGATCGCCGTCCAGTACGGGATATTCACCGTCGCCATGTCGACCTTGCCCTCGATCCGCCAGCGATCGAATTGGTCAGGGGCACGCACGTCGAGGATGAAGGGCGCCTCCGAAGGATCGTCAACCCGTCGAGCCAGCTCCTCGGTGGTGATCGAACTCACGCTGTCGTCCTCCCGACGCGACTACATGCAAGAACTCGCATAGAAGCGTATCGGGGTACGGCGTCCCGCACAAGCAGGAGACTGGTTCAGGCCGGGATGCTCGTGCCCACTTGCTCAGCCATGACCTCACGCAGGAGGTCCATCGCTTCGATGATCTTGCTCGAGGTCACCGAGTAGAACGCGAACTGCCCTTCCTTGCGAGCCTGGACGAGCCCCTTGTCGCGAAGCACAGCCAGGTGTTGCGATACGTTGGCCTGCTGAAGTCCGAGTTCGTCCACGAGATCGCTCACGGTGCGCTCACCGTCGCGCAGTGCGTTGATGATCAGCAGTCGCTTGGGATCGGCCAGACCCTTGCACACACTTGCATGCAACAGCGTCAGCTCTTGGCGGATGGAGGACATGCCCGCCAGTTTGCCATACAGCGCCCGCACAGCCAACAGGCGAAAAGCGCTTGCAGATGGTTGCGTGGCGCATTTAGATTCACACCTGTGCATATTTCGCCATCACGGCGAAGGGAGGGCGCATGACAGTCCACGAGATCGACACCAGCGCAGGCGAAGCTCCGGCTGATCAAGCTTCGGCTGATGAAGCCGCCGCGGCCCCCGAGAAGGAGAAGATGGTGTTGATCGCCGCCTCCGGGGACCTCGACAAGGCATGGCCGGTGATGATCCTGGCGACAACGGCTGCCGCCTATGGCATGGATGTCACGGTGTTCTTCACCTTCTGGGGGCTGAGCATCCTCAAACGGCCTGATGCAGGAATCACCGGGGACGACTGGCGGCAGAAGATGCTCGGGATCTTCCAGAAGGGCAGCCCCGACAAGCTGGGCTTGTCCAAGATGCATTTCGCCGGCATGGGCCCCAAGATGATGAAGGATCTCGCCGACGACCAAAACGTGGCTTCGGTGCAGGAGCTGCTCGAGCTGGCGCAACAAATGGGCGTCAAGCTGTGGCCGTGCCAGATGACCATGGATCTCATGGGCATCAGCCGCGACGACATGATCCCCGGCCTCGACGAGCCCGCAGGAGCCGGGTCGGCGATCAGCCTGATGAAGCAAGCATCGATCTCACTGTTCATCTGATCAGCTCCTCCCTCGAGGGGAGGGAGACAGACCCACAACACCACCGAGCAAGGAGAACTCTGAAGATGGCCGACGCAACCGTTGACGCCCGCGGGCTGCAATGCCCGATGCCCGTCATCAAGACCGCCCAGGCAATGGGTGGCCTGACCTCCGGGCAGACCCTCGAGGTGATCGCCACCGACCGTGGGGCGCTCTCGGACATCCCCGCATGGACGCGTGACATGGGCCACTCCCTCAAGGAGGAGTTCGAAGCGGACAGCGAGTTCCACTTCGTCATCCAGAAGGCGTGAGGGGACCTCGCACCGCAGACCCGCACGGGCTGCGGGCCGCCCGTCATCTCGACTAATGTCCGGACAAATCGCCTGACCAAGGGGACGCACGGTGCGTTACGGCTTTGTGATCGATCAGACGTCGTGCATTGGGTGCCACGCCTGCACCGTGGCTTGCAAGACCGAGCACGAGGTTCCCCTCGGCGTGAACCGCACCTGGGTCAAGTACATCGAGAAGGGCTCGTGGCCCGACACCAAGCGCTTCTTCTCGGTGATGCGCTGCAACCACTGCACCGACGCCCCATGCGTCGAGATCTGCCCCACCAGCGCCCTCTTCAAGCGTGAAGACGGCATCGTCGACTTCGACACCGACCGCTGCATCGGCTGCAAGTCCTGCATGCAGGCATGCCCCTATGACGCGCTGTACATCGACCCCGACCAGCACACGGCGCAAAAGTGCAACTACTGCGTCCACCGTGTGGAAGTCGGCATCGAGCCGGCCTGCGTCGTGGTCTGCCCCGAGCAGGCGATCATCGCAGGCGACCTGGACGATCCCACAACGAAGATCGCCCAGATGGTGGCTACCGAGCAGCTCTCACAGCGGGCGATCGAGCAGGGCACCTCGCCAAACCTCTGGTACAAGGGAGCCGAAGAAGCCAGCCTCGATCCGCTGGCCACGGTCAACCCCGAGGACGGAGGCGTGTGGCGCGACCCGGGCGAGTCGTGGCTGGCGGTCGACCTGACGCCACCGAGCGTCACGGCTGCTTCGGCATCGGTCACTCCGGACAAGCCGGTCCGCATCGCACACGACAAGCCGAACGCACCGCCAAGGGTGGTGTACAACACCGATCACCCGATGCCGTGGGGCTGGCGCGTCTCGTCCTACTTCCTCACGAAGGGCATCGCGGCCGGCATCGCCATCGCCGCCGCGATCGCGCTCGGGGCCGGTGCCGGCGTGGAGTCGATCTGGATGTCATGGGCCGCACCCCTGGTCGCTGGACTGTTCCTGGCGCTGACCGGTGTGCTCCTGGTGTGGGACCTGAAGCGGCCCGACCGGTTCCTGTACCTCATGACCAAGGGCAACCCCGGATCCTGGCTCGTCCGAGGCGCATGGATTCTCGGTGCGTACGCGCTCGTGCTCGCCGTGTGGTTCCTCGGTGGCGTCGCAGGCGCCGAGAGCGTGGTCAAACCCGTCATCTGGATCGCGGCGCTCATCGGCGTTGCCGTCGCCGGCTACACCGCATTCCTGTTCGGTCAAGCCGAGGCCCGTGACCTCTGGCAGAGCCCGATGCTGTTCTGGCACATGGTGGCGGGCGCCCTGGTCGTGGGCGGCGGTGCCTCCCTGGTCGCCGCGCTCTTCTCCGACGTCGATGCCGATCCATCGGCAAGCACTGCGGCGCTGACCACGGACGGGGGACTGCTGCCGGGCGTCGAGGCGTTCGCCTGGTGCATGGTCGTCGGCGGACTCGCGCTCGGGCTGATGGCGTTGCTCGAACTCATCTCGCACCACCCGACGCGCAACATTGCCGAGGCGGTACACCACATGACGAAGGGCAAGTACGCAGCCGAGTGGTGGATCGGGGTGGTGCTCACCACCATCATTCCCTCCGCTATCGGACTCACGCTGCTCAACGGAGCTCCGGTAGGGCTCGGCGCTGCCGCCGGGGTCGCCGCCATGGCCGGCGTATGGCTGATGGATGACGCATTCGTGAAGGCCGGCCAGAGCGTGCCGCTCTCCTAGGGAGATCTCATGACGACGCAACGCGACCAAGATCGGATCCCCCGGCTGCTGCCAGGGAGCGAGCTCACCAACTTCCCACCTCCAGACCGCTGGGACGACTGGGAGGAATACGACGCCAAGGCGTGGCCGGAGCGGGTCAAGCACGAATACCGGCTCGTGCCCACGACGTGCTTCAACTGCGAGTCTGCCTGCGGCCTCCTGGCCTACATCGACAAGGAGACCGGCAAGGTCCGCAAGTTCGAGGGCAACCCGGCCCATCCCGGATCGCGTGGCCGCAACTGCGCCAAGGGGCCGGCCACGATCAACCAGATGTACGACCCCGAGCGCATCCTCCATCCGATGCGCCGCGTCGGCGAGCGGGGCTCGGGCCAATGGGAACGGGTGAGTTGGGAGGATGCCCTCCAGGACATCGCCGGCCGCATGCGCACCGCGATCCAGGAGGATCGCAACGACGAGATCATGTACCACGTCGGCCGGCCGGGTGAGGACGGCTTCATGGACCGCACCCTCAAAGCGTGGGGCGTGGACGGCCACAACAGCCATACGAACATCTGCTCGTCGGGCGCTCGCACCGGGTATGCCATGTGGATGGGCCACGACCGGCCCTCGGCAGATTTCGCCAACGCCCGATTCATCCTGCTGCTTTCGTCCCACCTGGAGACCGGCCACTACTTCAACCCCCACGCTCAGCGGATCATGGAGGGCAAACAGGCCGGGGCGAAGCTGGCAACCATCGACCCCCGGCTGTCGAACACCGCTTCGATGAGCGACTACTGGCTGTCCTGTTACCCCGGTACCGAAGCAGCGATGCTGCTCGCCATCGCCAGCAAGCTGCTCGAGTGGGACGCCGTCGATCACGATTTCATGCGCCGCTGGGTGAACTGGGAGGAGGCGTTGGAGGCCCGGGCTCCCGGCGAGCCGAGAACGTACGAGCGATTCGTCCAGCTGCTGAAGGACACCTACGCGGGCTACACCCTCGAGTACGCCGCCGAGGAGTCAGGAGTCTCCGTCGCCCAGCTCGAAGCCGTCGCACGCGGAATCGCCGAAGCGGGCCATCGCTTTGCATCCCACACGTGGCGATCGGCCGGCTCGGGCAACCGCGGCGGATGGCAGGTGGCGCGTTGCTTGTGGTTCCTCCACGTGCTCACCGGCGCCGTCGGCACCAAGGGTGGAACATCTCCGAGCGCATGGGACAAGTTCAAACCACAGCACTGGAACATGCCGCCGCCGCACAGCCGCTGGAACGAGATGCTGTGGCCCATCGAGTACCCCTTCGCCCACCATGAGCTGTCGATCCTGCTCCCCCACCTGATCAAGGAGGGCCGCGGCAAGCTCGATGTCTATTTCACCCGGGTCTACAACCCGGTGTGGACCAACCCCGACGGGTTCTCCTGGCTCGAGGTGCTCACCGACGAGTCCAAGGTTCGTCTCCACGTCGCACTTACGCCGACCTGGTCGGAAACGGCCTGGTTCGCCGACTACGTCCTCCCGATGGGAGTCGCCTCGGAGCGGCACGACACCCACTCCTACGAGACGCACGCCGGTCGCTGGCTCGGCTTCCGTCAGCCCGTTCTGCGCGTGGCCGGCGAGCGCGACGGCAAGACGTTCGATCGTTCCTACGAGGCGAACCCCGGCGAGGTGTGGGAGGAAACCGAGTTCTGGATCGATCTCTCGTGGCGGGTCGACCCCGACGGATCGCTCGGAATCAAGCAATGGTTCGCCTCTCCCAACGACCCGGACCGCCCGGTGTCGGTGGACGAGTACTACGGCTGGATGTTCGAAAACAGCGTCCCCGGACTCCCCGACAAGGCCGCGGCCGAGGGCCTCACCCCACTCCAGTACATGCGCAAATACGGGGCGGTCGAGGTGGAGAAGGACATCTACGCGGTCCACGAGCGCCCGGTCGCACCCGACGCCCCCGGCGTTGACATCGCTGGCGAGCGCAAGACCGGGTTCGCCTCACCTTCGAAGAAGCTCGAGTGGCACTCGGGCACGATGGTCGAGTGGGGTTGGGAGGAGGAGTCCATTCCGACCTATCTGAAGACCCACGTGTACTGGCGCGACATGGACATGGCCGGCAACGAGCGGATCCTGCTGCCCATCTTCCGGCTGCCGACGTTGATCCACACCCGCTCCGGCAACGCCAAGTACCTCTACGAGATCAGCCACGGCCACCCGCTGTGGATGAACCCGAAGGATGCAGATGCGCTGGACTTCGCCACGGGTCAGATGATCCGTATCAACACGGACATCGGCTACTTCGTGATGCGGGTGTGGCGCACCGAGGGCATCCGGCCGGGCGTGGTAGCGGCATCTCATCACCTCGGTCGGTGGCGGCTCGCCGACGACATGGGCAACGAACGGTGGTCGTCTGCGCTGGTGGACATCTCCCGTCAGAACGGCGGCTGGATGCTGCGCCAGAAGAAGGGCATCGGTCCGTTTGCGTCTGACGACCCGGACAGCGAGCGCATCTGGTGGCAGGACGCAGGCGTCAACCAGAACCTGGCCTTCCCCGTGCATCCGGACCCGATATCCGGGATGCACGCCTGGCATCAGCGAGTTCGTCTCACGGCCGCACAGCAGGGCGACCGCTACGGCGACGTCTACGTGGACACCGGCAAGGCCCATGAGGTCTACAAGGAGTGGCTCGACCTGACCAAGCCAGGCCCGGGCCCCGGGAACCTCCGCCGCCCAACTTGGCTGGCCCGCCCGGTCAAGCCGACCCCCGATGCGTACCAGTACTGAGATGAGGAATCTTCCCCCGCTTGCGGGGGAAGGTACCGCCAGCCCGACAGGGCTGGGGGTAGGGGGCATTCAAGCCGCCTGCTACGACGGCCTCCGGAGGCGGTACCTTCCCTGTCTGCGTGGAGGACTCTTCACATGACCGCCGCCGACGGGGCGCGGGATGAGGCGGAGCTGTGGGCTTCGTTGATGGATGTCGAGCCTTCCGGCTGGGACTCCGTTTCGCCAACGGAGTTGGAGACCGTCGGGTTCTTCGATCCGGCCGATGACCTCGACCGACGCGCCGCTCGATGGTCGCACGACCTGCCCGATCATCGACTGGGATCGCTGGCTGCGTTTGCCGCCGGGCTTGCGGTCGCCGAGGCCGATGCTTGGGAGCGGGACGAGCCGCACATCGCCACCCGGGCCCTCGAGGACAGGCGTTTCCTCGTCGGCGACCGCATCATCCACTGGGCCGTGCCGTGGCTCGATGCGGTAGCCGAGGAGCGCCCAGACGTTCGTGACGAGATGCTCGACCATCGCACGGTCCTCTTGGAGATCGGCGATCGGCTGCGCCCGGCACCGGCGTTGACCGAGCGTGAGGGCACGGTGCTCGACGGCCATGACGCTTTCGGGCCGCTGGAGCCCCCCGGACCGGTCGGCACCGTACGCGGCGGACTCGTGCTGCTGGACAACGGTGCTGCGGACGGCGCCGACCTCGCGGCCCGCCACGAGGCGGCGGCGGCGCGGTGGCGAGGCTTGGCAGCGTCACACCCGGGAACGGCTCGGCTGTGGGGCGACCTCGCCGATCGGGCCGACGCCACGGCCGAACGCCTCGACGGCTGACGCAGCCCGACCTCAGCCTTCGTCGTCCGCCACCAGCCCGGAGACACCGGGGTCGGCTCCGCCGCCCCAGTCGATACGGAAGCTGTAGGAGTCGCCGCGCACGACACTCTCGCGCCACTCGAGCGACTCACCCTGTGCCTCGGTCTTGCGAAGAATCAAGAACGCCGCGGCGCCTTCCCCGAGATCGAGCTGGCTGCGATCCGCCTCGCCGGGAATCACGGGCCGGATGATCTCGCTGCCCGTCTCCGGATGGATGCCGCACAGCGTCGCCAACTCGTCGTACAACGCGGTACGGGCGAAGTCTGCCTCCAGCAGGGGCCCGGCGATATCGTTGCGGACCCACGCCCGATCAACGGCCAGGGGTTGGTCGCCGGCGAGGCGCAGCCGCTCCAAATAGAACAGCTCCGTGTCGGGGTCGAGGCCGAGCTGCTCAGCCACCGAGGCGTCCGTGCGAACCTCCTTCGTCAGCACGACGCTGGTTTGATCGATGCCTTCCGCCTCGATCGACCGGAACAGCGAGTAGAGCGTGCCGAGGGGTTGCTCGAATTCGGCCGCTTTGACGTAGGTGCCGCGGCCTCGGCGACGATCGAGAATGCCCTCGGCCTGGATGCGACGGACCGCTTCCCGAACGGTGTGGCGGCTGACTCCGTATTCTTCGACCAGTTCCTGATCAGTCGGAAAGCGCTCGTTGAACTCGCCGGCTTGAAGCCGGTCGCGCAAGTCGCCGAGCAGCTGTGCCCACAGCGGCATGGCGTGATTGCGGTCCAATCGGGCAATGCGTGATCCGCCGCTCACGCTCCTGATGGTAGATCGACCCAGCCGGGTCTCAGCCCTTGACCGCAATCCAGCGGGAGCGACCGGACCATGCGACATCGTCGGTGCGCACGGCGTCGAACCCGAGATCGGCGAAGAGGCGTGCGTACTCGGCGTCGGAGAAGAGCCCCATCTCGTGACGCTCCACGTAGTAGCGAACTCCGTGCTCGGCGCTGCCGACCATGTGATGCAGGTTCATCACCGAGACCTGATCGTCGAAGGTGGTCTCGCTGAGGCGGGCCATCACGTAGCTCTTGTCGTGCCGTTCGAGGTCCGCCCCGACGTAGCCGGGGATCATGCCGTCGGGCGCGAACCAGGGGTCGACGATCAGCACGCCACCGTCTGCGACGTGGCGTGCCATGTTGGCGAGGGCACGGCGCAGGTCCGCAGGCGTGACCATGTACCCGATCGAGCTGAAGAGGCAGAGCACGGCATCGAAGGTCTTCCCGAGATCGAACGTGCGCATGTCGCCCTCGTGGAGGGGCACGTCGGGCGTGCGACGGCGGGCCACGTCGAGCATCGGGGCCGAGATGTCGAGGCCTTCCACGTCGAACGAGTCCCGCAACCGTAGAAGGAACTGGCCGGTCCCACATCCGACCTCGAGCAGCGTCGCCGCATCCGGGCGACGAGTTCGCACCGCGGCGGTCAGCAGCGCAGCCTGCTCGTCGTAGGGCAGACCTTGGTAGATCAGGTCATAGTCCTCGGCGGACGTGGTGAAGGGTCGATCGGGTTGTGGCATGTCTCGGCGGATTCGGAAAAACGCCCTGTTGCGCGGTCATTTCCCAGCCTAGATTGACCGCTACAAGGGGAAAGGGGATGGCGGGTGGATCTCGCCGGGGAAGCTGCTCTCGGGCCGGGCCGTACGGCCTGCAATCGCTCGCATGCTTGCTTCCCTCCCTCAAATCGATCTGCCCTTGGGGGAGAAAACCATGCGAAGGAATAGGCTCCGGAGCACGCTCGTACTGTTTGCGACGCTTGCTCTGCTCGCGCTTCCGGCCGTGGCGGCCGCAGAGACACCGTTCGAAGGGCCGCTGTTCGGCCTGGGGACGGACCACAACGGTGACACGATCGTGGCGGATGCCGCACGAGGCGTGGCCACCGCCGACGGCGACCTCATCGCGGCTCTACCGGGCGTCACCGACGTGGCCGCGAGCGACCGTGGCTGGATCTGGGCGATCACCGGACTCGGCGACGTACCCGGCGATCAAACCCTGTACAAGGTGTACCTCGACGGCGCCGTCGTTCCGTTTGCGGATCTCGGCGCCTTCGAGGAGAAGCGCAATCCGCATCCCGACGAGATCGACTCGAATCCGTACAGCGTCGCCGACCTCGGACGCGGTGCCGCCGTGGTGGCCGATGCCGGCGGCAACACACTGCTACGAATCGACAAGAGCGGCAGAGTCGGCGTCATCGCGGTGCTGCCCGACGAGCTGGTGTCGACCGCCAACGCCAAGGCGATCGTCGAGGAGATCGTCAGCAACCTGTTTGGATTCCCCGTCACGTGCGACACGCTGCCGGCGGAGGCGCCACAGGATGCATTCGACACTTGCGGCCTGCCGGACATGATCCCGGCCCAATCCGTCCCGACAAGCGTGGCCATCGCACCGAACGGTGACTTTGTCGTCGGCGAGCTGAAGGGCTTCCCGGCACCAACCGGGGAGTCACGTCTCTGGCGCATCCCGGCCAACGCTCGTAACGCAGACTGCGGCGACCCGCTGCAATGCCGAGTGGCGCATGACGGCTTCACGTCGATCGTCGACGTTGCGTTCGGACATGACGGAACCCTCTATGTGGCGGAGCTGGACGAGAAGAGCTGGTTCGCCGTCGAGCTGCTGCTCTTCGAGGGCCTTCCGCTCGACTTGGGGCTCGGCACGGTGAACGCCTGCCGCGGGAGATGCGTGCCCGTGACCAGCGCGCCGTTGCTGTCCGCCCTCACCGTGGACGGCACCGGCAACGTCTGGACCGCAGGCTTGTTCGGACCGGTCCAGCCGCTGTCGTGACGCATCGCACCACAAACTGAGAGGTGGGGGGCACCGGCCTGGTGCCCCCCACCCCGACGCATACGGGGCCGCGAGCTGTCGCGGCCGGGCCGATGCGATTAGATTCGATGACCTCAGAGGGAAAGGGGTGAGCGTGAGACGCTTGCTGGGGACCTTGGCTGCGGGCATGATGCTCGTAGCCGTCCTACCGGTCGCCGCCGTCGCCGATGAACATGGCGCGTGCGGCGCATCATTCACGCCGATCTACGAGATTCAGGGCGACGGAGACGACAGCCCGCTCGACGGCGAAGTCGTAGTCACCGAAGGCGTGGTGACGGTCGATCTGCAGGGCGATGACCAGCTCAGTGGGTTCTTCATCCAGGACCTGTACGGAGATGGCGATTCGGCGACATCCGACGGCATCTTCGTGAGCCATCGCGACACCTGGTCGCCTTCGTTCGATCCGCGGGTCGGCCACGTTGTGCGTGTTCAGGGAACCGTCGACGAGCAATTCGGCAACACTCAGGTCGAGTTCGTCTCCGAGGCCTCGATCTGCGGCCGGCAACGGGTTGCGCCACTACAGATCGACGCCCGCACCTACAACGCAGACAACGAGGCCTACGAGGGCATGTACCTCGGCTTCGTCAACCCGCTCGGGGTGACGGACACCTTCAACCTGCACCGGTTCGGTGAGGTTTGGCTCGGCGAATCGACCGTCGTCGAACAACCGACGAACGAATACTCGGTTGGGCCAGACGCTGAAGCGTTGGCGGCTGACAACATGGCCCGCAGCTTCTTGCTCGACGACAGCTCCACAGAGAGCAACCCGGAAGAAGTGCCGTATCTGAGCGACGGCGAGACCCTGCGACTCGGCGACACGACGTCGCGCCTGTCGGGGGCAATCTTCTTCTCGTTCAGCCAATATCGCGTGATGCCGCAAAACCCGGGCCAGGTGGATTTCGTGCCGACGAACCTGCGGCCGGCCGCCCCGGACCACGGCGGCTCGCTGACCGTGGCCTCGTTCAACGTCCTCAACTACTGGACGACGCTTGGGGAGCGTGGCGCCGATACCGCAGACCAGCTTGCAGTGCAGACGGAGAAGCTCGTGGCGGCGATCCTGGCCATGGATGCGGATGTCGTTGCGCTCCAAGAGGTCGAGAACGACCTGACCCACACGCCAATACTGACGCTGCTGGATGCGCTCAACGCAACAGACGACGTCCACGAATGGGCGTGGATCGGCGAGCTCGACTACTACAACCTGTATCCGATCCGCAACGAGATCATCTACAGGGCGGACCGGGTGACCGCCGTCGGCGATCCCGTCACGGTTGCGGATCCGGCGTTCGATGAGATTCCGGATGGCCGCGACGACCCGCTGGGCCGACCGCCGGTGGCGCAGACGTTCGACTACGGCGGAGAGGTGTTCACCGTTGTGAACAACCACTTCAAGTCGAAGAGCTGCTCGGGTGCCGAGGGAGACAACGACGATCAAGACGACGGCCAGGCGTGCTGGAACCCGATCCGGATCGAGCAGGCCGAGGTCGTGCTCGACCTGGTCGGCCACATGATCCGTGCGACACGCGACCGCGACGTGCTGGTCGTCGGTGACCTGAACTCCTACATGAGGGAAGACCCGATCCTGACGTTCGAGGAGCGCCTGGTGAATCTGGTCACGGCATACGACGCAGATCCCTACTCGTTCAACTTCTTTGCGAGCTTCTCGGCTCCGTGGATTGGACGCGGATCACTGGATCATGCCTTTGCGACCAGGCAGATGGCGCACAAGGTGGGCGACACCTACACGTGGCACATCAACGCCGATGAGCCTCGATTCCTGGATTGGTTCGACCCGAGCCGCACGGCTCCCGGCCCGTACCGCTCCAGTGACCACGACCCGGTCCTGATCGTGCTGGACATGTAATCCGCCGGCCGCCTCTCTCGGGGAGAGGGATTCGGAGGGGATCTGCAACCGCAGATCCCCTCCGTTGCGTTTGCCTCACGCCTCAGCCGAACGTGGCGGCGTACCAGACCGGGCAGTGCGGCTGCGCCGGGTTCGGGTTGGGGGTGTCCGGTGGGCATCCAGAGCCCGTCCAGAAGTCCTCCAACCACGTGCCGAGGTCATCGCCGGCATCCTCAACCTGTCCGTGATAGGCGATCTCGATCCGGACCAGCGATCCCATCGTGTCGTTGAGGTCCGAGAACGTGAGCTCGTTCACGCCGTCTGGGGCGAAGCCCGTGATGCTCGCATCGCCGGCTTTGGCCGACATGTATGCCACGGCTCGGCCGTTCGGACCGACGACGGCGCCGTCGCCAGAGGCGACGAAGATGTCGTCAGGGAACGTGCCGTCCTCCTGGACGACGACCCACCAGAAGGTGTAGACGCCGCCCGGGATCAATCCCTCGACCTGCGCCTTGGCCCTCAGCCCGCCGGAACGACGGGTCAGCCTTGCCACTCCAACCTCGGGCAGCTCCTCGTTCGGCGTCCCGTCGACGTTGTGCTCTTGAACAACGGCGGCCCGCTGTCTGACCGGGCCGTCCGCTTCGTCGGCGATCGCCGGCGCCGCCGTCAACGCGGTCAGCGCGACGACGACCAACGCGATGCGACGGGCGACGGGCCCCCGGCGCAACGGCCGGACCGTCGGGTTCTCGGTGCGCATACCGTCTCCTCTCCTGCCATCTGCGTCCCGGGCGCTTCCCGAAACGTTCGATGGCCCTTGAACCGCAGAAGGTATGGCACGGCACTCACCGGTCCCTCACCGGTGCGCACATGGAGAGAGCCCCTGAGTGATCCCAGGGGCTCTCCAAATACAATCGAAAGTCAGCCTGCGCTCAGCTGCTGAGTCCGAGCTCCGCCTTCAGCTCTTCGAGCTTGGCGTCGGCCTGCACCATGTTGATGGCCTCCTTGAGTTCGGCCTCAGCGCCTTCCGGGGTCGCCTCACGCAACTCGGCCTTCGCCATGGCCTCGGCCTTCCGGGCCTCGATCTTCTCTTCTACCTTCTCGAACGACGGAGCTTCATAGTCCATCGTGTTCGACAAGGCATCCACGGCCTGGTTGACGGATTCCTGCATCTTGGCCGCTTCCAGCGAACCGAGAAGCTCCATCCGCTTGGCGGCGAGCTCTTGAACGCGCATGGCGTTCTGCTGGACGGCGTCCTTGGCCTTGTCGGCCTGAGCGGCTGCGGTCTCGTACTGCGTCTTCAGCGTACTGAGGTTGTTCTCGCTCGCCTGCAACTTCATGGCCAGCGCCTGCGCGGTGCGGGTCCACTTCTCCGTCTCTTCCGCATTGCCGGCGGCCTTGGCTCCCTCAGCCTTCATGATGGCCTGCTTCGCCATCTCGCGAGTATCACCCACCTCGTCGGCGGCCTTCTCCATCTTGTTTTCGATCTGGCTGCGATGAGCCACCACCTTTGCGGCCTGGTTCCGCAACTGCTGGTCGCGCTTGCGCGCCTGGTTGATCGCCTGCTCGATCTCGACCTCTGGATCCATCGCCTTCTCGGCGGTGGTCCGGAAGAGCGTCGCGATGTAGCCCCAGAGGCGCTTCAAGAAACCCATAGATGTCCTTCCAACTGACGGGTGAGCAGCTTGATTCTAGGTAAGCGGCGGAACACCCGTCACCGCCGCCGGCGCGTGCCGCCGGTGCGGATCCGGCGACCACTGCTGCGGGAGCTGCCGCTCGATCGGCTCGGACTCGGCGCACGGCGGGAGGGCGCTTGCGGGAAGTTGCTCGGTGGCACGCGGCGCGCTCCCGACGTCGTGCCGAGTCCGCTCAAACCGCCGCCGCCGAAGATCCCGCCACCACCGGAACTCCTGCCGGCGCGGCGCGGCAAGCTGCTCCGCGCCCGCCCGGCCATCATCGCTCCCGCCATGCCCATCAGGATCTCCATCATGCCGGAACCGGCCGGGCGGCTCCGCCTCGTGGAACGCCGGTCGTAGCTCGCCCGGTCGTATTGGGGTCGGGGAGGCAGCGATGATCCGCCCTCAGGGCGAGGTGCCCCGGTGGGCTGCTCCGGCTCCGGTTTGGGCAGCTGCTTCGGCGTGGGCTGCTGAGGAGGGGTCTTGCCGTCGAGGATCGCCTCGGCGGAGTCGAGCTGCCAGATCGCCTGGTCGAGGTCGTTCGACAGCCCGACGATCGCCTCCGGTGTGCTTGCGCCGGTGAACTTCTCCGTGACTTGGTTGTAGACGGCCCCGGCTCCGTCGTAAAACTCGTCAACTCGCTCGTTGTCGGCAGCTCGAACCTCGTCCTCCATGTCGATGAGGTCATTGGCAACGTCGTTGATCTGCTGCTGCACAGCTTCCTTGGCCTCGGCGAGCTTCGGATGGAGCTTGGGGCCCTTCAGCTTGTTCTGGCGAGAACGCCACCACAAGAAGGCAATGAGGCCGCCGCCGGCGAGCAGCAAGAAGATGAGGAATCCGCTTCCGCCTCCGGACGAATCCGAGCCACTCGACGTCGCGGCTGCGGGCTCTTGAACTTCCTCCACCGGTGTGCCGAGCAGTGATGCTGTGAACAGTTCGAGCACCTCGAGATCCGAACCGCCCTCCAACGACATGTCGGTTGCGGCCTCGATCTCCTCGTCGCTGTAGAACTCGGCGGCGCCGGACACACCAACCGTTTCGGGAGCCACCACGACGATGACGCCTTGCCCGAGCTGATTGAACACGGCGTCGGCAAAGGTCGTGGCGCCGCCAACGGGCTCGTCGGACAGCACCACCATCGAGATGTTCTCGCCCTCGGCGCGGAGCTGGCTCACCAGATCGCCGACGTCCGACGCACTCGCCGACGCACCGGCTTCGACATAGACACCGGTCTCGGCGACGGAAGTCGCCACCTCGGCGGAGTCGGCAGCTGCCGCAACGGGCACGACCGCGAGAAAGAGGCCCAGGACGAACAGCATCGAAGTCACACCACGTTTCATGACTCGGAGCCTAACGCCGTGCCGGGTGCCGGCGTCGCTCGTTCGCGGCACTTGAGCGCCGGAACCTCCACGGTCAAGGTGGGCGAAGCGCATTGAACGAGGAGGGTTCATGGCCATCAACGGCATCCATATCTTGCTGTACAAACCCGACGCCGAAGCGGTCCGAGCAGTCGTGCGTGACGTGTTCGGTTGGAGCCATGTGGACGCCGGCGACGGCTGGCTGATCTTTGCCGGACCACCCGCCGAGGTGGCCGTCCACCCTGGAGCTGCGCCGAGCCATCAGCTGTCTCTGATGTGCGACGAGGTGGCGGCCACCATGGAGGAGTTGCAGGGCAAAGGCGTTCTGTTTCGGGGCGAGCCTTCCGACGAAGGTTGGGGCACGGCGATCACGATGCTGCTGCCCGGCGACCTCGAGCTACTGCTCTACGAACCTCGCCACCCAACAGCGATCTGAGGCCGGTTACACCTTCTGGCGGCGCCGGTATGCCGCGACATGCACGCGAGTCGCACATGTGTCCGAGCAGAAGCGGCGGCTGCGATTGCGGGAACTATCGATGAACACATGCTGGCAGCGTTCCGAGCCGCAGACCCCGAGGCGGGAGCTGCCGTGGTCGCACAAGACCACCGAGAGACCCATCGCAGTGACGGCGCCAACCCAGTCTGCCGGTTCTGCGCCGGAGGGTTCGAAGTGCAGATGCGCCGGCACGTCGTCGTGAACGCTCACCCTCGGCATGGCGTGGACGGCGGCCAGGATGTCGTTGAGGATCGCACCGGCGGTTGCGTCGTCGGCGGCATTGAAGACCTCGCGTAGCCGGACCCGGAGTGCACGCATTGCGGCAACGTCGGCCTCCGTGGGCTGCCACGCCGGCGCCCGCCATTCGGCACTGATCGTCGCCAAGAACGACTCGAGGTCGGCCACGGTGACCAGTCGATCCTGCTCACGCAGCGGACTTCGGGTGTTGACGAGGTTCATCGCCAACCGGACCGGCTCGTTGGTGTAATGCGAAAAATCCATTTGACTCCTTACCCTAGTCTGATATGGTGTAAGCAATCAAGGGGTAATCACCCCTTACTATCACGTTCAAGGAACTCAATGATGGCCACGCGAACGATGTTTGATCTGCTGCTCTCTGAGCTGAGCCGGACCCGGATGACCTACGAGAATCAGCGGGCCGCCGACGCCCCGCTGGCAGATCGCGCTTCGACACTCAACAAACTGCACAGCCTGCGCTCCGAGATCGCCGGATTTCGCAGCCCTCGCTGACCGAGAGGAGACCGGATGTTCGACGTCTATTGCCCCCAACACGGCTCGCGTGTGCTGCTCGGCTACTCAGCCATCGATTCCGTCGCCAACACGGACACGGGCATCCACGTGCGATTCCGCTGTGACTGTGGCTACCGCGGGGTGTGGGTGACGGGCAACAAGGCGCACAAGTCCCACTGAGGGAGGCCGCCACCGCGCCTAGCCGCGTGAGAGCGCAGCCCTCATGAAGAACCACAGATTCGCCGGCCGCTCTGCGATCCGGCGTGTCAGGTAGGGATACCAAGCAGTCCCGTAAGGGACATATACCCGCACGTCCAGACCCTCGTTGATCATCTGCCGTTGCAGGTTCGTGCGTACTCCGTAGAGCATCTGATACTCGTGGTAGGCAATGCGGGTGGTGGCGAGCCGCCGTGCGGCTGCGATCCGCGCATCGTCGTGCGACGCCACCGCCAGGTAGATGTTCTCGCTCCCCATCAGGATCGCAGCAAGCCGATCGAACGAAGCGTCGACGTCGTCCTTGGACTGATACGCCAGCGACTCGGGCTCGGCATAGGCACCCTTGCACAACCGGACATGACCGCCCGCGGGGATGATCCGGTCGAGGTCGTCACGGGTTCTCCTGAGGTATGCCTGGACGGCGATCCCGAGGTTGCCGACGTCATGCTGCACTGCCTCGAAGATCTGGATCGTGGCTTCGGTGTGCCGACTCTCCTCCATGTCGACCGTGACCGAGCTGCCGACCTCGTTGGCACGGCGCGCCAGCTCGCGAAGCGACCGCAGGGCCAGGTCGTCGTCGGTGCCGAGACCGAGCTGCGTCAGCTTCACCGAGATGTTGGCGTCGAGACCATCGGCGGAAATGCGCTCGAGGGCCTCCAAATAGTCGTCGCGTGCGCCCAACGCCTGCTGCACATCGGCAACGTGCTCACCGAGGTGATCCAGAGAGACCCTGGCACCCATGGCGTTCAACTCGGATGCCACCGCCGAGGCATCGTCCAGCGTCTCCCCCGCAACGAACCGCGTGGAGAGCGCCCGACCCGGCTTCGTGCCGGTGAAGAGGGAACGAACGGCTGACTGCTCAGTGACGGCCAGCACCGTCCTTCCGAGCGCCGAGACCACCTGCTACCCCCCGGCTTCCGCCGCGTCTGCCCCCAGCTCGCGCGACCGCGATGCGGCGGATCGCACCGCATCCTCCATGAGGGCCCGGAAGCCGCCGTCTTCGAGGGTGTGCATCGCCGCAGCCGTGGTTCCGCCCGGCGACGTCACCTCCGCCCGCAGGCGGAAGGCGCTCTTCTGCGACGTCGCCAACAGAATTCCGGCGCCCCGCAGCGTCTGGTGAACCAGTCGCTCCGCCGCATGGTGCGGCAAACCCTCGCGGATGGCCGCCTCCGTGAGCGCCTCGGCCAGCAAGAACACGTAGGCGGGTCCCGTGCCTGAGACGGCCGTCACGGCATCGAGGAGATCCTCCGAGAGGTGGATCGTGTCGCCAACGGCCCCGAGCACCGCAGCGGCCCGCTCCAACCCCGCCGCATCGACATGGGAACCGCCGCAGTACGCCGTCATTCCCTCGTCGACCGCAGCGGGCGTGTTCGGCATGCTGCGCACGACGGCAACCTCCGGAAACGCAGCTTCGAACACGGCTACCGGCACACCGGCGGCCAGCGACACGATCAGCTGATCTGCCGTGATCACGTCTACGAGTTGGCCGAGCAGGCCGGGCACGTCCTTGGGCTTCACCGCAATCACCACGACGTCTTTGCCCTTCGCCGCCTCGGCCGCATCGAGCAACACCTCCACACCGGTGTGCCTTGTCGCCTCCTCGGCACGTTCCGGCCGCCGAGCCGCCATCACCAGCTGGTCGGTGCTCCAGCCGGCGCGCAACAGACCCTCGGCGAAGATCTCGCCCATTGAGCCAGCACCGAGAATCGCAACGGTTGGATGCATGGAGCGATGATACGCCACCCCGCTCGTGCGAGGATTACGTTATGACCGATCTACCGCCGGAGCTCGACGACACCGCCTGGGACGAGTTCGGCCCCCAGCCGGCAGCCCCACCACGCGCCATGCGACGGCTCGACGCCATCGTGTGGATCGCCATCGGGCTGGCCATCCTGACCGCGATCGGGCTCGTCGTGCTGCGCCCGACCGGCGAGGCACGCGACCGATCCGGACTCAGCACACTCGGGGTGCCGAGCGAGTTCTACGCAGCGGAGATCACCGCCACCTTCGAAGAACCGTGCCTGGGAGAGGACCAGCCCCCGTGCACTTCGGTCGAGTTCACGCTGGCTGAAGGCCCCGACGCCGGCAGCACCTACAACCAGTCCTTCCCGCCCAGCGCGCTGAATCCGGACTTCGACATTGGAGCCACGGCCATTCTGTCCCGTCGCACTCCGAACGGCCGGATCGCGGCGACGGAGCAGGTGCCATGCCCATTCGACGAGTCCGCCACCTGCCGCTCGCTCACGATCGACATCGTCAACGACGAGGCCCCGCGCACGGTGACGTATGTCGCCGGCGCTACGGAGCCTGCGATTCTGCTCGGAGTCGGCGACGAGGCGATCGTGGAGTTCTTTCCCGGCGACGTCGAGGATGTGCTCACGGCGACTCCGCCCGATGTCGATGTCGCCTATCAGTTCTCCGGCGACTTCCAGCGCAGGCCCGTGCTCCTGATCGCTGCGCTGCTGTTTGCGGCAGCGGTCATCGCCGTCGGCCGTTGGCGAGGTGTCGCAGCATTGGTGGGGCTCACCGCCAGCCTGGGCGTCCTCCTCCTCTTCGTGCTGCCCGCGATCCTCGACGGCCGAAGTCCGGTGCTCGTTGCCGTCGTCGGAGCGGCCGCCATTGCGTACGTCACACTGTATCTGGCGCATGGCTTCACCCGCATGACGACGGTGGCGCTGATCGGCATGGTCTCGGCGCTGGTGCTGACCGCCGTGCTCTCGGCCGTCACCGTCGAGCTGGCGAGATTCTCCGGCTTCGCCACGGAAGAGAGCACGCTCTTGTCGATCTTCGAGGGCATCGATGTCGGCGGGATCCTGCTCGCCGGCATCGTGCTCGGAACCGCAGGCGCCCTGGATGACGTCACCGTCACACAGGCGTCGGCGGTGTGGACGATCCGCGCCACAGACCCGAGCCAGGATCGTCCGACCATCTTCCATCGGGCGATGCGGATCGGCCGCGACCACATTGCCTCGACCGTCAACACGCTGCTGCTCGCCTATGCCGGCGCCGCCCTGCCCCTACTGATCCTCTTCGTCCTGTCGGAACAGAGTCTTGGAGCGATTGCCAACTCCGAGATCGTGGCCGTCGAGATCGTGCGGACCCTCGTGGGCAGCATTGGTCTCGTGGCGGCGGTACCGATCACTACCTGGCTGGCCGCAAGGGCTGTGGACGACTCGGCCGCACACACCCATCCGATCGCACGTCCTTAACAGCATTTAACGATATCTCAGCCTTGACATGGGCGTTTTCGCAGCAGTACCCTTCCGGGTATGGCTGACACCCTCCTCTTGCCGCGACCTCTGATTCCAGCGCTGATGGTTCTCGCCGCGGACGGTGCGGGAACTGCCTCGATCTCGCAGGATGCGATATCCCGGCTCGAACGGCTCGGGCTCGCATGCGCAGGACGCGCCAGCGGCCTTGGACGCCGTCTCGTCGCAGACATGACCGAGGCAAGTCTCGTGATCTCCATCGAGTGCCACACCGCCGACCTCCCGTTCCGCTCCACCATCTGGGCACGGGCATCGTCCGCGATCTGGGGTCGACCGGTCGACGCCGACGTGTTCGAGTTGCGGCGCATCGACCCGATCGAGCTGCCGCTGCTCCTCGCCCAGATCACCGACGTGGGCAGACGCCCCCGACCGCCGTTCTCCGGAACAATTACCGTGCCTGCGGCGCCACTCGAGGCCGTCCGGTTCGGACATCACGACACGGAGACCTCGTTCGGCATCTTGGTTGCCGCAGGGGTCGAGCCGGCGTGGGCGGACCGGCTGCTCATCGCCCTCGATCACCGGCGCATCGAGTGGACGGTGTCGAGCGTGTGGACCGACCCGGACGGCGGCCACGGCATGGTCGAAGTGCGCGTTCTCGATGCCGGGCCCGCCGGCTATTGGCACGTCCATGCCAACGACGACGGCACGACGACGTACACGGTCGGCTCGCTGCAATCGGTGATGCGGGCGATGCGGCGGACCGTGCCGGAGTGGTGCGGCGCCGCCATCTCTTGATCAGACGTCTTCGCCCAAGACGGCGCCGATCCGGCCGGCAAAGGCGGGGTCGTCCTCGGGCCGGTAACCGGGGTCTGCGTGTGCAGCGATCAGAACCTCGGCGGCTGCGCGCAGCTCATCGCCGAGTTCGGGCCCAGCCGCGGCGGCGGCTGCCGTCAGCAGCGCTGCCTGGTAGGTCCGCACCAGTCGGGTGAGCACGCCGCGGAAGTGCCACGCCGCAAAGCTCGTATCGCGTATTGCTCGAGAGGCATCGGCCTCGGCGGTCTGCAACGCCGCCCTGATGCGTGCTGTGCCGTCCTGGTCGCGGAGCAATACCGAGATGCGATCGACGACGACGGGCAGCAAATCGAGCTTGCCCATGTCGCGCCCGACTTGAGCCGTGAGCACGTTGTGGGTGCCTTCCCACTGCTCGTACACCACGCTGTCCCGCAACAGCCGGGGCAGCACGCTGAAGGATTCGATCGCACCGTTGCCACCGAGCACCTCGATGGCATCCCTGACGGCAGCGGTGCACGCCTGCGACGTGACCAGCTTGTTGGCGTTGACCAGGAACCGATGGAAGCGGAGGTCGTCTTCGTCGATGCCCGGCTCGCCGCTCCCGTGACGATCAGCAAGGGCGTCCAGCGCGGTCAGCGCCCACGTCGAATGGAGCGCAGCGAGCCACTCCGTCTTGACGTTCGCAAGCAGCGAGCGAACCGCGGGAAAACCGGCAATCGGCTGCCCGAAGGCGCGGCGGTGGACGGCATACGCGGATGCTTCGAGGTAGCTACGGCGCATGATCCCAACATTGCCCACGGCGTTGAGCCACCGGCTGGCGTTGAGCATTCCCCCGACCATCAACCCGAAGCCCCGGTGCGGATCACCCACCGGATATGCAAGCGAATCGGCGAAGTCGATCTCGCCGGATGCCATCGACGTCGTGCCCAGCTTGTCCTTGAGACGGCGGATCGAGAACCCGTTCGGCGCTCCGTCGACGAGCCTCGGAACGAGAAAGACCCCAAGGCCGTTGGTGCCCGTGGATGAACCATCCGGACGTGCCATGACGAGAAAGACATCTGCGTCCGCAACGGAGCAGAACCACTTCTCTCCGGTGAGTCTCCACAGGCCGTCGGTCGCTTCGCGCGCCGCCACGACGTTGGCTCCGACATCGCTGCCGCCCTGCACTTCGGTCAGGTACTGCGCTCCGCGCATGGCCTTTCCAGCATCGCGTTCGGTCAGCGGTTCGAGGAAGCGGCGCTGCAGCTCGGGATCGCCAGCCCAGCGAACGACTCGGGCAACGCCGGTCGTACACGTTGCGGCGCACATGTGACCCATCTCACCCTCGAGCGAGGCGACGTAGAACAGGTGTGCCTGTTCGAACGAATGTCCCGCGGTTCGGGCATGCTCGAGCAGCCCGGATCCCCACACGATCGCGCCTGCGCGGTGATAGTCGCCGTCGAAGACGACCTGCTCGATCGCGTTGCCGGCACCGTCGAACTTCTCCAATCGCGGCAGGTTGGTTTGGTAGCCGGCCACCAGCGGCCCGAGCTCGGAGCCGATGCGGCGACCCAGCTTGCCGGCCTCTTCGAGCATGGAGTCGACCCTGGCGGGCGGTGCGTGGAGGTGGGCGGCCAACTGCAGGTGGCGATCGGCCGCCACGGGATCAGATGGGAACGACCGCCGCCACGCTGCGAGGTCAGCACGGGCTTCAGGTGGGGAGCGTCGATCACCCATGAACACATTGTCCCACGGACTGCTCGCCGTGCTTCAATCCGCACCATGGACACCCGCCCGTTCTCCACGCCGGCCGGCGAACTCACGATCCGGGAGTCGTCCGGTGCGGAGCCCGCCCTGGTCTGCCTCCATGGCTTCACGCTCCACGGCGAGATGTTTCGGACCCTCGCTGTGCAGAGCGGGCGCCGCATCGTGGCCCCCGACCTTCCGGGCCACGGCGCCACGAGCATCGAGCCCGTCGACCTTCCGACGACGCTCGACGGCCTGGCAACGTGGTTGCGCGAGCTTCCCGGGCCGCAGGTCCTGCTCGGCTACTCGATGGGCGGTCGCGTGGCGCTCCACATGGCAGCCCGCCACCCGGAGTTGGTGCGCCACGTCATCGCCGTGTCGACGTCGCTCGGCATCGTCGACTCGATCGCGCGGTCGCGCCGGCGCGAAGCCGACGAGCAACTTGCGTCGCACGTCCTGGAAGTCGGAGTGGCTGCGTTCCTCGACGAGTGGAGCCGTCACCCGCTGGTGGGAGCCGGCCAGCTCGATGCCGCCGCAGCAGCGGCCGACCGCAGCTTGCGCACCCAGAACACCGCAGCCGGTCTGGCTGCCGCGCTGCGCGGGCTCGGGCAGGGCGTGGTGCCTCCGCTCTCACCGGCCGGGTTGCACCGCCCGGTAACGTGGGTCGCCGGCGAGCTCGACGACCGCTACCGCACCATCGCTCTGGCCGCAGCCGCCCAACTCGGATCGACGGCAGCCGTGGTGCCGGGAGCGGGGCACAACGTCATCCGAGATGCGCCGGATGCGATCGTTGCGATCGTCGACGACGTGGTCAGCCGGCTGTCATGAGCTTGTCGAGCAGTGCGAGGTACTCGTCGGCGCGTGTGAGGATCGACTCGTGGCCCGCGCCTGTGAGCTCGATCACGTCGGCGTGAGGGATCAAGGCGGCGAGCTCTCGTTGTGCGGCCGTCGGCACGAGGAGGTCCTGCGTCGGGATGACCACCGTCACCGGCACTCGCAGCTTGCCGACCCAGTCTCTCGAGTCGAACCGGATCGCGGCGGCACCGGCCTCATAGAACAGCTCCCCGTCGCGCCGCATCAACGACTCGTGCGCCCAACGGCGATGGGACGGCTCCAACGCATTCGAGTGGCGCAGCGCACCTTCCGTGAGCGCAGCTCCCTCGTGGGTGCTGACACGAGCGAGCGCCCTGCCCAGCCAGAAAGCAGTGCGGGCGAGAACCCGACGGGTAGGCACCGGACGCGCCGCAGTTGCCGCCAGCACGATCTGTTTCACCAGGTGGGGGTATCGCCGTGCGAGCTCCTGGGCGACCATGCCTCCCAGCGAGTACCCCATGATCGTCGCCGCCGGCAGCCGCAAGGCATCGAGGACGCCGGCCACCTCGTCGGCAACGTCGGCGACGTCATAGCGACCGCGCACCCAATCCGACTTGCCGTGGTTGCGCAGATCGGGAAGCACAACCCGGTAGCGGGTTGCCAACTCCGGTACGACTCGGTGGTAGGTCATCTCGGCGTCGAGGCTCCACCCGTGGATCAGCACGACGGGATCGGCACCCTCCGGACCGGCTTCGCGCACGAAGTACTCGCGTTCGCCCACGAAAACCGATCTACCGGGGACTCGCAGCGGCCGGACCTGGGGCATGGGGTAGCGACGCGGCACCTCCGGACCGAACAGTCGCCACGCCGCCCAACCGGTCACCACGACGCCCAGCGCCTTCCCTGCCGACTTCACCGCCCTCATCGCACGACGATTCTTCCGGACGGCCCGTCCGAGAACGTGCGGGAATGGAGCTCCCCGATCTCCCACCCGGTCACGCCCTCGTCTGCCAATGCCTGGATCAGCGCCGCCACCAGGGGCTTCTCGACGGCCATCAGCAAGCCACCGGACGTCTGCGCATCGGCCAGGACGAGCTGATCGCTTTCGGCGAGTGCACCGAAGGCAGTGAAGCGGGCTGCGGCAGCGAGGTTGCGACGCGTGCCACCCGGCACCGCCCCCGCCGCTATCAGATCGTGGACCTGGGGCAGAACGGGAATCGCATCGGCGGTGACGTGCGCAGAGACACCCGAGGCCCGGACGATCTCCCCGAGGTGGCCGAGCAGGCCGTACCCGGTGACATCGGTGGCGGCCCGCACGCCCACCCGACGCATCGCCGTTGCCGCACCGTGATTGAGCGTCGCCATGGAGGCAATGGCCGCCTCGGCAGCGAGCGGCGGCGCATCACCGCGTTTGAGGGCGGTCGCGATGATCCCGGTGCCGAGGGGCTTCGTGAGCACGAGCACGTCGCCTGGCTGGCCCGCTGCGTTCGTGACGAGATCGTCGGGGTGCACGATCCCGGTGACGGCAAGGCCATATTTCGGCTCGTTGTCGTCGATGGTGTGTCCCCCGATGAGGGCGCACCCCGCGGCAGCGAGCACCTCGGCCCCGCCTTCGAGCACGTCACCCAGAAGGTCGATCGGGAGTGACTCGCGCGGCCATCCCACCACCGACAGCGCCGTCAGCGGCGTGGCGCCCATGGCATACACGTCCGAGAGTGCGTTGGCCGCGGCGATCCGGCCCCATGTGGCGGCATCGTCCACGATGGGCGTGAAGAAGTCGACCGTTTGCACGAGGAGAAGGTCGTCGCGCAGGCGGTAGACGCCGGCGTCATCGGCGTTGCCCACACCGACGACGATCTCGTCGCCGCGGATCGAAGCTGAGTTGTTCAGGCGGCGCAGCACCTGCGCCAGCTCGTCAGGTCCGAGCTTGCACGCTCAACCAGCACCGTGTGAGAACTGGGTGAGCCGCACGTCTTGTGCGTCGTTCATGAACCGTGAGTGTACGAACCTCACGTCGTTGTCCGGCCCGCCACCGCGCAACGGGTTTCCGACTCGACGTCGAATTGTCCTTCAATATGATTGGGAGGTCCGGGTCTTCCCGGGCCGTCGACAGGCCCCCTCGTCCCCCCTGGGGGGCCTGTTCTGTGTTCGACCGCCGCTCACAGTGGCGGTCGAACACGCGTTTGGCAGCGACTCACGGCCGCTCGCGGTCCCTACCATTGCGCCCGCCATGAAGATCCCGTTCCAACGTGTGCTCATCGCCGGTCTCCGCGATCTGGCGCGCCGTCGTCCTGAAGACGCCGAGGAGTACATCGACGCCCACCAGGAGGAATGGGAAGCCCTCGTCGAGGACGACCCGCACGACGCCGCCGACATCCTGGAGGCGCTGAATTCGCGCTCGGCGGCGCAACTGATCGCCGACCTCGACATCGAGGACGTCGGTGACGTGCTCGATGAGATGCGCCCGGAGGCTGCGGCCGATCTCATGGAGGAGCTGACGCCGGAACAGGCGGCGATCCTCGTCGGTGAGATGGACGCCGATCAGGCTGCCGACCTGATCGATGCCCTCGACGACGACGCCAGACAGGCCGTCCTCGGTCAGCTGGAGCCGCTCGCCGCGGCCGAGATCGGACGTCTCCTCGGGTACGCACCGGACAGCGCCGGCGGCATGATGACCACCGAGCTCGCCGCACTGCCCGTCGGTCTGACGGCCGGTGAGGCGATCGAAGCCTTGCGCCGCCTCCACGATGACCTCGGCTCGAACCTGACCTACGTCTACGTCGTCGACGAGGAACGGCGCCTGGTGGGCGTGGTGCCGTTCCGTGAGCTCGTGTTCGCCAGACCCGGACAGTCCCTCGAAGAAGTGATGGTGCACGACCCGTATCACGTGCCGGTCGATGCGGACCGTGAGGTCGTCACCGAGCTCATGCAGCGCTACCACCTCTTGGCCATGCCCGTCGTCGACCAGAACCGCGCATTGCTCGGCATGGTGAAAGTGGTGGAGGCCATCGGTGCGATTCAGGAGGAGGCCGGTGAGGACATCGCCGTCATGGTCGGCGCCGGTGAAGAGGAGGGCGTCTACACCCCGGTGATGGTCTCCGTCCGGCGACGTCTGCCGTGGATCATGGTGAACCTGGCCATCGCCGCCGTCATTGCCATCGTGATCGCCCAGTTCGAGGACATCATCGCCAGGGAGGCCATCCTCGCTGCGCTCATGCCCATGGTGGCGCTGCTCGGCGGCAACTCGGGAGCCCAGAGCCTCGCCGTGATGATCCGGTCCATGGCGGTCGGCGACCTTCCCCCGGGCCGCGCCGGCCGGGCGATTCGTCGCGAGGGGACGGTGGCGCTGTTCAATGCAGCCGCCATGTCGATCGCGTCCGCGCTCCTCGTCGGGGCAGGCACCGGCGACCAGGACTTGGCGATCATCGTGGGCGTCGCCGTGGCGGTGAATCTCGTGGTCGCGGGAATCGCTGGTGCGTCGATACCGGTGGTGCTGCGCCGCCTCGGGCAGGACCCTGCACTGGCGTCCAACATCTTCCTCACCACCGTCACCGACATCGTCGGTTTCGGAGGGTTCCTCCTCACCGCCGTGATCCTGCTGTAGCGCAGAGGAGGCGATTCGCCCCAGCAACCGGCGCCGGGAGGGCCGACAGCCGCATTCGGTCGCGGTGTCGCTCGACCCAGATCAGCTTCCGAGGATTGCCGTACCGCTGTCCTCGAAGGGACCGACGAACACGATGCGGAAGCCCTCTTCGAGGCGGACGAGGTAGTGCAGGTCGAGCAGGCGCTCACCGTCGGCGTCGACGTCGGCGGGATCGGCGACTACGAGCGCCGTGACGTCTTCGCTGTCGACCACATGCGCTTCGTACACCGGCGGGAAGTCGTCGACGACCTCAGAGACCACGTTCTGCAGGTCGATGTCCGTGAGCGTGTCGTAGCTCTCCGTGTCGAGGAGCACGACGACAACATCGCCGTCTTCACCCTCGTCACGGCTCACGATGGAGAACGTCGGCACCGCGACCCCGTCCACCTCGTCGCCTCCGCCAACCACCGACGTCGTCGTGGTGTCCGCAGGAGCGGTGTCGTCGGTGCTGGCATCGCCGGTGTCGTCGCTGGCGGCGCCCAGGCTCGTGACGGTCTCTTCCGCGGCGGTGGTCGTGGTTCCCTCGCCGTCGTCGTCGCCTGAGCACGCAGCTGCAATGAGGGCGAGGACGAGGACGAGGATCAAAAACCCGACAGTTGTTCGGCGTTGCATGGGGCCATTGTACCGGCGGCGGGGATTACCGACTTCTATTGCGGACGAGTGTCGAGCCAACCCTGGTAGTCGACGCCGTCCATCCACCGTTCGGAGTTGACCACCCGAAAACGGTTGCGCACCTCTGCGAACAGCTGGGCGGACGGCTCCGCATCCAGGCCGGCTTGGGCCATCTCGAGCGTCGGTCGCCAGGCCCGTGGGCCCAGGGCTATGTCCACCCGAGTGCGCCAGTCCTCCGCCGCCACGGCGGCCTCGTCGCCCCCCCAGAAGTCGCGCAACTTGTGGGCGATGCGCAGAACCCGCCTCACACCGCGGGCCTGCTCCCTCGACAGACCGTCGGCCGCAACGTCGGCGGCCCAGTCTGCGAAAGCTTGCTCGTGCCATGCCTCCGGATCAGTGACCACGGACTCATACAGCGTATCGACGGCCCGCAGGAGTGCCAGGGTGCTGCTCACTCGCCGGCGAGCTCGCGGGCGACGAGCTCTTCGTAGAGCCGGTTCAGGCGGTCGCCGTAGGGACCGCGACGGAGCTTGACGTCGTCCACGTAGAGCACAGGGCGGACGGCACGCAGCGTGGACATCGCCATCACCTCGTCGGCTTCCAGCAGTTGCTCGACTCGGTAGGAACCGGGCACGACGTCGAGCCCGAGCTGCGGAGCGACCTCGCACACGGCGGTTGACGTGACGCCGGCCAGCACCCCGAGATCCGGCCCAGGCACTTCCAGGGTGGTGCCGCGAATCCATCCGATCGAATACGTCGGTCCTTCGAGCACGGCGCCGCTCGGCCCGATCAACAGCGCATCGTCGAAGCCGTCGGCGATGGACGCAAGCCGCGCCGCGAGGTTGGGTGCGTAGGACAGCGTCTTGGCACCCGTCAGCTCGGACCATTCGCCGTCCGGGTGCCATGGCGCAGTCCGCGACTGCAACCGCAGCGTTGGTGGCACCTCGGGCAGCGAAGTCGCAATGACGATGCATCGGCTGTCCACGCCTGGCCGGTTCTGATCGATCCCACCCGTACACATGATCCGGACGGAGCAGTCACCTTCTGCCGCCCGGTGCCGGGCCCATCGCTCCAGGTCGGCACGAGGCGGCAGCGGCATGCGCAACGCCGCCGCACTCACCTCGAGGCGATCGAGGTGCGGAGCCAGGCGAAACGGTTTGCCTCCGTAGGAGCGCACGCTTTCAAAGCAGCCGTAGCCACGCTGGAGCCCGATGTCGAGCACCGACAACGAGGCGTCTGCTGCGGCGACTTCTTCGCCGTCGATCAGAATCGGGCCGAGCACACTCATGAGCGGCGCGGATCGTAGCCGTTGGTGATGGGGAGTCGCCGGTCCTTGCCGAATGCCTTCCGGGTTATGCGCACCCCTGGTGCGGCCTGGCGTCGCTTGTACTCGTTGCGGTCCACCATGCGCGCCACCCTTCCGACGAGTGCAGCATCGAGACCGGAGGCGACGATCTCGGCAACGGACATGTCCAGCTCGACGTACCGCCGCAGCACCTCGTCGAGCACGTCATAGTCCGGGAGCGAATCGGTGTCCTTCTGGTCGGGCCGAAGCTCCGCCGAAGGCGGTTTGTCGATGATCCGCCTTGGGATCACCTCGCCGCTCCGGTTCCGCCATTCGGCGAGGCGGTAGACCAGCGTCTTGAAGACATCCTTCAGCACGGCGTAGCCGCCCGCCATGTCGCCGTAGAGGGTGGCGTAGCCGACGGCCATCTCGGACTTGTTGCCGGTGGCGACGACCATGCCGCCGAACTTGTTGGACATCGCCATCAGGACGGCACCACGAATCCTCGCCTGCAGATTCTCCTCCGCAACACCACTGGGTGTGCCGGCGAACACCGGCTGCAGGGCGTCGAGGAACTGCCCGAAGATCGAATCGATGGCGATCGCATCGAACCTGCATCCAAGACGTTGCGCCAGGTCCTCGGAGTCCTTCCACGAGCCCTCCGAGCTGAAGCGAGCCGGCATCGTGACGCCCCACACCGCCTCGGGCCCGAGGGCGTCGACCGCGATCGCGGCGGTCAGCGCACTGTCGATGCCGCCCGACAGGCCGATCACCACCTCGCTGAACCCGTTCTTCGAGACGTAGTCACGCAGCCCTGCCACCAGCGCGGCGTAGACCTCGGCCACGTCGGAGAGGCGCGGTGCGGGCTCGGGAGAAAGGCGCGGAAGTTCGGCGGAGGTGCGGCGCGTTCGGGTCACGGTCACCGCAATGCTCGGAACCAGCGGCTCGGGCAACGGTACGTCGACGATGAACCGCTCTTCGGCGAACTGGGCTGCGCGATACAGGCACGAGCCGTCTGCGGCGAAGACCATCGAGTCGCCGTCGAACACCAACTCGTCCTGCCCACCCACCATGTTCAGGTAGACGACCGGAACACCCGATCGCACGGCCTCGTTGGACAGCAGCGCAGCGCGTTCGGTGCCCTTCCCCTGGTGATACGGCGACCCGTTGATGTTGAGCAGCACGGCGGCCCCGGCCTCGGCCTGCTGGCCGGGGGGACCCGCGTGGGACCAGATGTCCTCACACACCGAGATGCCCACCGGGAATCCGGCGATCTCCCACACCTCGGCCGGACGCCGTCCCGGCACGAAATAGCGCGCTTCGTCGAAGACGCCGTAGTTGGGCAGGAGACATTTGCGAAACACACCCTTGATCTCACCACCTGCCAGCACGGCTGCGGCGTTTGCCACGCTCCGTGGCACAGAGTCGTCGGGGTCGTGATCCTCGTCGACCGGCTGGACGAAGCCGACGACGACCGCCGTCTCCCCTGACGCCGCCGCCAGCTTCTCCACGGCAGCAACGTTGTCGGCTACGAACTGCTCGCGCAGGAGCAGATCTTCAGGTGGATACCCTGTGACCGCCAACTCGGGGAGCAGCAGGACATCGGCCCGTTCCGCCTCTGCCCATGCCATGACGTCGAGGATCAGGCGCACATTGCCTTGCAGATCGCCGACCGTCGGGTTGATCTGGCCGCACGCCGCGCGGAGGAAGCTCATGCCGGGAGGTTAAGCCGCCTGCATGAACCCTGCGTCAGCACCCGTTCGATTCGGCCCTCCGGCACTAGCCAGGCCGAGCCGGCTCCTCCAACCTGGGTGGCAGGCGGAGAAGACATCGATGCGGCGCTTCTTGATCGGCACTGGCTTCCTGGGTCACGCAGCACTCCATCTCGGCTTCATCGCCCCGCCCTCGGAAGACGGCGACTCCCCGTTCACGATCGACACGTCGTGGCTGCTTCCCGCAGGTACGGAATGGGTCGTCGGACTCTCGCTCGCCACGATTGCGATCGTGGCGTTCGTCGGTCTGACGGGGGCCGCTTGGGGCCTGCGTCAGCTGCGCTTTGCGTGGCGGCCCCTGCTCGGAATCGGTGCGACCGCATCCCTGGGGCTGCTGGTGGCCTTCTGGAACCCGTGGCTGATCCTCGGTGTCGCCATCAACGTCGGGCTGTTGATCGTGACGTTCGCCACGCCCGATTGGTGGGATCACCTGCTGGCGCGATCCGCCTCGTTCAGTCCGCAGACCAGATGGCGCGGTTGACCCGGTTCTCGAGCATCTCCTGGCTGCCGGAAACCGGGGCCGGATCGATCTCGCCGGCGTGGACCTTCGCAGTCAACGTCGCCAGCGTCTCGCTGCCGCCGAGGATGCCCTCGCCCAGCTCCGACTCCCAACCCGAGTAGCGCGCCTCCACCAGACCATCGAGCACATCGTCCTCGATCATCCTGGCGGCAACGAGCAGTGCCCGCGCCAGCGTGTCGATGCCCCCGATATGGCCGTGGAAGAGATCATGGCGGGCCATGCTCTGCCGGCGCAGCTTCGTGTCGAAGTTGAAGCCGCCGGCGGTGAGACCGCCACCTTTCACGATCTCGTAGACCGCCAGCGACAGCTCGTCGACGGAGTTGGGGAACTGGTCCGTGTCCCAACCGTTCTGGTAGTCGCCGCGGTTGGCGTCGACACTGCCGAAGATCCCGTTGGCGACCGCGTAGGCGACCTCGTGGTGGAAGCTGTGCCCGGCCAGCGTGGCGTGGTTCACCTCGATGTTGACTCGGTACTCGTCGACCAAGTCGTAGCGCTCGAGGAATCCGTGCACGGACTGGCAGTCGTAGTCGTACTGGTGCTTGGTCGGCTCTTGCGGCTTCGGCTCGATGAGGAGCGTGCCCTCGAAGCCTATGGCGTGCTTGTGCTCGGCCACCATCGTCAGGAACCGGGCCAGCTGCTCCCCCTCTCGCTTGAGATCGGTGTTGAGCAACGTCTCATAGCCTTCCCTACCTCCCCAGAGCACGTAGTTGGCGCCTCCGAGACGCTGGGTCGCCTCCAGGGCGTGCTTCACCTGTGCCGCGGCGTACGCAAAGACCTCGGGATCTGGATTCGTCGACGCTCCCGCGGCAAAACGAGGGTGGCTGAAGACGTTCGCGGTCCCCCACAGCAGCTCGACGCCGGTCTCGGCCATCTTCGCCTCGGCGTAGTCGACCATGGTCTCGAGGTTCTGCGCAGACTCGGCGAACGTGTCACCCTGCGGCGCGAGGTCGACGTCGTGGAAACAGAAGAACGGCGTTCCCAGCTTGGCGAAGAACTCGAACGCGGCGTCGGCCTTCTGTTTGGCGGCGGCGATCGGCTCGGCGGAGGCGTCGAGCCACGGCCGGTCGAAGGTCCCAGCACCGAACACATCGGAACCAGGCCAGGCGAAGGAGTGCCAGTAGCACACGGCGATGCGCAGGTGGTCCTCCATTCGTTTTCCGAGCACCAACCGGTCGGGGTCGTACACCTTGAAAGAGAACGGATCGTCGGACTCCAGCCCACCGTGGGTGACCGGCCGTGTCACGGCGGTGAAGAACTCGCTCGACATCTGGGACCTCCAGGCTTCGGGTCGACGGAGCCGCCGCAAGGACACTGCGGCGATCCGATGCTACCCAGCAGACTGGATGCGGAATCTCCGAGTCAAACGCCCCGCACGGTCTCGGCGACGAGGAAGTCGACCACTCGTCGCAACGCCTCCGCTTCATCGACTCCGTCCGCGAGAGCGCCGCGATAGGCCGCCACTTGTTGATCGGCGCTCGTACCCCGCTCGAGGATCGTACGCCCGTGCTCGAGCTCAGCGACACAATCGAGCGCAACCGCGTCATCGTGCACCATCTCGAGGAGCTCGTCCCACAGCTGCGCGTAGGGCACGACCTGGCCCTTTCCGAAGTCGATGAGACCATCGGAGATGCCGTAGCGCTGGGCTCGCCACAGGTTCTCGCTCAGCAACATGCGCGAGTAGTGGCGCCAGCGCTGATTCATGCTGCGCATGCGATACATCAGCCGGAGGAGGCACAGGTAGAGCGCCGCCACCGTCATCGCATCGTCGATGTTGGTACAGATGTCCGGGGCGCGCATCTCGAGCGTCGGATAGCGGTCGCTGGGGCGCAGATCCCACCACAGTTTCGTGGCGTCCTCGATCACACCTGCGTTGACGAGCGCCTGCACGTGACGCCGGTAGTCGCCCCAGCTGTTGAACTCGTCCGGCATGCCGGTACGGGGCAGCGACCGGAACACCGAAGTCCGATAGCTCTTGAGCCCGGTGTCGATGCCGTGCCAGAACGGCGACGAGGTGCTGATCGCCAGCAGGTGCGGCATGAAGTAGACGAGCTGGTTCATCAGATCGATTCGAAGGTCCTCGTCTTCGATCGCCACATGGACGTGCATGCCGGAGATCAGCAGCCGGCGCGCCACGCCCCCCATCGCCTCCGCCAGGGCGTTGTAACGCTCCTTGTCCGTGTTGAGCTGATCGCTCCACGCGGCAAAGGGATGCGTCGACGCAGAGATCGGAGCGAGGCCATGTCGATTGGCGACGTCTGCGACGTTGCGCCGCAGCGTGGCCAGCTCGAATCGGAGTTGCTTGATCCCTCCGCACACGATCGTTCCCACCTCGATCTGGGAACGCATGAACTCCGGGCCCACCTGACCCTCGGCCGCCTCACCGATCTCTTCGAGCATCCCTGCGGGGAGATCCCGGACGAGGTCACGGGTCTCGAGATCGACGATCTTGTATTCCTCTTCCACGCCGATGGTGAACGAAGGGCGCTGCACGATCGCTGACTCCTCGGTCGGATCGCGCCAAACATAGTGCGAAGGGCGAAGGGGCGTGCGCCCCATACCCCACTCGTAGCCCCCCATTAGAATGCCAGCACCCATGGGCCACCGGACCGTCGAAGTCATCGAGCATGCTCGCGCCATCGCTCCTGCGATGGTGTCGCTCCGACGCGACCTCCATCTGTACCCCGAAGTCGGCTGGACCGAGCACCGCACGACTCGCAAGGTGGCCGAGCACCTGCATGCGTTCGGCCTCCGTCCGACGGTGCGTGCGGCGGGGACCGGCCTGACCATGGACATCGGGGAGGGCGACCGGCTCGTCGGTTTCCGAGCAGATCTCGATGCCCTCCCCATCGAAGAGGACAATGCCGTCCCTTATCGCTCGCAACATGCCGGAGTGATGCATGCATGCGGTCACGACGTGCACACTGCCATCGGCGTCGGCATCGCCGGGGTCCTGAGCAAGCTCGACCCCGCCGACATCCCGGGCCGAATCCGGATCCTGTTCCAGCCGGCCGAGGAGCAGATACCGGGCGGCGCCGCGGTGCTCTGCGAGGAGGGCGCCGTCGACGGCATGTCCGCAATCGTCGCATTTCACGTGGACCCCTCCCTTCCCGTCGGCAGCATCGGGCTTCGCCGAGGCGGCATCACCGGGGCCTCGGACCGTCTCACCATCCGCCTCAACGGCCCGGGCGGTCACACCTCACGGCCCCACCAGACGGTCGACATCGGCTACGCCGCCGGGCGCGTCATCACGGATCTCCCGGGGTTGCTCCGCCACGGCGTCGATCCCCGCGAGACGATTGCGCTCGTGTTCGGCCGCATCTCCGGCGGATCGGCCGACAACGTCATCCCCACCCACGTCGAGCTGGGCGGCACCGTCCGTCTGTTCAATCTGGACTTGTGGCGCACGATGCACAAGGTCGTCGAGCAGCACGTCCACGACCTCGTGGCACCGCTGGGCGCAACCGCAGAGATCAACTACGTGCAAGGGTCACCGCCCGTCGTCAATCACGACTCCGTGATCGCAGCCTTCGAACGCGCCGGCAATGCGGTGCTCGGCGAGCTGCATGTCACGGGGACCCACCAGAGCCTCGGTTCCGAGGACTTTGCGTGGTACCTCGAGAACGTCCCCGGCGCCCTCATCCGGCTCGGTTCCGCGCTGCCGGATCGGCGCACCGACCTGCACTCGGCCACCTTCGATGTCGACGAAGCCTGCATCGAATACGGCATCCGCGTCGGCACGGCGGCGCTCCTCGACCTGCTCGAGCAGTAGCCGCGGCCGCCGATCACTCGGCGAGCAACAGGCCTTCGTTCTGCATGGCCGTGCGCATGGCTTGCTCGTCACCGCTGCGGACCGACACGGTGAGCACACCGCCACCGCCGTACGGAGCATGACGCAGCTGCAAGTCCCGCACGTCGACGCCGGCGTGCTCGAAGGCCCGGCCGACCCGGGCCAGCTCGCCGGGCTCGTCGGCGAGGGCGATCCTCACGCCGACCGTCTGCGGCCCCAGCGTGAGGCGTTCGTGTTGGGCCCTTCCCAACACGTCGGCCACCGCAACGCGGTCGCCGGCCGCAACGGCGTCCGTCAAGGAGCGGAGCCGGTCGAGGAACTCTTCCAGCACTTCGAGCAGCGGCCCTCGGTTGGCGGCGAGTACGTCGACCCAATTGCCGGGGTCCGACGCCGCAACCCTCGTCAGGTCGCGGAAGCTCCCGGCGACGAGCTCCAGCGCATCGGTGCGGTCGGCAGCTTCGTTCATCAACGTGGATGCGAGAAGCTGCGGCAGATGGGAGATCGCGGCGACGGCGATGTCGTGGCTCGCCGCCGACATCTGCACCGGACGGGCGCCCAGTGACGTGATGAGATGCTCCACCGTGGCGAGATCGGCTGCGGAAGCCGTCCCGGGCACCACGACCCACGCCGCACCGCGGAACAACGATGCGGTTGCCGCTTCCGGACCCGAAACCTCTCGCCCGGCCATCGGGTGGGTGCCGACGTAGCGTGCCAGGCGGCTGGCGGCGGCCACCGGCTCCTTCACGCCTGCCACGTCGACTACCAGCGCATGGGTGTCGAGCTCGGAGACAGTGGCGATCACGACACCGGGCGGAGCAGCCAGCACCAGCACGTCGACGTCCTCGGCGACAGCATTCCGGGACGTGCCGGCGACGAGTGCACCTCGTTCGGCAGCAGTGCGAAGCGCCGCAGGGTCGGGATCCCATCCGATCACGTCGTGCCCGGCGGCTTGCCAACCGAGGCCCATCGCGGTGCCGATGAGGCCGGTGCCCAGAATCCCGATCCGCATTTGCAGCCCGTGCTGTGTCAGAGCTCGAGGCCCATGACGTCGGCGAGGGCCCGCACATCGTCCATCAGCGCACTGAATTCGGTCGGCAGGATCGCCTGGGCGCCGTCGACGAGGGCCGTCTCCGGGGCGGGATGGACGTCGACCATGAACCCGTCTGCGCCGCTCACGACCGCTACCCGCGTCAGCGGTGCCACCAGGTAGCGGCGACCGCCCGAGTGGGACGGGTCGACCACGACAGGGAGATGGCTGAGCGACTTCACCACTGGCGCCGCGGCGATGTCGAGCGTGTTGCGGGTGGCCGTCTCGAAGGTGCGAATCCCCCGTTCGCACATGATGACGTGGTGATTCCCTTCCTTGTAGATGTACTCGGCTGCATTCAGCCACTCCTCGATCGTCGCGGTGAAACCGCGCTTCAAGAGCACCGGCTTGGACTGCTTTCCCAACTCCGACAGCAGTGTGAAGTTCGCCATGTTGCGGGTGCCCACCCGGATGATGTCGGCATAGCTGGCGATGATCTCCACGTGACGGGGATCGAGCACTTCGGCGACGAAGGGGAGGCCGAACTCCTCACGTGCCTCGGCCAGCAGCTCGAGGCCCTTCTCGCCGAGCCCCTGGAATGCATAAGGCGAGGTGCGCGGCTTGTAGGCGTCGCCCCGCAAGATCTTGGCGCCGGCCTTGGCCACCGCCTCCGCCGAGGCGAAGAGCTGGTCGCGAGACTCCACGGCACACGGCCCGGCAATCGCCACGAAGTGGCCGCCACCGACCGGAACGCCGCCGACGTCGACGACCGTGTCTTCTTCCTGGAAATCCCGGCTCACGAACTTGAACGGCTTCAGGACGGGAACGGCGCGCTCCACGCCGGAGAACGCCTCCCACGGAAGCTGTTGAATCACTTCGCGGTCGCCGATGGCGCCGATGACGGTTCGGTGTTTGCCACGGGAGATGTGCGACTCGGCTCCCGCTGCCGCCAGGCGCTCGACCACATGATCGATATCCTCGTCGGTCGCCCCGGAGCGCATGACGATGATCAATGACTCATCTCCTACTGGTGTGGCTGGCACCGCAGACCTCCGATGGCCGAGCATGGTAGGTGATCGCCGGCACCCAACCGCCGCCGATTGCCCAGCCGACGCCCGCCTCTCC
>DATHZQ010000093.1:0-71277 GCA_035458525.1 Acidimicrobiia bacterium
GGCGAGCTCCACGGTCTCCTCGGCGAGAACGGCGCAGGCAAATCCACGCTGATGAAGGTCTTGTCAGGCTTCATCGAGGCCGACTCGGGCGAGGTGGTCCTCAACGGTGAGCGGGTAGCGCTCGAGTCTCCCGACGACGCCATCACCGCCGGAATCGGGATGCTCCACCAGGACCCTCTGGTGTTCCTACCCCTCAGCGTGCTCGACAACTTCCTCCTCGGCAGCCCGGGCCGCCTCCGCCTCGATCGCAAGCGGGGCGCCGAACAGCTTCAGGAGGCCGGCGAACGCTACGGCTTCGCGTTCGATCCGAACGCTCTGGCTCAGACGTTGACGGTTGGCGAGAGGCAGCAGCTCGAGATTGCGCGGCTGCTGTGGCTGGGAGCCAGAGTGCTCATTCTCGACGAGCCGACCACCGGGATCTCGGCGTCGCAGCGAGAGAAGCTGTTCGGCGTGCTGCGCAAGCTGGCGGGCGACGGGATGATCGTGATCTTCGTCTCGCACAAGCTCGAAGAGATCGAGCAGCTCTGCGATCGGGTGACCGTGATGCGGCGCGGCAAGGTCGTTGGGCACGCCGACATGCCGGTGCCGACCGATCAACTCGTGGAGATGATGTTCGGCGAGGTGCTGGTTGCCGGGGCTCGCCCCGATGCTGCGTTGGGCGACGCAGCGCTCGAGCTACGCAACGTCACGTTGCAGGAACGACTGATCACCGTCTCGGACCTGTCACTCGACGTCCGCAAAAGCGAGGTGCTCGGCCTGGCCGGTCTCGAGGGGAGCGGGCAACGGACATTGCTCCAGGGCTGCGCCGGGCTGCGCAAACCGACATCCGGACGAATCACGGTTGGCGGCGAAGATGTGACCGGTCGCAGCTATCGTCACCATCTCGCCGCCGGCGTTCACTACCTCCCCGCCGGGCGACTGGAGGAGGGCCTCGTCGCCGGGATGACCATCACCGAGCACTTCGAGTTGGTCAGCGGCAACGACGAGCTCCTCGTCAACTGGGAAGACGCCGAGACCCGCGCCGCCGCCGAGGTCAACGCCTTCAACATCAAGGGCACCGCGGCCTCGACGGCTGAGTCCTTGTCCGGGGGCAACCAGCAGCGGCTCTTGCTGGCGATGATGCCAGACGACATCCGAGTCCTCCTGATGGAGCATCCGACGCGGGGACTCGATATCGAATCGGCAGACTGGGTGTGGAACCGGCTCCTGGCGCGGCGCCAGTCGGGCACTTCGATCGTGTTCGCTTCGGCCGACCTCGACGAGTTGCTGCGCTACTCGGACCGGATCGCCGTGTTCTTCGCCGGGCGGGTGCTGAAGATCCTCGATGCCGCGGAAGCGACGCCGGAACAGTTGGGATTCCTGATCGGCGGCAAGGACGTCCCGGCATGAACGATCTCCTCCGCCGCAGTCGGGTGCCGATCGTGTCGGTGCTCCTGTCGTTTGGCGCCGTCATCATCCTCTTGCTCTTGGTGGACGCACCGCCGCTCGACGCCCTCTGGCAGCTCTGGAACGGTTCGCTCGGTCGCAGCGACAAGATCGCCGACACGCTGATCGCATGGGTTCCGCTGGTGCTGGCCTCGGCCGGGCTGTTGATCACCTTTCAGGCCGGCATGTGGAACATCGGCGTGGAAGGCCAGATCATCATGGGTGCGATCGGGGCAGCCTGGATCGTCCGTGAGCTCGAGGGCCCGGGCATCGTCGTGATTCCCCTCGCGTTCGCCGGTGGAGCCCTTTTCGGCATCCTGTGGGCGTTGATCCCCGGCTACCTGCGGACCCGATTCGACGTCCATGAGATCTTCTCGGGCGTGGCGCTCTTCTTCGTGGCCGGCGCCATCGCGGTGTTCCTGATCATCGGGCCGTGGTCGCGTGAAGGCATCGCCTCGACCTCCGGCACCGATCTCTTCGACGAGCGCTACTGGCTACCGACGATCGGCGACAACGACTACTCGTGGCTGGCGATCCTTCTGGCGCTCGTCGCCGTGGTGTTCGTGTGGCTGTTGCTGCGCGGCACTCGTTACGGGCTACGCCTCAAAGCGGTCGGGAAGAATCCCGCAAGCGCCTTTCTCATGGGCATCAGAACCAACGCCTACATGCTGTCCGCGTTCGCCATGTGTGGAGCACTAGCCGGAATCGCAGGAACGGTGCAGTCGCTGGGCTTCCACCACAAGCTCGTGCCGTCGATCTCGGGTGGCTACGGCTTCCTCGGCATCCTGGTGGTGCTGCTTGCGGGCTTTCGTGCGGTGTGGATCGCCCCGATCGCGCTGTTCTTCTCCGCAGTGCTCGTCGGCAGCACCCAGCTCTCGCTCCGGCTCGGCATCGATTCGTCGCTTGCCGGGGTGATCCAGGGGCTGCTGGTGCTTTCGATTCTCCTCGCCGGAGGCTGGCACGCACGCCGCATCCGCCTCGCCGCTGCCGCCCTCGGAGAGGAGCGCTAGTTGGAGATCCTCGCGGGCATCGTCGCAGCCGCCGCTCCCCTCGTGTACGCCACCATCGGCGAGACCATCAACGAGAAGGCCGGCGTCATCAACCTGTCACTCGACGGCAGCATCCTGCTCTCGGCGATGGTCGCGTTCGCCGCCGCCTTCGTGACCAACAGTGTGATCGTGGGATTCCTCGCAGCCATGGCGGTATCGGCGATCGTTGCCTGGATCGTGGCGTTCTCCAGCATCGAGTTGCGACTGAATCAGATCGCCGTCGGGTTCGTCCTGTTCCTGCTCACCCGGCAGCTCGCCCTGTTCCTCGGAAACTCGTACGTGGGTGAAGCGGGCCCAACCGTGCCGGCCTGGGACGTTCCGCTGCTGTCAGAGATTCCGGTCCTGGGACAGGTCTTCTTCCAACAGAACATCTCGGTGTACGGCAGCTATCTCGTGATCTTCGGCTCGTATTGGTACATCTACAAGACCCGCCGCGGGCTTGCGTTGCAGGGCGTCGGGGAGCGCCCCGAAGCCGCGTTTGCCCGCGGCATCGACGTCAACAAGCTGCGCTACCTCTACACCCTGGTCGGCGGATCACTGGTCGGGATCGCCGGGGCGGCGGTGTCCCTCGATCAGATCGCCGGTTGGCGAGAGAACCTCACGACGAACCTCGGCTGGATCGCCCTCGCCTTCGTCATCTTCGGTGGATGGCACCCGTTCCGCGTTGCGTTGGCCTGCTACCTCTACCGCGGGCTGCTGTTCTTCGCGGGCGAGTTCCAGGAGAGCTTCCCGGATTGGGTGCAGGTGTTGACCCAGCTCCCCTTCCTCCTGATGATCCTGATGATCGTGATCATCAACACCGACTGGTTCCGCCGCCTCGGCGACCGCTTCCCCCGATGGCGCAACTTCTTGGCCAGCGCGGCACCGTCCGGCAGCGGCCGGGTGTTCGTACGCGAGTAGCCCTCAGGGTTCCCAGGGTCGAACCAGGGGTGTTCCCCATTGGCCCCTGGCGGCCGCTGCCGCATGCTGGGTCCATGGAATCGTTGCTCAGCATCAACGGGATCGCTCAAGCGCTCGGCTGGATCGGCCTGCCGATCCTCGCCGGAGCCGCCCTGCTGGCGCTCGTCGTGCTGAGCGGCGGCGCCGAACACATCATCGACAAGATAGAAGACGTGCAGGCACGCCGCAGCGTCGCGCCGCCAAGCACCATCGAGCACCAGGAGGTTGGCGAATGTTGATGTTCCTTCTCTGGATCGTTCTTGCGATCTTGTCGCTTCCCCTCGCCCTGCTGGCGCTCCTGCTGTATCCGATCGTCTGGCTGCTCACTCTGCCGTTCCGCCTCGTCGGTGTCACGGTGTCGGCGGTGTTCGAGCTGATCGGGGCCGTCATCCGGCTCCCCGCCAGGCTCCTCGGCGGAACCCCGTAGCGAGGAGCATCGGGACGTCGGCCGCCGAACAGCACTAGGCAGCGCTGCTTGCGAGGCGCACCATGTCGATATGAGCGCCGACACGGTCCACGTGCCGGGGACGGCGCTGCTCCTGGGAGCCGGAGCCGTCATCCTGGCGGTCGTCGTCGCTGTGGCTCTCGGCCAGCCCAGCGTGGAGTCGTATCCCGCGGGTTCACCAGAGGCCGTTGCACAGACGTACGTACAGGCGCGGCTCGATGGCGATCTTGTGACGGCCCATGGGACGCTGGCGCCGCACCTCCAATCCCGCTGCCGGCCTTACGAGCTCGAAGGGCCGTTCGAGCGTGGGAGCTTCCGGGCGATGTTCGAGGACATCGACAACGACGGTGCCGTGGTCAGGATGACGGTCCGCATCACCGCGACCGACTATCCCGAAGGGCCGCTGCCGATGCCAATCTTCGAAGAGTTCTCCTCACGCCTCGTGTTGGAGCAGTCCGACGGTGAGTGGCGGATCGTGGACGCCGGCTGGCCGCTCGAGACCTGCGGAGGGAGGTAGCGATGTACGGATTGGTCAATCTCGTCATTCTCGGGGCCATCGTCTACGCGATCGTGTTGGCTGTGAAACGCCGCGGCACCGACCGTGATCCGGTCGAGTCGGGGGGCCTCGAAGTCGGGCGCGTGTTTCGCTACCTCTTGACGATCATTGCGCTGATCGTGGCCGCGATCGGTGTCACCGAGTTGCTGGGCATGGCCCTTGCGTCGGCGGACGCCCGACGAGGCTCCGTGGCTGAGCCGCTGGCAATGACCATCGTCGCGGTTCCCGCCTTCGCTGTGCTCGCCCGATGGGGGTGGCGCAAACTGCACGACGACCCCTCGGAGCGGGACGCCCCAGGGTGGTCGCTCTACCTGAATGGTGCGCTCACCGTGACCCTGGCGGTCACGGTCGGCAACGGGATCGCCGTTGCCGATCGCCTTGTGAACGGTGAATGGCGCGGCTTTGCCATCGCCGGCTTGGCGGTGTGGGGTGCGGCTTGGGCGGGCCATTGGTGGGTGTGGCGAGCCCAGCGGCCTGGCATCTGGCCCAACGGACCGCTGTGGACGGGCTCGATCATCGGACTGTGGACGGGAGCGATCAGCGCTGGAGTCGCCGTCAACCTGGGTGTCCAGGAGATCTTCGACGCGGCGTCCGATGTGCTCGTGGTCACCGACGACGATCGAACGCTGGCGACTGCCGCCATCGGGGCCGGCATCGGCGCCGCGGTGTGGTTCTGGCACTGGCTGCGGCATGGCTGGCGCGCGATGCGCACGGCAGGCTGGTACGTGTATGTGTTGCTCTTCGGGGTCTTCGCGGGGCTCGCGGCAGCCGTCGCCGGCGGTGGCTACGGGCTCTACCTCGTCCTCGAATGGGTGTGGGGTGAGCCCAGTGCTTCATCGGCGGTCGTCCACTTCCGCCATCTCGCCACGCCCATTGCGGCGGCGGGCATCGGCGGGGGCGTCTGGTGGTACCACCGGTCGGTCGTCGGGCCGACCTCGGCGAAGCCACGGACCGAGATCCATCGCACGTACGAATACCTGGTGGCGGGCGTAGCGCTGGCAACCGTCGCAGTCGCACTCGTGATCCTGGTGATGGCGATCTTCCCGGCTCTCACGCCGGCGTCGGCCGCGTCGGACGATGCCAGCACCAACACACTGCTGGCGGCGATCACATTGCTCGCCGTTGGTGCACCGATGTGGACGATCACGTGGCTGCGCATTCAGCGCACATGTGCGGGCAATGACGCTGAGATCGGCGCCCCGAGCCGGAGGCGCTACCTCTTTGCGATCTTCGGGCTCAGCGGAATGACGGCGTTCGGTTCGTTGATCAGCCTGCTGATCGTCGTGTTCCAAGCCCTGCTCGGGGAACGCTCGGGCGGGCCGCTCGCTTCAGACCTCGACGTGCCCGTTGCGCTGCTGCTCACTACCGGTGTGATTGCGGCATATCACTGGCTGGTTTACCGCTCCGAGCGGAGCGTGGCGGTGCACCTGCCGAAGCGGGACGTGCTCCTGGTGTGTGACGGCGTTCGTACCGTCGACGAGATCGCGGAACGCACCCACAGCAAGGTCCGTGTCCTCCATCGACTTGACGTGGTCGGCGGGCGAGCTGCCGATGTCGAGGGCATCATCGCTGCGATCGAGCACACGGACGGCGAGCACATCCTCGTCGTGGCAGGCCCTGACGAGATCGAGGCGTTCCCGTTCGAGTGAGCGCGATGCTCCCGGCTACGGCAACGGCGCGAACTTCGCCGTGAAGTGGCGGAGCCAAGGGGCCTGTTCGACGATACGAAAGCCGCGGAGCGCCTCGGCACGATCGGCGACGTCGATCATCACTTCCGCGACGTAGTCGATGTGACTCTGCGTGTACGTCCGGCGGGGCACGGCCAGGCGAACCAACTCCATAGGGGCCGGCGACTCCGATCCATCGTCATGCACCGTTCCGAACATCACGGACCCCATCTCGACCCCACGGACTCCCCCGTCGAGATAGAGCTCGGCAGCGAGTGCCTGCCCCGGGTATTGCGACGGCGGGATGTGCGGCAGCAGTGCTTTAGCGTCGAGATAGACGGCGTGCCCGCCGGGAGGTTCGATGATCGGTACACCTGCTGCGAGCACGCGCTCGGCGAGGTACGCCGTCGAGCGAATCCGATAGCGCAAGTACTCCTCGTCGAGCACCTCCTCCAGTCCCTGCGCCACGGCCTCGAGCGAGTATCCGGCCAAGCCGCCATAGGTCGGGAAGCCTTCGGTGAGGATGAGCAGATTGCGGCAGTCCTGGGCAATGCGCGCACTGTTGAGTCCGATGAAACCGCCGATGTTGGCCAGCCCGTCCTTTTTGGCCGACATGGTGCAGCCGTCCGCCAACGAGAACATCTCGCGGGCGATCTGGCGGGGCGTGTAGTCGGCGTACCCGGGCTCCCGCTGCTTGATGAACCACGCATTCTCGGCAAACCGGCACGCGTCGAGGAACAGTGGAATCTCGTGCTCATCGCACACGGCCCGCACTGCACGGAGATTCTCGAGTGCGACCGGTTGCCCACCACCCGAGTTGTTCGTGACCGTCACCATGACGAAGGGAATGCGGTCGCGGCCCACCTCGTCGATGGTCGCCTCGAGGGCATCGATGTCCATGTTCCCCTTGAACGGATGAAGGTCGGACGGATCCAGCCCTTCGGGAATCACGAGATCCCGCGCCTCCGCGCGCTGGTACTCGACATTGGCGCGGGTCGTGTCGAAGTGCGTGTTGTTGGGCACCACGTCGCCGGGCTCGAGCAACACGGAGAACAGAATGCGCTCTGCAGCTCGGCCTTGGTGGGTCGGGATGATCTGCTCGAAACCGGTGATGCCGCGCACCGTGTCGCGGAACCGGTAATAGGACTTGCTGCCGGCGTAGGACTCGTCGCCGTCGAGCATGCCCGCCCACTGCTTCGACGACATCGCCCCCGTGCCCGAATCGGTGAGGAGGTCGATGATGACGTCGTCGGCGTGGAGCATGAAGAGGTTGTAACCCGCCGCCTCCAGGGCCGCCCGCCGCTCCTCGAGCGAGGGATAGCGGATCGCTTGGACGCTGTGGATGCGGAACGGTTCGATGATGGTTCGGTACGGCATGGACCCTCCGGCGTGAGTGCGGTGACCACATTGGATCGGACCACCGAGCGCGCTGCCAGGGGCAGGGGTCCCCGGCGTATGCTGCCCGGAGACCTAGGGAGCAGCATGAACTTCGAGAAGATCCTGTTCGATGCCGCAGACGGCGTCGCCATTGTCACGTTCAACCGTCCGGAGCATGCGCATGCGATGGATCGGGACACGATGTACGAGCTGATGCACGCTGCGATCCGGTGCGACGAGGATCCCGCCATTCGTGCAGTGATCATCACCGGCAACGGCCGCTTCTTCTCCGCAGGCGGGGACCTGGCGTCGTTCAGCGAGGCAGGCGACGAGGCCGGCATGCTCCTCAAGGAGATGACGACCTACTACCACGCCGCCATCTCCCGCTTCTCCAGGATGAACGCCCCGATCATCGCCGCCGTCAACGGCGTGGCTGCGGGGGCCGGGTTCTCGCTCGTGGCGGCCTGCGATATGGCGATCGCCGCCGAATCGGCCATGTTCACCTCGGCCTACACCGCGGCCGCCCTCACGCCAGACGGCAGCTCGACATACTTCGTGCCGCGGCTCGTCGGCATGCGGCGGGCGATGGAGCTCATGTTGACCAATCGGCGGCTGACCGCGGGCGAGGCCCTGGAATGGGGGCTCATCAACCGGGTCGTACCCGACGATCAGCTCTTGGACGCCGCCGGAGAGCTGGCCGCCGAACTCGCCGCAGGCGGAACGGTCGCCTACGGCGCGGTGAAACGCATGCTGCACGAGTCCTTTGCCAACACCCTGGAAACGCAGATGGAAATGGAGGCTCGCTCCATCGCGGCGATGTCGCACACGCACGACGGCCGTGAGGGCATGGATGCGTTCTTGAACAAACGGACGCCCCAGTACCGCGGCGAGTAACCGCAGCGCTGGGGCGTCGGCTCGAAGCTCAGCGGGCTTCCTTCACCTCGGGAATCGCGTCGCCGGCGGCGTCGGCAGCTTCAGTGGCGTCTGCGACGGCCTCGGTCGCTGCATCCGCAGCCACATCGGTCGCCTCAACGGCCAGCGGTTCGCCATCCTCACGGATCACGCCCTGATCGCGCATCGCCGAGACGACCTTGTCGGCAATCTCCTTGCGCTTCTCCGCGTCCTCGACCTTGCGGGCGAGACCGGCGTCGAGCTTGTCACGAACCTGAGCTTCGGTGAAGCCGGCCCATTCCTGCTTCATCATCACGAGCTTGGCAATGGCTGCCACGATCGCAACGACGAAGAGAACTTTGAGAAGCCTTTTCATGCGTACCACCTCTCGTACGGGGGCCCTCAAGTCTATGGGAACACCGACGTACCTGAGCCGCGGCTACCGAATCACTCGGACTCGAGCACCGCAAGGGCCCGGCGCAGAGCCTCTTTGGCTGCCTCGGCCTCTTCCGCGGCCAGCAACGCAGGGTCGATCGACAGGGAGAACGCCCCGGTGCTGGCGTGGATCGGCGAAGCGTCGCCGAGGTCGCCCATGTACCCGATCACCTCATATGTGCGCAGATCGTGTGCGATGCCCTTCACCTTCACATCGCCGATCGGGCGGCAGTAGATCTCGTCCTTGACGAGGGTATAGGTCTCGTGCGAGATCTGAATCTGGTCAGGAGCGGCGGTCGATTCGAGGCGTGACGCAGCGTTCACCGTACCGCCGACGATGGTGTAGTCGAGCCGCTCTTCGGAACCGAAGTTGCCGACCGTGCAGAATCCGGTGTTGATGCCCATGCGGACGTGGAGCGGCGCCGGGCCCACGACCTTTTCCCACTCCCGGCGGAGCTGGAAGATGCGATCCCGCATCCGCAGCGCCATCCCGACGCACTGCAGCGCGTCCTCCCTGCGTCCCAGTGTCTCGGGATCGCCGAAGAAGATCATGATGCCGTCGCCGATGAACTTGTCGATGGTGCCGCCACAGCCATCGGCGATGGCCGCCATCTCGCTGAGGTACGAGTTCAGCAACGCGCTCAGGGCTTCGGCCTCGAGCCGGTCGGTGAGCTCCGTGAAGCCTTGGATGTCGGAGAAGAACACCGTCAGCTCCTTTCGATACGACTCGACCTTGACGTCCGTCTTGCCGGAGAAGATCGAGTCGTACACCTGGCGCGACAAGTACTTCGCCAACTTGGCCGACAGCGCTTCCAGCTGCTCGTTCTTCTCGTTCAACGACTTGTTGGCAACGTGCAGCGCCTCCTCGGCTTGTTTCCGCTCGCTGATGTCGCGAATGATGCCGGCGAAGAAGCGGGCGCCGTCTTCATTCGTCCACGTCGCCAGCGACAGCTCGATGGGGAACTCCCGGCCGTCGCGATGGAGAGCGGCGAGTTCTGCCGTGTGCCCGATGACGTGGCGCTCCCCGCCACCCACAACTCGATGCACACCTGTCTCGTGGCCATCTCGGAATCGCTCCGGGATGATCACCGACAGGGGCTCCCCGAGCATCTCCTCCTCGGTCCAACCGAAGAGCGCGGTCGCATGTGGATTCCACAACACGACTCGAGCAGCATCATCGATCGAGATGATGGCGTCGTTGGCGGAAGACAGGATGGCGTCGAGGCGTCGCTCGGAGTGCGCCAGCGCCGTCGTCAGATCCACCCTCTCCGACACGTCGCGAATGATCCCGCTGAAAAAACGTTCCCCTTGGTCGGTCCACGTCGCCAGCGATAGCTCGATCGGAAACTCCGAGCCGTCCTTGCGCAGCCCGGCGACTTGCACCGTGTGGCCGACAATGCGGGTTTCCCCTGTGGCCACGACCCGGGCCAAACCCTCCTGGTGGGCGGCTCGAAATCGCTCGGGAACCAGCGCCGTGAGCGAGCGCCCGACGATCTCAGCTTCCGAGTAGCCGAACATCTCTGCGGCGGACGGGTTCCAGGTCGTCACGTCACCGGCGCCGTCGGCGGTGACGATGGCGTCGGACGCCGAGCGAATGATCGCCTCGAGTGTGGCGCTGTGGTAGTCCATGCCTCCCCTGCGGTGCCGCCAGACGGATCCTACGCGAGGACGCAGCAGCTGCCTGCAGCCCGCCCTCCGGCGGGGGGTCGCCGCAGGACACCTAGTCTCGCCGCCATGCCATCGTCTCGCCGCGGGTCGCGCTGGGCCGTCGTCGGCATCGTTGTGCTCGCAGCGATGGTGGCGCAGGGTTTCGGGCGATTCACGTACGCCCTGGTGCTACCGGCGGTGCAGGAAGATCTCGGCATCTCGTACACGCTTGCCGGTGCATTCGGCACCGCCAATCTGACTGCCTACCTCGTGGGCACGGCACTGGTTGCGATCACCGCCAGCCGGGTCCCTCTGGATCGAATGATGCGCATCGGAATCCTGGGCTCCGCTGCAGGCCTGATCGCAATGTGGTGGTCGCCAACGCTGGGCGTGCTCGCTGCCGCCATGGTGCTCACCGGCCTGTCGGGTGCCTGGGTGTGGATTCCGGCCCCCGGGGTGTCGGCTTCGTTGATCTCACCCGAGCGCCGCGGACTGGCCATCGGTCTCGTCGGCACCGGAATCGGCCTCGGCTTCGTCCTCGCAGGTTGGGCATCACGGTCCGTCGCAAGCGACTGGCGCACCCTGTACGGCACCGAAGCGGTGGTCGCCGTGATCACGGCCAGCCTCGTCTGGATCTTCCTACGCACCCACACTGAAGATCGCGCAGACCGGCGCCCCTCGCTCGATGCGCTCAAAGCCGTACCGGGCTGGCGCCGACTGGTCGTGGCCTACGCCGCCTACGGCCTTGCGATGTCGCTGTTCGTGAACTTCCTCGTCGCTCGCCTCGAGGAAGATGCTGGATTCGGACCGGCGACCACGGCGTTCGTGTTCTCTGCGTTCGGCGTCGCCACGATCTTCGGTGGCCCCGTATTCGGACCACTCTCCGACCGCATCGGGCGCAGCAGGGCCATGACGATCGGTTTCTCCGCCATGAGCGCGGCCGCGGTTCTGGCGCTGGTGGGGACCCAGCCGTGGCCGTCGGTTGCGGCCGTCATCTTCGGACTGGCGTTCGCCGGCGTGCCAACCTCGTTGGCCGCACAGATCAGCGATCACCTCACGACGCAGCAATTCGGCGCCGCATTCGGCACGATCACGCTTGCGTTCGGAGCCGCGCAGATGCTCGGTCCCCAGATCGGCGGGTGGATCGGAGATCAGACTGGGAGCTTCACACTGGTATTCCTGCTGGCCGCCGGGATTGCCGTCATCGGCGCAACGGCAGCGCGCGGCGTGCCGGATCGCACGACGATGCGGTTAGCGTCGCCATGACCACGTCCACCGACCCAGTGGCCTTCGGCCCTGTGCACCAGGATCAGGAGGCGGCACGGTGCGGATTGACCCCTTGAAGGAAGGTACAACATGCTGCGAGATCTGACCGGTACGGTCACTGCGATCACTGGCGCCAGCGCCGGCATCGGTGCGGCCACGGCGCGAGCCCTTGTCGCCGAAGGCGGCGCAGTCGTCCTCGGCGCTCGCCGCGTCGAACGGCTGAACGATCTTGCGGGTGAGCTCGGGGATCGCGCAGCCGTCGTCGAGATGGACGTGCGCGATCCGGCCGATGCCGAGCAGCTCGTCGCAACCGCGATAGAGCGATTCGGCAAGCTCGATGCGCTCGTCGCCAACGCCGGGATCGGTGCTTACGGCGGCATCATGGACCTCACGAACGAGCAACTCGCCACGATGATGGACACCAACATCGCGGGCACCGTGTGGCCCATTCGCGCCGCCGTCCCGAAGTTCCTCGACGCGGGCGAAGGCGACCTCATCATCGTGGCCTCGGTGGCCGGGCTGCGAGGCGCCGGCGATGAAGCCGTCTACGCAGCCACCAAGTTCGCCCAAGTCGGTCTGGCCGGCGGCCTCGACCGGGAGCTACGCGAGAAGGGCATCCGGGTCAGCACCATCTGTCCGGGAGGCACCGCTACCGAGTTCGCCATGGGTGCGGGCCGCACTCCCGACATGCCGGGTCTGGCCGACATGCTGCGACCGGACGATGTCGCGGCCGCCGTTGTGCTCGCCCTCCGCCAGCCGCGGTCGATGCGCACGCTCGTGTGGTCGATGCGCAGCATGCAGGAATCTGACTGAGCCATGCGCCGAATCGCTGTGACCGGCGGCTCGGGCAAGGCGGGCCGCGCCACTCTCGAGGGCCTGCACGCGGCGGGCTACGAGGTCGTCGACATCGATGTGGCCGCGTCGCCTCACCCTGACGCACCGACGCTGATCGCCGACCTCGCCGATGTTGGGCAAACACTGGAGGCGCTCGATGGCGCCGACGCCGTCGTGCACCTCGCCGCCGTGCCCGCACCGAACATCACCACCGATGCAGAGACGTTCCGCAACAACATCATGTCGACATACACGGTCTTCTCTGCGGCAGCCCGTTTGGGAATGAGGCGAGTCGTTTGGGCCTCATCCGAGACGCTCATCGGGCTGCCGTTCGACCGCGAGCCGCCACGATTTGCGCCGATCGATGAGTCCCACCCCCTGCTCCCTGAATCGCACTACGCCTTGTCCAAGCTGGCGGGCGAGGCGATCGCCGAACAGTTCGCCCGGTGGAGCGGGATCCCGTTCGTCGCACTGCGCATCTCGAACATCATGGAACCTCAGGACTACGAACGATTCCCGAGCTTCTGGGACGATCCCACCGTTCGCGCATGGAACCTCTGGGGTTACGTCGACGCCCGCGACGTAGCGCAGGCCTGCCGCCTCGGGCTCGAGTCAGAGATCAGCGGGGCAGCGACCTTCCTCGTCGCCGCAGCCGACACCTGCATGACGACTCCGAGCCGCGAGCTGATGGCTGCGGTCTACCCGCAAACCCCGCTTCGCAGCGTGTCTGGGCACGACACGCTGCTCAGCATCGATAAGGCACGCGAGCTGCTCGGCTACGAACCCGCCTACTCGTGGCGGGACCACGTACCGGCGTAGCCGAGCAACTCAGCGCCTCCGACCACGTCAGAGGTTGCGCCGGTGGAGCGCTTGGGGTGCGCGGCGTCGCTCGAGGCGAGCCACGGCAACCCCGATACCGATCATGACAAGACCTGCCAGGGTGAGCTCGACGCTGTCGCTCCCGGTTGCGGGGAGCTCGGGCCCGAAATCCGATGAGCCGACAAAGGCAAGCATTTCCGAGCGCGGTCGATGAAGTTTGACTCAAATGCTTGCGGCGCATCTGCCGTGACAAACGCACCACGACCTCGGCCTTTATAGGTCGATCGCCCTAGTTGGCGACGTTCTCAGGCCAGCGCAACGGCCTGCAAGGCGCGGCGAATACGCTGCTCACTCACGCGACCCCTGGTGCCGAGAGATTGTGCAAAAAGGCTGACCCGGAATTCTTGAATCATCCACGGAATGTCCGAGAGCTCTGGACTCGGCGGGAGCAGGTCGGCAAGCCGGTCGAACTCCTGCTCGAGGTCTTGGGCCGTCCGCATCTTCCCCCGGTCCCCATCGACGTCTCCGGGGAGCAGCTCGAGACGCCGCTCGATCGCACCGAGGTATCGATCAACGTCGCCCAGCCGGTCAACACCCACCGCCGCCACGAAACCCGGATACACGAGCTGGTCGATCTGCGACTCGAGGTCCTCGATGGCTGCGTCGTAGCGAGCGTCGACCAGTTGCTCCATCGCACCAATGGCGCGGCGCAAGGTTCCGAGAATGCGTAGCGAGGTCGCCGCAGCTCGATCGACCGCATCGGCCAATTCGTTGCGTACCGCATCCCGCAAGGCCGTGAACGAAGGCCGGTCCCAAGCCAGACCTCCCGACGCAGCGATGACGCCGGCGACGGCACTGCACAGCACGTCGTCGATCCATGCGTCCACGGTGTCATAGGGTCCGCTCCGAATGAGCAGCTTGGCTTCGTTGGTGAGATGAGGTCGAAGCAGCCGGTGCGGAGAGGGCATGGTGAGCAGCAACAGCCGGACCGTTCCGAGCAACATCTGATCGGCCTGCTCCTCGGGTGTGGCCAGCAGCTGGACCGCCACGCTGTCCCCGCGGTCGACGAGGGCCGGGTAGGCCTTGGCCCGATGGTCCCCGCTTCCGATCTCCACGGACCGTTGGAGCTGGTCGATGTCCCAGGACGTCAGACCAGATCGTTCGATTGGATGACCTGCATCGGCAACGGTCGATCGAATGCGGTCGGCCAGCGCCCGCCTGAGCTCACCGAGATCCGGACCTTCGGCAAGCAGCGTCCCGTCGTCGCTGCGGATGCGGAAGTGCGGCCGCAAATGTGCCGGCAGCGCCGCCAGATCGAGGGCGTCAGGCGGGATGGCGACACCGCTCATCGCCGTGAGCTCCCGTCGCACCACCTCCACCACGCTCCCTGCAGACGGGTCGACACGTTCGATCAACCGGTGGACGGTGTCGGGGATGGGAACGAACTGCTTGCGATACCGCTTCGGCAGGGACCTCACGAGGGCCTCGACGAGCTCATCGCGTACTCCCGGAACGTTCCAGTCGAACACTGAGGGCGTCAAGCGATGCAGCGTCCCGGCAGGGATTTCGATGGTCACACCGTCGGTGACACTTGCCGGGTCGTGTTCGTAGTCGAGCGGCAGGACGGCGTCGCCGAGCCGCCACGCCTCGGGAAACGCTGCGGGGTCCGCCGGCGGCGACGCCGGGTCGATGAGGTCGTCGAGCGACAGGTCGAGCAGGTTCGGCTCGGACATCTTGGTGTCCCGCCACCACCGGTCGAAGTGTCGGGCTGTCGTGACGTCATCGGGGATCCGAGCATCGAACCACGCAACGAGTGCTTCGTTTCCGACCAGCACGTCGGAGCGCCGTTCACGGGTCTCGATCGCCAGCACCTCCTCGAATCTGGCCTGATTGCGGGCGGCGAACTCGTGGTGCGTCTCCCACTCCCCCGCCACCAACGCATGCCGAATGAACATCTCTCGCGCCCCAGCCGGATCGAGACGGGCGTACTGCACCTGCCGGTCAGAGGCCAGCGGGATCCCGAACAAGGTCGCCGACTCTTTTGCGACGGCGGCTCCCTGCGCTTCGTCCCACCAAGGGTCGCTGTGGGTAGTACGGATGAGATGGGCGCCGCTCCGCTCGATCCACTCGACCGCAACGCTCGCAACCTCGCGGGCCCACAGCCGGTTGGTCTCCACGAGCACAGCCGCCATCACCCACTCCGGCGCACCCTTGAACAGCGCCGATCCCGGCGAGATGTGGAATCGTGAACCGCGGGCTCCGCGATACTCGTAGCTCTCCGGGTCGCGCTTCCCCACATGGGAGAGCAACCCGGGCAGCAGCGCAGCGTGGATCACGTCCGGGGACGCCGGCTTGCGGTTGGTCCGCAGGCCGAGCTCCCTGCACGTCTCGCGCAGCTGGCGGTGAATGTCTTGCCACTCTCGCAACCGCTTGTAGTTGAGCAAGTCGTCGCGGCACATCCTCCTGAACTGCCCTGACGAGCGACTGCGGCGCTCCTCTGAGATGTACTCCCACAGACGGAGCCAGCCGAGGAAGTCGGAGGTCGGGTCTCGGAATCGGGCGTGGAGCTGCCTGGCACGATCCTCCTGGTCTTGAGGACGCTCCCTGGGGTCCTGAATCGACAAAGCCGCCGCGATCACCAGCACTTCACGAAGGCAACCGTCATCAGCTGCAGAAAGGAGCATCCGACCGAGGCGGGGGTCGATGGGGAGCCGGGCAAGCTGGCGGCCGACTGGTGTGAGCCAGCGACGGGATCCTTCATGGGCCGGATCGATGGCCCCGAGCTCGTGCAGCAGGTTGACGCCGTCCCGCACGGTGCGTCGGTCCGGAGGATCAAGGAAGGGAAAAGACTCGACGTTCCCAAGGCCCAGGGCCGCCATCTGGAGAATCACGGAGGCGAGGTTGGTGCGTTGGATCTCGGGCTCCGTGAACTCCGGACGAGATGCGAAGTCGTCCGCGGAGAAGAGGCGAATGCAGATGCCGGGCCCGAGGCGCCCGCAGCGGCCGGCTCGTTGATTGGCCGAGGCTTGCGATACGGGCTCGATCGGAAGTCGCTGCACCTTGGTCCGCCTGTTGAAGCGCGAGATCCGCGCCGTTCCCGCATCGATGACGTATCGAATGCCGGGGACGGTCAACGACGTCTCGGCAACGTTGGTCGCAACGACGATTCGCCGGCCCGTGTGCGGTTGGAAGATGCGATGCTGTTCAGTGGCCGACAGCCGACCGAACAGCGGCACGACCTCGGTGTGGCGAAGGCCGAGCTCGCCGATCGCATCCACCGCGTCTCGGATCTCGCGTTCGCCTGAGCAGAAGACGAGGATGTCACCCAGACCTTCCCCGACGAGCTCTGCGACCGCGTCGGTGATGCCCTGGGGCTGGTCACGCGGCTCGGAAGCCGCCGGGTCGTCGAGCGGCCGGTAGCGAATCTCGACCGGATAGGTGCGGCCGGAAACCTCGATGACAGGCGCATCGCCGAAGTGCTCGGCGAACCGCGCCGTGTCGATCGTGGCCGACGTGATGATGACTTTGAGATCGGGCCGCTTCGGGAGCAGCGTCTTCACGTAGCCGAGCAGGAAATCGATGTTCAGGCTGCGCTCGTGGGCCTCGTCGAGGATGATGGTGTCGTAGCGGCTCAACGTTCGGTCGCTGTGGATCTCGTTGAGCAATATGCCGTCGGTCATCAGCTTGATCAGGGTCTGCTCTCCAACTTGGTCGGAGAAGCGAACGGTGTACCCCACGAGGCCGCCGACGGCGCTGCCGAGCTCTTCGGCAATCCGCTCCGCAATCGAGCGTGCGGCGATACGGCGCGGTTGGGTGTGACCGATGAAGCCGCTGATGCCTCGGCCCAGGTCGACGCAGAGCTTCGGCAGCTGGGTGCTCTTGCCCGAACCGGTCTCGCCCGCGACCACCACCACCTGGTTGTTGCGGATCCTGTCGAGCAGCTCGTCCCGGTGCGCGCTGATCGGGAGCTCATCCGGATAGGTGACCTGGCCCGGCATTGCGGCCCGGCGGAGTTGCACGCGCTGCTCGGCCTCGCCGATGTCGGCGGCGATGGCCGCCATCAACTCGGCACGACGCCGCGGAGGATCGACCTTGTCGAGCGCAGTCAGCCTGCGACGAAGACGCCGCCGGTCGACGAGCATGAGGGCCGCGGTGCGGCGCTGAAGGCCTTTGACGTCGTCGGTCACGACACAAGAGGCTATTCCAAGGTCCGGCTCAGGCAAACGCTTCGAACGCCGTGAGTGCCGCGATCGCCACGAAGGCCCAGGCGAGAGATCGAACCAGTGTCCGTTCGGGCATCCGCCCGGCAGGGAGCGAACCGAGGCGTCCGCCGACCAGGCCGCAGGGAACCGTGAAGGCCAGGATCGACAGGAGGTTCGCGAGGGGCAACCCTACGGGTTCCTCGCCACGCGTCTGACCCGGTGGAGCGGAGCCTGCCGAGCCAAGGCCTGTCAAGGGCCGCTTCTCGGCGTGGCGTCCGGGCGAGCCTCACGATGCGCTACTGGATTCACCGACCGAGCCACTCGGCGATCTCGGCAACGGCCCCAGCCACATCGGTGGCTCCGGTGTCGATGTGCAACCCGGAAAGCATGCTGTACGTCGGCTCCCGACGCACGAGCTGCCGGCGTTCGGCGATGGTCGTGCTGCGCCGATGGCTCCCCGCATCGCGACGTTGGGTCACCACGGCATCCGACGCCCGTAGCCACACACACCTGTGACCCATCAATGCAGCGACTGCCGAATCGGAATCGACAACGCTCGCGGCTGCAGCGATCACTGCGGGCGGCGATTCGCGCAGCGCATCGTGAAGGATCCGCGCCTCCAATTCGTGCAAGGTGGCCACGCCTTTCGCTGCCGCGATCGATCGGCCGTCCTCGCCGGTCAATTCGGTGAGCCGAACGTCGGAGTCGAGAAAGCAACAGCGCAACGCCTCGGCCAGGGCACGGCCGATCGTCGTCTTCCCGACTCCCATGGCTCCGAGCAACACGACGTGCCGTTCCGGGGTGGTCGTTGATGGTTCTGCAAGCGCCGAGTGCATGACACGCATTGTGACCAACCGGCATCGTCATCGCCTCAACTCCGTCAACACCGCTGCCGGTTGAACAACGAGCGGCCCTACCCGGCCCACTGCCGGTTTGCGACACTGGAAACGTGACTGCATCCCTCGTGTCGATTTCCGCAGGCACCGCAACGCTGGAAGGCGAGCTGATCGTCCCTCCGGCGGCGGCCGGCCTGGTGATCTTCGCTCACGGAAGCGGCAGCAGCCGCCACAGCCCCCGGAATCAGGCCGTCGCCGCAACGCTGCGGGAACGTGGTCTCGGCACGCTGCTCATGGATCTGCTGACGCGCACGGAAGAAGCCGAAGAGCGCGTGACCCGGCACCATCGTTTCGACATCGCGCTGCTGTCGGCGCGGCTCGCCGCCACAGTCCAATTCGCTGCGGAGGATCAACGTACGGCGACCCACCGGATTGGCCTCTTCGGAGCCAGCACGGGCGCCGCGGCCGCCCTCGTCGCTGCGGCGGAGAGCGAAGGCCGAGTTGGCGCCGTCGTCTCGCGCGGCGGTCGGCCTGACCTCGCCGGAAGCTCCCTCGCGGTGGTGACTGCCCCAACACTCCTCATCGTCGGCGCTGCCGATGCCCACGTGCTCGAGCTGAATCGCGAGGCATTGGCGCAAATGAAGTCCGCTGTGGTGCACCTCGAGATCGTGCCGCGGGCAGGGCATTTGTTCAGCGAGCACGGGACGTTGGACCAGGTCGCCGATCTCGCCGCCGACTGGTTTGGACTTCATCTCGCGGCGTGACATGCCGAGGAGGGTGCTGGAAGCGTACGGGGAGCGGTTCGACAGACACCATCGCACGTCTGCACCTTCGATGCATCCTCATCGCCGAACCGGCAGAACCCCTGTCTCAGCACTCTCCCGCCCACCGACCATGCGTTGACGGTCGTCCGGCGGCCGTCAGGTTCGGCCAGGCCACCGTCAGCCGCGGCCACCGAAGGTAGATGCCCAGCCGGGCGACGTCCGGCACCGATCGAGGCAAGGAGCCAGCATGCGATTCAGAACGGTCGTCATGGCCGCTGCGCTGACGGCACTGATGATGGTGTCCGCATGCATGATGCCCCCGCCCCGCCGGAGATCACCGGCTACCAGGTGATCCTCGCGATAGAAGACCACGAAGACCCACACGGATTCTCACGACCTGTCTACGACGTGCACGTGCCCTCCACGGGCGGCGGGCTGAGTTGTCGAGTGGTTGCGGCTACCCCTTGCCCCCGCCCGTGGCGGCGGTGCCTTCCCCCACTTCGTGGGGAACACTCCGCGTGTCGTTGTTTGGTGGTGATGTCCGGTTGGTGCCTGGTGGGCTGGGTGATTCGGTTGGTTCTTCGCGACGGAGCGATGATGTCGCGGATGCGCCTCTTGGAGGTTCCTGAGCCGCCTCCCCACCCTCCTAATCGGTGAGCGTGCGGAGGTCCGGCGGTACGTCGACTGCATGCTCCTCGAGCACGTCCAGCGGCACGATCTCGAGGGTGCGCTCGTGGGTGCCCTCCAGAACGACCGGAGCCGCGACTCCGTCGGCGTGGGCCCGAAGCCAGTTGGATGCGGTCACACACCAACGATCGCCCGGGTTCAATCCGGGGAACCGGTAATGCGGCATGGCCGTGGTGAGATCGTTCCCGATGGAGCGCTGATGCTCCAAGAACTCGCGGGTCATGACCGCACAGATCGTGTGACTTCCCCGATCCTGGTCGTTGGTGTTGCAGGACCCGTCCCGGAACCAGCCGGTCAGCGGATCGGTGCTGCAGGTCTCGAGTGACCCGCCGAGGACGTTGCGTTCCATGCCTTGCAGTATCGCGGAGAGCGAGGGCGGCCGGGCCAATGCTCAATCGTCGGTCGGCAGCGCCGTGGAGGCATAGCCGCCGATCGACACCGCATGGTTGAACCACTCGAAATAGGGGAAGCCTGCGGCTTGCAGGTCGATCGCATACGCCTCCCAGGCAATGCGACTCGGGACGCGCAGGATGCCGTGCTGATACCACGCTTCCGGTAGCTCCAACTGCCCGGTCTCGTGGAGCAGCACGGCCAGAAGCATCGCGCCTCGATCGACCATCCCGTCTTCGAGGTCCGCGGCTGCGAGCAGCACGCCCTCCGGTGCGGTGACGTCGCCGCCGGAATCGGCGATGCGGCTCGACAGAGCGTTGACCGACACGGAAGTCACGGCCTCGGCGGCGAGTGCTGGGACGCGAGTCGCAGGACCGGCGGCAATCGCCAGATCGAGCGCGACGGAGATGATGCCGCCGATCAGTCGGCGCGCCGCCACCTCTCTCTTCGCATGCTCGAAGTTCACCTGCACGTACGAGCCCAGGAGTCGGTCGAAGACACCGCCGGCAGCTCCGAAAGGCTCCGCAACCGAGGCCGGATCTGAGGGATCGAACCCGGCGCGGACGGCACCGACCAGCAGGTACGCAAAGCCTGCGAACAGCTGCGCCGCCGCTTGGTCGTGGCCCATGAGCTTGCGGCTGAATGCCTCGAGGAGCCCTTCTGCATCGTGGTGGGTGGAGAGCGCAGCTGCGAGCGACGTTGGTGGCAACACGGGAAGGTGAAGCTCGTCGGCGAACACCGCCAGGTGGGGACCGACCATCTCGGCGGCGCCGGCTGCCACGCCCTGGCTTGGGTGTCCCGTGGCGATGATCTCCATGATCTCCACCGCCAGCGGGGCTGTCACCGCGTCGAGGTTGTGCCCGAATAGCCCCAGCAGCGCACCGGCGGCGGCTCCGCCGTCTGGGTACGCATGGCGCGGTCCGACCAGCTCGTCGAGCAACCCCTCCTCGGCGAGCCGGGGCACCACGATCGCCGCCGCCGCCACGCCGTGCGCAGCGATCTGCAGGAGAGCGGCCGCCCTTGGATCATCGGGCAGGTGGAATCGCTGGCCCTCGCTTCCCACAGCCCAGGTCGGGAAGAATGCGTCCGTGGCGAGTGCCGCAACGAGAGCATCGACGAGGAACTCCACGCTGAAGCCACCGGCGTTGAGCCACTGGCCGCCGTACGGACTGTCGATCAGCTCGGCCGGCGCCATGCGGAGCTCTTCGCTGTGACTCGCCACGGCAAGAGCGGCCGCAAAGCGACGCATCATGTCCGACACCCCGGAGCCGTTCGTCATGTTGACTCCGGCGGCAGTCCCCATCGCAAGCAGGTAGCCGGGGTCGAGACTGTTGAAGAACGCAGCGGCCGCTTCAGCCGAATCAAGGTGCTGCTCGACGAGCGTCGCAACCACGTCCATCTCCTGGGGTCGCCCGGCTGCATCGTCGAACATGGTTGCGAGCGTCGAGCCAATCCAGCGATCCCGCTGCATCGGCGCCAGCGGCAACGCCGCCACCCAGCGAACCAGCGCCGCTTGGACGTCAAACGGAGCCAACTGGACGGCGGCTTCCTGCGTATCGGAAAGCGCCTTCTCGACGCTGGCGACGAGCCGGTCGCCCCACTGTCCGTCATCCGGGTCACCGGCGAGGCCGATCGCACGCATCTGCGCGAGCAAAGCATGGCGGCTGAGGATCGAGCCGGCCCACGCACCGACGACGTGTTGCGTCGACGACAGGCAGGCCGCAACGTGCCCCGCCGCTCCTTCGCCGGCGAATCCGGACACCGTGGAGAGCGCAGCAGCGCCGACGTCATCGAGCATCGACCCCGCGTCGGTCAGGGCGCGCGCCACGTCGTGCAGCGCATCCACATCGAACCTGCATACGCTCATCATATAGCGTTATATAATGCTACATGATGGAAAACAACTCTCCCGTCACAGCGACTGCACGCCAATCTCGGTCGCCTTGATGGAGACCCAGACCTCACCGCCGGTCTCGAGGTCGAGCGCGGCAACCGCGCCCGGCGTCACTTCGACCGCCAGCGGTACCGGGCCACCGGTCTGCACACGCACTCGGTCTCCGTAGTGCTCGAGGCGCTCGACCGAGGTGCGCCACGTGTTACGCGGACTCCCCTCGGGTTGCGTGCGGTGAAGGGCGATAGCTCGTGCGTGGACCGTGGCGAGCACCGCACCCGACACGTCGAGATCCGCGATGTGGAGGGTCTGCCCGTCGACCTCCACCTCTCCGTCGCGGGCGAGTCCCCGGACGAGATTCGCCCCGGCGAGGTCCGCGACGTATCGCGTCTTGGGACGCAAACGGATGTCCTCTGCCGTACCGGACTGGGTGATGTGGCCGCCCTCGATGATGTAGATGACGTCGGCCAGCAAGAACGCCTCGAGCGGATCGTGGGTGATCACCAGGCGCGGCCCCGCAAACTGCCTGAGGTGGGTCGCCAAGGTGCGCCGCAGTGCGCTCCGGGTCGAGACGTCAAGGGCCGCGAGCGGTTCGTCGAGCAGGAGAAGCGCCGGGTCGGCAATCAGGGCTCTCGCCAGTGCAACTCGCTGCGCCTGGCCGCCGGAGAGATCGCGGGGAAGCTGGGCGGCGACTCCGCCCACATCGAGACGGTCGAGCCACGCTCGAGCCGCAGCATGCGCCTGAGCGCGGGCCGTCCCCCGGCTGCGCAAGGCAAACGCAACGTTCTCCAGCGCACTCATGTGGGGAAAGAGGAGATAGTCCTGGAACACCACACCAACGTGGCGGCCCTCGGCAGGCACGAATACCCCGGCGGCCGGGTCGTCGAGGACGACGTCGTTGAGGGCGATGCGACCGCCCAGCAGCGGGACCACGCCGGCCAGCGCGTTGACTGCTGTGGTCTTGCCGGCGCCGTTCGGTCCCAACAGTGCGGCGGTGCAACCCGGTTCGATCCGCATATGCACGTCGAGCGCAAACTCGCCGCGAGCAACACTCAAGTGGGCGTCGAGACCCGGCGTCGCCGTCACCCAGTACCCCACCATCGGTCACGCAAGGCAACGATGACGGTGAGGGACACGGCCACCATGAGAAGGCTGAGTGCGATTGCGGTGTCTCGGTCGCTCTCGAGGGCGACGAACACGGCGAGCGGCAACGTCTGCGTCGTACCGGGAAGATTGCCGGCGAACGTCACGGTAGCGCCGAACTCGCCGAGCGCCCTGGCCCACGTCAAGACCAGGCCGGAGAGCAGTGACGGGGCGATCATCGGCAGCGTCACGCGACGCAGCACGGTCCACCGTCCCCCGCCGAGAGAAGCCGCAGCGGCCTCGTAACGAGGATCGAGGTTGCGGAGACCCGCCTCCACGGTCAAAACGAGAAACGGCATCGCAACGAACGTCGCCGCCAGCACGACGCCGGATGTCGAAAAGGGCAGCACGAACCCGGTAGCGGAGTAGAGCGGCTCGCCGATCACGCCGCGCCGCCCGAGCGCAAAGAGCAACGCGGCGCCACCAACCACCGGGGGCAGCACCAGCGGCAACAGCACGATGCCGCGCACCAGGCTTCGGCCGGGGAACTCCACACGAGCCAGCACCCATGCCAGCGGCACGCCAAAGAGGGCGGAGAGCGCCGTTGCGGCAAACGACGTCACGAGCGACAAGCGCAGCGCCGACGTCGCCGTGTCGTTGCCGAAGAGGGAGGTCAGCTCGCTCCACGGCGTGCGTCCCAACAAGCCGACCAGCGGCAGCACGAACAATCCGAGGCCGGCTGTAGCCAAGACCACCATGAGCAGGGGCGGTTGCTGGGTTCTCCTCCGCCGGCCGTTGACCGTCACGGCGTACCGAAACCATGCTCGGCCAGGATCTCCCGGGCCCCGGCGGAGAGGACGAACGCAACGAAGCGATCCGCAAGATCAGGACTGGGTGCGCCGGCCAGCACGGCGATCGGATAGTCCGTGGTCACGTTGATCGCGGGGTCAAGTGGGATGCCGTCGACGTCAGCCGCGTCGATATCGCTCGAGTAGACAATCCCGGCATCCAGCTCGCCGGCGCCGATCTTCGCAAGCAACGCCCGTACGTCCGGCTCCTCCGTGTCGATCGATGCCACGACGCCGGCGTTCGCAAGCACCTGTCTCGCCAGCGAACCACAGGGCACTTCCGGATTGCAGAGCCCGACGAAGCGAGCCGGATCTGCGAGGTCCTCCAGCGACGTGATACTCCCTCGATCGCCCTGCGGCACGGCAAGGACCATCGAGTTGCGGGCGAACACCACGGGCGACGACGCAAGGGCACCTGCCGCGACGACACCGTCCATCGTCGCCACATCGGCGGACGCAAACACGTCGATGCGAGCTCCCTCGAGGATCTGCTCACGAAGTGATGAGCTGCCGCCGAAATTGAGCTCGACGTCGACTCCCGGATTGGCCGTCTCGAATGCATCGGCGATCTCGACGAAAGCATCGCCGAGCGACGCCGCCGCAGAAACGACGAGCGACTCTGGCTCGTCGCCCCCGCACGCACCGATCGCAAGCGCCACGAGCACCAGAATGGCAAGCCGCCCGGTCATGCGACACGCACGCCGCAGTTGCCGAGGTCGTACCCGCCCACCGCCTCGAGCCTGCGCTGAAACCTGGAGCTGGCCAGGGTGTCGAGCGCAGCGGCAACTGCGGGTTCTGCAACGAAGTCGCGTGCAACCAGGAGCTCTGCCGTGTGGACCTCGAGAGCATGGAACCGGGCGCCGGCGGCAATCGCCGCCGGCTCGATGGTCACCGAGGGGATGCCTGCGATCATGGTTTGAGACACCGCGGCCACATGGCCATCCACCCGCGGCCCGGCAACGAACGTCATACCATGCCCGGCAAGCGCGGCCTCGAATGCGTGTTGCACGCCGGCGCCGGGTTCTCGCTGCACGACGGGAACCTGACCGGAAAGGGCCTCGCTCCACCATTCCGAGGACGCGTCCGGCGCTCCCGCCAAACCAACGCGCCAGCGTGCGATACCAAACCGGGCGTAGTCATCTCCGCCCTGCGACTCCCCTGGCCCATGCACGACGGCAGCGTGGGTCCGTCCCGCTGCCAGCGCGGCCCGGGCACTCACACTGGATGCGCCAACCGAGATGGCGGCCATGCCTCCTTCACGCAGCAACTGCTCCAGGAGTCGCAGCCCTGGCTCACAACCGGCAACGACGAGTCCATGTCGAAGTCGTGCGAGGTGGCACAGCCGACCTCGGTCGATGACGGCGTCAGCGACGTTCCAGCCGTCCCCGGCGAATCCGACGGCAGTCGTCACGGGGGTGTCGCCGACGAGGCCGGAACGAACTGCGGCGCCTTCCGGCGGCGGCTCCCCCGTCAGGATGTCGACCGGCCGGCGGGTCGGACCGAACAACCTCGCAACATCCACATCGAGCGCCGCGGCCAGAGCCAGAGCAGCGTCCACCCGAGGGAGGTGGCGTCCGGCCTCTACGGCCCCGACGAGCTGCCGGCTGACGCCGGCGCGGTGCGCCAACTCGACCTGGGTCAAGCCCCGCGCCTCTCTCAGGTTCCGCAGCGTCATGCTAGAAAACTAGCATGACCGCCAGACTTCTAGCCGTACGGCCTTTGCGAGCGCCGTGCGTCACCACGGGCAGGCCTGCGGCCGACCACGCTCGGAAGCCACCGACGACGTCGCTCACGTCCCGAAACCCGATGCGAACGAGCCATTCCCCGGCCAGACTCGATGAGAACCCGTCGTTGCAGATCAGGATCACCCGCTGCTCCACACCCTGGATCGCAGCTGACCGCATCGAACCTTCGGGATCGAGCCGCCACGGCAACACCGACAGCGGCACGTGCACCGCTCCGGGGATGTCACCCTCCGTGCGCCGGTACCGGTATTCACGTGTGTCGACGATGACCGACCCTGCCGCTTGCGCCACTGCGGCCTCGTTTGGGCTCAACCGCGAAATGACACGGCGCGCATCGGCGAGGACGTCGTCGATCGACCGTCGTTGCTCCACAGCCACGCCTCAAGCATATGCGACCAAACTCGATGTGGGGACAGAAGGCCCACATTTGCCGGGACTCGACAGATCCACACTTCGAGCCGACGGACCCTGTGCGGTTGCCGGCCGTGGTGGTCTGATGAGGGTGCGATGGCAACATTGGATCGCCTCGAGCTCTATCTGCGGGCACAGCTCGCCTCGATGCGCACACCCGCCGAGGTTGCGGTGCAGCCGGCAATACGCCCCTTCGTCACGATCTCTCGCCAGGCCGGCGCCGGCGGCCACTCGCTGGCCGGAGCCATGCTGGAGCGCTTCTCGGCCCAGGCGGACAAGGAGCTGTTTGGCGACTGGCAGGTGTTCGACCAGAAGCTCTGCCGCATGGTGGCGGAGGATCCGATGTTCACGCAGTCGCTCGACTCGCTGCTCGCCGAGGAGTACCGGCGCCCGGCCAACGACCTCTTCCATCAAGTACTTCGCTCGACCGTGGACCAAGACCTCGTCATGACCCATGTGTTCCAGTTGGTCCACGCTCTTGCGTCGGTTGGCAAAGCGATCATCGTCGGTCGCGGCGCCTCCCAGGTGACCCGCGGGATGAGTCCGGGAGTGCGCCTGCGTGTCGTGGCGCCTGACGAGCAGCGCATCACCCGGTTGATGGAGCTTCTCGACCTCAGCGAACGAAGGGCGAAGGCCGAGATGCGCAAGGTGGATACGGGACGGGCGCGGCTCGTCCGCTCGCACTTCGGCGTCGACATCGACGATCCACTCGAGTACGACGCGGTGTGGAACACCGGCGGCGCAACGCTCGAAGAGATCGCAGACGCCACGATCTCGTTGCTGCAATGTCGCGTAGCGGCGACCCGACCGGCATGATTCGGGCGGTGCTGCAGGGCCCGTTCCTGACTCGGGCCGAGGCTGCGGAGCGGTCAGGGCTGTCTGCGGACGATATGCCGTTCCGGCCGGACCTGCTCCGCATCGGCGGGCGAAGCCTCCCCGAGGCATACTTCCAGTTCCAGTTCGGTCCTGCCGGAATCCGGAACGAGATCGGCACGATCGTGCTCGCGATGCGCGGTTCGTTCGATGACATCGCCATTGCCGACTGGCTGGTTCGGTCCAACCCCGCGTTGCGAGGAGAGCGCCCGCTCGATCGGCTGCTGCGCACCCAAGCGACGGCAACCGTGCTCGAGGCCCTTCACGCCACCGCACCTGAGTCCGCCACCGAGACCGCCGCTGCGGCCGTGACGGACCCGGCGACCGTGCGAGCGCAGCTCGTCTCGCCGCATCGGCGTGGCCTGCGCCGCCCCCATCGCCCCATCAGTGGTCGCACTGCGGCGAGTCATTGAGCGCCATCGCCGCACGACGGGCGACCCAACGCAGCGACATCGCACCGAATCGATCGCCGTCGTGGGATCGACATCGACTGTTCTGCGACAACGGATATGAAGGCAACCGTGCGAGAACTGCGAACCGCGCTGCTCTTCGCCGTCGCCCTTGCGGCCGCCGCATGCGGGAGGAACGAGCCTGCCGCAACGACGCTGGACGCCGCCGCTGCCGCAGCGACGACATCGACCGCTACTCCCACGACGACCACCACCACCACCACCACCGTCCCCGCTACGACGACGACCAACCCGGCCACGACGACGACGGCCGATCCGAACCTGGTCGCCGGGTCGGAGCGAGTGGATGATCACGGCCTCGTTCAGGTCTGGGTCCCGGCCGGCACGTTCCAGATGGGAACGTCAGATGTCGAGGGCCTCGATCCCCCGTCGTGGGCAACGCAGGAGTTGCGGAGCGAGCAGCCGCAGCACCAAGTGACCCTCACGGCCGGGTATTGGATCGACGAATACGAGGTCACCAACGCCGCCTGGGACGCCTTCGTCGCGGACGGTGGATATGCGACGCAGGCGTTGCGGTCGGACGAAGGCTGGGCGTGGCTCAGTCGGCGCCAGGATCCCGGGCCCGTGGAGTGTGCAACCCCCGATGCCGACCATCCGAGGGCCTGCATCACGTGGTACGAAGCCGAAGCGTTTGCGGCCTGGCGGGGCGGGAGACTCCCCACGGAAGCGCAGTGGGAATACGCAGCACGCGGTCCCCAATCCGTGATCTATCCGTGGGGTGACGCCTGGGACCCGCCCTTGCCAACATCGAAGACGCCGACGAATCGACACCGGTGGGCACCTTCCCGGGCGGCGCAAGTTGGGTCGGAGCCCTCGACATGTCGGGCAACGTGATGGACTGGGTGTCCGACTGGTGGAGCACCACGTTCTACGACACGCCAGAAGCCTCAGTCGATCCAACCGGTCCGAACGGCGGCACGATCAAGGTCGAAAAGGGTGGCTGGTTCGGCAACGTTCCGTATGTCGGTCGCACGGCGTATCGCCACTTCGAGGACTCGCCGACCTACCAACACCGCCATATCGGCGTCCGCATCGTCACGCCGTAAGGCACAAAAGCAGCGCACCGTAGCCGCCGAATTAGCGAGCCCAGGGTGCCACGAATCAGCACTTTTGCCGATGTCGACGGCACCGATCTGTGCGAATCTCTCCGTGTAGGTAGGACATGTGTCGGGCCGGCGGCGTGGGATGGCTTGATCGAACGATAGCCACCGGATCACGTCGAACCCCGACACCACGTGAGGACGCACCATGGGTCGCAACAGATTGCGTTTGCTTCTGATCGCCACGACTTTCGTTCTGGTCGCCGGCGCCGGTGCGTTCGCCGTGCGCCACGCCACCAACCCCGGCGCGGCCGACGAGGCCCCGCCTGCCGCAACCGGAGTCGAGTCACCCCTCGACGTAACGACCGTCGAGCTCGCCGCGGCCGAAACCCCGTCGGTGTCGACCGATACGCCGGCCGTTTCGCTTCTCGTCGAGCTCAACGGCGGCGTCTTCCGAATCTCCGGCGTTGTGCCCGATGCGGCCACTGCGGCCAGATTGGTTGCCTCGGCCCGATTGACCTACGGGCCGACCGTTGCCCACTCGATCGACATCGACCCCAACCTCACCGCACCAGAGTGGCTGGATGGCGCGGCCGGTGCCATCTCGCTGTTGCCGATGATCACCGAGGGAACGATCTACGCCGCCGGGGACCCGGTGCGCCTCACCGGTGTCGCCCCCAACCAGCAGTACCTCACGGCCTACGAGGCCGCGGTCGCCCGCACGTTGGGTGTCAGCAACATCGAAACCTCCATCTCCATCTCCGAGTTGCACTCGCCCGTGTTCAACGCCCGTCGCCAGGACGGTGTGCTCGTCCTCAGCGGCGTGATGCCGACCGACCTCATCCGCGACTACATCCTGGGTGGGGCGATCGCCGTGTACGGCGCCGAGAACGTCGTCGACGAGACCACCACCGATGAGCAGCTCCACACGGCGTACTGGATGTACACCATGCCCCACGTCTTCGAGCTCTTCGAACCGTTCACCGACTACGAGCTCCACATCGAGAACGGGGTGACCTCGGGCTCGTTGAACGAGGGAGCCAACTTCGAATCCGGGAGTGCCGTACTCGACGAAAGCACCGAGGGCGTGCTGACCGTGGCCATCTCGATGCTGAAGCGCGACCCGTCCCTCGGACTCTTGGTCGAGGGCCACACCGACAATGTGGGATCCAGAGCGTTCAATCAGCAACTGAGCGAGGCACGGGCGCAAGCAGCCGTCGACTACGTACTCGCAGGCGAGATCCCGGGGAATCGGGTCACTGCCGTGGGATTTGGCGAGGATCGGCCCGTCGCAACCAACTGGACCCGCGATGGCCGTGCCGCCAACCGCCGCATCATCCTCATCTTCGAGCCATTCGGATCGGACTCCTGAAATGCGACGCAACTGCAAGGGACTCCTCGGCAGGGCCTTCTTCGGAGCCCACGCAACGCTGCTGCACGCGTCACCGGCCGGGCCACGCAACAGAGAGACCGCCCGGGACCCGAGCCGGCACTACCGTCCCCTTCCCATGCGGCTCAACCGGCGCGCTACCCGATGGTCGACGGATTCGTATCGGCGGGGACGCTGAGGGAAGCCGCCCCAGGGCAACACTCCCGACGTCAGATCAAGGCCTCGACGCGGGCGGGAACGTGCTTGTGCCATGGCGTTCTGGCGAATTCGTCCTCGCGCCCGAGACTGGTCAGCTCGTTCGTCGGTACCCCGGTGAGGGCCGCCACGCCCGCCTCGCCGGATAGTCCACCCCTTGCCCGTTGGGCAGCGTCACATGCCCCGGCCGAAGGGTGTCGCTCACCTCAACGGTCGCGGTCAACGATCCGGCCGCCGTCGTCACCATGACCCGACCGCCATCCTGAACGCCGAGGCGGGCGGCGTCATCGGGGCTGATTCTCAGTGCGCCAACCCGATCACGTTTGCGCCACTCGGGATCGCGGAAGATCGTGTTGGCCGTGAACGAGCGCCGCTCCCCTGCCGCCAGGACGAACGGATACTCCTCCGATGTGTGGAGGTCGCGAGCAGTGGGGACCGCAGCAAACATCTCCAGCATCTCGGGTATGGCGACGCTCAGCTTGCCGTCGAGGGTCGTGACCCGCGTCCAGCTGTCCTCGGGGTCGCTGCGTGAGTAAACCACGCGCGTTCGTGACCTGAGCACGGCATCGAAGAGTGCCTCGCCGCGCAGCAGGCCGTCCTGCGTGAAACCTGCCTTGGCGAGGGAGCCCGGATCCCGCATGGCGGCCTGGTGACAGATACCCCACAGCACCGCAGCTTCGGCTGCATCCTCGGGCAGGATCGGTTCCAACGTGGCCTACAGGATCACCGGAGCGAGCCGGCCCAACAGCGGGTCACCCGAGGTGAGCCCATGGAACTTGGCGGCGAACTCCAGCCGATCCCGCTGGGCCGCCGCGTGCAGATCGTCGAGCATCGCCTGGTCGAGCACACCCAACGCAAGGCAGAGCCGGTAGTGGATGTCCGCCTCCGCCAGTGTGCCCGGTAGTGCATCGACGATCGGCTTGCGCAACGTGAACACATTGTCCGGGAACTCGAAGTTGAAGAACGTGGCTTCCCACTTCTCGTACTGCGAGGCGGCGGGCAGGACGATGTCCGCCTGCCGGGCCGTTTCGGTCATCGCGATGTCGACGACAACGGAGAACTCGAGCGTGCGCATGGCCGATCGCCAGGCGGTACTGTCGGCGAGTGAGTGCACCGGATTGGCCGATTCGATGATCATCGCCTTGTCGGCACCTGGCTCGTCGCTCATCACCTCACCGGGTATGACGTTGCACGGCACGAGTCCCGCGATGATCGGGGCGCCCGCAACCTGCGACGACTTCTGGGCACCGGCCTTGGCGATGCCGAATGGCACCAGCGTCGCCGGAGCGACCATCGCTCCGCGCTTGGCGAAGTTGCCGCCGAGGACCCACAACAGCTTCTCCAGATACGAATTGAGGGTCGAGCGCGGCGCCATATGGATGCCGATGTCCTCGAAGATCGCCACTGATGAAGCAGTTCCGATCCGCTGCGCCGCATCCCTGATCGACGCCTCGGGAACGCCGCAGTTGGCGTCGGATTGGCGAACGTCGACTCTCTCGAACGCCGAGGTGACCTCGTCGAAGCCGGCCACATGGGTTGCCACGAATTGCCGATCCACCAGTTCGTCTTCCAGCATCACCTTGACCATCGCTCCCAGGCAGTACATATCGGTGCCGGGCTCGACCTGCAGGTGCACGTCGGCGAGATCGGCGGTCTCGGTGCGGCGTGGATCGATGACGATCATCGAACGCTCGGGATCGTTCGCGATCTCTTTGAGGGTTCGTCGTGCATGCGGGATGCCGTGGGACTGCCACGGATTCTTGCCGACGAAGATTGGCGACCTGCGCGTTGCGAAAGTCGGCCCGGGTGGCAACGCCGATGTGGGCATTCACCCAGAACTCGCCGGTCTTCTCCTGTGCGAGGGCGCCAGACCGGTAGCGAGAACCAACAGCCGCACGCGTCGCCGTTGCGTACATGCCGCCCAGGTGGTTGCCCTGACCACTACCACCGTAGTAGAAGATCGAAGCGCCGCCGTGCTTCCGCTGAACGGCGCGGAGCCGTGACGCCGTTTCGGCGATCGCCGTGTCCCAGTCGATCTCCTCGTACGTCCCGTCGGACAAGCGCCGCATCGGAGACGTGAGCCGGTGCTTGCCGTTCTGGTAGAAATCCAACCGCAGCGCCTTCTCACACGTGTAGCCGTGTGACGCTTTGTGCTCTCTGTCCCCCCGAATACGAGCGAGTTGCCGCCCGTCGAGACGAACCTCGATCCCGCAGTTCGACTCGCACAGAATGCCAAACGGTCTTCTTCCCGTGCTCGTCTGACACCGCCTGGATCCTCTGATCGCTCATGGCGAGAATCTACTCAGCCGACAACCGCGACGAGCCACGGTGGTTCACTCGATGATCTGCTGGCGAAGCGCGATGGCAACGGCCTCCGCCCGGCTCGATACTCCGAGACGCTCGAAGATGCCGCGAAGGTAGGTCTTCACGGTGGCGTCACTGATGCCGAGCTGCGATGCGATCTGCTTGTTCTCGAGGCCCTGAGCAACGAGCTGCAAGACTTCGCGTTCACGCGGACTGAGATGCACGTCGTGGGTCTCAGACTCGGTGTGCGCGATGAGCGGAGCCAAGACGTCGCCTTGGAGATACGCACCGCCCTCAGCAACAGTCTCGAGCGCTCGAATGAGCTCTTCGCGGCCCGTACTCTTCAAGAGATATCCGGACGCGCCCAGTTCTATGGCGCGGCGAACATATGCGGGCTCATCGTGCATCGAAAGCATGATGACCCGAACCTGTGGGTACTGCCGGACGATTCGCTCCAATGCGTCGAGCCCGCTCATACCCGGCATCCGCACGTCCAGCAGGACCACGTCGACCGGCTGCGCCGCAAGGAGCTCCAGCAACGCTTCCCCGGACTCGGCTTGGCCGCTGATGTCGATCGGCGAAGCGTCCGAGAGCATCCACACGATCCCGTCGCGGACGATGCGGTGGTCATCCGCAATGACGACCTTCACGACCAATCCTCAGTGGGTAGCCACGCGGTGAAGACCGAGCCACCGCTCGCGCGCTTGCTCAGCGTGATCCCCCCACCGAGAGCCTCGATGCGTTCTCGCGTCGTGGTGAGACCGAGTCCCGGCTCTCCCCGGGAGCCACGTCCGTCGTCGGCGACCACGAGAACGACCTTGTTGTGCGCCTGCTCCACCTCAAACCAGAGGTTCTTCGCATCGGCATGTTTTCGGACGTTGATCGTCGCCTCCTGCGCAGCGCGGAACAGAGCAGTTCGCTGCACCTCCGACAGGCCGGTCGGCTCTGCTGTGGGCGCAGCGTGCACGTTCAGCGATGATTCGGCGGCCGTCGTGGTCGCCAGGTCCTTCAAAGCAGCGACGAGGCCGGCGTCGGCCGCAAAGCCATGATGGAGGTGCTGCAGCTCACTCCGCAGGGTCCCGTCGACGCTCCGAACCAAGTCTTCGAGGCGCTCGAGCTCCTCGGCGACAGCCGTGTCATCCCTGAGTTTCGCTCGGCTCCCCTCCAGTCCGTACAGGAGCCGGTAGAGGGGCTGGCCGATGTCGTCGTGCATGGCACCGACGATGCGCCTCCGCTCCTCTTCCTGTGCACGGAATGCAGCCCCGAGAACGCGCTCGGCGCTCTGCCTCCGTCGGTTGGCCCGTCTGGCCAGGGCAAGGCCGAGCGCAAGCAAGAAGGTCGCGAGGACAGCAACTCCGAAGGCGATGCTCAACCAGACGTTGCGTTGAATTCGCCCCAGCGCCTCGTTGAGCGAGTCCAGGCGTTGCTCGACCTCGACGACGGTGACCACATCGCCGTTGTGGACGACGGGGACGTAGATCTCGATGAGCTGACCGGCGTCCTGGTCCGCCTCGTGCGCCGGGTCGTCGAGGTCCGAGATCTCGGTCGCGACGTCGCCGCCCAGCGCGGCCAGCGCCGGAGCCGAAAGGGCGAACCGGCTCCCCGTGAGCGCTGGATCGTCCGAGTAGGCGATGCGTCCGTCCGGAGACCAGATCTTGATGCGCTCGGTCTCGCCGCCCAGCAGCTCTTCGGCGGCGGCCGCCGCGAACGTGCTGAACTCGAAGGATCCGGGCGATGGGTCGGCTGCGCCGTCGCCCAGCGTTGCCACCTCGGCTGCAACGAGGTCGGCCCGGGCATTCAGGAGATGGGTTCGGGCTGAATTCGTGATCGAGAATCCGAGCGCGATCGTGAGGATCGCTGCGGCGAGAATGCCCAGCAGCGCAACCCGTCCGAGACCGCCGATGGCGCGCCACTCCGAACTCAACGCACGTCGGAGGTAGCGAACGCTGCGTGTCCCATCGGTCTCGGTCATGCGCCGTCACTCACTTCCTTCACCATGAACGTAGCCGGACCGATTGCACAGCAAGCCGGCTGCATCGCTACCGACCTCGGGTAACCTCGCATACGGTGGCAGATACAGAGACGCAGCATTCGGCGCAGACAGCGTTGCACAAGGCTCGGGTCGCCCTCCAGGCACTCGAGGCCCGCTGCTGCGACCCCGGACGCAGCCCGCGGATGGCCGAACTCGCTCGGATACTCGATGGCGTCGAGGCACGCCTCCCCGACGCGCTCGCCGACGCTGCGGTGGCCGACGACACGCTCACTGGTCTCGAAGATGCCGGCGCTCAAATCGGCTCCCTACAGATCGGCTGCTGCGCCCCGAACCGCCTGCCGTTGTATGCCGAGATCCTGAGGGAGCTCACCACGATGCAACTCGAGATCAACCGATCCCTCGGCCGTAACCACTGATCCGGCGTCGCCCAGACGTCACTGAATCCTGTCTCGGTGGTCGGGGGGAACCGCTATTCGTGGCGATGAGCCGCCGGTGCGTGGTGCAGTCGACGCACGGCATCGTGCGGAACCTCACTTTCGGGCGAGATGGTCTGGCACCGATTGGCGTCGGCACAACCCGCCGGATCGAGCGCTGCCGCCCGGTGCGCCATCTTCGCCAGCCGGTGCCTCGTGACCTGCAGTTGATCGATCTGCCTGTCGATCTCAGCCACGTGGCTTTCGAGCAGCGCCAAGACGTGGCCACAGGTCTGCTCGCCTCGATCGCGCATATCGAGAATGGCGCCGATCTCGGCGAGGCTCAACCCGCTCGCCTGTCCGTCGCGGATGAAGCGGATACGAGCAATGGCCTGCTCGCCGTACTTGCGATAGCCGTTGGCCGTCCGGGACGGTTCCGGCATCACGCCGATCTCTTCGTAGTAGCGAATCGTCTTCGTCGAGACACCCGAACGATCGGCGACCTCTCCGATTCTCATGTCACCGACTCTACGTGTCTCGCCGACGGGCGACGCCTGCCACTGCGCAAGAGACCTACTACGGTCTGTCGTATGTCACGGCGCGATGCTCACTCCTGGCGGCTGACGGAATGGCTTCCGTCGGCCACGACTGACGGAAGATGGAGGGAGCCGCAGGCAGCGTTGCACCAACTGCGCAGGACACTCGCCAACGCGGCTATCGACCTTCGCTACGGCTCACTGCTCGCCATCGACCGTCGGCGAGAAACCGGCCTCTTCTGCGTTTCCAACTCCGACTATCGCGTCCTCGCGCAGATATTCCTCGCGCGCATCGCGCCAGACGACGTCCTCGTAGACGTCGGGTGCGGAGCGGGCCGGGTCATCAACTATTGGCTCCATCTCCACCCGGGCCAACGCATCGTCGGCATCGAAGCGGATCCGGAAATCGCCCGAGCGGTCGCACGTCGGCTGCAGCGCCACACCAATGCGGAGATCCGGACAGGCGACGGGCCGGCGCTCTTGCCCAGCGACGGGACGCTGTTCTATCTCTTCAACCCGTTCGGGCGCGACACGATGCAACGGCTCTCCGAGCGAGTCGCCGAGATCGCGGCCTCGTCGTCGCGGCCCGTGCGCATCCTCTACTACAACTGCAAACACGTCGATGTGTTCGACGCTGATGCCAGGTGGGAGGTCGAGGTCGTTCGCCTCCCGGCACCGCATCATGCCCCGCTGCAACCCCTGGCGGTCATCACGCCGACAAGCGATCGCGCCGAGCGCAGAGGATGACCCGATGGAACTCCCCGCGCATCTACGATAATATGTCGCAGCAAACGGCGGGCCGGGGAGGGCTCGGTGGGCAACACACCGAAGATCAAGCGTCGCAAGGACACGAAGAAGCCACAGCAGGCCGCCGGGGCCATCGGGGCGCCGTGGCTCCGCAGGGTGGGGATCGGGGTCGGGGTCGCCGCAGTTCTCGGCTTTGCGGTGTTCATGGCTCTCGGTGATCCGCCCATACCGGACGGTGCCCCGGAGGGAACACGTGAGGTCGATGTCGCGGGCGCCCAGCACGTCGATGGAGACATTCACGACGAGACGGACGGCGAAACGCCCGCCGGCGGCGACCACAACGCTGTGTGGCTGAACTGTGGCGTCTACGACGAGACCGTCGACTCGGAGTTCGCCGTGCACTCGCTGGAGCACGGCGCGGTGTGGATCACCTACGGATCGAGTCTCGACGGAGCCGGCGTCGACACGCTGCGAGGCGTCGCATCGAGCCGCGCCAAGGTGATCGTCAGCCCCGTTCCGAACCAGCAACCACCGGTCCGGGCGACTGCCTGGGGATACCAGCTCGACCTCGAGGATCCGGGTGATCTCCGTTTGCGCCAATTCGTCAGCGAGTTCGAAGGAAGCCCCAACGCGCCCGAGCCCGGCGGGCTGTGCACCGGCGGCACCGGCCAACCTTCGTAGCCGAGCTCACAGGTGACAGAACGGCGCCACGACCGCCAGATGGTGGGTATGGCCAATCCAGGCCATGAGCACGGCGCCCGCCAGCGCGACGCCGGAAACAACACTCAGCCAGACCGCAGCCGCGACCACGGACGATCCGCGAGGGGCCCGCGCCAACATGCGCATCCGCTCCTCGGTGAGGATCGACGGGGAGAAGGCGAGCCCAGCCCATGAGACCGGCACCGGCGCGACCGCCACCTTTCGGATCGCCTCCCTCACCTCCATCCGCCTGGGGCAGGCGGCACCGGCCGCTGACTCGTCGGCGGACCGCTCCAACCCGAACCGCCACGCCTGAACGCTCCTCCCGAACAGCGGCATCCACGAGAAACAGCGAGCAAGTCCGCCCAGTATCAGTTGGTGGCGGTGGTGACCAAGCTCGACATGAGCACGCTCATGCTCGAGCACCACGGCTAGCTCACGGTCCTCCAAGCTTTGCAGCAGCCCTGAGCTCACGACGATGCGCGCAGGGGCGCCAGGAAGGGCCATCGCCAGAGAACGCGCCACGTCGACGACGACCACATCGCATCCATCGACCCGAGCAATCGGCCGTCCAAGCACTACGGTGAAATCCCAGAGAGCGCGCCGGTCTCGGACAGCCTTGAGCATCCCGGTCGCCATCGTGATCGGCAGAGCCACGGAGGCGACAGCTGCCACCCAGCCCGTCACCGCTCCACCCGGGACAAGGTGACCAGCCACGCGCTCGCACAACGACGCAAGCTGCGTGAGCCCAAAAGCACGCAGAACGGTCGGCACCGCGGCCAGCATGAGGGCGGCCTCGATGAAGACGACCCCGGCAACGATGCTCAGCGCCACAGCCCCGACGTAGCGATTCGGTGCAACGTGCCTGCTGGGTCGAAGGGATACGCCGGGCGCTGCGAGGAGCCCCACAGCAACGGCGAAGAGGAGAACGCTCACGGGCTTTCGAGGACTCGACGCAACCGAGCACGGTCGTCGGCATCAAGCTCATCGACGAAGCGGCTCAGAGCCCGATCGCGGTCGGAGGCGATGGCCAGCATCTCCGCCATCTGCGAGGCGGCGAATTCCTCCTGCCCGAGCACAGGGCCGTACTCGTAGGCACGCCCTCGCTTGCGCCGGTCCAGGCGGCCCTTCTTCCACAGGCGGTTCATCACGGTCATCACCGTCGTATAGGCGAGGGCATCGCCTCCGGCCATCTGCTCCTGCACTTCGCCGGGAGTCAGCCAATCGTCGGCACCCCAAAGGACGTCCATCACTGCATTCTCGAGCACAGGCCGCCGCGCCACGCTTCGCCTCCGTCTGCCGGGCCGTCGCCGGAGCGTAGCAGCCGACGCAGACATGCGACGTTTTGTAGTATATGAATCCCTGCCTTGACATTCCAGCCGACCGAAAGATGTACAGCGCTTCAAGGAGGTCAGCGATGACGATCACATCAACGTTTGCGACCGCTGTCGTACCGTTGCTCGCAGACGCCGGAGACTGGGACCACATGGGCGGATGGGGCTGGGGCATGGCGATCACCGGGTGGGTGTTCATGCTGTCGCTCATCGCGCTCGCCGGTTGGGCGATCTGGGCCGCATCGACTGGCCCGGAGCGGACCGAAGGTGGCCCAGACGAGACGGCTCACGCCAAGTCAGTTCTCGCCGAGCGCTACGCCCGCGGCGAGATCGACAGGGACGAGTACCTCGAGCGGCGCCGGGATCTGGAGACCCACCATGGATGAGCTCGCAGCAACGGACACCGGCACGACGCACGAAGGCCACGCGTCCACAACCGCAACCGCAGCCACCGCTCCGCACGACCATGGTGGGCACGACAAGCACGAGGGGCACAGTCCCGAGATGTTCCGGGACCGGCTGTGGGTGAGCCTGATCCTCACAGTGCCAATCCTCTATTTCTCCGAGCAAATCCAGGAGTGGTTTGGCTACGAGGCGGTGACTTTTCCCGGCAACGAGTGGGTCAGCCCAATTCTCTCGACCGTCCTCTTCGTCTACGCCGGAGGCGTCTTCCTCCGAGGGGGACTCCGTGAGCTACGCGCCCGCGAGCCGGGCATGATGACCTTGATCTCCATCGCGATCTCCGTTGCATACTTCTACAGCATGGCCGTCTCGCTCGGCCTGGACGGCGACCCGTTCTACTGGGAACTGGCGACGCTGCTCGACGTCATGCTCCTCGGACACTGGATGGAGATGCGTTCGATTCAGTCGGCGTCGCGGGCACTCGAGCACCTCGCCGCGATGGTCCCATCGATAGCGCACCGGGTCGAGGCCGACGGCACTGTGGCCGACGTCGAGGTTGCATCGCTCCTCGCCGGCGACCAGATACTCATTCGACCCGGGGAGCAGGTTCCGGCGGACGGTGACGTGCTCGAGGGAACTTCCTCGATGAACGAGGCGTTCCTCACGGGCGAGTCCCGGCCGGTGCGCCGGACCCTCGGGGACGAGGTCATCGCTGGTGCTGTGAATGGCGAAGGAGCTCTGACCTTGCAGGTGACCCGCACCGGCGATGCCACCACGCTGAGCCAGATCATGCGGCTCGTGGAAGAGGCCCAGCAATCGCGAAGCCGGTTCCAGGCGCTCGCCGACCGTGCGGCCTACTGGCTTACCGTGATTGCGATCGGTGTTGCGGTCCCGACGTTCATCGGTTGGGCGGCCTTTGGCGGAGAGGGCATCACCTTTGCGGTCGCCAGGGCAGTGACCGTGCTCGTAATCGCCTGCCCCCATGCGCTTGGACTCGCCATTCCGCTGGTCAACATGAATGCGACCGGAGTCGCAGCGAGGAACGGGATTCTCGTCCGCAACCGCGAGGCGTTCGAGCGAGGAAGGAACATCTCGTTTGTCGCTTTCGACAAGACGGGAACGCTGACGGAGGGCCGGTTCGTTGTGACCGACATCACGACAAATGGCACTCCCGACGAGCAAGTCCTCGCAATAGGAGCCGGGATTGAGAAGGCGTCAGAGCACCCGCTCGCCGCGGCCATCGTGACCTCAGCCCAAGAGCGGGGGATCGAGCCAGCACAAGCGGGTTCGATCGCAGCCATCCCCGGCAATGGGATCGAGGGCATCGTGGACACCAATACGGTGCGGGTCGGCCGACCCGAGTGGGCCGCAGAGCTCGGATTGACGATTGGAGACGAACTCGCCGCAGCCTTGGCGAGGGCCGACGACCGTGGTGAGAGCGCAATCGCCGTCATGACCGACCGCGAGGTCGTCGGCGTCATCGCGCTCGCTGACAAGGTGCGAGATTCCGCACGGGCCACGGTTCAGGAGTTGAAGTCCCGGGGAGTGACGCCGGTGATGATCACCGGCGACGCCCACGCCGTCGCAGGAACCGTTGCCGCCGATCTCGGAATCGACCGCTACTACGCTCGCGTGCTACCCCAGGACAAAGCGCGCATCGTCAACGAACTGAAGACCGAAGGACCGACCGCATTCGTTGGCGACGGCATCAACGATGCCCCTGCCCTGCTCGCCGCCGACATCGGGATCGCCATCGGCGCTGGTACCAACGTCGCGATCGAATCGGCCGATCTGGTTCTCGTCGAGGACGACCCAGCCGATGTGGTTCGGACGTTGATGCTCTCGGACGCAACCCGCCGCAAGATGGTGCAGAATCTCGGCTGGGCTACGGGCTACAACACGGTGGCCATTCCCCTCGCGGCCGGCGTCGGAGTTGCGTTTGGCGTTCTGCTGCAGCCTGCCGTGGGCGCACTCTTCATGAGCCTGTCCACCGTTATCGTTGCGGTCAATGCGCTGCTCTTGAAGCGAGTCGACCTCTCGATGTCCAGGAACTGAGGGAATCCGCCAATGCCATTCGATGACTGCGACGCTCTCCCGCTGCGAGCCTCGCGTAGCTGGCGCACACTGGCCGCTGTGACTGCGCTCGCCCTGCTGTCGGCGGCCTGCGGCTCGGAGACTTCAGGTGACGAGGAGGACCATGGCATTCCGCCTCAAGACACCGAGCTCGTGGCGCTGGGGTCGGAGATCTACGCAGGACATTGCGCCGAGTGCCACGGCACTGACCTGCGCGGAACGGACAGGGGACCATCCCACCTCTCGGAGGTCTACGAACCGAACCACCATGCGGACGGGGCATTCATCCTGGCCATCCAGCGCGGATCGCCCGCCCACCATTGGCGGTTTGGGGACATGCCAAGGATTGAGGGCCTCGACGGCGACGACATCGCCGCCGTCACTGCATACGTACGAGAGCAGCAGCGCATCGAGGGATTCGAACCGTACCCACCGCCCTGAGCAGACATCCGCAGGAGACGGGCGTACACGATTCTGCGTGACGTATTGCCTCCGCTAGGACGCGGCGCCTACGAGGGCTGCCGTTGCGGCAACCACGCCAACGAGCACAGAGCCCTCGATGCGGACAACCCGGCGCAGCCGATCTCCAACGGCCTCCTGACCCTCGTCTGCGTCCAGATACGGAACGACGAATCGATGGTTGTAGCCGCCCAGACCCACGGCGATCCCGACCAAGGCCAACTTGAGCAGGAGGAATCGGCCCCAGGGGGTGGAGATCAGCTCACTGGGCGAGTCGAGGATTGCCCATGTCAACGCCAATCCGGCGACGGCGACCGCCGCCAGCGCGATAGCGGCGACACTCGAAAAGCGAACGGCGAGCTCGGCAGCCTCGAGTCGAACGCCTCGGCGCCGCCTCCAGGCCAGCAGCCTGCCGAGCATCAGCACACCACCTACCCACACGCCCGCTGCCACGACGTGAGTTACGGCGGCAAGCCGAACCACGACGGCCGGCGTGGTGGTCACGGTGTGGCCATCGAAGAGGTAGGACAGCGCAACTGCGACTGCTCCCGCGATCGCGACGGTGGAACCGGCGAGGTTGAGTCGGTAGCGCGTGATCGGAGCCGAGGTCAGGAGAGCCGGGCCCGAGCTAGCGGGCGCACCATCCACTGGAGCGTAAGCGTCACCGTCGTGACGGTCCGATGCGGGCCGAACTTCCGCCGACGTCCCGCGCAGCAGTGCAATGCCGCCGCCAATCCGGAGCACGACGGCGACGCCGAATGGGCTGATGAGTGCGGCCAGCAGTCCGGCCGGCAAGATGGCGTCCAACAGCGAGCCAGACAGCATCATGCTCGTTCCGAGGACCTCGAGGGCGGTACCCGCCACGATGGCAACTCCAGAACGACGAATCCAAAACGTCGCCTCCGCTACCTCCCGCGGACTCCCCACCAACGTCGTTGCAGCGAAGGCGATCACGCCCAGCCCGACGAGTGCGCCCAGCAACGAGAGCCAGCGCCCCATTCGAGCGATTCCGTCGCCCGGAGGCGGCTCGGCCTCGATCAGAGCTGCTGCGGCGAGCGCGGCGTTCGGGGCGACATGCGCACCGTCTGCTCCAACAGCTTCACCGGCAGCGTCGGAGCGACCGGCTTCCGATTGAGCTGTTTCCGATTGGCTCGGTCCGGCTGGCGATGTCTCGGACTGTGCCGCTTCGGGTTGCGGTGGTGGCACCGGTCCGGCGCTCGTGAGGGTGAACCCGATCAAGCCTGATCGCGGGTGCGCATCGCCCGCACGCACGGTCCACGACACTGCGTACGCTCCATCCTCGAGCGACGCATCCGGAACGATGACGAGCCGATCCTCCGCGGGCTGCTCGACTGCGATCAGCTGCTCCTCGCCCGTCGCATCGATCAGAATGAGACCCTCTCCCGCAAGGGCGACGCTTGCGCTGAACGTCAGCTCGATGTGCGCCGGGCTCGTGTCGAGGTTGGACCCATCCATTGGGTCACTTGCCGCAAGGTCCACATGAGCGGCGGCAGGCGTCGCCTGCGCAAGGACGAAACCGGCCACGAGGGCGAACGCCAACAGGGCACGCACACGTCTGACGAGATGCTCCACGGCTTTGGCTCCTCCTACCGAGCGTGCAAACCTTGCCGTTCCTGATCCGGCGCTGACTCGACGATGGTCGCGGTGACGCGCTGCAAAGCGGCCCGAGCGAAACGGGCCGTCGCACAGTTCGGAAGGCGGCGCAAAGCGTGCACAGGTACCTCGGAATCGGCTACCGAAGGCGGCATACTACGACGTTGCGTCGTATAGCCAAGTCATCGGACGACCAGCGGACGGTCCGCGTGTCACGAACTCAGCAGCGTCAGGGGCGGGATCACCGCCCCCAACGCCTTCCGTTGCCCTCCGATCGACTGGGAATCAGCCGATCACGAGGCCTGCGGCCATGCCTGCTTCGTAGTGATCCGGGAGCAGGCAGGCAACCAACTCGTACTCGACGCCCGGCTCGAACGTGATGGTCAGGTCGGCTACCTCGCCGGGCTGCACCAAGACCAAAGCCTCCTGGGCATCGTCGCCGTGGTGATCGTCGTGTCCGCCGGCGAGGTGCTCCTCCACTTCGTGCAGGGTCGTCACCCGGAGCTCGTGCTCGACCAAACCGACGTTGCGCACACGGAACGTGACCGTCTCGCCTTCCTCCACCTCGAACTCGTCCGGCGAGAACGCAAAGTCGCTGGCGTCGACCTCGATGATCCGCCCTAGCGCCTGGGACGCGTCGCTGTCCGTGGCGTCGTCGTCGTGAGCACTCTCGTCACCGTGGTCTCCATCGTCACCGTGGTCTCCATCGTCGCTGTGGCTCGCCTCCGCTCCGTCGTTGTCGCCGGGCTCGACGATGACCGCAGTCACCATGCCGAACATCCCCTCATGACTCTCGACGTGCGTCAGAACATGGCAGTGCCACACCCAGACACCTGGGTCCGTGGCCTGGACCAGCACTGAGTAGCGCTCACCCGGAGCCACGTTGATCGTGTCTGCGCCGTAAGGGACGTCGAGGGGAAGCCCGTCTTTGGCGAACACGACCTGCGGGAACTGGTGCATGTGCATCGGATGCGGCACAAGGCCTTCGTTGTAGTACGTGACGAGCAGCCAGTCGCCCTGCTGCACCACGTACGGCTGCGTGGCCGGGAAACTCTTGCCGTTGAGCGAGAAGCCGATCACGCCGGCGTCGTTCAGCACCATGGGAATCTCGTGAGCCACTTCGAGATCATGAGGAATGACGATGCCGCTGACGGTCTGACCGCGCGGTATGGGCTGCTCACCGATCTGGAAGACGCCAAACAGGCCGTTGGGCACCTGGATCTGAGCGTGATGGTGGGCGTGGTACATGCCCACCGCGGGGCTGTCTGCGACGAACTCGTAGGTGTACGTCTCACCAGAGTGGATCAGCGGCTGTGTCAGCGGGGCCACGCCGTCCTGGTCGTTCGGGGTGTCAACGCCATGCCAGTGAATGTCGGTGCCCATCGGCAGTTGATTGTCGAGAATGACCCGGACCCGGTCGCCCACATCGACATGGATCGCCGGACCCGGAACCTGTCCGTTGTAGGCCCATGCGTCGACGAACTTGCCCGGCTCGACCTCCCACGGGACGATCGAGGTCGTGAGGCGGAACTCCTTCGTCCCATCGTCGAGGATCGCCGGTTGCAGCGGCTGGTTGCCGAGACCTTCGGTCGCCGCCGGGAACTCGAGGATGCTGTCCTCCATGATCTGGTCGAGCGCCTCCCAGTCCGGCGGCTCCGCTTCCGAAGCCGCTTCGGGCAGGTTTCCGTCTTCGTCCGTGACCAGCAGCGCACCGCGCATACCCGCGGAGACGTGGCCAGGGATGTCGCAGATGACTTCGTAGCGACCGGGCTCGAGCTCACCAAGATCCAGGATGGCTTCCTGGCCTCCGCTCAGATCGGCCGTACGCCGGTTCAGCTCCGTGACGACCACATTGTGCGCGACGGAGCCTACGTTGGCGACGGAGAGCTGCACGTCACCGGTTGGTGCAACGAACTCACCGCCGATGGCAAACTCGGTCAACTCGACATCGAGAAGCGTCGACACCGGCTCTGATGACGTTTCTTCCTCCTCTGCGGCGGCGGCCGCTTCACCGTCATAGGTCACTCCGGCGACAACGATCACCGCCAGCGCGAGGAGGGCAAGCAGAACGAGGAACGAGTCGAACAACCTGCCTTGTCCCGAGAATGATTCACCTTTGGCCACGACTGACTCCTCCTGGGCAACGGAATCTCACAATGAGGCGGACGGATCCTGGACGGGGAAGTCCAGGTTCGGCCGTCGCGCCTCGTCCATGGCTCCATGTTCAGGGTCTTCGAGGGTGAGGAACAGACGATCACCGGCACTTCCGGACCCCACCATTTGGGTGAGGCAACCCGGGACCTTCGGACCCGGGCGAACGTGCCCGCCGCCAAGTGCGTCGATGCGTCGTTGCCGTCCCGGTGACGCGCTGGGCGCGGCTCCTCACTCTGAAACCGGACAAGTGGACTGATCTGCCCCCGACGTCCCCGAGAGAAACGGACGTCCGGCCTCTACCCGCCCGCGCCGGCGACCCGGAAGCTGGCGGCACGACAACGATCCCGGGAAGTGCCTGATGATCGAACTGCGGATTCATGGCCGTGGCGGACAAGGTGCGGTTGTTGCGTCGAAGACTCTGGCCCAGGCTGCGTTCATCGCCGGCCGCTATGTACAGAGCTATCCCGATTACGGCGTCGAACGCCGCGGCGCCCCGGTCGTGGCGTTCGCCCGCATCGCCGAGCCCGGGGACGAGCTCTTCGTGCGACAAGACATTCGGGAGCCGCACCACCTCCTGATCCTCGACGCCACCCTGCTCGCCTCGGCGAACCCGCTCTCCGGCCTCCGCCCCGACGGTTGGGTGGTGGTCAACACACCCGACCCACCGACGATGCTCGAGATCGACGCACGGTTTCGCATCGCCACGGTCGACGCGTCCGCGATCGCGATGCGGCACGGACTCGGCACCGCGGCCCAACCGGTGGTCAACACGGCGATTCTCGGGGCGTTCGTCAGGGCGACGGAGTTGGTCGACCTGGACGACCTTCTGACAGCCATCGAGCACGAGGTGCCGGCCAAGACGGCTGAGAACATGGCAGCCGCCCGAGCCGCATACGAAGACGTTGCATTGGGAGTGGGGGTATGAGCGTTTTCGAGCACGTCGATGACTACCCCGAGATTCCGGTCTCCGTCGCCTCGACACGAACGGCGCTCCTGACGGGTGCGTGGCGCAGCGTGCGCCCGGTGCTCACCGAGCGGCGCGCACCCTGCACGGCCGGGTGCCCTGCCGGCATCGGCATTCCTGCCTACCTCGCGGACCTCACGGCAGGTCGCCTCGACGCCGCCTTCGCTGCAATCGCACGCTACAACCCGTTCCCCCGCATCACCGGAAGAGTGTGCCCCCACCCGTGCGAAACGAGCTGCAATCTCGCTGCCACCGGCGAAGCGCCGTTGTCGATACGAGCCGTGGAGCGCTGGCTGGGAGACGCCACCGCAGCCCTGCCCCACCCGGCTCCGCCTGCACCCACGGGGCGCTCCGTGGCGGTGGTCGGCGCAGGACCAGCCGGGCTCAGCGCCGCCTACTACCTGCGCAGGTCGGGGCACGACGTGGTCGTCTTCGAACGCCACCAAGCGCCCGGCGGGTTGCTGCGATACGGCATTCCCGAGTACCGCTTGCCCGCCTCCATCGTCGACGACGAGATCGACCGACTGCGCCGGCTCGGGATCGGGTTTCGCTGCGGAGTTGCCTTGGGCCACGACCTGGCACTCGACGATCTCGCCACCCGGTTCTCTGCCGTTTTCGTCGCCACCGGTGCGTGGCAACCGAAGTCGCTCGACATCGTTGGATCCAGCCTTCTCGAGCCGGGCCTCGCCTTCCTCGAGTCGTTCAGCCGAGGTGAGGGTGTGCTGCCGGGTGAACGCTGTGCCGTCATCGGAGGCGGCAACACTGCAATGGACGTCGCCCGCGTTCTGCGGAAGCTCGGCGCCGAAGTGACGGTCCTGTACCGCCGCACCGCAGCCGAGATGCCGGCGATCCGAGAGGAGTTCGAACACGCGCTCGCGGACGGCGTCCGGTTCGAGTGGCTGACGATGCCTCGAGCGCTCGTCAAGGACGGAACCGAGCTCACCGTCACCGTGGAGACCACGGCCCTGGGCGAGCCCGACGGGAACGGCAGGCGCCGCCCGCTGCCGACGGGCACGACCCGCGAGTTGCGATTCCATGCAGTGTTCTCCGCAACCGGCGAAGTTGCCGACGTCAGCATGTTCCCGGATTCCATGAAATGCGGCACCGGCTGGCTCGACGTTGCATGCGATGGCGCCACGACCGCCCCTCATGTGTACGCCGGCGGAGATCTGGCCACGGGCCCGGCGAGCGTGATCGACGCAATCGCCGCGGGACGGAACGCAGCACGCGCAATCGACTCCGACCTCGGGTTCTCGGCACGTTGGCCGGCCGAAGCCGGCGGAACGATCGTCACCGCCTCGGAGGTCAACCCCACGTACGTCACCCGGCGGCAACGCAGCGACGAACCTCCGTCCCGTGTCGCAGGTGCCTTCGCCGAGGACTCGGCCACGTTGGAAGAGGCGGCCATGCTCGCCGAGTTGGAGCGCTGCTTCTCATGCGGCCACTGCAACGCATGCGGAACCTGCTTCGTGTTCTGCCCTGACGGGGCAATCGTGTGGGACGACGGACCAGTGATCGACCTGGAGTTCTGCAAGGGCTGCGGGATCTGCGTCACGGAATGCCCCGGCCATGCGTTCGTCCTCGTCAACGAGCGGGAGGTGAGCCATGTCTGAACGCCTGCTGCTGACGGGAAACCATGCCGCCGCTTACGGCGCGATGCTCTCGCGTGCGGAGGTGATCTCGGCGTACCCGATCACTCCGCAGACCATGATCGTGGAGCTGCTCTCCGAGCTCACCGCATCGGGCCGGCTCGATGCGAAGTTCATCACCGTCGAGTCCGAGCACTCGGCGATGGCTGCCTGCGTGGGAGCATCGGCAGCCGGATCTCGTGCGTACACGGCCACCAGCGGGCAGGGCCTCGCGCTCATGCATGAGATGCTCCACTGGGCCGTCGGGGCGCGTCTCCCCATCGTGCTGACCAACGTGAGCAGGGCCATGGCGCCAGGCTGGTCGATCTGGAGCGATCAGAGCGACATCCTCGCCCAGCGAGACGTCGGGTGGATGATGCTGTTTGCGGAGAGCGTGCAAGAGGCCCAGGACTTCGTCATCTGGATGTACCGCGTTGCCGAGCAGGTATATCTACCCGGCATGGTGGGGATGGATGCGTTCATCCTCTCCCACACCGCCGAACCGCTGATCGTCCACGAACAGGCAGCGGTCGATGCCTTCTTGCCGCCCTTCGAGCCGCTCTACGACCTGGATCCGGCCGAGCCGCGGGCCTACGGCGGCCTCGTCAATCGCGACCACTACTTCGAACTGCGCTACAAGATCTATGAGAGCATGGACCGCGCCGGACCATTGCTCGTCGATGCGGGACACGAGTTCGGCGACCTCCTGGGGCGTCGCTATGCGCCTCTGGAGGGATACCTCCTCGAGGATGCCGACTATGTCTTCGTCTCGGCTGGGGCCATGACGTCGAACGTGCGCCAGGCGGTCAAGGAGCTTCGCGAGCGCGGCGTGCGCGCTGGGCTGCTTCGCATCATCGCCTTCCGCCCGTTCCCGATGGAGCAGGTGCGCCAGCTCCTGACGGGCCGGCGCAAGGTCGCCGTGCTCGACCGGAACATGAGTGCGGGCCATTCGGGCATCTTCGCCGAGGAGATCCGGTCCGCACTCAGCGGCACGAGCGACGCACCGCCGGTCTTCGGATACGTCGTCGGCATCGGCGGCCGCGACGTGCGCGTGGAGACCGTCGTCGACATCTTCGAAGACCTCCTGATGCGTGACGAGCCGAGCAAAGCGCTGTTCGTAGGGGTGAAGGGGCTGCCGATCGGCCCGACGCGACCGAGCTCAGTCATTCACCGTCCGGAGCCGTTGGAGGTGATGCGATGAGGTGGGCGGTCCCTGAAGCGGAGTACATGGATCCGGGCACCCTCGGCTGCCAGGGCTGCGGAGGTGCGCTGTCGATGCGCCAGGTACTCAAGCAGGTGGGCGACAACGCCATCGCCGTGCTGCCCGCGTGCTGCTGGTCGATCATCGACGGGCCGTGGCCGCTCCATGCGGTGAACATTCCTGTGCTCCACACGGCGTTCGAGACGGCAGCCGTGGTGGCGACCGGGGTGAAGGCCGCCAAGCAGATGCAAGGGAAGGACACGACCGTGGTGGCTTGGGCCGGAGATGGTGGGACCTTCGACATCGGCCTGCAGGCGCTCTCCGGCGCCGCCGAGCGCAACGAGGACATCCTGTTCATCTGCTACGACAACGAGGCATACATGAACACGGGCATCCAGCGGTCGTCGGCGACGCCGGCCGGCACGTGGACCACGACGACGCCCGAGCAGCGGCCGGAGGCGCGCCCGAAGAAGGACATCATGGCGATCGTGGCCGCCCATCGGATCCCGTATGCCGCCACGGCCACCGTGGCGTACCCGGAAGATCTCGCCCGGAAGGTGCGGACCGCCGTCGACATGCAGGGCGGCATGCGCTTCCTCCACCTCCTGGCAGCGTGTCCGCCGGGGTGGAAGATGCCGGCGGACCAGGCAATCGAGGCGATGCGGCGGGCCGTGCAAGCCAAGGTGTTCCCGCTCTACGAGGTTCGTGACGGGGCGACCACCACGATCACGGTTTGGCCCGATCGCGAGATTCCGCTCGAACACTATCTCGAGCTGCAAGGTCGCTTCACCCCGCTTCTCGGCGACGCAAAGCTGCTCGACGTCGTACGTCAGGACGTGGGGCGCCGCTGGCGAACTCTCGTCGCCAGACACGAAGCCTCGCTGGCCCCGGTCGAACCTCCCCTCGTGGTGCCGGCAGCGGCTGCGGAGTTGTGAGGGTGCCGGCCAAACGATGCTTGCGGTCCGGATGCCGTCGATGCGACAACGGTTCGCCGTGTTCGGCCGTGGTTGCCCCATCGACGCCGCGGTCTTCTCAGCGCGCTCGTAAGCTCTCCGAATGCTGAAGCGGGCGATGCGCATCGGGGCGCTGGCCGTAACCGGCGTCGTAGCCGGCCAGATCGCACACGCGGCACTGCGAGAGCTGCCGTCGTTCGAGGGTCTCGACCCTTCGGGAACCTTCGGCGACGCGGCCAATCCGCTGCTGCGGATCGTGATCGTCGGCGACAGCACCATCACCGCGCCGGGGCTCGCCGATCCCGACGATGCCTGGCCGCGACTGGTGGCTCGCCACCTGGCAGACCGGTACCACGTAGAGCTCGTGAGCCTGGCTGAGGGCGGCGCCAAGACCAGAGACGTGCTCGAACTGCAGGTTCCGCGCGCCATCGGGCAAGTTTGGGATCTCGCGATCGTCTCGGTGGGATCGAACGACGTCTTGCGCCTCATCCCGTTCTGGCGCCTCGCCAGTCGGATGGATGCGATCGTGGAGCAGCTGGGAGCCTGGTCGCACCAGGTCGTGCTGTTCGGCGTCGGCGACATCGGCAGCATCCCACGCCTCCCCTTCCCCGCCGATCGCATCGCCTCAATGGCGGGGCATGTCGCCGACTGGGCACATCGTCGCAGCGCCCGGAGGTACGGAGTCGCCAAGGTCGATCAATGGCGGCTCACGACGGCAGCGTTCAACAGTGGCGACCACATGTTTGCGGCCGATCTCTTCCACCCGAGCGAGATCGGACACCAGGCATGGGCCCATGCGCTGCTTCCCACCCTCGAGGACGCGCTGGCAGGCGTTGCCGCCCGATGAGCGGCTACGAGGAGGTCTTGTCGCTTGCGATCCGCACCGGGTCGTGCAAGAACGTCCGCACGGTCGGGTAGGCGAGTTCGACCGCCGGTTCTCGATCCAGGCCATCGAGGATCGCCTCCCAGATCCGCTCGGTGATACCTCGCTGGTTCCGGGCGTCGCACAGGAAACGAGCGGTCAGCAGGACACCGGAGTCTTGCACGGTCAAGTAGACGATGGGGGTCAGGGCACCGATCTTGATGTGGTAGTTCCGCGCCGTCTCCCTGATCCGGGACCCGGCCTTGTGCTCGACATCGGGCACGTTGTCCCGCACGGCGTGCTCGATCATCCGGCGCGCCAGCCGTCGATCGGACTCGAACGTGACGAGCACCGGGATCTCGCTCCAGATGTAGGCGAAACCCTCCGTGTAGTTGGCGACCTGCTCATTGAACAGCAGCCCGTTCGGCACGTGCACCAATCGCCCGGTGGATTGCTCGGCCTGCACCCAGTTGCCGACCTCCATGAGTGAGAAGCGGAACAGGCGGATATCGACGACATCGCCCTTGGTCGACCCGATCTCGATGCGGTCGCCCACGCGAAACGGCCGACGCGAGAGGACGTACACCCATCCCGCTATGTTCTTGAGCACGTCGGCCAGCGCGATGGCAATGCCGGCAGACAGCAGGCCGAGGAACGTTGCCACGTCGTTGAACGCATCGATCCAGATCCAGGCGAAGATGGCGAGGCCGACGATCGTCGCCGTGATCGTGGCGACCTTCCTGGCCCGGTAGGCGACCCACGTCTCCTCGAACCGGCGCTGGACCGCACGCAGCACCAGCCATCGGCTGATCGCAAGGATGCCGATGACCGCAATCGATGCGATCAGCTTCGCCTGCGTATCGGCGGAGAACCCAAACTGGTCGGCGAGCCACCCCATCATTCACTCTCCAATCGCGCCAGAAGCAACCGCAACAACTGCGCCAGTTCCGTCCGCTGACCGGTTCCGAGTGGTTCCAGCAGGGCACGCTGCGGTTGCAGGCTCGCTTCGAGCACCTCGTCGACCACCTCGCTGCCGAGCGTCGTGAGCCGCACGAGCAACGCACGCCGGTCGCCGGGATCCGATCGGCGTTCGACGTACCCGCTCTTTTCGAGCCGATCGAGCCTGCCCGTCATTCCGCCGGTCGTGATGAGCGCAGCCTCTGCGAGGTGCGTCGGCGACAGTTCGGGCTCCGGTGTGTGGCGGCGGAGTGCCGCGAGCGTGTCGAAGTCGCCCTTCGTGCTGAGACCGTGCCGTGCCACCACTCGGTCCAGCTCCGACTCGAGCAGGCGCGCCAACCGGAGGATGCGGTTGACCACACCAGCCGTCGACGCGTCGAAGTCGGGCCGCACCGCCTGCCACTCGGCGAGCACCTGATCTGTGTAGTCGGCCCCCATCGCCTCCGCTGTCTCCTTGATAGCAAGCTGTTTGATGTCAAGTTACACAGTAGCTAGTAATTCGAATCAGCCACCTGTGGGGCACCTTGTGGCTCCAGGTGGACGGGGGCGATGCACGTGGCAACCGGGCAGCAACTCGGCACCGTCGGCGATGCGCCGGGGGCCGGCCGTCGCAGGTCGCGGTGCGGCGCGGCGCAACGGATGGGTGATCGGCGTGACGAGGAGGCCGCTGGTCAACCGGGGCGATGCGATGATCCACGCCGCCTATCCCGAGGATCGGGAGGCGTGGCCTCTCGTCGCCCTGCGGGCGCCCGACCGGGCGCCGTCACGTGTGGCTTCAGCCGGGGCCATGGGCATGACCGGCTTCAACGACGAACCGCCGCCCGAGCACGGAGCGCCTGACGTCCACCTTGAGATCGGCGGCCCACCGCGCCAGCCGCTGCGGGATGAGCAGGTCGACCCCCTCGAGCTGGTGCCGCTCGTAGCGGCTGAGGTTCTTGCCCTGTGTGTTGGTGTCGACCGACACCTCCGCCAGCTTGCCTCAGCCAACGGGGGCGATGAGGTCGATGGCGATCGACCCGCCTCGCTTGCGGGCCAGGTCCAACGCGGCGTCTGTGACGTGCACTTGCATGGCCCCAGTATGACTCACTGGCAGAGCTCGAGGTCCATCCGGTTTCGCGGCGCCGCCGCTAGCTTCCGGATATGCGTGTTCCGGCGACACTTGCGCTCTCGGCCGTTTTGATGCTTGTGGCGTGCGGCGGCGACGATGCGATCGAGCTCGCTGCGACGACGGATGCTCCATCGACGACGGCAGCCGCGACGACGACCACCGCAAGGTCGCCGGAAACAACCACCACTCTCGAGAAAACCACCACGACGGTGCCCGAAACAACGACGACGACGACGTCGACGTCGACGTCCACGACCACCACCACCACCACCACCACCACCACCACCACCACTACCACTACTACTACGACCACCCCGCCCACGACGACAACCACCGCCGCCACCACGACCACTGTCGCAACCTCGCCGGTGACGGACGTCTCGTCCCCGGGAACGTACGACGCGGCCGACCTCGTCATCCGCGTCCGATTCACTTCCGAAGTCTCCGATGTGTCATCGGCGACCCTCGAAGCTACGGCGATGGCGATCCTCAACCATCCAACCGGGTGGAACCAGAGCGGGTTCACGTTCGTGGCAGACCCGTCCAGCAATCTGCAGGTCATCCTCGCCGAAGGGCCCCGAGTCGATGCGCTGTGCCTGCCGTTGGAGACCTACGGCACGGTCAACTGCCAGAACGGCCCGATCGTGGCACTCAATGCGGATCGGTGGCGGTTGGGTGGCGACGATTGGGATTCCACGCTCGATGCATACCGGACGTACCTCATCAACCACGAGGTGGGTCATCTGGTCGGGCTGCGCCATCCGATCGAACGCTGCCCCACCGTCGACAAGATCTCTGCGGCCATGGAACCCCAGACGAACAATCTCAATGGCTGCCGCGGCAACGGGATCCCGCTCGCCTGGGAGATCGAATGGGCGCGCAATCGCCCTGCCGTGGTTGGGCCGGACCCTTCCTGGGATGGTCCGCGTCCGACGTGGCCGTGATGCTCAGCCGGCTTCCGTGATCTCCCGAGCCCGTGTGACCAGCGCCGCCAACCCGTCCAGGTCGATGTCCGCAACGCGCTTGAAGCTGATGCTCGATTTGCCGACCTTCACCTTGCCGAGCTCATGGCCGTACTTCTCCGAGAGGTACTGGCGCTCCTCGACGGCACTGATGTAGAGGCTGATGTAGGCCTTCTGTAGCGCCAATCCGACGATGAACCACTCCACGTCCGGCTTGCCAGGACGCTGATTGGTGAGTTCGCCGTAGCCAATGATCTCTTGGGCGGAGCCGCCCCAGAACGTCCCGGTGTACAGCACGCGTGGATGCCCGCTCATGACCGCGGCAATGGTGCGATCGAGTACGACCATGTCTTCGCGAGCCGCTTCTGGCAGCTCAGCGAGGAAATCGTCGACGTTGCGATCCGTCCGTTCCACGGGTCAGCCTCCTTTCCCGAGCCGGTGTTCGGCGATGCGACGCGCAGCGGCTGCGGTGTCGATTCCCTCGCTGGCAGCCGTATCGAAGATGGCGCGTAGCGTCGCGGCAACATAGGTCCGCACGTGGTGGTCGGCCTCGGCGGGGCTCCATCCGAGCGCTTCCATGCCCGAGATCGCCATCGCACCGCCAACGTTGGTGACGAAGTCGGGGGCGTAGAGGATCCCGCGATCGGCCAGGCGGACCCCGTCACTGGATGTGGCGAGCTGATTGTTGGCGCTCCCGGCGATCGCCCGGCAACGGAGGTACGGGATCGCCTCCTGGCTGAGGACTCCACCCAGCGCGCACGGCGCAAGCACGTCACACGGTGCTGCTAGGGCCTGATCAGGGGCAATGGACTCGATGCCCCACTCATCGCGATAGCGGCGGTTCAGCTCCTCATCGATCTCGGAGAACGCGACCGATGCTCCAGTTGCGATCAACATCTCGAGAAGTGGACCGCCCACATCGCCTGCACCCTGCACCACGATGCGGGCGTCGCCTACCCCGAGGCCCAGCCGCTCGCCGACGACCTCGATTGCGGTGAGCACGCCAAGCGCCGTGTAGGGGCCGGGATCACCTGCTCCCCCAGCCGCCGGGGTGCGGCTGAAGACGTGCGGGGCGCCCGTCTCGGCGATCACGTCCATGTCCTCAGGAGACGTGCCCACGTCCGGACCCGTCAGAAACGTCCCGTCGAGTTGGGCGATCTGCTCGCCGTAGCGCCGAAGCAACCCTTGCCGCTCCTCGGGGTTCAGATTGTCCGGCACGGCGATTACCGCCTTGGCACCGCCAAACGGAAGCCCCGGTGCCGCGAATTTGTACGTCATGCCTTCGGACAGCCGCAGCACGTCCTCGAGCGCCGCATCGAGGCTGGGATACGGCTTCATCCGCGTCCCACCTGCCGCAGGACCAAGCTGCGTGGAGTGCAGTGCAATCAGAATCCACGCACCCGTCTCGTGGTCGCGGGAGACGACGAGCCGTTCGCCATCCCATGACGTGAGGAGACCATCGATCATGCAGGGACCACCAGCATCGGGCACATCCTATGCGCGCTGGCTCCCGCCGTCCCGCCTGCGCCCGCGGTCAGGACTCCACTGCAGCGAGTGCCCCGCCCAGGTCATCCTCCAGAGCGCGGAGCCGCTCGTCGAGCTCAACCCGTATCGCCGCGATCCGCTGGGTCAGCCCCCTGTCGAGCTCCAAGCGGAGCAGGGCATGCTCGCGCAGGAGGCGCTGGATGGCCGGCTCGTCGCCAATCCACAGCGCGGCGACATAGTCGTCGGTCCAGTCGTTGAGCCCGCGAAGCGCCCGGCTCACCGCGGAACGGTGCTCACGGAGCAATTCGGCGCTCGGGAGCTCATCGAGCAGCGCCATCTCGGTTCGAACCATCTCGTCGAGCTGGTTACGGAACCGTTCGAACGGCTGCGGCGCCACGCTGGGCAGCTCACGGATTCGGAGCATTCGCGCGTACGCGGCTCGGTAGTTGAGCAGACCGACCAGATCGGCAACGATGGCATCGGTTGCCGGGGCTGCGGCTGCCAGGGCATCGCGGATGGGCAGCAACGCATCCAGCGGCTCGGCAGGCGCCAGCGGCCAAGGCGCGAGCGAGCGGCCAGACGTCACAGCACGCGCCGCCTCTGCGTGAGCGTCGAGATCGCTGAGCAGCGGCAGCGCCGTGGCGAACTGCGATTCTTCGACCCCCGGATCTGTGAGGAGGTCGAGCACGCTGTTCGCGGCGACGACGTCTGTTTGGAGTGCACGCAAGACATCGGCGTATTCGGCAGACGTCTGCGACGCCCTCCGTTCCGACGTCTGCGGCAGCACCAGCAACGGCAACACCATCACAACGGCTGCCAGGAGCCCGATCACGAGCACCGGTTTCCAATGGCTTGCGGCATCCTGACCGGACGGGTTGGCGCCTTCCTCCATCCCACCATGTTGGCGCAAACCGCTGCGAGCGCACATGACCTCGGCTCGGTCCAGGGCTCACACGTGGGGGCGCTCCGCAAACAGCGACACCCGCTGCGATGCAGCGGGTGTCGGTCTCGTCGGGTGGAGCGAGGCTCAGCGAGCTTGCCGTGCCTCGGTGCGCCACCATGGGGGCATCTTGAAGCCAACGTCGTTGTCCGGAGTCGGCCGAGCCGGTTGCGAGGGTTCGAATCCTCCCGGTCCCGAACCGCCAATCGCCACGTCGGGGCTCAGTGAGTCGTAGTAGATCGCAACGGCCGGATAGAACCCGCTTCCGTCGTCGAAATAGGCCACAACCGTCACCCGGCTGTAGACCGTGCAGTAGTCGTCGCAGCTCGAAATGCCACCGGTGTCGGTGAATGGCGTGGTGATCCGCTCGTATTCTCCGAACTTGAGCACGCCGGCGCTGATCGCGTCACCCGACGTGTTCGTGTAGCTGCGATTCTCCAGCAGCTGGCCACCCTCGGTGTAGAAGATCCGCGGCCGGTAATCCTGGCCGTTCCACGCCTCGTAGGGGACGCTCGAACCCGGGCACTCGGCCTGGCTCGTGTAGTCGGTACCGCCGTCGTACGCCCTCACGAATTCGGCCATGTACCGGTCGTTGATCTGGGCGTAGCCACCAATCCGAGTGAACGTGACTCGGCCGATGATGTCGTCCTCGTTCCCGTTCTGGAACAGGAACATGTAGGCACACTTGTAACCGGCACGGTCTCCGTCGGTCCAGCCAACGCCCGGCACCTGCGAGATACCGAACGCATGGAGGTCACGCACGTACGGCGCATCCCACCACTGCCTCGTGGCCGGGTTGTCGCCACCGCGAACGAGGATGTCGAACTTGCCCTCGGGCATGTCGAACACGGGATCATCGCCCGGCGGCTCTTCCCGCGGCTCCGTGCGTGGTCGCGTGCCGGGGTCTGAGCCTCGGCCCGGCTCGGGCTTCGGTTGCGGCTGCGGCTGCTTGCGGTCATTGCGGTCTTCGCCTCGGGTGTCTTCTCTTGTCTCGCCGGTGCCCTCCCCGCCGTCTCGCGTCATCTGCGCAGCGGCGGTCTGGGCCATCGCTGCGATGAGCACGGTGGCCATGAGCAGCACCAACCATCGTCGGGAGTTGTGCATGTAAGGAGTCCTTCAGTTGTCTCACACAGAAAGGTGTCGTGGGCATGCCTGACCGTGCCCCCACGGTGGCGCGCACCATGCCCAAGACACCGACAAAGGTAGGACACGGAAGGTCAACGCTGCGCTAACGCTCGGTCAGCGTTGGGCAAAGTGCCTTTCCGCGGACTCGAGGGGGCCCGCAGGACCTCGGCGACGACGGTCGCTGCGCCGCGATGTCCCGGACGAACTTGGCGTATCGTGGGCGGCAGCGGCTCCGAGGAGTGTCGATGAGTGACAAGGTGCAGCGGTACAAGGCAGCAGTACAGGCGTTCGACTGTGATGCGCTGGGCGAGCTGCGCCACCCGGACTACGAGTGCTACTACCCACAGTCGGGCGAACGGTTCATCGGGCACGAGAACTGGGTGGCGGCGCATCGGGACTACGCAAGCCACTTCGCTCAGGACAATGTGAACTCGGCGACGGTCAAGGGAGGCGCGCGGAAGGTCGACGTGGCCCGGCGCGTGTCGCCCGGCTTCGCCATGTCGGCTCCCATCGTGCTCGTCTCCGACACGGGCCACCTCGCCACGATGGAGGGCCACGGAACGTGGCCCGACGGCAAGGTCTACTACTGGTGCCGCATCATCGAGTTCAAAGAAGGCCTCGTCTACCGCGAGACCGAGTACTTCGCCGAGCCCTTCGAGGCGCCTGAGTGGCGCACCGAGTTCGCAGAGCGCGAAGAGCGGTAGCGGGACCGGCTGCTCCGCTCAGGTGTGGCCGCAGACAGTCGCAAACGGGCACGCAGCGCAAGGCACCGACCTGGTGCATTTCCCTCTGCTCGCAACCCGGTCTGCCTCTGGCGAATGCGCTCCCTGACTCCTGCGGCGCGAGCGGCACGAGGCAACCGTTGAAGACGTCGAGAATCGATCCCTCGAAAGACCTCGTCGTGAGCCAGGTCCTGTTGAAGGATGGAGGGATCGTCTCGATAGCCAACCGTTCGCAACGGTTGTGCGGATCCGGCGATGCCGGGAGGCGGGTGTGAACACCCGCCTCCCGATCACCGTTGTTGGCTGGTGGGACGTTACGGGAGGGTGAACTCCTGGGTCTGCGGATTGAGGTGATCGAGCCGGAGGGCTCCGGCGGTCTCACTACCGCTGAATCTGAAGATGTTCAGACCCTCGGTGATGTTCGTCTCGTAGATGAAGTTGTTGTACCAATAGCTGGACCAAGCCCCACCGAGGTCGATCGGGTCGATCGGCGGCGGATCGGAGTAAGCCAGCTCCACAGGATTGGCCGGGTCGGTGAAGTCGACGACACTCGTCCCGGATTGATAGTTGCCGCTCACCATGATGTCGGCCCCGTTGGGCATCGGCACCATGTTGTAGTTGTGGACCGTGCAGTTCTCCGTCGCCGACTGCGGCCGTGGGAGCGTCCACATGCCCAGCAAATCACCTGTATCCGCATCGAAGAACAACGCCGACTTGTCGATCACGTCAGTGGTCTCTTGACAGAACGGCGCCACACCGCCTCCGGGCTCGTGGCCGAACACGATGATCTCGCCGTCCCACGAGAACATGGCCGAGTGGCCGATTCCCACACCGTCGATCGACCGCGAGTAGAGAAGCTGCGGATCGTCCAGCGATCCAGCGAGGCTGAAGACGCTGTACCCGTCGTCGCCCGCACAGGCGGCCATCATGGCGTCACCGAGAATCACCCCGGTGTCGTGACAGTCGCGGCCGCCCGCATCGACGAAACGTATGTACGACGATGCAGCCGGGTTGTCGAGGGGCACCTCGATGATGTCGAGTCCGGGGCAGGCCCCATTCGCCGAGCTGTTGTAGACGAGGAGGCGATTGTTCTCCAAGTCGGGCACGCCGGTAGCGGTGTGCGAGCCACAATCGGTTTCGACCGCAGCGACCAGCGCAGGATCGGAGAGATCACTGATGTCGAAGATGTGTACACCTTCGAATCCTGCCGGAACAATGGTCCCGTCACAGTCTTGGGTTCCGGAGGCCGGCGAGTTCCAGGATCGAACCAGCACGTCGTCCCAAACGATCACGTCACCTTGGTTGCCGTTGCAGCTGGTGAACGAGATGTGTTTCGGATTGCCGGGCGCCGAGATGTCTCGAATGTTGAAACCCTGCCAGTTGCCCTGAAAGGCATACTTGCCCCAGAAGGCGATATCCGTGTGGACGCTGAGTGGGCCGTAGAAGAGACTCGCCGGCTCTTCGATGTGACCCATCGGATGGAGATTCTTGGTCCTCGGATCTTCGTCGTGGCCGGCTCCGGCCGACGAGAGCGGAGCCAGCGCGAGGAGGACCATCGAGAAGACGGCAACGATCGTGAACCGTCTTGCTGTGGTGGACATAGAGCAAACCCCCTTGTTCGTCGCTCTGTCACCGAACCTAGCCGCCAAATCCGCCTCGTGGTGCTCCAATCTGTCGCTGCAACGAGCAGCGTCGCGTAGCGACGCAGCGCCCACGATCAAACGTCGACTTGTGCGAACTGCCACGGGGACGACCGATCTGGCACTCAGCGGTCGAAGCCGACGATGACCTCCACCCATGAGCGGCAACACCAGCCGGGTCACGTCGGCTATGCCGAACAGGTTCACCTCGAACAGGTAGTTGGCCGCCTCGGGCGGCATCGGCTGTCAGTCCACACATGGGCTCCAATCTGAATGCCGTATCCGGCGCAAGCACAACAATCGACGGCAGCCGTGCCGAAGCGGACCGGCCGTTGGCCGGGGCATGTCCTGGCGCTGGTTCCTGATCCGCCGCCGTACGAACAAGTGGCGCTGGCCACGCGAGCTGGCGCCTCGGGCTTCATTGACGTTGCTTCCGAGCCTGCCGAGTTCGCCGCGGCAATCCTTGCAGTCAATGGAGGTGACGCCTGGTTTCCCGCGTCCCAGACAGAGACAGTCCTCAGGTCTGTGGCCGATGACCTCGCCACGACCGCTGCGGAGAGGCGCTCCCGACTCACCGGCGTGGTTCTTGCGCTCGTGCCCCCTCACCGGCTTCATCGCCGCCGTGCAAGCCGGCTTGTGGCGTAGGTATCTCGGCAGGATCGGCGTCGGGCCTGTCGATCTTGCCGTTGACCCCGCTTCGCGAGTCATCGACGCCATCGTCGTCTTGCTCTTCGTCATGGGTATCTTCGGTCCGCTGCTGTTCGTCGGCAACTGGCTCGATCTGCTCCGAGCAGTCCAGACTCAATCGGGGTCGGTTCGCCAAGTTCCTGGGACTGCGCAAGACGGCTCTCGTGGTGGTTTCAGCGCTGTGGCTCGCAGTCGCCTGGCTGCTTGCCCAAGGAGTAGATCTGGGCCTCGCGCTCATCGCCGGTCCTGCGGTTGCGATTGCGATCATCGCCAATATCCTCCATGCCAATTCGGAGATCCCCAGACTGATTCGCATCGAAGGCATCCGACCCGGTGCAGCTGTCGCCGGATCATTGCTGGCCCTAATAGCGTTCATCGGATTGCTGGCGTACGAGGTCTTCATCGTGGGTCCGGATCTCCGGATGGACGGCGAGCACGGACTCTTGACAGCGCGCGTGCTGGGCATCAACGCCCAGCCCGTGAGCGCAGTCAACGTCGACACGGGCGAAGTAGCCGATCTTCTCTACCTTGGCGGTAGTGCCGATCTCTACGTGCTGGTCGACCCATGTGACAAAGGCCGTGTGGACATGGTCTCGGTCGGCTCTCACCGCCTCGTCGTGATCGACGAGATCGCTTGTCCCGCTGGGTCCGAGAGCTGATGTTTGTTGCGGCCCAGCCTGCCCGGTTGAAGGTGCAGCCAACTCATTGATCCCTGCCGTGGAGTGCCAAAGTGGCCGATGTCACCGAGCAGTGCCCCTGCTACACCACGTTTGGCGCTGTTGAGGCGAGTGAGGGGCGTTGATCGCCAGGACGCGGCACTGGCCCACGGCCCAGCTCATTACCTCGGAACCTCAGCCAAGCGACCCAATTCACGGCGGCGCCGTTGAGGCGAAAGAATCACACGCTCCCAACACCGAACGCGAGCACCCAATCCGGACTCAGCACCCCTGCGGGTAGTCGAGTTCGATGCTGAGTGGAGGTGCTTGCGTGTTGGTGGGAGCGTCCGAGCTGTGGCTGGGCTGCCGCTTGCGGCGGGACCGGGTGAGGTTCGCACTCGCGTAGTCCGCTGTGGCAGTCCGGGTCAGGATCACTGAGCGAGGATCCTGGCCTTCTGTGCTTCGAACTCTTCGTCGGAGAGGATCCCCTGGTCGCGCAGCCCCGCAAGTTGCTTCAGCTGTTCGATGATCGGGTCGCCACCAACCGTCGCCGGAGGCGGCGGAGCCGCTCTGGTCGACTGCGCGCCGCGGGCATAGCCGGCGCCACGCGTTTGGGCGATCTGAGCGTCACGGTCTGCGAACTTCTCCGCCTGCCTCCGGGCGACACGCCCACGAACGGCTTGCGACGTGCCAGCGACGACGGCCGTCTTCGCGATTCCACCTAGTAATCCCACGTCAGCCTCCTCGTTGCTCTCTTCCGTGTCAAAGCGCCGATTCGAGCGCGTCGAGCTGGTCGCTGACGGCCTGTGCCGGGATGCGCAGACTTGCGGTGAGCTCGCCACCCGCGCGGTGAACCGCCGTCGTCAGGGGAGCGGCCCACGTGTTCTCGTAGACAAGGACCACGGCGATCGAACCGGGCACCAAGACGGACCCGGCTTCGGCGACGTCATCCTCACCGAGCAGACCCGATTGGGCGCCTGCGAACACCGACATGGCGAACTCGCCGCCGTCCAGCTCGGACAGTTCGAAGCCTTCCACGGTGCCGTCCACCCGTTTGCGGACCGCGATGACGTCGTAGAGCGCAATGGCGCCTGCGTCGGTGGCGGCGACTAGCTCCGCCGCCACCTCACCCGTTGGAGTGTGTTCGGGAAACTCGAGTAGAGCAACATCGATAGGCCCGATCGAGCTAGTCGACATCCAGGCCCTCCTTACGCTCGGGATCATAGATTCACATTCCCCCTGACGTGACGCTACGGACCTCTCGCCGCACGGGCTATCCGATTCCGGCACAGACCACGATCGTCGCCTTCGGGTGCGAAACCATACCGATTTCGGCTAGTTGGCGCCGGTGAACCTCGATACGGTGCCGGCTGCGGTGGGAGCATTCGGTGCAGGGAGGCAACAATGGGTGACGGACCGGGCTGGTACAGAGACCCCAGCGGCGCCTACTCGTATCGCTACTGGGATGGTGCGCAATGGACGAGTCGGGTCAGCAGCGGGGGGGCGACCGGCAACGATCCCAACCCGATGGATCCCGGGGTGGCAGCCACGCCGCCTGCGCCCGGGACTGCCGCTCCCGTCCAAGTGGTGCCGCCACAACCAACGGTGCAGGTCACCCAAAGCCGCGGCGGATCCGGAGCCGGCACGGTCGTTGCGATCGTCCTTGGTGTCATCGCCATCATCGTCGTGATCGCTCTGCTGGCGAACGCGGCAAGCGAGGAAGAGCCGACGCCAGACATCGATATCACGGTCACGACCCAAGCCCCTGCGGAACCCCCCGCGGACTCATGAACTCGCGCGCTGGGGTCCGCACGCAAGGAACCGGCTCGGCCACCTCCACATCGACGCAACCACCACCGACCCTGCCTGGGCTGGCAGCCTGGTGGACCGCGCCCGGGTAGTTCGGCTGCCATGGCGAGAGGGAGCAGGCTCGCTAGAGACCGCGAGTGACCTCGATGCGTCCGTCGGCCTCCGCCTGTAGCGTCGCTTCGTAGTCGGCCTGGTTCTGATCGGCATAGGCGACGGCGAAGGTCGCTACTGCCTCAGCGAAACTGTCGTTCTTGCCGAGATACCCGGTGATTGCGTTGCTGCTGCCAGATCTGGCGTGTCCATGCGCCAGCACCTGCCCGCAGGCTTCTCCGTAGAAGCTCATCTGGTCTGGGTTCAGGTCCTCGACGTGGATGGAGTACTTCCAGTCGCGGAGTTGGCGAACGTAGAAGTCATATCGACGACCAACGCGTTCGGCCGAGAGCCATCCCAGAAACTGGTCGCTGGCTGCTTGGATCAGGCGCTGCCCGTCCACGACCCGCTGGCCCTGGTGCTCGAATAGGCCAGGCTGGGCGTATTGCTCCAACACCGACGGCGGTGCCTCCTTGCCTTGGAGGAAGAGCGGATCGTTGCTGCGGCGACCGATCATCAGCATCATGAAGGCCGCAGTCCCCACCGATCCGACTCCGACTACCTTCCGCGCCGCATCGACGAGTTGGTACCGGCCGAGCAGGACCCGAACATCGCTTTGCGCCGAGTCGACATACTGCTCGTACGCCTGCTGCAGCTCGGCTTTGCGGTCTTCCTCCCTTTCGAAGGGGACGATCAACGGCGGCTCGGCCTTGATCCTCCACCCCTCGGGTGTCTTCTCGGCGAATCTCTCGAGGGCCCCGAGGTCGGTTTTCGAGCTCGCCTTCTTGGCGAACTTCTTGGCACGCTTGCGCACGGCTTTCTTATTGCTCTTGGACGCCTTGCGCAGCCGCGGGTCAACGTCGTAGCGCTGATACCACGCATCGAGTCCGCGCATGGCGGCCAGCTCCGCCATCCGCTCCCGATAGGCGGCCACGGCTGCAGCGGCGATGTGCCAGTTGGTCTTGTCGTTGAAACCGTTGTCTCGGCCGGCGATGACCATGCTGGCGGCGAGACGCTTCACGTCCCATTCGAAGGGAGCCGGATAGGTTTCGTCGAAGTCATTGACGTCGAAGGCCAGGCGCCGCTCTGGTGTGGCGAAGACGCCGAAGTTGGACAGGTGCGCATCACCGCAGGCTTGAACGGCAATGCCGCTGGTGGGTGTCCGGGCGAGGTCGGAGGCCATGACGAGGGCGGCGCCGCGGTAGAAGGTGAACGCCGATTCCAGCATCCGGCCGTGGCGGATCGGCACCAGGTCCTGGATCCTGCCGGCGTCCTGTTCCTCGATGAGGGCTACTGGATCGGGGCGATCCGCCGGGGGGGTCCAGTCTGCGTGTGAGGAACGGGAGACATCGGCGCGCTGCGCTTTGCCCCAGGACCGCCGTAGGTCGGCCGTGCCGGGAGGCGGGACCAGGGGCTCATGGACGGGGGGGTTTGGATCAGCGGCAAGAGCTGACATGTTGACCTCCAGATCGACTATCGGGGAGCTTGCTCAGCCATTGCTGTGGGTGGGTCCCAGGTGGACCGTTGTCAGGTGACCAGATCCACCAGCCAGTGAACATCAGCCGACAGACCAGCTTCGGCGCGCGCAGCGGCCAGACGGTCGACGGCTGGAAGGCTGCGTAGCCACTCGGGTGAATGACCACTAGATGTACTCTCCAGCTTGAAGCCATTTCGTTGCGAAATACCCTTCAACGGCAGGGATATAGAAGGTGGCGAGTCGAAAGACCACGGCTGCGGCGAAGGCGGTATCCGCATCGAGTCCGAAGAGCCCGAGGAAGGCGGTCATGGCGGCTTCAGCGACACCGATGCCTCCGGGAATCGGGACCAGGCCGGCGAGGAGGTTGGTGGCGACCGTGACCACGAGGCAGGAGACGAGCGGGAGGGGTGCATTGATGGAGTGAAGTATGAACAAGAGCGTCGCCGCCAGCACCAGCCGCGATGCGAAGTTTGCGCCGAGGAGCCCGAACAGACGCTTCGGGTTGGAGACGACTCCCGAGAGGGCTCCCCAGGCTTGCGTGACCTTGGGGACCACGGCGTCATGGAGTCGCGGCACGCGGAGCACGGTGATCAGAGTCCCGATGATGAGGAGAGCGATGATCCCGATGATGAGTCCCCCGGAGACATCGCTCGTCTCCGCATCGAGGGACAGGTCGGCGGCGATGAAGGCAATCAAGAGGATGAGCCCTTCGACCACGAACCCAGACAGTCCGTCGATGGCGCCCTGGGTGACCGCAATCGTTGGGGAGACCCCATACTTGCGGAGGAAGAGCGTATTCATCGTTACGCGACCCGCCGCACTCGGGATGGCGAGCCCGATCCACTTGACGGCGAACTGCAACACGATGAGCGGTTTCATCGGCAGCGAGTAGCCAGTGGCGAAGATCATGCCGAAGGACTCGAAGAAGAAGGTGATCTGAGACACGAGGAAGCCAACGAGAATCAAGCCCCATGCAGCATCGCGGACGATCTCCGACACGGCGGCAAAGTCGATGTCGGCCAGCATCCCGACGAGGGCGTAGATCGCAATCAGCGACAGCGCCGGCATGATCAGGTCCTTCGGCCGGATCCTTCGCAGCTTCGCCGGCTCCGGCACGTCCGCATCTGTGGCGGCGGCAAGAGCGTTGCGCAGGCCGTCAACGAGATCCTTCGGCTTGTCGACGCGGTTGCGTTGCCGGCGAGTCAACGCCGGAACCTGCAGGTAGGCAAGCGCATCGACAAGGCTGGCCCGAGGAACAACCACCATGGCCGCCGCAACGGCGGCGTCGGTATCCACCGCAGCAGCACTCTCGTAGAGAAACGAGACGACATCTCTGCTCCTCTGCAACTCGGTGGCGTTGAGCGAGCTGTTGGCGAAGTTGGCGAGGACCACGTGATCGTCATCGATCGCCATCGCGTCGACCGTCAAAGCTCCGTGCGCCAAGCCGGCATCGTGGAGTTTCATCACCTCGGACCACGCCGCCTCGAGGTGCTCAGCCGTAGGCTCGGAGAACGCCGACCCCCGGGAGCTGCGCACCAACACCGCAGTGTCGTCGCCGGCGACGCCCGTCGCCAAAGGTACCTGCACGTTGACCCCGGCCCGCTCGGCTACGAGCATCGCCAAGGCGTCATGCTCCACCGCCTCGATCCGGCTGAAGCTCACGGTGCGATCAGAGTCGCGGTACCACAACGCATGCCACGTCTTGGCCGCCAGCCGCGTGTCGGCGGCATCCCGACCGTAGGCGAGCACCTCCACGGCTGAGCCGTCCTCGAGCCTTCCCCGCAGCGTCCTGACACCCCATGACTGATCCGGAACCAGATGCAAGGCGCCGACGGGAACACCGAGCTCCACCAGTGCCGTCTCGACTTCGTCGATGTCGGGATAGCCGCGTGGCGAGCCGAGTGTGAACAGGATGGCACCCCCCGCCGCCAAGCCAAGACCGATGGCGCCGAAGGCGTCCGTGGGAAGCCCATAGCCCAGACCGAATCCAGAGATCGCCACGAGGGCCACGGTCGTCCACCCGAACCACCGCACCGGCCTTGCCAGGTGCGGGGCAGCGACCATGATCACACCTGTCACCACGCCGACCCGAATCACGGGAAACGCCTCCTGCGGCCGGCGCGGTCGAGTCACTTCCGGGAGCGCAGTCGGAACGACGTCGCTGACCAGCCAGGCGGCCAGGAAGCCGAGAACGAGAGTGGCAACGAGGGCAAGCGTCATGTCGCGCAGCAGGCTGCGACGCTGCTCTCTGATCGCCGCCACAAACAACACGAACACCAGGATCAAGCCCAGGAGATATCCGAGTCTCCAGACGTCATCGAACCACGTAGGGAGCGGATCGAGGAGAGCGATAATCCACTCATCGGTGGCCGACGTTTCTCCATAGGTCGCCGCCGCCCCCAGCAGCAGGATCAGTCCGAACCCGACGGCGAGGATGTCGGTGGCTCGGCGCGCCCTCGGCTGCATAGCCGTACCCGCGAAGTAGCGCTCTGCGCCGTGGGGTTCTCGAGCTCTCATTCGCAGGGCGCTCCCGCCAGGGCCGGGCAAGCATGGCCCTGGCGCCGGGCCTCGATACCCGAGTCGCTGAACGGCCAGGTGTGCTTGAACGCCACGGTCTCCGCCGTCGCTCCGATACAGGACTGCGCCGGATGCCGCAATCCGACGAAGTCGCTCTCAGCGCCACGCATCTGCTACCGAAGGTAGACCCGGCGCACCGTGCGCGAAAGCCAGATTCGGCATAGTGTCGGCGGGTTGCCAGGGCGATGCGTCCGCAGCCCTCGCATCCCGGCTAGCCCAAGCCCGCGATGGATGGTGCCCTGCGGAGCGTTGTCGAGGGCACTTCGCCGAACTGCCTTCTGTAGCGCCGGGCGAACCTCCCGAGATGGTTGAAGCCCGACTCGGCGGCGACTCGGGCCACGGTCTCCCAGCTCGGGTCGGCGTCGAGCAGTCGTCGCCGTGCCCGGTCCAGACCCCAGGCGATGAAGAACTGATGGGGCGGAGCGTCTTGCAGTGCGACGAACGCCTGGCGAAGTCGACGCTCGGAGACCGCGGCGACCTGGCACAGTTCCGAGAGCGTCGGAATGCGTTCAACGGCCTCTACGAATTCGATGCAAGCGAGGACGACGCGACGATCATCGAGTCGTCGCGGCATCGGCAGTAGTCGGGAGGGGGACCTTTCCGTTAGCGCACACACCACCTTGTCGAGCAAGTCGGACCCATAGAGCGACATCCCGGCGCCCAATGCCAGGGGGTCCTCGGTGATGGAGACAAGCGTGACCCGAAGGACTTCCGTTGCCTCAGACGGCGCCAGGCGTTGGACGGAGCCGGGCCCCAGCTCGGGTGTCCGACGGAGGCTGACCGCAGAGCGATGCAGCTCGCTTGTTGGCAGGATGGCAAAGGCGAACTCCATCCCCGCCGGATTGACCGCAACGTGCTCTGCCCCGGGCCCGTAGACGAGGACGTCTCCCGACTCCACATCGCTCCCGCACCAGCGAGCTCCAGGTGGCGCTTTCCTGACGGCCGCCACGCCAACAACGTCGTCGCTCAGCGCCGTTCGGGAGAGCACGGGAAACCCCAACTTCAGTGACGTCGCAACCCAGTCGTTGCCGGCATCCGAAACGATTCTCGTTGCGGCAGCCCCCCTACCCGTTTGAACGACCTCGATGTCGACGCCGCGAACCGATCGGGTGTAGTCGCCGGCCTCCGAAACACGAGTGACATGCCGCTCAGTTCGATGCTGAGGCTGCGTCCTATCAGGGTCCGTAGCGACTGGGTCGGGGGCTTTCTTCACGATCGTCCTGGGTCCGCCTGTACGGCGCCCTGGCATGCGCCCGCAGGCATACTACCTGTCCCAGGCTTGCCACATCTCGAGTGTGCCGGTTTCGGATTGATGCCCGACGGACTGGCCAGGTACGTTGGGACTGGAGGTGTCGGTGCAACATCGAGCCGCGCCGCATCACGATTTGGCCGCCGAGGCTGACTGTTGAGGGTTAACGCTGACACCACCGTGAAAGCCGAACACCACCGCGAGTGGTTTCCGACGAATGGTCAGTGTCAGGGGGGCCTGGCATCCGGGCGCAGCCGCGTCGTGGTCCGGGTCCGGTCAGCCAGATCCATGTACCAGTCAAGAACCCCACACCGGCTCGGCGCCGGCTGGCATTGCGGCTCAAGAGAAGGAGGCGGAAGTGGCGACGAGCCCCGGCCGAGCATCAGATGTCGATGAGCTTTTGTTCGTCGACACCGTCGAGCTGCGCTGGTTCGCCAGAGGCCGAATCGCACCTGAGGTCGTCTCGTGGTTCACCGAGGGAGGGAGGTCCGGTGTACTGGAGGAGCGACGCGATAGCTACCGGATAGACGGACGGTCGGATATCGGTGTGAAGCGTCGATTCCGTGAGACGTTGGAGCTGAAGATTCGGCTCTCAATCGGCGAACACCTAATGGTGGATTCCCACCTCGCCGGCGCACTCGAGGTCTGGCGGAAATGGAGCCCTGCGGATCGTCTCGTGACGAGCGGCGAAGACGAGCGATGGTTCGATGTCCACAAGACGGTCACCAAGCGAAGGTTCACGGCCGATGGACACGAAATCGTCCTCGCCGCGGGCGAGAGAGCGTTTGCCGGGACCGGATGTGATGTGGAGATCGCCGCTGTCTCCGTCGAGGGAGTCGAGGCGTGGACATTGGCGTTCGCAGCGTTTGGGCAAGGGCATGACCGAACGAGAGCCATCATCGCCGCCTGGAAGGCGCTCACAGCCGAGTCTCGCCACCCGGAACGGTTCGAAGCATCGCTAAGCCGCTCAGCCGGGTACCCGGAGTGGCTCACGCAAGTCATCCCAACCGCACGTGTTGTCGGGAAACGTGAGTTGGCGTTCCCCAGGACGATCCCACCGTGCAATGTCGAGGTCCGACCTCCGTCCCGTTCATCGCCGGCGTGGTCTTGAACAGGTCTTCGCACCGTTGCGGTCGGCGCCGCCGCGGAAGGCCGCACCATCTCGGCGTGGGCAAAGCACACCTGAGTCAACAGCGGAGGAAGCAAGACTCTGCCGTTTTCGGATTGATGCCAGGGCGAACCGCTGGTTACGTTCGGAGCATGGGACCTCTACAGATCTTTTTGTTGGGCTTCGAGGACTTCACCGCAACGGGGGCCATCGCAGCAGAGCTTGCCGCGCTGAGCGACGCCGGCATCGTGCGGATCGTTGACGCACGCTTTGTGCTCAAGGAGGGAGATGACGAACTCGTTCTGGCGCGGGTGACCGATCTCGACGAGGACGAACGTGAGGATCTCCGCGCGGCGGCGGGTGCTTTGATCGGTCTCGGCGCCGGTGCCGTCCTCGGCGGTGCGGAAGGCGCGGTGGCGGGCGTCATCCTTGGAGCCGATGCGGCGCTCGATGCTGCGCTGGGTTGGACTGCGGATGAGATTGCGGCGCTTGGTTCGGAGATGGAGCTGGGCGATGCGCTGCTGCTCTTGGTGCTCGAGAACGTGTGGGCGACCGGGCTGCGGGACGCGCTCCGTGGCGCTGGGCTCGTGCATGCCAAGCAGAACTACCTCACCCCTGACGGGCTGGTGGCGCTTGGAGCCAGGCTTGGTCTCGAAGTTGCGCTCGACGAATAGCCGGAGCGGCGAGCGTTGTCGGACCGTTACACATTCTGGCACGAGGAGAGGAGAAGGGTCCGTGACCCAGCGAGAAATAAGCGAAGGGGCGATTGGTTGGACGTGGTTTGCTGCGGCGATGATGTGGCTCATAGGTGTGTTTCACGCCATTGCCGGGTTGGTTGGCATCGTCAACGACGAGTTCTACGCCGTGACTGCAGACTATGTGTTCCAGTTCGATGTGACCGCCTGGGGTTGGATCCACCTGATTGCGGGTGTGATCGTGTTCTTCGCAGGCGTCGGGCTGCTGAGCGGTCAGGTGTGGGCCCGGACGGTTGGCGTGATCCTTGCGATCGGGAGCATCCTGGCGAACTTTGCATGGCTGCCGTGGTATCCGTTCTGGTCGATTCTGATGATCACCTTCGGTGTGATCGTGATCTGGGCGCTGACCATCCACGGCCGCGACCTCGAGATCGTGCGATCCACCTGAGATCAAGCACACGCCGGTCGGCATAGAGACACGCAGAGCACATCGATGGGAGCGAGAGCATGCCGGATGCGACCGTTCAATTGGCAGTCGCCGTGTTCAATGCCGAGGAAGCGGCTCGACAGGCGCTGAACCAACTGAAGATGGCGCAGGCTGATGGCCTGGTAGACATCCGAGACGCCGCGGTGTTGCGCAAGGACCGCGATGGAAAGGTCCACATTGAGGAAACGTCTGATTGGGGTGGGGGTCGAGGCGCTGCCATCGGTGGGGTGGCCGGTGCTGCGGTCGGGTTGGTCGCAGGGGCGGCGCTGCTGGTTCCTACCGCGGTCGGGGCGTTGATCGGGGGGCTGTCCGCCAAGTGGCGCGACTGGGGAGTGCGCAACGATCGGCTCGGGAAGCTCGGTGCGGATCTCAAGCCGGGCTCGTCGGCGATCATCGTGGTCGCTGGTGAAGCTTCGATGAAGCAGATCAGGGAAGCGGCCAACGCAGCCGGTGGCGACGCGCTAGTCGAGGAGCTGGGCGCAGATATCGCAGCGCAGCTCGAGGCCGACCATGACGTGGCCTACGCAGCAATTGCCAACGAAGAAGGCGTTGCTATCGGGAGGGTCTCAGCCGGCGAGGACGATGTTGAGGGTGGCATGCTGGTCGCCGACGAAGCGGGGATTGGTGCCAGCGCATTCGATGCAACCGAGGAGGGCTTCGCCGTAGAGGAAATCGATGTGGATGCGGTCTCAGGCACGACGATCGCCACCGGCGTCGCCGGGGTCGCGGACGAAGAGGAACCCGACGAAGAGGAGTAGCTCGCTGTCGACCCATCAGGGAGGGAGCGGACCATGCGACGGCAGGCGCTTCCGTCTTCGTGGTGCCTGCCGTACTCGAGTATTTCTCTGCCTGGCCAATCTGCGATCATCGCGAGCGTCATATTGAGGCTGATCCTCGGCGGCGCGTCTGCGCGGCTAAGCCGACAGTGACGGTTTGACGACCTTCGACTGGCGACGTGACTCGAGGCCGAGGTTTGTGGGCAACCCGGCGAC
>DATHZQ010000094.1:0-34514 GCA_035458525.1 Acidimicrobiia bacterium
CTCTTCTTGTTTCACGTGAAACAGGTCCGGGGGTGTGTATCGAGCCGTCCCGCTCCGCGGTGTTTCACGTGAAACATCAGGTTGGCGAGTACCGTTGCGCACATGAAGTCCTCCCCTGACCTGTGCCTCGCAGGCCTAGCCGCCTGGTTGGAAACGGATTGGTCCGAAGTCCAGCTCCATCAGTTTGCGACCTACGCCAACTGGCTGACCTCCGAAGGCGTTGCGATGGGCGGCATCGGGCCCCAAGAGGCCGAAAGGGTCTGGACTCGACACGTCTGCGACTCCCTGGTCTTCGGTCAAGATCTCGCCGATCGCACCAGCCTGCTCGACGTGGGCACCGGTGTCGGACTGCCGGGCCTACCCCTCGCCATTGCCTTCCCGGGGCTCGAGGTGACTTTGGTGGAGCGATCGGGTCGGCGTACTGACGCCCTCGAGCGGCTCGGCCGCATCCTCGAGCTCGAATTCGCCGTGCGACAAGAGGATGTGCACCGGGTCACCGGTACCTATGAACGCATCGTGTTCCGGGCATCGCTTCCCTTGGGGCCGGCAATAGGCCAGGCGGTGCGGCTCATGGCGCCCGATGGTGCCGACGCTTGGTTCGGGTTGGGAAGGGGTCCGAGACCTGTCGCCCTGGAGCGTTGGCGAGCCGACCCTCCAGATCCCTGCGGCCTCGCCATCGAGGAGGTCGAAGTGCCTGCGGGGATCCTTGACTCGGCCGTGTGGCTGCTTAGGATGACGCGGCCGTGATCGATCAGACCGTCTCCACCCCCCAATCGCCCCGTGAGCGCCCCTCCGACCGTGGTGTGGTGGTCGCCATCGCGAACCAGAAGGGTGGCGTCGGCAAGTCGACGTCTGCCATCAACCTCGGTGCAGGGCTTGCGCTGCAAGGGGAGCGAGTGTTGATCGTGGACCTGGATCCTCAGGGGAACACGACCTCGGGATTGGGCATCGATCGCACGAGTCTCACGACCACCACCTACGAGGTGTTGCTCAACGACATCGATGTGGAGGACGCCGTCGAGCCGACGTCCGTCCGTGATCTCCATCTGATTCCGGCCCACATCGAGCTCGCCGGAGCCGAGATCGAGCTCGTCTCGATGTTCTCACGCGAGACTCGACTGCGTCAGGCCCTCGAATCCCTCCGCGACAGCTACGACGTGGTCCTGATCGACTGCCCTCCGTCTCTCGGCCTGCTCACCGTCAACGGCCTCGCTGCGGCCGACGAGGTGCTCATTCCGATCCAATGCGAGTACTACGCCCTCGAAGGCGTGAGTCAGCTGATGCGCAATGTCCGCCTCGTGCAGCAGAACCTCAACCCTAAGCTAGAGGTTGAAGGCGTAGTCTTGACCATGTTTGACGGCCGCACGACGTTGTCCTCGGATGTGGTCAGCCAGGTCAGAGAGCACTTCGGCGAGGTTACATATCGTACAGTAATCCCACGTACCGTCCGGCTCAGCGAAGCACCGTCATACGGCGAGCCGATCGAAGCCTTTGATCCGATGTCCCGGGGTGCGATCGCCTATCGGGCGCTCGCCAAGGAGTTCAGGAGGCGCCATGGCCGCACGTAAGAGCGGGCTGGGAAGGGGACTCGATGCGCTCATTCCGGTCGAGCGGCCGGAAGAGGGTTTCGCAACGATTGCCCTCGACCAGATCGAGGCCAACCCGCAACAGCCCAGGAGCCGCTTCGACGACGAAGCAATGCGGGCACTTGCCGCCTCGATCGAAGAGGTCGGCCTGCTGCAGCCGGTGGTGGTGCGGGCCGCCGGCGACGGAACGTACGTCCTGGTGGCTGGGGAGCGGCGATGCCGAGCAGCGCGCCTCGCCGGGCTCCAAGAGATTCCCGCGATCATCCGCCCGCCCGAAGGCGCCGTCTCGAGCCTCACCGAAGCGTTGATCGAGAACGTCCAGCGGGAAGACCTGAGCCCGCTGGAGGAAGCCGGCGCCTATCGCCAGCTCATCGACGATTTCGGACTCACCCACGAAGGAGTGGCCGATGCCGTGGGGAAGAGCCGCAGCGCCGTGACCAACACGCTGCGATTGCTCCAACTGCCTCCGGCGATCCAGGGGATGGTGGAACGGGGCGAGCTCTCTGCCGGGCATGCACGTGCGCTGCTGGCGCTCGAGGACGAGGCGTATGCCGTGCACATCGCCAAGCGCGCGGTTGAGGACGGCTGGTCGGTGCGTCAGGTCGAAGATGCGGTTCGGGTGAGGTCCGAGCAGACCGCACCGGCGAGGCGGATGCCCAAGGTACGACCCGCCGCCATCATCGAGCTCGAGAGCCGGCTCGCCGAGTACCTCGATACGCGGGTCAAGATCGACTACGGCAAGCGTGGCGGGAAACTCGTGGTCGGCTTCTCCTCCCTCGACGACCTCGAGCGGATCTACCGCAGGTTCTACGACTGACGACCGGCGTCGACGGCGTTCCCCGGAGCTTCCCGCGGCGCAGCCAGCAAGTCGATGATTGAATCGGCAACCGCCCGCGCCAGGCTGGGCTCGATGTGCTCGGCTGAGATCACCACCGCTGGGGCACGCGTATCCCTCAGCATCGGCACGGTCCTGCCCAAGCTCTGCATGCCGAGCGTCGATGCGATGGCTGACGCCAGCTTCTCGCCGGCCGCCGAATGGCTGTGCTGGGAAGCGAAATAGCAAACGGCGGGCACCCCGTCCTTGGCTTCGGAGAAGGACACCACGAAGTCGGTTCCCATGCGGTTGGCGCGGAGCGCCCGCACTCGTTCGCTGGGAAAGGCGTCCGCCGAGCGGGAATACACGGGCACGCCTCCCAGAATTTGGATGGCACCTCCGAACTCGACGGCGGCCGCCCACGTCGTCTCGGCCTCTTCCGGGTCACGACAGGCCGCATCGACGTAAACGTGCTGCCCGGCGATGGTGGGGGGCAGGGCGGCAAGCCACTGGCGCTCTCGTACGCCCTCCCGGCCGGGCTTCTTCGTCGCTCGCGAGATCAACTCGAGCTCGGCAACGACTTCGCGCCCAACAATTCCATCTTCTGCCATACGACGGTTCGCCTGGAAGTCGAGCGTGGCCCGCAACGTGTCGGGCCCGAAGATCCCGTCGACCTTGCCGGCGTCGAATCCGAGCGAGTTCAGACGACGCTGCACTTCCGCAACATCGTCACCGCGCATCATGGGCACGCGGTGATACAACATGCGGTCACCGAGCCGGAATCCGGCGTCGACGAGCGCACGCCACGTTCCCGGCCCAACGATGCCGTCACCGGGGAGGCCGCGTGCCTGCTGGAATGCGATCACCACCGCCTCCGTCCCCGCTGCGAAACTCCCGAGCCGGTCGTCCGTCTCGAAGCCGAGCGCGGCCAGCCGGTCCTGGATGTCCCGGACCGGCTCGCCTTCGTCACCGCGGCGGTAGAGCCTCACGCCACCATGGTCCCACAGATCTCCACTTCACCGGCGTCGACAAACCGCCTGTATCGGTGCGGGTCGGAGAGACTCGGCCCGACTCGTCATCCGGGACGCAGTCCGGGGTCAAGCACCCGGTGGCCGCGAAAGTCCTCCGAGCGCTCGCCTCGTGCCGATGGGCTACGACGCGATGAACTCGGCGAGTTCGTTTTCGAGCTGCGACTTGGAGCGGGCGCCCACGAGCCGCTTCTTCTCCACGCCGTCCTTGAAGACGATCATCGTCGGAATGCTCATGACCTCATACGTCATGGCGGTCTGCTGGTTCTCGTCGACGTTGAGTTTGGCGACGGAGAGCTTTCCGGCGTTCTCGCCGGCGAGGTCCTCGAGCGGGCCGTTCATCATCTTGCACGGACCGCACCACTCTGCCCAGAAGTCGACGAGCACGGCGGTATCGCCGCCGATCAGCTCGGTGAAGTTCTGGTCTGTGGCCTCAACTGTGTTCTGTCCCATGAGCGTCGGCCTGGCGGCCTCCACCTCCTCGACGTTCTACGCCGCACCTTCTCGAGCACGGCGGGGTCTGGTCTCACATGTGTAGTTCTCGAAGATAGCCAACCCGTGGGGGGCTGCGGTCATTCCGCGATCAGGCGTGTTGTTCTTCGAGCCACCGCTCGGCATCGATCGCAGCCTGGCAGCCCATTCCGGCGGCGGTGATGGCCTGACGATAGACCGTGTCGACGACGTCCCCGGCGGCGAAGACCCCTTCGACCGACGTCATCGTCTTGCCTACGGGCACCACGTAGCCGGCGTCGTCGAGGGCGATTTGATCACCGAAGACGCCGGTGTTGGGATCGTGGCCGATGGCCATGAAGATGCCATCGAGTGGCAGGTCGCTGACTTCGCCCGTCTCCGTATTGCGGACCCTGGCGCCGCTCACCGCATCGTCGCCGAGGATCTCTTCGACCACCGTGTTCCACGCGACCTCGATCTTCTCGTGCTCGAGGGCGCGCCGGGCCATGATCTTCGAGGCACGGAACTCGTCGCGGCGGTGGATGATGGTCACCTTCGAGGCGAACTTGGTGAGAAACAGCGCTTCTTCCATCGCACTGTCGCCGCCGCCGACTACGGCGATCTCCTTGTCGCGGAAGAAGAAGCCATCACAGGTCGCGCACGCGGAGACGCCGTAGCCGCGCAGCTTCTCTTCGCCGGGGACGTCGAGCCAGCGCGCAGAGGCGCCGGTCGAGATGATGACGGACTCGGCCTCGTAGAGGTCCTCGCCCACCCAGACCTTGAACGGCCGGGCCGAGAAGTCCACCGCGCTGACGTCCGACGAGATGATCCGGGTGCCGAAGCGCTCCGCCTGCTTGCGGAACTGCTCCATGAGCTCGGGACCCATGATCCCGTCCGGGAATCCGGGGTAGTTCTCCACGTCGGTGGTGAGCATGAGCTGCCCACCGCGCTGGAATCCTTCGATCATGAGCGGCTTCAGGTCCGCCCTGGCGGCGTAGATCGCGGCGGTGATCCCGGCCGGTCCAGACCCGATGATGAGTACCTGCTCTGGCATGTCCTGTTGCTCCTACCCCACCTGTTCAGTGGTTCTTCCGGTGTTGCGCTTGGACCACAAGAACATCCCAGCAATCAGGAAGATTCCACCGAGGATGAGATAGGCGATCTCGACGGTGGTCAGCTCGGCGAGGATCCGAAACAAGCCGACCAGCAAGAAGATGACGAGTACCAGCGCCAGCATGGCGACGACCATCCCGACCGCAGTCCACGTCGCAGCCTTGCGCAGCCGGTCGACCGAAAGCCTCCGGATCTGCGTTGCCGTGTCTTCGAGGAACCCGGCGATCTGCGCCGGGTAATCGTCGGACTTCGGGGAGATGTCTGTGCGAGGGGATTGGTCAACCATGAAGGTCGAGCTTAGTGGGGCCGGTCCTCGGCTCAACTGGCACGGCGGGACGTCAGCCGGCGTTGGTGGCGATGATCTCGCAGGACTCGTCGAGGTGGGCAGCCAATCCGAGATCGCTGCGCTGCGGGTGGGCGGTCACGCGCACGGGGCCCACGTCCAGATCGATGTCACCGAGGGTGTACGAGTCGCCACCCGGGACATTGAAGAATTCGGCGCCCTCCGGCACGCACCGATCGAGATCGGCCTGATCCGAGGTCGTCAATCCGAACAGCGACGCCTCGAGCCGGGCGTCGTCAATCGAGTCCGACGGAGCGAGCCGGGCATCCAGCTCATCGATCAGCTCCGTGGCTTCGGGCGAGACGGGAAGCGCCTCGTCCGCAGCGGCAGCAGCGGTAGTCGGGGCAGCGGCAGGCGCCTCGGCGGTGTCTCCGGCCGCATCGCCGCCACCATCGCTGGCGGCATCGTCGGTTGCGAACTGAATGCGCAATGGGTTCTCCGTCGGTTCGGTGGACGCACCGGTGTCCGCCTCCTCCTCGGCGAAGTCGAGCGCTACCGCGTCGGCGCCTGCATCGTCGTCACGGTCTCCGCTCACGAGATCGAGGCTCGGGATCACGAGAACCAGCGCCAGGAGCACGGCCGCAACCGAGAAGACCGGCAGCCAGTTGAAACCGCGCTTCTTGGCCGGCGTAGGCGCCATGGCGGTCCGCTCATGACCGAGTGCGGTATCGAGGTCACGCTTCAGCCGGGCGGCTTCGAGGTCGGTCAATGCGACGGGCGGCGTCGCAGCGAAGGCGGCGAGCGCCGTCTGCTGCAGTTCGAGATCCTCGACGCAATCGGGGCAACGCTCGATCTGGCGTTGTGCCGCCGCGGCCTCCGACGCGGAAAGCGAACCCTCGGCGAGGGCCATGATGAGGTCGAGGTCGAGGTCGTGGTCGTGGTGGCTCATTCTTCTCTCTGATGCTGCGGGGGGTGTCTGAGGTTCCCGAGACGTTGGGCGAGTTGTCGCCGTCCCCGAAAGACGCGTGACTTCACGGTGCCGACCGGCACACCGAGGGCATCTGACGCCATTTCCAGACTCAACCCTTGGAGATCGACGAGCACGACGGCTGCCCGGAACTCGGCGCCAACGTCCTGGAGCGCCGCCTCGATGTCCGGTCGCACGTCTGCGGCCGCAAAGCCGTCTTCGGCTGCGGCGTCTGCCGGGTCGAACCGCTCCGGCATGGGTTCGGTGCGGCGGCGCTGGCTGCGGCGCAGATGGTCGTAGCACACGTTCATCGTGACTCGGTACAGCCACGTCGTGAATGCCGCTTCGGCCTTGAACCGGTCCGCCTTCCTGAACAGCGTCACGAACGTGTCCTGCATCGCATCGAGCGCTGCATCCCGGTCACGCAGCATGCGAAGGCACACGGCGAAGACGCGATCGCGATGACGGCGGACGAGCTCGTCGAAGGCGTCGATATCGCCCGCGACATAGCGCTCGATCAATGCAAGATCCTGGGCCCGGTCACTCATCTGGGGGAGATTCTCGTCAGTGCCGGGTCAGATGTCACGGTCCGAAGGCGACCTCGGCGATTTCGGAGAAGAACACACTCGGCTCGCGCTCCGGCAGGTCCGTGAGCCACAAGAGCCAAACGCCACCGGACCGTTCGGGCAGCTGCAGTGAGACCGCACCCGTCTCGAGTGTTCCGGCCTCGACAAACTCCCACGCCGCGAGGTCGTTGTTCGGCTGTGGCGCCCAGCCGATCTCGTAGCGGCTGTCGGGCGTGCCTTCGATCGACATCGAGCGGACGGGTCCGGAGGGGGAGAAGAGCACGCCAACGCCCGGCTTGATCGCCGGCAACGGGCTGAAGTACCGCTCGGTGCGCCACGCTGTCGTTCGGTCCCGGTCGAGGAGCAGAGGCACGTCGGCTTCGCGTTCGGCCCCGTTGTCGCCGAACGGGTCGAACGACGTTGCGGTCACGGGAACGATCGGCCCTGCCGCCGGCGCGACGGGCGGCGGCGTGACCGACGGTGCGGGTTCCGTTGCCCCGGTCGGCCGCACCTCCTGGGGAGTGGCGGGGAACAGGAACGGTGAGTCCGGATCCGTGTCGATGCCGATACCGACGACGGCGATGACCAGAGCTGCGAGCAACAGCAGCGAGGCGGGAATGAGCCAGCGCCACGACCAGCCATCCTCGCCCTCCGGCTCCGGGCGATAGGGAGCTGACCGGATCGTCGCCGCCAGCTGCGCCGCATCGATGGTGCCCGCCTCGGCTCCCTCGAGGGCATCGTCAACCGAGCGGGGCAGCCCCTCGACCACTTGGGACGGCCGCAGGTCCGACGACGCCGAGCCGGTGAGCGCACGACGCAGCGCCGTCGCCAGCGACCGCGTGTCGCTCGCCTCGTCAGCATCGTGAAGAATCCGCCCGTAGGCGGTCAACTTTGCGGGATGCGCGGCCGAGAAGTGGATAGCCGACGTGTCGATGCCGCCGTGAAGGACGCCGGCCCGGTGCAAGGCAGCCAAGCCGTCGGCCAATCCCGCTGCGTTGGGCAAGAACTCGTTGACCGGAAGGGTGTCGCCGGCTCGGAGCCGGTCTGTGATCGAGACGCCGCCGTTCCACTCGAGTACCGCATACGTGCTGCCCTTGTCGCTGACCTCGTACACCCTGGCGAGGTGGATGTGGTCGACGGCGGCAGCGGCGCGCACAGAGCCGGCGAAGCCTTGGGCGCGGTCGGCCGATGCCGACGGGTCCAGTGCCCGTACCAACACGGGCCGGTCGAGGGCGCTGTCGGTCGCCAGCCACTCTTCGACGTCGCCGTCTCGGCCGAGCCGGACCTGTGTTTGATACCGCTCGGGCAGTCTCGGGGGCAGTGGAGAACCTCTCCTTCGCGACGATCGCGAGGCTAGCGCTGTGCCGGGTTTTGCTCAGGGGCTTCCGGCCAACTCCCGGTCGAACGCAGGAGTGCCAGCGCCTCCGGAAGCAAGACGAAACCCTCACTCTCATAGAGGCCGATCGCTGGGCGATTGTCGTTCTGGGTGTTGAGGAGCATGACTTGCGCACCCGCGGATCGGGCCTTGCGCGCCGCAACGCGTACCAAGCTGCGCCCCATGCCGTGGCCCTGCCAGTCGGGATGGACGGCTACCCGTTGCAGGTAGCTGATCGCATTGCCGTATCCGACGATGGCAAACCCGGCAGGGTCGCCGTTGCCGTTACGGATGATCAGGATGCTCGATTTGCCCGTGGCGTCGATCGCCTCGGCGAGCCCGAACTCGTCGAAGCGCCAGAAGGCGTCGAATGCGGCCGCGTCGATTCCCAGGAGCTCGCTGATCGCCATGTCGGCTTCGACCACAAGGTGACTTGGCGATTTCGGCTGCTCGTCCAGCGAGAGCCGCATCAGGGCCAGATCGACGTACGGCGTGTAGCCGGCGTCGCGCCAGGCACCACGCGCCGAAGCCGGTAGGGGAGGAGAGATGACAGCGTCGGTGCCGAGTGCCAAGAGACTCGTGGTGCAAGCGGCGAGGAACGAAGCACCGCCTCGGACGAGCCTGAGGTTGGCTCCGTTCGTCGTGTCATTCCATGGACGTGCGTCTGCCCGCGACCAGCCGCGACGAAAAGTGATCTTCCCCGGCCACGATCCGCGGTGGGACACCCGTTGTGAGCTGTCCGCCAGTGCCATCTCAGGCGCCTTTCCCCTCCCAGCTCGCATGCGCTGATGCGCCAAGGGTACCGCCCTCCGAATGCTGTCCAGCCGCGGCGTGTCAAGATGTGGTGATGCGGGTGATCCTCGTCTCTCACGACAGCTCGATGCGGCACGACACGGGTGTTGGGCACCCCGAGCGGCCCGCGCGCATCCCGGCGGTGATCGAAGGCGTGAGATCCAGCGGTCTCCACGTCGTCGACTTCCCGCCGCCCGAGGCGTCCGTAGAGACGCTCACCGTTGTCCACGACCCGAGCTACGTCGCCGCGATCGAGCGTTTCTGTGCTGCGGGCGGGGGACCCCTCGATCCAGACACCGTCGCCAGGGCGCAGTCATGGGAAGCGGCACTACGGTCGGCGGGGTCGGGTCCGGCCGCCGTGGAGGCGCTGCGACGGGGCGAAGGCGACCTTGCGTTTCTTGCGATGCGCCCACCGGGTCATCACGCGATGCCGGCTCGCGCCATGGGATTCTGCCTCTTCAACAACATCGCAATCACCGCCCGAACGCTCACCCGGCAAGGCCATCGCGTAGCGATCGTCGATTGGGACGTTCACCATGGGAACAGCACGCAGGACGTGTTCTTTGCCGATCCGCAGGTGTTGTACCTCTCGATGCACGAGTTTCCGGCCTACCCCGGCACTGGGTGGCTGCACGAGTGCGGAAGCGGCGACGGCGAAGGGACGACCCTCAACATCCCCTGGCCGACGGCTACGGGCGGTGCCGCGTACCGCTGGGCGTTCGACGAGCTCTTCGTCCCCATCCTCAACCAGTACGCCCCGGATTGGCTGCTGATCTCCGCCGGATACGACGCTCATGTCAACGACCCGCTCGCAGGAATCAGGCTGGTTGCGGACGACTACCGGTTCATGGCGGGCCGACTCTCCGGGGTCGTGCCTGCGGCTCGCACGGTGATCTTCCTGGAAGGCGGCTACGACCTTGCGGCGCTGCGGGAATCCACGGCGGCCACATTGCGTGGCTTCGCCGGCGAGGAGGGCGATCCACGGGCACCGTTCCCCGAGCACCCTTCGGCTGCCGAGATCGGACGGGCGGTCACCGCGGAAGCGAAGCGCTATTGGGACCTGTGACCTGGGTGTGCACCGGTGGGGTACGCTCGCTCGATGGCTACGTTCACCTGCCGCGATTGTGGAGCGGCGTTCTCGCTCCCCGAGCGAGTGCTGGCGCGTTACCCCGGCTGGAACCCCTCACAGTGCCTCGATTGCCGTGACGGCGCCCGGACGGCTCCCGGCGTGAGCCGGAGCACGGCGCCGCTGGCATTCGAGGACCCGGGATCCGGTGTCTTCACCGACGGCGGCGCCAGCCCGAATCCTGGCCCCGGCGGATGGGGTGCGGTCTACGTCATCGATGGTGAGATTGTCTCAGAGCGGCACGGCCACGATCCGGCGACGACCAACAATCGCATGGAGCTGACGGCACTCATCGAGGGGGCGGCGCTCGTGCCGGAAGGTACCCCCGTCACCGTCTACTCGGACAGCAACCTCGCGGTCCGCACCATCAACGAGTGGGCAGCCGGCTGGGAGAAGCGCGGCTGGAAGCGCAAGACCGGCCCCGTCGAGAACCTGGATCTGGTGCAGAAGGCATACCGCATCTACCGGCGCCGGCCCGAGCTCACGCTCGAGTGGGTCAAGGGTCACGCCGGCGTGCGATGGAACGAGTACGCCGACGCTCTCGCCAACCGGTGGCGGACCGGCTGACGACCATCGTCGAGCCGCGGCTTCTTCAGGGAGCGGATCGTGCGCCGTCGGTGACGAATCCGTGGCTTCCATCCGGATACGTCGTATCAGCGCCAGGTCCCGGGCGTCTTGTCAGCAAGCGAGTCAGGAGGAGACTCATGGGGCCACAGACCCTCATCAAGGAGCTCGAGAAGCTCGACTTCGAGTACCAGCTCGAGGACGTCCTTGCCGAGATCAAGGACGAGAACATGGCCCAGTTGCGAACGGCCGACTTGCCGGATCCTGGACCTGAGGTTCCGCTGGGAGAGGACGGCCGAGTGCCGATCGAGATACTCGGCGACCTGGAACGCATCATCCTGCCGGACAACAACCTGCTGCCGGTCCACTTTCTCGAAGAGGGAAGCATCAAGCAGCGGTCGGTTGCGCGCATCGCATGGAAGCAGTCCGGGAACGGATGGGGACCGGGTGGCTCGTCGGCCGCGACGTGATGATCACCAACAACCATGTCATCGACACGGTCGCTCGGGCCAAGCAACTCCGGGCCGAGTTCAACTACCAGCTCAACGAGGACGGTTCACCGGCGACGGCTGACCTCTTCGGCTTCGATCCGGACGGCTTCTTCTACACGAATGCCGCACTCGACTTCACTCTCGTCAAGGTGAAGTGCAAGCCCTGGGTGATCAATCTCCCCCTGCGGGTCGAGCGCACCGAAGACGGTCACTTCATGGTGCTCGACGAGGCCGCCGCCGGCCCCGTCGGCCCGGATGGCGTCGTCACCCCCCTCAACGTCGGGCCGATCGGGCTCACGCCTCCGGTGTACAAGTTCTGTACGTCGGCAGGGTCGCGATGGGGCAACCTGCAACTCCCCACCTCGGGAGTGGTCTACGCCGACGAGCAGCACGTGAACATCGTGCAGCATCCCAAAGGCCGGCGGAAGGAAGTGGCGGTTCAGCAGAACCAGATCTCCGGGCTGTTCCCGACACGAGTTCGGTACACGACGGACACGGAGCCGGGATCGAGCGGATCGCCGGTTTTCGACAATCAGTGGGATCTGATGGCCATCCATCATGCCGGCGGGGAATACAGCGACGGCCGCTGGAAGAACAACCAGGGCGTTCGGATCGACAAGATCGTTGCGGACCTCCAGGCCAACCACGCTGCCGGAAGTTGGGTGAGGAACCAGCTGGGAATCTGAGACGGCAAGCAACGTCGGGCCGGTCTCGCTGCTTCCCTGCGGCCCGAGGCCGGTCTGACGTACACCGGGAGCTTCCCCGATTGGCCGCAGGACGTGCGCCGTGGGGCACGACTGCTCCCTTCGGGGATCGGACGGGCAACAACTAGCCTCTTGCGTCGTGATTCCTCCCCGGCTGGAGCCGCTTCTGGAGGCGGGTGCGGCACCTCGCGAGCTTGCGCGGCGCTTCGCCGCTGCCGGCAAGGTCCTGTACCTCGTCGGTGGCAGCGTGCGCGATGCGCTGCTGAACCGCAGTGGTGGTGATACCGACCTCGACTTCGCCACCGATGCTCGGCCGGATGAGATCCGAGCGATCGTGGGGGAGTGGGCACACGACCTCTATCTCGCGGGTGAGGCATTCGGCACGATCGGGGCGATTCGCCGCGGCCAGGTGCACGAGATCACGACCTTTCGCCGTGAGGTGTATCGCGACGACTCACGCAAGCCGAAGGTCACGTTCAGCGATGACATCGAGACGGACCTGTCGCGCCGTGACTTCACCGTCAACGCGATGGCGATCCGGGTGCCCGGTGGGGATGAGATGCCGGAGATGGTCGACCCGTACGGTGGCCTGGCCGACCTGGCGTCGCAGACGTTGCGCTGCCCCCTCGATCCGCACATCTCGTTCGGTGACGATCCGCTGCGCATGCTGCGGCTCTACCGCTTCGTATCTCAGCTCGGCTTCGTTCCGGACGACGCCGCAGTTGCAGCAGTGGCCGAGATGCGAGACCGCCTTGCGGTCGTGTCGGCCGAGCGGATCCAGGGCGAGTTCGACAAGCTCATGCTCGGCGAGCACGTTGGAGTGGCGCTGTGGGGCCTCGTCAGGAGCGGTCTGGCAGCCGAGTTCATCCCCGAGCTGCCGGCACTCGCCGTCGAACAGGATCCCGTCCACCGACACAAGGACGTGCTGGCCCACACGATCGCTGTGGTGGAGAAGACGTCGTCCGACCTCAAGGTGAGGCTGGCGGCGTTGTTCCACGACATCGGCAAGCCCGCCACCCGCCGTTTCGAGTCCGGCGGAGTCAGCTTCCACCATCACGAGGTGGTCGGGGCCCGCATGACCCGGGAACGAATGCGGGCGTTGCGGTACGGCAAGCAGGTGACCAACGACGTGTCGCAACTGGTTTTCCTCCACATGCGCCCGCATACCTACAAGATGGGATGGACCGATTCCGCGGTGCGCCGGTACGTTCGCGACGCCGGCAACCTGCTGGGGCCCCTCAACGAACTCGTGCGATGCGACGTGACGACGCGCAACGCCAAGCGGGCCCGCTCCATCGAGCGGCGGATCGACGAGTTGGAGGCACGCATCGTGGAGCTCCGCAAACAGGAGGAGCTGGATGCGCTGCGGCCCCCGATCGACGGCAACGAGGTGATGCAGTACCTCGAGCTGGAGCCGGGACCATTGATCGGCGAGGCCATGAAGCTCCTATACGAGCACCGGATCGAGCATGGCCCGTATTCGCCGGAAGAGGCGTACGCCCTCCTCGACGAGTGGAGGGCCGGCGGGGCCTCGGTTGGCGATCCTTAGAGGTTCAGCGGATAGGCGAGCCGTCTTGGCGAGCCAGGAGCTGATGCCGGGGCCCGAGCGGCCTCTTGGGTTCGGCTGTACCCGTGGGGTTCAGTGTCGCCGTGAGATCAAGGCGGCCCTTTCGGCGATGCATGTGGCCCGGTACACTTGGAAGCGTCGACACAGGGGATCCGTGCGCAGAGCAGCTTGAACCGACCGTTCCCGGCGATCGCCGGTCTCGTTCTCGAGGAGCTGCCATGTCTGCGATCCATCTCGACAATCTCTCGTTCCGGTATTCGACCGCGTCCGAGGTGCTCACCGACGCCACTGCGCACCTCGGCCAGGGCTGGACCGGTGTGGTCGGCGGCAACGGCTCCGGCAAGACGACCTTGCTGCGACTGATCGCCGGCGACCTCGCACCGACCGGTGGGCAACTCACGCTCGACCCGAGGGACGCCGTTGTCGTCACGGCCGCCCAAGAGGTGGAGTCGTTGTCCGAGGACATTCGCCGATTCGGAGTGTCGTGGGAAGCGGCCGATGCCGCACTGCGGGGACGGCTCGGGCTCGATCCGGCTCAGATCGATCGGTGGGACACGCTCTCGCCAGGAGAGCGCAAGCGCTGGCAGGTAGGTGCCGCGCTCGCCGGATCGCCGGACATCCTGTTGCTCGATGAGCCGACGAACCATCTCGATGCGGAGGGGCGCAGCTGGCTGTTCGACGCACTCCAGCGGTTCCGAGGTCCCGGTCTCGTGGTCTCCCACGACCGCGCGTTCCTCGATGCGCTGACCGTGCGCACCCTCCGGCTCCACCGCAGCGGGGCTGCGCTGTGGAACGGCAGCTACACGGTTGCACGCGAGGCGTGGCGTGCTGCGGAGCGGGAGCTCGTTGCTGACTACCGGCGGCTGCGCAGGGAGCAGAAGAAGCTCGATCGTCGAGTGGCCGACCAGCGGCGGGCCACCGAGGCGAAGCGAGCCCAGTTCCAACGTCAGATGCGGACATCGGACTTCAAGGACATCGATGCTCGCAGCGCCGCCGCCACGAGCGTCTTTCGCACCGGTGAGGCTGCAGCAGCCCACCGGCTCGCCACCACCGTCGCGGCGCGGGACCGCGTTGCGGGCGAACTCGCCGACATCGAAATGGTCAAGGAGCTGGGCGGTGCTCTCTTCGTCGACTGGGAGCCGTCACCGAAGGCTGAACTGGCCACGGTCCACGGCGACCTCACCGTCGCCGGCGAAGTCCTCGTCGGTCAGCTGGCGGTTGTGCTGCGACGCACGGATCGAGTCTGGCTGCGAGGGCCCAATGGTGCGGGCAAGACCACGCTGCTCGAGACGCTGCGGGAGCTGGCGGCGCTCCCGAGCGAGAAAGTGCTCTACCTCCCCCAAGAGTTGACCGGCGACGAGGTCGATGCGCTGCTGGTCGAGCTTCGTCGGCTCCCGCCCGATGAGCGGGGCCGCGTGCTGGCGTTGGTGGCCACCCTTGGCGTCGATCCGGATGTGTTGCTGGCCACCGACCGGCCTTCGCCGGGGGAGGCGCGCAAGCTGAGTATGGCGCTCGGTTTGGGCCGGGCCGCTTGGCTGCTCCTGCTCGACGAGCCGACGAACCACCTCGACCTCCCCTCCATCGAACGGCTCGAGATTGCGCTCGCGGCGTACCCCGGTGCCATGGTGCTCGTCACCCATGACGATGCCTTCGGCGCCGGCCTCCGTCTTCACGAGTGGTGGATCGACGACGGCAACCTCAGAACGTGACCGCCGTGGAGCCGCCAATCACGCGTCGCGTTCGGCGAGGCGCTGGTCGGGGTCGCCCGCTACAACCGTGCCCGCGACGCCGAGGTTCTCGTCGAGGATGGTGAGATCCCCGGGCTCGCCGGGTGCGAGGAGCCGGGTGCGTCCGAGGAGCGCGGCGGGCACGGTTGTCACCGCGGCCACGCCCTCTGCCGCAGACGCATCTGCGGCTGCGCACAGGTTGCGCACCGCGGCATCAAGTGACAGCACGCTGCCCGCGAGCACGCCGCTCGCAAGCCGAGGTGCGCCTGCAGCCACCGAGACCTCCTTGTCGCCGAGCCGGCTGCCGGCAGTGCCGTCCTGTCGCCCGAAAGCCGCGATGGCATCGGAGACGAGCATGGTGCGTGACGGTCCGAGGGCGTTCCACGCCGCTCGCGTGGTCGTCGGATGGAGGTGGATGTGATCGACGATCATCCCGACGGTGACGTTGCGGCGGGAGAGTGCCGCGAGCGCCAGTCCCGGATTGCGGTGATCACCGGTCGACATGGCGTTGTAGAGGTGGGTCACCGCCGACGCACCGGCATCGAATCCGGCCACTGCTGCGCCGTGGTCGGCATCGGAATGGCCGAGCGACACGACGACGCCGCTGCTGACGAGCGCTCGGATGGTTGGGATGGCACCCGGAAGCTCCGGCGCCATCGTCACCATCGCCACGCCCGTCGCCGGGGACCAGTCCCTGACCAGCTCCGGGTCGGGATGCCGCAGCTTCGTGACGTCGTGCGCCCCACATCGAGTCGGTGCGAGGAATGGGCCCTCGACGTGCAGCCCCCACACCGTGGCTCCGCGGTAGCCGGGTGGAGGCCCCGCCACGCAGACCTCGCGCGCATGTGCAATCGTTTCGAAGTCCGTCGACACGAGGGTCGGGAGAAATGCGGTCACACCGAACGACCTCAGCCGTTCGCCGACCCGCCACATCGATTCGGGGTCGGCGGTGAAGTCGTCGCCGAAACCCCCGTTGATCTGCGCATCGACGAAGCCGGGGGCCACGATGAGCCCAGCGAGGTCGATCACCCGGTCGGCCTTGAAGGGCTCGGCCCTGCCGATCGACACGATGCGGGACCCGTCGATGACGATGTCGACGTTCGCCTCCCTGCCGATGACGCGCCCGCCCCGCAAGACGGTCCGTTGCCCGCTCATGTTCGATGCCTCACGAGAGCCTCCAAACACCAATCTTTGCGGGTTCTTTGCACGGCGTTCACAACGTCGAAACACGAATAGGGCAAGGTGGACCCATGCGAGAGCAGGGAACAGGGAAGAGCAGCCCGGCCGTCCGGCTCCTCGAAGAGATCGATCGCATGCGGCGGCGCTTGGCACAACGCTTTGTCGAGTCGACGTCGGTGACCGAGCGGTTTGCCATTTCGCAGGAGCTGGGCCGGCTGCTCGAAAGGAAACGACGCCTTCTCCTCCTGTCGTCCCTCAACGAGAACGCGGCCACCGGCTGATCCCGATCAGCTGCGCGGAACCTCGTTCCACGGCAGGTTCTTGTCGACCCGCGGTTCACCCGGCAAGCCCAGCACCCGCTCACCGAGGATGTTCTTCATGATCTCCGACGTGCCGCCCTCGATCGAATTGGCCCGCACGCGAAGGAAGCGGCGACGGATGTCCTCGGGCATGTCTTCCGGTGTCTCCGGCTGGATGAACTCGTACGTGTCGTAGAGCATCCCGGCTGCGCCCATGAGCTCGGTGGCGAGCTCGTAGATGCGCTTGTTCAACTCGGCGTACACGAGCTTGGACGTGGAGCCCTCCGGGCCGGGAGTTCCTGTGGTGCGGTTCTCGTATGCACGGATGTTGGTCAACCGTGCCGCCTCGGCTTCGACCCACAGCTGCATGACCCGGTCGCGGTCCTTCTCGGATCCGCCGTGCTCTTTCCAGACCTCGAGGAGATCACCGATTGCCCCCGAGTTGCGTGGCGCGACGTTGGCCCCGATGGCCACACGCTCGTTCATGAGCGTGGTCAGCGCCACCTTCCAGCCGTCGCCGCGCTCGCCGATGCGCTGGGCATCGGGGATGCGCACGTCGGTCATGTAGACCTCGTTGAACTCGGCCTCGCCCGTGATCTGCCGCAGCGGGCGTACTTCGATCCCCTCGGACTCCATGTCCATGAGGAAGTACGTCATGCCCTGGTGCTTGGGCAGGTCCGGATCGGTGCGGGCCACGAGCATGCCCCACTTGCTGACGTGGGCGACGGTTGTCCAGACCTTTTGCCCGTTGACGATCCATTCGTCGCCGTCCCTGATGGCGCGGCTGGACAGACCGGCGACGTCGCTTCCGGCGCCCGGTTCCGAGAAGAGCTGGCACCACACGTCCTCTCCTGTGAAGAGCTTCTTGAGATGCCGCTGCTTCTGCTCTTCTGTGCCGTGCGTCATGAGCATCGGGGCGCCCATGCCGTGTCCGATCACGTGAAAGAAGGAGGGTCGATGTTGAGTGAGCGTGTCGAGCCTCTCGTCGATGACCTCTTGGAGCTGAATCGGCAGGCCGAGGCCGCCATGGCCTTCGGGGAAGTGCACCCAAGCAAGGCCCATGTCGAACTGCGCACCCATGAACGAGAAGCGATCGCCCTTGGGATCGTGTTCGGCCACCAGCCGATCGACGAGTTCCAGCACGCGGACCTCGTCAGCGGTCGTTCCGGGTTCAACGATCTGCGTCATGGGCACCCTTCCTCGTCACGTCGCCGCGCAGCACGCTAGTGCTCTGCATCCTGGGGCTCGCCGTCGGGAGTCGCCCGATCGGCGGCCACACGCTTGGCCTTGCCCCGCTTCTCGGCCCAGCGCACGGCGAGCACTGCGAGCACGATTGGCAGGCCGAACATCAGCAGCTCGTCCCATCCGCCCTGATGTGCGAGTGTCCAGCGCGTCACAGCGAGCACGGCTCAGCCCGCCAGCACGAAAAGGCCGAGGGAGGTGAGCGCCACCATGAGCGCCAGCATCGCATACTGGGTGCGCACCGCAACCTCGTCGCCGAAGTCGGCCAGGGCCCGGTCGTGGGCGAGCACGACACCGGCCACGTGGCCGGCGACGATCGTCACGAGCTGGATGTACCAAACCACCTCCGGGGACAGGAAGAAGTTCACCGACCACTCGGCGGTGCGGAAGAGGTTCCATCCCTGGCCGAGCGGATCGCTGGCGGAGATCAACAGCAGCTGACCCTCGAACAGCACGAGGGTGAAGTAGTGGGCGAAGGCGTAGGCGACGCCGATCGGGACGAGGGTGTGAGCGAAGCGGGAGGCAACCGATCTCGCCGTCCACCCGGTTCCGGCGAGCCGAGCCGCCGCGGCTGAGGCCCCGTAGTAGAGGAGCCCCACGATGCAGACGATGCCAATCAGCGCAACGGTGCCAAACCAGACCTCGCGCCGCACATCGGCGAAGACGGTCGACCACCACTCGGTGCTCGAGAGACCGTCGTAGGTGACGGTGCCGATCATGGCTACGGCGAAGGCCGCCAACCCTGGCCACTCGGGGATGGCGGGGAGTGCGCGAAGCAAGCCGCGGCGGACCACGCCAGGGGTGGCCGCAACGGTGGTGGTGCCGACCGCATCGTGCGGCACCAGCTCGACCGGCGCAATGGCCGCGGTCAATTGGTTGTACGTGTGAAATGCCTCGAAGAGGCGAAGACCCGAGTGGGGCCCGGCGAAGAATCCGGCGGCGAGCACGGCGACGGAGTAGACGACGGCCGCCGTTGCCAGATAGCTCGGGTCGCTGTTGTCCGGTGCGACAAGCTCGAGCCAGGTGAACGCAATGAACGCAGCGGTCGCTCCCCACACACCGAATCGCTGGACCCAGTCCTCACGTTCCGGCCGCCCCCGGTTGATCCACTTCGACAGCGTGGCCCACGGGTTCAGCCAATGCCACCAATCACCGATCACGATCCCGACGAACGGCACCACCAGCCAGAACATCACGAAGACCAGCGCCGGCGTCACGTTGAGCGAGCTCGCAGTCCCGTCACCGAACCCGGCGATCACGACGATGGCCAGACCGGCGATACCGACCACCTGCAGGCACCGAGCTCCGATGCGCGTTGCCCGCGACCGGGTGGCCGGCCGGGTGGGCTCCTCCAGGAGGCGCGGTTCCGTCCACATCGAGTTGAGCATCACGAACGTGATCACGATGACGACGCCGGCGCCTACGGCGAACCAACTCACGGGTACCGGCAGGTCGGCACGGCCACCGATGCCGTGGGCGAAGGCCGTGCCGGGTTCGACGAGGAACGCTCCGGTCGCCACGGCGGCGGCGAGCATGCGTTGCGAAGTGCGGCGCAGGGTCACGGTCGCCCGGACGTTAGTGAGGGTGCCGGCTCAACCGGCCTGCGACGGATCCCGATCGCCGGCGTGTTCGTTGATCTGGATGGCCAACCCGTCTGGATCGCAGATCAGCATCGACCGGCCGAAGGGCTGCGACTCGAAGCCGCCGTCGATCTCAACGCCCCGTGCTGCGAGGTCGGCGTGAATGGCCTCGAGTGGCCGGTCGGCGGTGAGGGCGAGGCCGAGCTGGCTGCCGCGACTCACGCTGTCTGCGCGATGCAACGCCAGGGATGCAGCGTCGCCCAGGGAGAGCTCGGACCAGTACGGCGAGCTGGTGACCAGGTCGGCGTGGGGGAGTAGCCGCCGGTACCAGCCGAGGCTGACATCCATGTCGGTCACGTACACGATCGTCACGGGCTTCATGGTGAAAAGCTACCTCAGGTGCGGCGGCCTGGTGCGACGAGGGCAAGGGCACCCAGGCCGAGATACACCGCTCCGGCGATCCGATCGCGATGACGCAGAACCGCGGACGCCTGACCGAGCTTGCGCCCGGCAGCGTCTGCGGCGACTGCGTAGAGCCCGTCGGTCACGAAGCCGACCGCTATGAAGACGCCGCCGAGGATGAGCAGCTGCGTCGCCACCGAGCCTGCGCCGGGATCCGTGAACTGCGGCAGGTAGGCGAGGAAGAAGACGGCCAGCTTCGGGTTGAGGACGTTCACGAAGATCCCGTCGCGCAGGGCTCGGCCAGCTCCGACGCTCTCCGCACCCGTTCCTGCCATGGCGGCGTCGCCGCTCCGCAACGAACGGACGCCGAGGTAGATGAGGTAGGCGGCGCCCGCCCACCGCAACGCGGTGTACGCCTCGGCCGATGACACGAGCAGCGCGGAGAGGCCGAGGGCCGCAGCCGCGATGTGTACGCCCGTCCCGATGTGGAGCCCCACAACGGATGCCAGTCCGACGCGCCGCCCGTCCTGAACGCTGCGGGCGATCACGTACGTCACGGCGGGTCCCGGCACCACGAGGAGAATGGTGCTGGCGAGGACGAATGCGGCGATGGTCGAGGCGCCCATCGGCCGGACGCTAGTGCTGTGAGGGGAGCGGTCCGGCAGCGCGTCTATAGGTTGCCCACGAACGGGCCCACGATGCTGAGTGCGATCAACACGGCCGGCACTGCGACGGCGACGATGCGCAACCTCCGTCCCCAAACGCCCGCCGATCCCTCCGCTCCATAGAGAATGAGGCCGATTGCGCCCGTCCATGCGATGAACGAGAGCGTCAGGAGCAGGCCGATGATGACCGGAGCGACGTTGGGTTCGTCCGGATCGGGGGGATCCGAGGTGATGACATAGAAGAGATACACCACCACGAGCGCTGTGAGGGCGGCAGCGACAACCCCAAAGGTCCAGCCTATGGAGTGTCTGATCCGGTGGCGGGGGAGGTCATCGTCGCTCATCTGAATGCCTCGAACCTGGGACCACGAAGGCTACGCGTTGGGTCGTGTACGGGAGGAAGTCTTGCGGAGTTCGACCAACTCCTCACCAAGTTCTGCGAGGCCTGGACATGCTCGATGGTGCGAGGGCTCTCCGACGATTCGCATGGCTATTCGCGTATGCGTATAGTCCCCGCTCTTCGTTTCCCGATCCGGAGGCACAGCGGGTCATGGGCTTTCGCATAGGCATCTTTGGTGCTTCCGGTTACGCCGGGGGGGAGTTGGTGCGACTCGTCGACTCGCATCCGCACTTCGACCTCGTATACCTCGGCGCACACAGCGCGGCGGGGGAGCGGCTGGGCGCCGTACATCCGCAGCTGCGCGGCGGTGACCGGTTGCTCGGTCCGATGGATCCCGAAGCGGTCGCTGACTGCGACGTCGTCTTCCTGGCGTTGCCGCACGGTGCGTCGGCGGCGCCGGCGTTGGACCTCGTGAAACTCGGAGTACTCGTCGTCGACCTCGGTTCCGACTTTCGAATGACGACGGCCGATCGCTACCGAGAGGCGTACGGCGCCGATCACCCCCATCCAGGGGAGCTAGGCGAGTGGGTCTACGGGCTCCCCGAGCTGTTTGCCGACGAGCTCGCAGGGGCAACGAAGGTCGCCGTCCCCGGCTGCTACCCGACGTCGGCGATCCTGGCGCTTGCGCCCCTCGTCGGTGCGGGGCTCGTGAGCTCGCCGCTCACGGTGAACTCCGTCTCAGGTGTCAGCGGAGCAGGTCGGGGGGCCAAACCGAATCTCATGTACGGCGCCATCGACGAAGGCGTCGCCGCCTATGGGGTGTTGACCCACCGCCACCGTCCCGAAATGGAACAGGGCATCGCCCTCGCCACCGGGGTCGAGCCGACGGTGGTCTTCACTCCACACCTGGTTCCGATGCAGCGCGGGATCCTGTCGACGTGCTACGCCCCAGCGACCGACGGCGTCGCGGCAAGTGAGCTCCGGGAAGCGTTGGCCAAGGCCTATGCAGGTGCCGTCTTCGTCGAGGTGATCGAGCGACCCCCGCAGACCCGTTGGGTGGTGGGCTCCAATCGCGTGCTCCTCGCTGCGTTCCACGACGAGCGCAGTGGAACGGCCATCGTCATGGCCGCTGAGGACAACCTGCTGAAGGGTGCTGCCGGTCAGGCCGTCCAGTGCGCCAATCTGATGTTGGATCTTCCGGAGGCAGCCGGCCTCCCGCTGGACGGGTGGATGCCGTGAGTGTCACCGCCGCTGCCGGATTCCTTGCCGCCGGCGTGGCGGCCGGCATCAAGCCTGCCGGCGATCCCGACATGGCGCTCGTCGTTGGAACGCCCGGGACGATCGGCGCTGCCGTGTTCACCACAAACCGCGCCGCAGCCCCCCCGGTGCAACTGAGCCGGGCCCACCTCGCTTCCGGGCCCAGCGTGCGAGCGGTCGTGCTCAACTCCGGCTGCGCCAATGCCGGTACGGGAGAGGCCGGCTACGCCGTTGCTCGCGAAACGGCTGGGGCCGTTGCTCTCGCCTTGGCTTGTGACGACGACGAGGTGATCGTCTGTTCGACCGGACCGATCGGTCCGCACATCGACGCGGCGATCCTGCGCCGCGGAGTCGGCCGGCTCTTCGATGGCCTCGCCGGTGGCGCAGAGGCAGGTGCCAGTGCAGCTGCGGGGATCTTGACGACGGACACCGTCATCAAGGAGGCCCAAGCACGGTCCGGCGGGTTCGTCGTCGGCGGCATGGCGAAGGGGGCCGGCATGGTGCGGCCCGACATGGCAACGATGCTCGCGGTGGTGACCACCGACGCTGTCGTCACCGCGGAGGCGGCCGACCACGCGCTGCGAGCTGCCGTCGACGAGTCGTTCCACAGCCTCAACGTCGACGGCTGCGCCTCGACCAATGACACCGTGGCCCTGCTTGTGTCGGGCGCCTCCGGCGTAGCTGCCTCACCCGACATGCTGTTGGAGCCGTTGCGGGACGTGTGCCGCAGTCTTGCGCACCAGATGGCAGAAGACGCAGAGGGTGCCTCCCGCGTCGTGCAACTCCACATTCGCGGGGCGAGCGACGCCGGGGACGCGCGGACCATCGGCCGCAGCGTCGCCGACTCGGTGCTCGTGCGGTCCTCCTTCTTCGGGGGCGACCCGAACTGGGGCCGAATCCTCGGGGCGCTGGGCGCAGCACCCGTGGAGGTCGACCCGAACCAGGTTGCGGTCGCCTACGCAGGCGTGACGGTGGCCAAGGACGGCGTGGGTGTCGGCTACGACCACGAGGCTCTGGTGGCAGCGTTGGGCGGCGATTTCTCGGTCGACGTCAAGGTGGGCGACGGCCCCGGCGCCGCGGACATCCTCACTACGGACCTCACCCCCGACTACGTGATCTTCAACGGAGAGCCATCATGAAGAGGACATCGGAGACCCGGGATCGCCGCTACGGTCTGGGCCCCGCGGATCGACAAGGATCGGTTCTCACGTGACTGGGCACTCCTCTCCCGACGCTGCCAAGACCCGTATCGCTCGCACCATGGGCAAGGCGAAGATCTTCTCTGAGGCCATGCCGTTCATCAAACGGTTCCGAGGGACGACCGTGGTGATCAAGTACGGCGGCTCCGCGATGGTCGACGAGTCGCTGCGCAACACGTTCGCCGACGACGTGGCGATGCTGCACTACGTGGGTATCAAGCCGGTGATCGTGCACGGAGGCGGTCCCCACATCTCTCGCACGATGTCCCAACTGGGGATCGAGCCACACTGGATCGACGGGCTGCGAGTGACCGACGAGGAAACGATGCGGGTCGTCCAGACGACCCTGGCGGGCGAGGTGAACCCGGACATCGTGCGGCTGGTCAACGCCCACGGATCGCTGGCGGCCGGCGTCAACGGGCTTGATGCCAACACGTTCGTGGCGAGGCCGAAGGACGAGCGGCTCGGGTTCGTCGGGCAGGTCACCAAGGTGAACCCGCAGCTGGTGACGGCGCTCCAAGCCGAGGGCTACGTACCGGTGGTCGCCCCGCTTGCTCGCGGCGAGGACGGGCATCCCTACAACCTCAACGCCGACACCGCAGCCGGGGCGCTGGCAGAGGCGCTGGGTGCACGCAAGCTGGTGTACCTGACTGACGTCGAGGGTCTCTATCGCGTGTTCGGCGAGGAAGACTCGCTCATCTCGCGCACGACCGTCGCAGGGCTCAAGGAGCTGACCGGCGGCGGTTCCATCTCGGCTGGGATGTTGCCGAAGCTCGAGTCGTGCATTCACGCGATCGAGGCCGGCGTCGCCCGCGCCCACATCCTCGACGGTCGCGTCCAGCACGCGCTGCTCCTGGAGATCTTCACGCCGGAGGGCATCGGCACCATGATCACGATGGAGGAAGTGGCATGAGCCAATCGATCGCGAACCGCCGCCGGTTGGTGCGGCAGCTCATAACCACCGAGTCGGTTGCATCGCAGCAAGCGTTGGTCGACATGCTGGAGGCTGCGGGCCATTACGTCACCCAGGCCACCGTGTCGCGCGACCTCGATGCCATTGGCGCGGTGAAGGCAAGAACGCCGAACGGTGGACTCCGCTACGAGATACCAGAGGATCCAGCGACGCTCATTTCGGATGCCCGCGAGACCGTCCGCATCATCGACGAGTTTCTCGACTCGATGGCGGTGAGCGGCAACCTGCTCATCATTCGCACGCGCCCCGGCGCCGCCAACGTGGTGGCCGGGGCGGTCGACCGGTCCCGGATCCAGGGCGTGCTCGGTTCGGTGGCTGGCGACGACACGGTGATCGTGGTGGGGTCCGAAGAAGGGGGAGGCCGCGGCCTCCTGGAAGAGCTCGACCGCATGGGAGTGAGACGATGAGCAACGACATCAAGAAGGTAGTGCTCGCCTACAGCGGTGGCCTCGACACCTCGGTGATCCTCAGGTGGATCCGCGAGCAGTACGGCGCCGAAGTCATCGCCTACACGGCGGACGTGGGTCAGGGCGAGGAGGTCGAAGAAGCCAAGGAGAAGGCGCTGGCGACCGGTGCGATCGAGGCGATCGCGGAGGACCTGCGCGAGGAGTTCGTCCGAGACTTCGTCTACCCGGCGGTTCGCTCCAATGCCATCTACGAAGGCTATTACTTGCTGGGCACATCGCTGGCCCGGCCGATCATCGGCAAAGGATTGGTCCGCGTCGCCGAGGAGACGGGAGCCGATGCGATCGCCCACGGCGCCACCGGCAAGGGCAACGACCAGGTCCGGTTCGAGCTCGCCGCCTATGCACTCAAGCCCGACATCAAAGTGATCGCTCCATGGCGCGAGTGGGATCTGCGCGGCCGGGCCGACTGTGTGGCCTACGCCGAGGAACACGGCATCCCGATCCCGGTAACGCCGGAGAAGCCGTATTCGATGGACGCCAACTTGCTGCACATCTCCTACGAAGGCGGGGTGTTGGAGGACCCGTGGGTGGCGCCGCCGAGCAACATGTTCAAGCTGACGACCAACCCTGAAGACGCCCCGGATGAGCCGGAGTACGTGACCATAGGGTTCCACGAGGGCACGCCGACGATGGTGAACGGCATCGAGTTGGGGCCGGTAGAGCTGCTGACCACGTTGAACGAGATCGGTGGGCGCCACGGGGTTGGCCGGGTCGACATCGTCGAGAACCGGTTCGTAGGGATCAAGAATCGCGGGGTCTACGAGACGCCCGGCGGAACCCTGCTCTACCACGCGCATCGCGCCGTCGAGTCCATCACGCTCGACCGCGAGGTGACACATCTGCGTGACGAGCTGACCTCTCGCTACGCCGAAATGGTCTACAACGGGTTCTGGTACTCGCCCGAGCGCGAGGCCTTGCAGGCGTTCATGGACAACGTTCAGCTGAGAGTGAACGGCGACGCCCGCCTCAAGCTCTATAAGGGGCAGGCCGTCGTGGAGGGCCGGCGCTCCGACAGTCACAATCTCTATGACGAGGCGACGGCGACCTTCGAGGCCGACGACGTCTACGACCAAGGCGACGCCACGGGATTCATCCGCCTCCAGAGCCTCCGCCTGAGGACGTTCGCCGAACGCCGGATCGGCGAAGGCGAGTGAGGGGGATCTGCCCACCTACCCCCAGCCCAGCCTGCCGGCGATGCGGCCCCCCCGCACGCGGGGGGACTGTGCAACATGCGAGCGCCGAGATGGTCCCTGACGGAGTGCAGGAAGGGGGAGCGATAGTCCCCCACGGAGTGGGGGAAGGTACCGCCGGCCGAAGGCCGGGGGTAGGGGGTCGTCACGGGAGCTTCCGATGACGCTCTGGGGTGGGCGGTTCACCGACTCGCCGGATGAGGCGCTTTGGCGCTTCACGGTCGACACCTCCGATCGACGGATGCTGGTCGATGACGTGACGGGCTCGCTGGCGCATGTTGCGATGCTCGGTGAGGTCGGCCTCCTCGAGGCCGATGAAGTCGCGGCGTTGCGTGACGGACTCGACGCCATCCTCGCGGAGGCCGATGCGGTCGCATTCGAGTGGAAGGACACAGACGAGGACGTCCACACGGCAGTCGAGCGCAGGTTGGGGGAGCTGATCGGAGAAGTCGCCGGCAAACTGCATACAGGGCGTTCGCGCAACGATCAGGTTGCACTCGACCTTCGGATGTATCTACGCCGTGCCGGGCACCTCCGGGCGGCCCAGCTGCGGCGCCTTGCGGCGGTGCTTGCCGATGCCGCCGAGCAGGCGGACGAGATGGTCGTTCCGTCCTACACCCACCTTCAGCAGGCGCAGGCCGTGCCGTTCGCTCATCACCTGCTCGCCTACGCGTGGATGCTGCTCCGTGACGTGCAACGATTCGAGAGTGCCATCACACGAATCGATGTCTCCCCCCTCGGCGCCGGAGCATCCGGAGGCAGTTCGCTGCCGCTCGATCCTGGGCACGTGGCATCACATCTCGATTTTGGCGAGGTCTTCACCAATTCACTCGATGCCGTGTCGTCGCGGGACTTCGTCGCCGAATACGCCTTCTGTGCGGCGCAGGCGATGGCCCACTTGTCGCGACTCTCCGAGGAGCTCATATTGTGGTCGACCGCCGAGTTCGGTTGGGCCACGTACGACGATCGGCACACCACCGGCTCCTCCGCGCTTCCCCAGAAGAAGAACCCTGACATCGCCGAGTTGGCGCGTGGGAAGACCGCCGGAGTGATCGGCGATGTCGCAGGGTTGCTCGCCCTGCAAAAGGGTCTGCCGCTGGCGTACAACCGTGATCTGCAGGAGGACAAGCGGGCGGTCTTCCATGCCGATGACACGCTCGCCCTGGCGTTGGAGGCGATCACCGGCATGGTTGCCGGCGCCGAGTTCCACCCACCCGCACCCACGTCGTGGGTGACGGCACTCGATCTCGCCGAGGTTCTCGTCGAGCGTGGCGTGCCGTTCCGTCAGGCACACGAGTCGGTCGGCGGTCTGGTGGCGCAGCTCGTCGCCGAAGGACGGACCCTGGCGGAGGTCACTACCGACGAGCTCGCCGCCGCCCACCCGGCGTTCCGGCCGAGCGATATCGATCGGACGTCCCCGGATGCATCGGTGGTGGCGCGAACGACACCGGGGGGCGGCTCGATGGCGTCGGTCGCCGCCCAGCTGACGCAACTGCGCGAGCGACTCGCCGGCGCCTGAGCCGTCGCACCTTCCTGTCGCACCCTCGTGCGAGCCTGAGACACGCACACTTCCCCGCTCGAGGGGAGGGAGTACCGTGGATGTCGCGATGGAACTGGCCGAATCAACAGGCACTCGAATGGCATGGGCCGCGTACCAGGCGCTCGGAAGTCAGATCCGCGGCGAGTACATCGACGGCGAGCTCGTTGTGAGCCCAAGTCCGACTCGCCCCCACCAGGACATTGCCAGCAACCTCTGGCTGTTGCTGCGGGAAGCGGCGCCGGACGGCGTTCGCGTGTGTCAGGCCTGGTCGTGGAAACCCGCAGACGACGAGTTCATCCCAGACGTGATGGTCTTCGACGACACCGACGAGATCGAGCGCTACACCGGCACGCCGCATCTCTGCGTCGAGGTCCTGTCGACCGATCGCGCCGCCGATCTGTTTCGCAAGCATCGCAAGTACGCCGCGGCAGGTCTGCCGCGTTGTTGGATCGTCGATCCTGATGGCCTCGAGATCGTCGTCTACGAGTTGGATCACTCGGGTATCTACCGCGAGCGCGGTCGCCATAGCAATCACGAAGAGGTTTCGCTCGATGCGGGCCCGATGTCGGTGATGTTCTCCGTGGCGCGATTGTTGGACTGAGGACGCGTCCTGGTTCGTCCCCGAAGCCCGTCGGTCGACGTGCGACGCCGCGTCGATGCCGTGGTGGGCCCGACCGTCGATTGGTGTCCCGTCACGGGCGGGTACAGCGCCGCCGGGATCTGGGTGGTTGATCGACCGGGGTTTTCGAGCGTCTTCGTGAAGGCCGCAACCACCGATGCGACGGCGAGCTCTCTCCGAGACGAGCACGAGGTCTAGGTCGGGATCCACGCGTCGAGCATGCCTGAGTTGATCGGCTGGGACGACGACGGCGTCTACCCGTTCCTGATCCTCGAAGACCTGAGTTGGGCCTCGTGGCCTCCGCCGTGGACCACCGCCGGGATCGATGCGGTGCTGGCTGCAACCTCGGAGCTGGCGGCGCTGCCTGCGCCGGCTTGGCTGCCCTCGTGGAAGGAGACGGAGGACGAGTTCCGCAAGTGGCGGGTCATCGCAGAAGAGCCGAGCGGATTCGCGGCAAGCTCCCTGATGTCCCCGCAGTGGCTGGATCAGGCACTCCCGGCGTTGGTCGCCGCCGAGGCGGTGCTCGACGTTTGCGGCGATGCCGTCGTTCACGCCGACATCCGCTCGGACGACGTGTGGCTCACTCCGCTGGCCAAGCTGGTCGATTGGAACTGGACTCGCCGTGGCGACCCCGAGCTCGATGTCGCGGCCTGGCTGCCGAGTCTGTACCTGGAAGGGGGCCCGGCGCCTTGGGACATCCGTCCGCATTCGACCCCGAGTGTCGTCGCCGCCCTTGCGGGATACTTCTGCTACTACGCCAACCTGCCTCCCTCACCATACGTCGCACCCGAGGTGCGCGATCTGCAGCGGGACCAAGCCGCCGTGTGTCTCGACTGGCTGGCGCAACTCGGAGTGGTGCCGGCTCGTGGTTAGCCGAGTCCTGCCGCCAACCTCGTGAGCATCTCGTCGAGGACATTCGGAGCTGTCGCAAAGTTCAATCGGGCGAAGCCCGAACCCCCCAGGCCAAAGTCAGGCCCCGGGCTCAGCTCGACACGGCTCCGCTGGCGGACAGCGACCGCCGGGTTGTCGCCCAGACCGAGCGCACGAAAGTCGAGCCACGCCAGGTACGTCCCTTCCGGGCTGTGCCAGCGAATCCCGTCGAGCTCCTGACCGAGCCGGACTTCGAGGGCGGATCGATTCCGTGCAAGACGAGCCAGCAGGTCTCCGAGCCACCGGCGGCCGCCGGACCAAGCGGCCAGCGTCGCGGTGACGCTGAGATTGCCGACGACCCCCCACATGTGCTCCGGACGGCTGCGCAGGGCATCCCAGGTCGTGCGACTGCCCACGTGGGCGACGGCGGTTCGGATACCGGCCAAGTTGAACGTCTTGGAGGCGGAGGTGAGCGTGATCGTTCGGCGTGCCGCGTCCTCGCTCAATGTGGCGAACGGAATGTGCTCGTGACCCGGATAGAGCAGCTCCGCGTGCACCTCGTCCGAGATGACCATGACGTCGTGTGTGGCTGCGAGCTCGGCGAGGAGATCGAGCTCGATTCGGGTGAGCACGCGACCCGTCGGGTTGTGGGGGTTCACCAGCAACAGCACTTCGGCGTCGGAGAACGCCTCTGCTGCTCGTTCGGGATCGAAGAACCACCCTCGTGGACCACTGTGGAACGGGATCGGGACCAGCCTCCGTCGCATCGTCTCGAGCGTCCGCAGGAACGGTGGATACGTCGGTGTGTGCACGGCGACGCCGGCTCCGGGTTGCGTCATCAGCTCGAGGACCGCCTGGACGGCGTTCAGCACGTCGGTGAACGCCCACACGCGCCCCGGGTCGGGATCCCAGCCGTGGCGGGTGCGCATCCTCTCTGCAAACGGTGCGGCGAGCGGGTTGCCGCCGTCGAGGTCGGGATAGCCAAGATCGCCGCCGGCGATCACCTCACGGATCGCATCCGCCACCACGGCGGGAATGGGGAAGTCCATGTCGGCCACCCACGCCGCGATGAGGTCGGCGCCCGGGCGGGACCACTTGATCCCGGATTTGCCGTGGAGCCACTCCCTGTCGAGATGATCGAAGCCCGTCACGTGCCCGCGTCTCGCACGATTGTGTCCCGGATGATTTCCATCTGGCCCAGGTGCTGCGCCAGCTCCTCATACACATGCTGAAGGGCCCCAGCTTGGGTGAGCACGATGTCGGGACCCTGGTACGACGCAGGCGGCGTTCCGCGGAGGCCGCCGCTGGGGTCGGCAGCCTCCACATCGCGGCGCAGTTGCTGCTTGGCGGCCTGGGTGCGTGCGACGAGCGGGCCGACCGAGCCCCGGGCGACGAACTCGGCGGGTCGATCTCGATGCACGGGCCGGCCTGCGACCAACGCACCAGCCCAATATTCCATCACCCCGAGGCAGTGGGTGAGCAGCACGTACGGCGAATTGGCTCCCGGAATGTCCGGCGTGCGGTTGGCGAGGTCGTCGCCGAGTTCGGTGACGACGCCGGTCATGCCGTCGAGGGCGCGATCCACGAAGAACAGGAACGATGCTTTGTCGATCATGCCGGCATCGTGCCATGCGTCGCCTCGCCCTGCGTCGCCTCGCCCTGTGTCACCTCGCCAGCACCGGAACCGAAATGGGGGCTCGGTATTCGTGCCCTCGATAGGCCACCTCGTGGTCGGGGTCGAGGCGCAGCCGCGGGAATCGCTCGAGCAGGGTGCGGATCGCGGTGCGCAGCTGAACCCGGGCGAAGTGGTGGCCGATGCAGTAGTGAGGCCCCGTGGCGAACGACAGGTGCGTGCGTCGCGGTCGGTGAACGTCGAACGCATCGGCCGTCGGTCCCCAGATCTCCGCATCGCGGTTGGCCGACGCAACAATCAGGATCACCCGTGAGTCGTCGGGGAGCGCGACCCCACCGAGACTGGTGCCGGGCGCGACGCCGCGCAAGAGGTTTCCGATCGGCGCCGTCCAGCGCAAGCCTTCTTCAACGGCCGCCGGCACCAGAGATGGATCGTTGCGGACGGCGTTGAGCTGGGCGGGATCGTTGAGCAGGCAGTGTGCGATCGTGGCGCCGCCGTGGGCGGGCTCCTGCAACCCGCCGAGCAGTACCAACTTGAGCGAAGGCATCGCCCACGCCAGCCGCTCGTCCAACGACCCGGTCGTGGCGTGGACGAGGTTCGAGAGCAGGCTGTCGTCGGGGTTCTCGAGGGCCTTCGTGAACCGTGGTCGGAGTACGGCGTCGATCTCGGTCGAGACGCCTTCGCAGAACGCGGTCTTGGCCGGGTCGTCTTCGTAGTTGGAGACGCCGGCGGCCAGCCCGGCGAACCATCGCAGCAGCGTTGCCACATCGACGAGGTCGGCGATGCCGATGGCGTGCGCCAGCGAGAGGACCGAGATCGGTTCGAAGTAATCCTTCACCAGCTCTGCGCGACCCTCCCGCTCGATCGCGTCGAGTCGGGTTCCGCACAGGCGGTTGAAGACCTCCGGCATGGTCGCCTCTACCGCCCGGGGCCGGAGCGTGGTGTCGAAGGGGCGCCGTCGTCGTTTGGCGGGCTCCCCGTCGGTCGTCATCATCGAAACGCCGCCGAGGGCGCGGTCGGTTGGCGAGTCGGCGACGTGGGCCGGGAAGCGGTCCGGGTCGTTGCACGCCGCATCGACGTCGGCCCAGCGGGTGACCATCCAGACGTCGAGGCACGGCACGTACGCAACCGGGGCCTCGCGACGAAGGGCCGCATAGATCGGATAGGGGTCTCGCTCCAGCTGCTCCACCGTGATGGCAGCGAGGTCCATCAGCGCTCGACCTCCAGTCGCTCGCCGGTCTGGCGGGTGCGATAGCTGCGGATCGGCCGGTCGGCCGGACCGGCGATGACCGCTCCTGAGCGGACGTCGAACTCCGAGCCGTGACAGTTGCAGATGGCGATCTGGCCGTCGATCTCGCCGTCGTCGCTGAACGCACATCCTGCGTGACTGCAGCGGTCCTCGACCGCAAGCCATGTCCCGTCGACGTGGACGAGGATTACCGGCGTGCCGCTCAGGTTCGCTCGCTGCGGGGAGGCGGCGTTGGCGGGAATTCCGGTGTCGTACCATTCCATGGGCAGATCATCGCAGCGGGACGTCCCTGCCGGCAATGCTGTGAAGCCCCCTCGAGTCGCTACAGGAGAGACGTGGATCAGCAGCGAATCGGCATGTGGCTCGGCGTGGGCGCGTACCTGATCTGGGGGCTCTCGCCGATCTTCTGGAATGTCGTAAACGACGTCGCCGCGGGAGAGCTCCTCGCTCACCGCGTCGTGTGGGCGGTTCCAATCCTGCTGCTCATCGTGGCGGCGCAGCGAGGCTGGACTCGTCTCCGCGCCGCCTACTCGGTGCGGAGGACCGTGATGCTCACCCTGGTTGGTGCGGTGATGATCGTCACCAACTGGGGCGTCTTCCTGTGGGCGGTCCTGAACGAGCGCATCGTCGAAGTCAGCCTCGGGTATTTCATGAACCCGCTCGTATCGGTGGCGCTCGGCGTCGTGGTGCTGAGGGAACGCTTGCGGCCGGCGCAGCAGCTGGCCGTCGCCATCGCCTCAGTCGGCGTCGTCGGTATGACGTTGCTCGTCGGGGTGGTGCCGTGGGTGTCGTTGACGCTGGCTTGCAGCTTCGGTGTCTACGGCCTCTTGAAGAAGCTGGATGGCTCGGCGCCGGCGCTGTTGGGGCTGCTGGGCGAAACGACCGTCCTCGCCATTCCCGGCCTGGCGTACCTGGCGCTGCTGGCTTCGGGCGGGGAGGGCAACTTCGTGCGCAGCGCACCCGTGGCGTTGTGGTTCGTCGCAGCCGGCCTGATGACGGTGGTACCGCTGTGGATGTTCGGGGCTGGTGTTCAACGCATCCCGCTTTCGACGATGGGCCCGCTCCAATACATCGCACCGACGATGCAGCTGGTTGTCGGCGTGGTCCTCTTCGGCGAGGATCTCGTCTCGGGACAGGCGTTTGGGTTCGTGATGGTGTGGGTTGCCCTCGCCGTGTTCGCCCGTGATCAACTGGTCACGGCCCGCCGCCTCCAGACCGCTCCCGCCTGAAGCGCGGCGGCTGTGTTGCGACGCGCTCTTGAACTCCGGAGTGGAGAGATCTGCGCTGAGACACAGTGAGCGAGCGCTTGGGCGCTGAGTGGGGTTGGTGAGCACGCCGCCGGCGCCATCGGTTGGCGGTCGGTGTCGACGCGCAGCCACGATGCGGACCCAGCGGCATGTTCGGCAACGCCGTGTCGCCCGTCGGCGGTTCCACGAGTGCCCGTCACCCACACCTGATGCGATCTCGGCCTCGGGAGGGCTCTGAAAAGCGCCCGTCCCACGCAGGCCCATGCACCGAAGGAGTGCCTGGTTCAAGCAGGCTCGCCTTCGGGGACTCGAACCGTCCTCGGCCTGCCCACCGAGATGGGCAGGCCCGGCTCATGCGTCGACGACGCGACCCACGCCTGCCTCGTCCCGTTCCCACCGCCGGCCGGTCGCCAGCTCGACGCACTTGTACGCACCGTCGTAGATGCCGACGCGCTTGTTCTTGACGATCATGTCGCAGTACATCGCCAGGAGGTCCTGGTCACACGTCATGAGATCGATTGCTTGCAGCGTCTCGGGGATCGTCCTCGTCTCGACGGTTCCGTCGCCCAACTCGGCGCTGCGGATCGCTCCCCACGCTTCATGGCCGCCGACCCTCTCGTTGAAGATCTTGGGAACGGGGTAGAAGGCGAGTTCGCTCGGCTTGGTGATCAACACGTCGATCACGCGCATCAGGTAGTTCGTGGCGTAGACCGCATGGAAGATGTTGTCGTGGAGGAAGACGTGGATCCCTTCGGCCGAGCCGGACCGGATCTCATCGGTGAAGGCCTTCGTATCCGCCCAATCGAAGTGCGTATGCAGCTCCGAGGAGGCGGCGCCGAGCTCGTGGCGCAGCCACTCCCAGTTGTCGGCGTGGTCGCCGAGGTTGACGAATAGGGTGACGTCTCCCCGCTGCACCAGGGGCCGGCAGTGATCGATCACGGCCTTGAAGAGCTCGCGCTGCGCTCCTGCCCCACCCATGGTGATCATGAGACGGCGAGGCTCTTGCGCTCGCATGCGGGCGAGTCGATCGGCGCAGTCGGATTCGATGTTGGCGACGATCTCGTGGTCGACATGATGTCCTACGTAGTGCAGCGCATCCGGCGGCACGGGCTCGAGCAGCCGACCCTTGTCGTCGAAACCTCGCATCACCCGGAATCCGTAATACCCCGACGGCGACTGGACGCCGTGTTTGGCGCCCTCAATGAGCTGGAAGGCCATGGGCCAGTTGTCGAACATCATGTCGACGACATGGGTCATGTCCCCTGCCACCGCACCCATGCAGTTCCACATGTGGGATGCCAGCAACGGTGTCTCCTGCGGAAGCGCACGATGGAGGCCCGCAAACAGCTCGCTCATCCGGTAATCGCGAGCGTTGGCCTTGAGGAAACGCCACGGCCACCCGGCAGCAAA
>DATHZQ010000095.1:0-9972 GCA_035458525.1 Acidimicrobiia bacterium
GGTCCGCAGATGATCCGGCGGCAATTCAACTACGACCATGACCAAGCGATCCAGTCGCTAGATCGCTTCACCGACCTGGAAGCAGATGTGATCGTTCCCGGTCACGGCGAACCGTGGCGTGGCCATCCACGCGAGGCCGTGGCGCAGGCCCGGGAGGCTGGCTAGCGGCGCAAGCTTCCAGCCCGATAACACCAGCTGGGATCTTCTGGTGGGCTCGTCGGCTGAACCGGCTCCCACCTCCAGCTTCGGGCAGGCTGGGGACTCGGTTCAATGGAACCGCGTGCCCCCCGCAATCGACCCGCCACTAGGTCCCATCGGCGCGATGCTGGTCATTGCGGACGACCGTGCGGTATCTCATCGGGAGACCAAACCTGGATTCATATCGCAGGTGCCTCTTGAGCAGCACGGCTCTACCTCCCGCCGGTCCCTGAGCGCCCGCACATATCGGTATCCCTGAGCGGGTGGTTCCTGTCAAGAGCTGTGTTGGGGCGCGTTGAGCCGATCCCGGCGAGGCGGGTGGTGTTGTCTCGGATGCGCTGGGTCAGGTGTGGTGGGTCACGGGGGCCTTGCTCCGGGCACCCTGGTGAGGGTGGAGGTGGTCCGGTTCGGTTGCCTGGACATCTCTTCGCCACGCACCACGGGGGTGGTGGGCATGGAGCGTTTCGGCCACAGCCGGGCTGAGCTCGATCACTTGAGTCGACCCGCCGAGTTGGGGGTCATGCCGATATACGAGCCTGCAGGCTGGCCGTGCCCGAACCTCACGCCACCTCCTCCACGTCGTCGTCACCGGAATGGAGGCAGCGGATCTCGTGATCTCGCAGCCCGTAGTAGATGAGGTGAGGAGCTTGCGGGCGGCGGCGACCCGGCCGATGTTGCGGCCCCGTCGTTCGGCGACTCGCCGATACGTGTCGCGGATCGGGGCGCCACCGTGGTAGCGGGAGACCGCTTCGATGGCGGCGCGCGCCCCGGTCGCTGTCTGTGCTGCCCAGGTAGGTAAATCGGAACGGAACCCGTTCGTCTTCCCCTTTGAAGGTCCCGATCCTGGCTGAACTTGAACCGCACACATCGACACATGTGACGTGGTTCGAGCCGCTTGGCCTACTCAGGCTCGTAGGAGGTGACTGGTGAGGAAGCTTCGTTGCGCGTCGACAGAGGATGTGAAGTACTCGGAATCGTGATAGAGAAGTCCGAAGTGGCCGCCGCCGATTTCGACGACTTCTTGCGGCCCCGACGTTGAGGCATGCACTTGTCGGGCGATCGCAGCATCGCACCATGGCATCTCGTCTTCCTCGGCCACCACCAGAAGAAACGGTACATCGATGTGGGGGATGCACGGTTGGGGGCTGAACGTGATGGGCGTGTCGATGACTTGCTGCGTGGCCTGATTCTGCCAACCGGTGCCAAACCTTGCCCCATAGGTTATGAACCAGTGAAACGCGGTGATCGGTGTGAGGAAGGATGGCGTGCTCAGCTGATCCGAGGAAACGACCGGCATCGGTCCGAGCACCTGCGACCCATATGAGCTGAACGTGTTGTCCAGGACGATGCCGCGGATGGTGTCGAATCGGGAGCCGTCGATATCGGGTGGTTCGAGTTCGTCGCCGAATGTAGGGACCTGCACAATCACTGCCGCTACTCGCCGGTCGACCGCAGCAACCACAGCAGCGACCCGGCCGCTCAGGCTGTCGCCCCAAACTGCTATCGCTTCCGTGTCGATGCCGTCCGTACTGGTGAGATGGTCAATGCATGCGATGTAGTCCCGGGCTTCGGCCCACGGATTGATCTGGCGGCGCGGGTCACCATCGGATCTGCCGAATCCGCGCGTGTCAACCAGAAGCGCAGCTACGCCGGTCTGGGCGAACGCTGCCGCGTATCGATCAGCCACCATCCCGTCGATCGTTGCGGAGAACCCATGGATCATCGCCACTGCGGGAATCTGTTCCGAACGAGATGTGGGTTCGAATAGCCAACCTCGAAGCGACACGCCATCGGACTCGACTTCGACTGGATGCCTCACGACGCCCGCTGAGCTTCTGGGCAACTCCATCCGGACCGCTCCCTTCGATCCGCGACGAGCGTAGGTGGTGGCCTTGCCGCGCCGCAACCGGACAGTCGAGACGAGTTTCGGGCCGGTTGAGTACACCGATACTGGCCACGGCCCATGCGTCCTCGTGAGCCACGACATCTTCAAGGGCTGTGACGGGGGCCAGCGGGTTGGCGGGCTGCACGGGATGTCGTAATCGAGCACCGATGCCTTCTTGTCGAACCCCGAGATCAGCGATTCTCCCCTTGAGAGGATCGACATCCCTTGTGTGATCATCCACTCCAAGGATGATCCCCTCGCTTCCTACGAAGCGGCGGGAAGAGCAGCCGCACGCATCCAGGGGGCAACCCGCGTTGGCTTGAGATCCGGCGGACACCTGGCGCTTGGGCAGACAGAGATCGTGCACGGTGCCGTTGCACCATTCCTCCAGGACACGGGGTAAGCCTTCGCATGTCAAGGATCGTCGTCGCGGTCTGAGCCGCGTCGATGTCAGCCGACCGCGCTCGTAACGAGAAGCGAGGCCTCCAGGAACATTGATTGACCGTGGCACACGCCATGCTGGCTTTGCATGAGGTTGCGAACCGATTCGGCCTGGTGGCTCTTTCGCCTCCAGGAGATCTAGAGATCCGACCAAGCCGACTCGGCCGCCGCCGTGGCGACAACCCCTCTCTGGATATCGGCCGCTGCACCGACCGGGCGGATTGTGTCAGCCTTTGCCCCGGTCGGAGGCGTCGTGGGCGATCCACCCCTCTCTCTCGAGCAGCGTTCGGCCCGGGGCATCGGGGAACAGGAACGTCGTGAACGTGAGGTCGAATGCACCAGATGCCGACGCAAAACGACCGGTCCCGCCGACGATTACAGCGGTTCCAGAGCCTAGGAAGCCCTCGGGAACGAGGACGGCCGATCTGGAGTACTCGATGTCGATGCTGTCGTCATTCGCGCCAACGTAGGTCCCGAATCCATCGGTGATCTCCAGGGTGGCGAAGTTGCTGCACTGGACGCCGCTGATCTCGACCTGGCCGAGATGGGGGAGATTGCCGGTGCCGGCTTGGCCGCCGTAGACGAACCCGTCAGGGCAATCGAACGTTGCGTCGGTGCCGGCGAAGTCGAGGCTGACGTTGCACGGCCGCGCCTTCTCGGCGCCAGGATCTGCCGTGGCCGGTGCGATGAAGGTTGCCGCCGTCACGAATACAACGATGATCGAGAGGATGCCAAAGCGTCTGTATGTCATCACCGCCACCTCCGTACTCCACTCGCCACCGCGGCGGGTTCTAGCCGACCATCGCATCACGCGGCGCCACCGCTCGGCCACCCACCGATCTGCCCTCTCGCATCTCGCCGAAGCCCGATTGCGACGTGGAGCCATCAGCCCCTCAGCCCCGCCCCGAATCCACAGTGCGTAGGGTTCGTGTGGCGGGTGATTCGATCTGCGATTGCTGCGAAGGGACGACATGGCGACACCGATTGACCAGGAGCCGGGCGGGGGAGAGCAGGCACGCAGCGAAGCGCTGCGAATGCTGGCGAATAGGGACTTTGCTGGAGCGGCCCAGCGGCTGGCCGATACGGCGGCGGAAGCTCCCAGTGGGGAAATCGAGGCCCTGCTGGGGTTGGCCCACTTCCACCTCGAGCACTACGACCAGGCTGCGACCCACTATGCCGCAGCCCTCGAGCTGAATGGAGATCGCTCCGACTGGGAGCAGATGGTCCTCGCAAGCCGGGCCAACGCCGAGGCTGACATCGCTCTTGTCGTGCCACCTCTCCACTACTTCGATCGCGACGACTTGCTGGGTCCGCCACCGATGCCGGCGCTTCCCGAGCCGCCGAAGCCTCGCCGGCGGCTCAGCCTTCGCCGACGGGTCCGCTATCTCCTGGGGCACGCCGTCGGCAGCGTGGGCGGCGCCATCTTCGACCTGCTCATCGACACCCTGGGGCGGCGCTACCGAGGCGAGGTGTGGACGAACTGGTACCGAAAGCGGCTGTACCATGGGATCCTGACGCTCGGGTACATGCGCGAGAAGCTCAACCGGGACAATCTCAAGTCGACGTATCCGCCCGGAGCCCGGATCGGATTCCAACCCGACGGACTCACGCCGCCGCCCGGTATCACCCACTTCCGCACCGCCGACGGCAGCTGGAACAACCTCGACGACCCGAAGGAGGGCGCCGCCGGCACCCGCTTCCCTCGCAACGTAGCCAACTCGGCGATCACGCCGGCGCGCGACGACGAGTTGCTGACTCCCAACCCCCGCCTGATCAGCCGCAAGCTGCTCACCAGGGGCGACGAGATGCAGGAGGTGCCGTTCCTCAATCTGCTGGCCGCCTCGTGGATCCAGTTCCAGAACCACGACTGGATCACCCACGGCGAGAACCTCAGCACTGAGATCATCGAGATCCCCCTCGCCGAAGACGACCCTGCCCGCAGCAGGTATAGGCAGAGCAACATGTTCGTCGGCCGGACCCAGCCCGATCCGACTCGTCAGGATTCGCGTGAAGAGACGCCGATCACCTTCATCAACGAGGTCACCCACTGGTGGGACGGCTCCCAGATCTACGGCAGTGACCAGCAGACGCAGGATCGGCTGCGGAGCGGAGTCGACGGCAAGCTGCGGCTCGATCCGGACGGCACATTGCCGCTCGATGCCAACGGGGTCGAGGACAGCGGCATGGTCCGCAATTGGTGGGTGGGGTTGTCCATGCTCCATGACCTGTTCGCCAGGGAGCACAATGCAATCTGTGACCACCTCAAAGGGCACCATCCCGATTGGGACGACAACCGCCTCTTCAACGTCGCCCGACTGGTGAATGCGGCGGTGATGGCGAAGATCCACTCGATCGAATGGACTCCGGCCATCTTGCCGAATCGAAGCCTGGAGCTTGGTCTCAACTCGAACTGGTACGGGATGCTCACGTACCGGTTCCGCAAGGGCGCCGAACGTAAGACCGTCGCCAACTTCAACATCGCCAATCCTGAACTCGGCGGCCTCGTGGGCAACCACATCAACAAGCACGGAGCCCCTTTTGGCCTCACCGAGGAGTTCGTCGAGGTCTACCGGCTCCACTCGCTGCTGCCCGAGTTCCTGCGATTGCGCAACCACGCGACGGATGAGGAGCTCGAGGACGTCCCCTTTGCCGCCACTCGCCAAGCGGGGTCACCCAAGGTGGTCGAACGCATCGGAATGGCCGACCTCTTCTACTCGTTCGGCAACCAACATCCAGGCCAGCTCGTGCTCAACAACTATCCCCGCTTCATGCAGGAGCTGAGTGTCCCGGGCAACCCGGTGTTCGACCTCGGCGCCGTCGACATCCTGCGGGCCCGGGAACGCGGCGTGCCCCGCTACAACGAGTTCCGACGCCAGCTCGGCCTCAACCCGATCCGGACCTTCGAGGACCTGACCGACGACGCCGACACGGTGGCCCGTATCAAGGAGGTCTACGGCGACGACGTCGAGCAGCTCGACCTCATGGTGGGCACGCTCGCCGAAGGCCACCGGCCGACGGGCTTTGGATTCGGCGAGACGATGTTCCAGATCTTCATCCTCAACGCCAGTCGCCGGCTCCAGGCAGACCGCTTCTACACCGACGACTACCGCCCCGAGGTGTACACGCAGGAAGGCATGGATTGGGTCGACGACGCCACCCTCAAGAAGGTCATCCTCCGCCACTTCCCTGAACTCGCGAAGACGGGATTGGGCAACATCGCCAACGCCTTCGAGCCGTGGGACACCGAAGCGGAGCTCGATCCCGCCCGGCACCCGCTGCGGGAGTTCGACCCGGACCTCAGGCGGGAGCCGTGGAAGGGAGACGCGGCGCACGACCCTACCGGCGGTCGCACCTTGACGGCGCATCCGCTGGAGCAGCTCGAGCGCGCCGACCTCCCGGCCGAGCGCCGGCTCGTCCAATCTTTCATCCAGGACTTCGAGGGGCTGGCATCCGCAGTCAGCGACCAACACGAAAGTCCGGAGCACAAGGGCAAACGGCTGCGGCCCCAGCACGCCAAGATCATCGCCGGCGTCACGGGCGCACGGTTCGAGATTGCAGACACTTCCGCCGCCGAACGGATGCGCGCCGGCTTCTTCCAGCCGGGTGCGAGCTTCCCTGCCACCGTTCGCCTCTCCAACGCCTCCGGCGTGTGGAAGGAGGACGACAGCGGCGATCTACACGGCCTCGCCGTGCGGCTGCACCTCGGCGACGGACGCGAGCACGACCTGCTGGCAACCAACGCCGCCGTGCACCATGCCGACACCGCCAAGCAAGCCATGGTGTCGGTCGTTGCAGGAATGCGGGGTGGCTTGGGTGCGGTGTGGTACTTCCTGCGCCATCGCGAGCTCAGCTTCCTGCGCATCGCTCGCACCACGAAACGACAGATGCGGCAGCCCGTTGCCGACCTCGCCAGCGAGACGTTCTGGAGCCGTGCGCCGTATGCGTTCGGCCCGGGCAATGGCGGCGTGGTGAAGTTCCGGTTTGCTCCGCGGACTCCCAAGCCACGCGGCGGTCGGGACGAATCCGATCTCACCCAGACGTTCAGCGAGACGGTGCGGAGCCAGGATGTCGTGTGGGACTTCGACGTGCAGTTCTACATGGACCCCGAACGCACGCCGATCGAGAAGGGAACCGCAGACTGGGACGAAGCGGGGGCAGTTTGGGAGAACGTTGGCACGTTGACGATCCCGCAAGGCGACATCGCGCCGACCAGTGCAGAGGTGGACGAACTCGCCTTCAGCCCCTGGAACCTTGGATCGGATGAAATCCGCCCGCTCGGCGCCCTGAACCGAATCCGCAACCCGCTCTACTACACCACACAGTCGTCCCGGGAGACGTAGCGCGTGGATCGCGCCGTGGGCGCTTGGGCCAATCCGTCGCCAGTGATTCGGACCAAGTGTTGGCGGGCAGGGGAGCGCGTCATGAGGCGCTCCGTCGCGACGGCCTTGCGGTCCGATTGCTGAGATGCGCCGATGTCCACGCACACCGTGTCTTCGGGATCGGGACGCAGGACTCGAATCCGAGAACCTCGATTCCGAGGTGGCACTGCCGGTCGACCAGGCCCCGGACCTACGCCTGGTCGATTGATCGGCCACTCGAGCGTGGACCCGTCGGCCGATCCCCGAGTTCAACTCCTACAATGCTGTCCCCGAATCGCTTGTCGGGCGTGCGGGCGTCGGATACGGAGGGGTCAGCCAGCCAGGATGGGGGTTGGCCGGTCACCCGGGTCAGAGGCAAGATCCTGGTGTTGGTCATCGACGGCTGGCGCCACGACCACGGAAAGGGACCGGATGGCATCGAACTACAACTTCGTACTCGTCGTCTACGACGATCTGGTCGGCGCTCGAGCTGTCTTCAACATCCTGCAAGGTCTGCAGAAGGAGGAGAAGCTCGACATCAAGGAGGCTGCCGTCGTCACTCGGGGCCCGAGCGGGAAGATCGCCGTCGACAACCTCGGCTTCGTCGGGACCGGTAAGGGCGGCGTGCTCGGCCTGGTGATCGGAGCAGTGGCTGCGAGTGCGCCTCTGGCCGGGCTGCTCGTTGGTGGTTTGATCGGCTTCTCGCGGTCCGGGGATCGTCGCCGGCTCAAGGAGCTTCTCGACGACGAGCTGGGCGTGAACCAGTCCGCCTTGGCGATCGTCATCAAGGAAGCCGACTGGGTGGCTGTCGCCGAAGCAACCAAGGACTGGACGGGCGAGATCGTGAGAAGCGAGTTGAGCGACGAAGCCCTTGCGACGTTGGAGGGGCTCTCCTCAGAGAACGATGTCGCTGCAGCACGAGGCGAGACGCTCGAGGCCAATTGAGTTCGCACGCTCGCATCGGCCCGTCGTTCCGCATCCCGTCGAGATCAACATCCCCCACCACGCCGCAGCGTCGGCGTTGCAACAAATGGGTAGGGTGCACTCGTGAGCAACCAACAACCCCCATCTTCCGCATCCGGCACGAACGCCGACCCGGCAGAGCTCGCGGCGCTGCGAGCCGAGAATGCAGCTCTGCAGGCCGAGCTCGCCGCCTACGCCGCGTCTGCCGATCGCGGCGTAGGGGTCCGCGGAGTGGTGACCTGGGTCTTGGTGGCGCTCTCGCTGGTTGCGGTCCTGGCAAGCTTTCACGCGGTCTGGTTGCAGACAACCATCGCAGACGAAGACCGTTTCGTGGCGACGTTCGCTCCGCTGACCGAGGAGCCGGCGGTCGTCACCGCGTTGTCGCAGCGGCTGGCGGACGAGCTGATCATCGCAGCGGACGTGGTTGGCGTTCTGGAGGGGATACTGCCACGGAATCTGGCCGTCCTCGCCGCCCCGGTCGCAGAGGGACTCCGCGACCTGACGGCCGATGTCGCCAACGAAGTGATCAGCTCCGAGGTCTTTGCGGGCATATGGCGCCAAGCGTTGCGGCTGTCCCACAACACCGCGTCGCTCGTGTTATCGACCGATGGGCGGGTTTCGATCGATCTCAACGAAGCGGCCGGCGAGGTTGTGGGCGAGCTCGAGGCGCGGGGCGTGACACTGGTGTCCGGCGTCGTGGTCGAGCTGCCCGAAATTGTCCTGTTCCAGAACGATCAGCTCGAATCTGCGGCCGGTGCGCTGCGATTGGTCGACACGATGGGCTGGTTCCTGCCGCTCCTGGCGCTCGCCTTGATCGCCGCTGCGATCGCTGTGGCGTCCGATCGGCGTCGCACCACCGCGGTGATCGGGTTCGGTACGGCCGTCGCGAGCTTGGTGACGCTCGTGGTTGTGCGCCTGGTGCGGGGTGCCACGGTGTCGACCCTCCCAGACGACACCAATCGCGCTGCGGCAGAGGCCATATGGGATACGACGCTGCGCTTCCATCGCCAGAGCCTGTGGGCCTTGATGCTCGTTGGGCTCCTCGTCGGGTTCTTGGCCTGGATCGGGGGCCACTCGCACCGCGCAGTGGCAACCAGGGCGTGGTGGAATACCACGATCGACCAGTTGCGCGGACCTGACGCCACCGTGCCTTCCTCCGGCTTCGCCAGATTCCTGGCTGCGTGGCAGGGCCCGATCCAATGGGCCGCGATCATCCTCGGCTTGTTGTTCCTGCTCGTGGTTCCGGCTCCTTCCGGTCTGCTCGTGATCGCAACCGCCTTCGTGGTCACGGCGATCGTCGTCCTCGTTCAAGTGATCGGAGGTCCGGACCGCGCAACGGTCTCGGTCGAGGTCTTGGTCTTGGAAGCTGAGGAGGTCGAAGAGCCGCCTGCGGGGCTTTGAACGGCGTCCACGTCGGAACGGTGAGTATGGGCAGCCGGTTTGCGGCGACCGGCTCAGCCCGTGCCATTCCCATTGCGATCGAACTCCGCCACGAAGTCACGCTCGACCCCGCTCACCGCGGCCGCAAACGCCTCAGGATCTTGCTCCCGTACTTTGTCGAGTATCACGGCCGCCATGCTCTCCCCGACCTCGCCACGCTCGGTGATCCACCGGGTACGGCGTGATTCTTCGGTCTCGAGCGCCGCAACGATCGCCTCTTGGCGCTCCGGAGAAACCCCGAATCCGAGCACGGCGTTGAAGAAGGGCACCAGGTCGGCTCGGTAGTCGTGACCGTCTGCGTCGAAGACCCCGGGAACCCCCCGGGCGGCGTTCTTGTTGTCGATGAGCGCCTGAATGAAGGTGGTCACCGGAATCCAGCGCTGCGACTTGGGAACGGTGGGCGGGCGGGTCTCGGGATCGCCGAGCCAATCGGGCGCCTGCGCCGCCAGTCCCGGTCCGAACACCGCAACCCCATCGTTGTAGTGCGTGATCATCACGTACCGAATGCGGTCCCGCTCCTCGTCGGATTCGGCTTCTCATTCGCGGATGTCGTTGAACACACCGAGCAGGGAGCGGTCGACATCGGGCCGGACGTCACGCAGCACCTGTTCCTTCCACTTGCTCTCCATCGGGGTCCCGATCCAGATGGCCTCGTCGATGCCGGCCTCGACGAGGCCCTGCGTGTCC
>DATHZQ010000096.1:0-40117 GCA_035458525.1 Acidimicrobiia bacterium
CGCCGAGGGATCCGTCGCGGCCAACACGCGCCGGGTCGAGGCCCTCACCGGCACCGCAGGCTACGAATACCTCGTGGGTCTGCGCCGGCAACTGCGCAAGACCGCGGACGTCCTGAAGACCCAGCCGGGCACCGTCCTGCAGGCGGCAACGAATCTGACGGTCCGCCTGCAGGATCAGGAGGACCGGCTCGAAGCATTCGAGCAGCAGGCGCGCAACGCCGCTGCAGGGACGATGCTCGACGCGGTCGAAGAGCACCGAGGCGCCAAGCTTCTCGTAGCGGAGGTCGACGACACCGCTGCCGACGGTTTGCGGGCGCTGGCGTTCCAGTTGCGAGACCAGCTCGGGAGCGGTGTCGGTGTCATCGGCTCACGGCGTGAGGGCAAAGGTGCGCTGATCGGGTTCGTCTCGTCGGACCTGGTCGCCGGTGGATTGTCGGCTGCGGACATCCTGCGTGCGGGCGCAACCGTGCTCGGTGGCGGCGGCAGCCGCGACCCGGAGCTCGCTCAAGCCGGCGGACCCAATGGGGACCGGATCGAAGAAGCACTCGACGCGGTGCGGGAGGCGGGTAGGAGCGCATTGCTCGCCCGATGACCGGCCGCATCATCGGACTCGATCCCGGGGAGCGGCGCATTGGCGTCGCGTTGTCCGACCCCCTGGGTATCATCGCCACGCCGCTGACGGTGCTTGATCGCCGCAGCAGCAACGTTCTCGATGCGCTGCGCACGCTCATCGCCGAGCACGAGGTAACGACCGTGGTGGTAGGCCTTCCGGTCGGCCTCGACGGTGTGGAAGGGGCGGCTGCGGCGCACGCCAGGGCGTTTGGACGAGAGATCCAAGAGGAGTTCGAGATCGACGTGACGTACTGCGACGAGCGGTTCACGAGCGTGCTCGCCGAGTCGGCGTTGCTCGAAGGCGACGTGAGCCGGCGAGGCCGTCGCGACGCCCGCGACAAAGTGGCGGCGGCCATCATGCTGCAGGGCTACCTGGACGTCCGGCGCGAGGACCAGCCGTGACGGCGCCGAACGGGGCCGATCAGCAGCCCCCGGATTCGCGGCTCGAGTACCAGTACGACGAGCTGTGGCGCGAACCTCCGTCATCGTCGTGGGCAGTCAAGATCGCCAAGGTGGCCGTCGTGCTCGTCATCATCGGCATCGTTGCTGCGGGCGGCGCCTACGTTGCGCCCCGGCTCGCAGAACGCATCGCAGCCGATGTCACGGTTTCAACCATCGCAGCCGGGCAGGAAATCGTGCTCACGGTGCCGATTGGCTCCACGGCAGGCGACATCGGGCGATTGCTCGAGTCGGCCGGCCTGATCACCGACGGCGGCACGTTCGAACGGACCGTGCGCGTTCAGGGCGTCGCCGAGGACCTCAAAGCCGGTTCCTACACCATGGTCGGCGGCATGTCGACCAACCAGATCATCGACCAGCTGCTCACCGGTCCCCCTGCGCCCGACACGTTCCGCCTGACCGTGATCGAGGGGCTTCGGATCGAGGAGATGATCGAGTCGCTCGCTCAGCAGACCGACTACACCTTCGACGATTTGGCTGCACCGCTCCTCGACGGCACGATCACGTCGCCCTTCTTGCCCGAAGAGCTGCCGCCCGACGTTCCTCCGCTGACCGCATGGGAGGGTTTGCTGTTCCCCGCGACCTATGACTTCGTGGTCGATGCTCCGGCAGAGCAGATCGTGGGAAGGCTCGTCAGCGAGCTCAACACCCGGATGGCCGCCGTCGACTGGTCCGCCGTGGAAGACGCCGGTCTCACCCCGTACGAAGGCCTCATCCTGGCGTCCCTCATCGAGAAGGAGGCCAAGCTCGACGAGGACCGACCGCTCATCTCGAGCGTCATCCACAATCGGCTGGCAGACGGCATCGCGCTGCAGATCGACGCAACGGTCATCTACGCCCTCGGTGAGAATCCGGGCCGTGTGCTGTTCAGTGACCTCGAGATCGATTCCCCGTGGAACACATACCAGAACGTTGGGTTGCCACCGACTCCCATCGGGGGGGTCCGCGTTCTCTCGCTGGAGGCGGCGGCCAACCCGGCGGAGACCGACTTCTACTACTACGTGCTCATCGACGAGAACGGCAAGCACGGGTTCTCCGAGACGTTGGAAGAGCACAACGAGAAGGTGGCACAGGCGAGAGAGGACGGAGTGCTTCCGTGAGGCTCGCCGTGCTCGGCGACCCCGTGTCCCATTCGCTTTCACCTCTGCTCCACGGTGCGGCGTTGCGGGCCGTTGGTATTCCCGGTTCGTATGAGGCGCTTCGAGTCGACGGCACCGGAATGCGGGCGGCTGTCCAGGACGTGCGTGAGGGGCGGCTCGACGGCGCCAACGTCACGATGCCGCACAAGCAGCTCTCAGCCGAGCTCGTCGACTCCATGGCCGACACGGCGCGGCGGATCCAGGCTGTGAACACACTCGTCCGCGTCGATGGGAAGGTCGTCGGGCACAACACCGACATCGCCGGCGTGCTGAACGCCTGGCAGTGGGCCGGCCTGCCGGAGGATGGGCCCGTTCTGATCCTGGGCGCCGGGGGAGCGGCGGCAGCCGCGCTGCTGGCGCTTCAAGGGCGTGAGGTGATCGTGGCGTCGCGCCGACCCGAGGCCGCAGCCGAGCTCGTTGCGATGGTTGCGCCCGGGGGCAGGGCCGTACGGTTCGGCGAACCCGTCGCCGGTGCCGTCGTCGTCAATGCAACGCCGATCGGGATGCACGGCGAATCGTTGCCTGCTTCGGTCACGGCCGGCGCATCAGGCCTACTCGACATGGCGTACGCCCCGGCGCCGACTCCGGCGGTCACGTCGGCTCGGTCGGCAGGCATCGCCTGTGCGGATGGTCCGGAGATGTTGCTTGGGCAGGCCGTGGAAGCGTTTCGTCTCTGGACCGGGAAGGCGCCGGTTGCAGCGATGCGGGAAGCACTCGTCGCACGGCGAGCGGAACGAGCGTCCGCATGATCCTGGTGGCGATCGTTGCGGCTGTGGTAGGCGCCGGGTTGGGCTGGTTTGGAGCCGAGTTCGCCACCCGGGTGCTCCACGAGCGCGACGAGGATCTCGGGCCGATGCCCGGCTGGGTGCGCCCCGTGAACGCGATCGCCGTCGGCGCACTGTGTCTGGCAGTGCCGTTCGTCATCGACAATGGCTGGGTCGTACCGGCGTATGTGTGGTTTGTCGCATTGACGATGGCCCTGGTCGTGACCGACATCCACTCACAGCTCATTCCCAATCGAATCAACTATCCCGGAACCGGTTTCGGCGCAGCCCTGCTCCTGGGCGGTGCGCTGATATCCGGTGACCTCGGCGACTTCGGGCGCGGCCTCGCCGGTGTTGCGATCTTCTACGTGCTCACGATGATTCTGTTGATCGTGGGCAGGGGGCGCAGTTTCGGCGGCGGCGACGTCAAGCTCAGCGTCGTCCTCGGCCTCTTCACCGCCTTCTTGGGATGGGACCAGTTCGCCACAGGGGTCGTGATGGGTTTTCTCATCGGCGGCTTCGCGGCGATGCTGCTCCTCTTGGTCCGCTCGCGTGGCCTGCGCGACCACTTCGCCTTCGGCCCGCCGATGGTATTCGGGGCCTACGTCGGCATCGTCTGGGGAGAGGCGCTCGTCAACTGGTACCTGAATTGACCCGATCGGCTTGCGCCCACCGGCACTAGCATCGCTCGATGCTTCGCTTCCTCACCGCAGGCGAGTCCCATGGTCCCGGACTCGTGACGATCGTCGAGGGCCTTCCCGGCGGGCTTCCGTTCAGCGCCGATGGCTTGGCAGCAGAGCTCGCGCGGCGCCGGCTCGGTTTCGGGCGAGGTCGTCGCATGAAGCTGGAGAAGGACGAGCTCGAGATCCTGGGTGGCATCCGTTTCGGAAAGACGCTCGGCAGCCCTGTCGCCATCCTCATTCGCAACACGGAGTGGCCCAAGTGGCAGAGCGAGATGTCGCCCGAGCCGGGCAAGTCTCGCCGAGAGCTGACTGCGCCCCGACCCGGTCATGCGGATCTGGCGGGTATGCAGAAGTACCAGACCCGTGACGCCCGCGACATCCTGGAGCGAGCGAGTGCCCGCGAGACGGCCGCACGAACCGTGGCCGGGTATCTCGCAAAGCTCCTCCTTGCCGAGATCGGGGTCTCCGTGGTGAGCCACGTCGTCTCCATCGGCGGGGCCGTCGCCGACGACGCGGCCGTGCCCGGGCCAGACGACTTGGCTCGGGTCGACGCGTCCGAGGTGCGCGCCTTCGACCCGGCGGCAGAGGCCGCGATGGTTGCCGAGATCGAAGCAGCGAAGGCAGACCGCGATACGTTGGGCGGTGTTGTCGAAGTGCTCGTGTACGGGCTCGTACCCGGCATCGGAAGCCACGTCCATTGGGATCGACGCCTGGATGCCCGCCTCGCCGGAGCGCTGATGTCCATCCAAGCGATCAAGGGCGTCGAGGTGGGCGACGGTTTCGCCTCTGCCGGCCGGCGGGGCTCAGCAGCTCACGATGAGATCTACCACGACGGCGAGGCGTTCTACCGGAAGACGGTGCGGGCCGGGGGAATCGAGGGTGGCATGTCCATCGGGGGTCCGTTGCGGGTCCGCGCCGCCATGAAGCCCATCTCGACGGTGATGCGCCCGCTCGACACGGTTGACGTTGCGACGAAGGATCCCGAGAAGGCGTTCCGGGAACGCAGCGATGTCTGCGCCGTGCCGGCCGCCGCGGTGGTCGCGGAGCAGATGGTGGCCATCGTCCTGGCGCAAGAGATCCAGCGGAAATTCGGCGGTGACACCGTCGGCGACGTGCGACACGCGGTGGCGGCATATCAAGAACGCCTCGCCGAGTTGTGAGCGGTGCAAGGGACAGCAGGCCAGCCGACCAGGGTCTGACCACCTTCGAGATCACTCGGGGAACGCAAGTGGTCTCGAGCGTGCTCGTCGGCGAAGGGCTGCTCCACCGAGGAACGGTCGCCGACGTCGTCGTGCCAACCGAAATCGCACCAGGGCGGGTGGCGGTGCTCGCCCAGCCGGGTTCGCATGCCCTCGCCGAGAGCGTCGCCGAGCATCTCGATGCACGAGTGCGGATCTTGCCCGACCGCGACGCCGCCAAGAAGTTGGCGGTGGTCGAGGACGTCTATCTGTGGCTCAACGATTTGGGCTTCACCCGGGGCGACCTCATCGTTGCGGTCGGGGGTGGCGCACTCACCGACGTTGCAGGCTTCATCGCCGCCACCTACCTCCGCGGCGTGCCCGTGGTGCTGGTTCCCACGACGCTGCTGAGTGCGGTGGATGCGGCAATCGGGGGCAAGACCGGAGTCAACGTCGGGGGCAAGAACCTCGCCGGCGTGTTCCGGCACCCCGCACGAGTGGTGGTCGACACCGATGTGCTCGCCGCGCTCCCCGAGGTGTTGGTGCGGGAGGGGGCCGCCGAGGCCGTCAAAGCGGGCTTCATCGGCGACCCCGCGCTGGTCGATCTCTACGAGGCGCATGGCCTCGCCGCACCGGTCTCCGAGGTCGTGACGCGCGCGATTGCCGTCAAGGCCCGCATCGTCTCGGAAGACTTCACCGAGCGAGGCGTCCGAGCGCATCTCAACTACGGCCACACGGTGGGGCATGCCGTCGAAGTCGCTGCCGGCATCAGCCACGGTCATGCAGTCGCCGTCGGGATGGTTGCGGCGGGAGCCGTATCCGAGAGGAGGCTCGGGTTCGGGGACGCAGTGCGGCAGACGGCGTTGCTCCGGCAGTTGGGCCTGCCAACGGAGGCGTCGAATCTCGATGCGGCCCATATCCGAGCACTCATGGCGCTCGACAAGAAGCGCGATGCCAGCGGGCTGCGCATGACGCTGCTGCACGCCGTCGGTGCGCCTGTCGTGGTTGCGGTGGACGACGCGGACGTGCGGACGGCGCTCCGCGCCGTCCGCATCGAGTGAGCTTCAGTCATGCCGGCGTCCGGCAACTCGGTGGCGGCGGAGCCCACTACCCTCAGCCCCCGACTTCGGCGGAGTCCTTTACCGCCGTTCCGTCAACGGAGGACCAGTGAATCACCCCAACCGCGTCACTCGCCTTGCTGCTCGCCTCGAGCGTGCCCTGCTGGTGACGAGCCTCGTCAACATTCGCTACCTCACCGGGTTCACCGGCACCAGTGCCTACCTCGTCATGCGTCCCGATGGAGGGACGTTGATCACGGACGGGCGCTACATCGAGATGGCGCAGGACCTCGCCGCGGCGATTCCGGGCATTGACCTCAAGCAGCATGCCGCAAACCTGATGGAGGTGCTCGTCGGAGCGATCGGCCCGGACACCGAGGCGTTCGACGTCGAGGCGGACCACGTGTCGTGGGCATTCGCCAGGCGGCTGCAGGATGCAGCGACGGGCCGAGTCCTGCCGGCCACGGGCATCGTCGAGGCTCTCCGCAAGGTCAAGGATTCGGATGAGGTCGATGCGCTGCGGCGTGCCGCAGCGGCAGGAGACCATGCGTTCGCAACCCTCGACGGCTTGCTCGAGACGGCGGAGTCGGAAGGAGACCTCGGGCTCGGATTGATCGACTCGATGCGTGCGGCGGGGGGCGATGCCGCGGGATGGCCGCCCATCGTTGCCGTGGGAGCCAACGCAGCTCGGCCCCACCATCGTTCGGGTGCAGGCGATCTGGCAGGTGCCGGCCTCTTGCTCATGGACTACGGGTGCGTGGTCGACGGGTATCACTCCGACATGACCCGGACCGTGTGGATTGGCGACAACACGGATCCTGAGATGGTCGAGATCCACGCCGCCGTCCTCGAGGCGAACGAGGCGGGCATCGCCGCGGCGTTGCCGGGAGCCAAGGCACATGACGTAGACGAGGCGTGCCGGGCCGTGTTGCGTGCGCACGGGTACGAGGAGTTCTTCGTTCATTCGACCGGCCACGGTGTCGGCCTCGAGGTCCACGAAGCGCCGTGGGTCAAGAAGGACTCGGAGGACGTTCTGGAGGCGGGACACGTCGTCACGATCGAGCCCGGTGTCTATCTGCCGGGCAAGGGTGGCGTCCGAATCGAAGACATGGTGCTCGTCACCGAAGACGGAAACGACGTTCTGACACGCTCGACGAAGGAGATGCGGCCGGCATGATCTCGACCAACGACGTCAAACCGGGAATGGCGCTCAACCTCGATGATGGGTTGTATTCAGTCGTCGAGTACCAGCACGTCAAGCCGGGGAAGGGCAAAGCGTTCGTCCGGATGAAGCTCAAGAGCCTCGACAGCGGCGCCGTCGTCGACCGAACCTTCCGCGCCGGCGAGAACGTCCCGAGGGCGATGATCAACCGCCAAGATTTCCAGTACCTCTACAAGGACGATCTCGGCTTTCATTGCATGAACACCGAGACGTACGAACAAATGTCGGTCCCGGCGGATCTCGTCGGCGACGTCGCCAACTACCTCGTTGAGGGCATGACGGTGCAGCTCAACCTCTTCGAGGGGAATCCGATCGGCATCGACCTTCCGGCATCCGTGGAGCTCGAAGTGTCCTACGCCGAGCCCGGCGTGAAGGGCGACCGTGTGTCCGGAGCGACGAAACCGGTGACCTTGCAGACCGGCTTGGTGGTGCAGGCGCCGCTGTTCATCGAGCAGGGTGACGTCGTCAAGGTGGACACGCGCACCGGGGACTACATCACGCGGGTGTCGTGAGTCAGGTCGAGGCTCGGGTCCAGGCGATCCAGGCCCTCTATGCCGCAGACGCAAATGACGGAGCTCCGGACACCTCGGATCTGAGCGCTCGCGCCGGCCGGCTCGTGAGCGGGGTATGGGAGCATCGAGCGGAGATCGATGGCATCATCTCGCGGGTCGCCACCGGCTGGCGGGTCGAGCGGATGCCACTCGTAGACCGCAACGTGTTGCGTCTCGGTGTCTACGAGTTGCTCTACACCGATACTCCCGTTGGCGTCGTGGTGTCGGAAGCCGTGGAAATCGCCAAGGAGTACTCGACTGCGAAGAGCGGTGCCTTCGTGAACGGGGTGCTCGGCAAGCTCGCCGACGTGCAACGCGAGACGGGCTCTATTCCGAAATGACAGGGCTGTAATTCCGAACTACGGTCTCACCAGACCGACCTTTGAGACCGGGCCTGCGAGGCCGGAAAGGGAGGAAGGTGCAGCCTGCCTGCAGTGTGGTGGACGGCGATGACCGTAGGGATACGTCCCGACGGGAAATCGGCCGTTGCTCCGGCAGCGTCGCTTTGTGGATTTCGCCTTGAGTGATCCGGCACCGTTGCTGATCCGGGGCGGCAACGTCGTGACGGCCGGCGGAGTCACCGAGCTCGATGTGCTCGTCCGCAACGGTCACATCGTTGAAATGGGCATTTCCCTGGAGGCTCCCGACGTCGTCGTGATCGATGCCCGGGGCTGCTGGGTCGGCCCGGCGTTCGTCGACATCCACACCCACCTCCGCGAACCCGGCCAAGAGCACAAAGAAGACATCGCCACGGGTTCGGCGGCAGCTGCGGCCGGCGGCTACACGGCCGTCGTGGCGATGCCGAACACCAGCCCGGCGATCGACTCGAGGGACGTTGCCCGCCGGATCGCAGAGCGGGGACGGGAGGTAGGGCTGGTCGAGGTGGTGCCGTCCGGCACTATCACGGTGGGGCGGAGCGGCGAGACACTCGCACCCTTGAGCGAGCTGTGGGCCGAGGGCGTGAGGGTGTTCACCGACGACGGGGACACGGTGGCCGATGCCGGGCTGCTGCGGACCGCCATGGCAACGATCGCCGATCTGGGCGGCGTCGTGTCGCAACACGCAGTCGACTCGGGCCTGGCTCGCAACGGTCACATGCACGAAGGCGACGTGTCGGTCCGTCTCGGGATCGGAGGGGTCCCCGCCATTGCGGAAGAGATCATCATTCAGCGGGACGTGGCCCTGGCTCGACTCACCGGCGTGCGCTATCACGTCCAGCACGTCAGCACCGAAGGCGCGTTGGGGGTCATCGCCGCCGCCAAGGCCGAGGGTCTGCCGGTCACCGCCGAGGTCACGCCACACCATCTCAACTTCTACGACACCGACGTCGAAGCCGGCGGAACGCTCTTCAAGATGATGCCGCCCCTGCGGACCCGCGCCGACGTTGCCGCCTTGCGTGCCGCCCTTGCTTCCGGCCTGATCGATGCGGTCGCCACCGACCACGCACCCCATGCGCCAGATGAGAAGGCAACGGCGTTCGAGGAAGCGCCACCGGGGGTCACGGGGCTGGAGTGGGCGGCGACTGCCGTGAACACGTCGGTGGCGCTCGACATCGAGCGATTCTTCGATCGCCTGTCTTTCGCCCCGGCCCGAATCGCAGGTATAGACGACCGGCACGGGCGTGTTCCCGAACCTGGGGGAATCGCCAATCTGGTCGTGTTCGATCCGGCCGCGGAGTGGACGCCCTCGACGAGCCGTTCACGCTCGAAGAACAGCCCCTATCTCGGCAGGACGTGGCGGGGGCGAGTCCGTCACACGGTGTATGCCGGGGTCCACACCTACTCGGCAGGGGGCACCGGGTGAGTGGTGCCCTGGTTCTCGCCGACGGAACGGTGCTCACCGGTGAGCGCATCGGCGCTCGGGGCACTGCGGTTGGCGAGGTGGTGTTCACCACCGCCATGACCGGATACCAGGAGATCCTCACCGATCCGTCCTATGCCGGCCAGATCATCACGATGACCGCCCCGCACATTGGCAACTACGGCGTGAACGACGCCGACGATCAGGCGGGTGCACCGGCCTGCCGCGGTCTCATCGTCCGTGCGTTGAGCCGCCGCGCCTCCAACCACCGGGCCGAGGGCGAGCTGGACGACTATCTCGAACGGCACGACATCGTCGCCTTGACCGGGCTCGACACCCGCCGGCTGACCCGCCACCTCCGCACGGCGGGGGCCATGGCCGGGGCAATCGGCAGCGATCGGGATGTGAGGGTGTTGCGTGAGCTCGCCGCGGCACACGGCGGGATGAGCGGGCGCGATCTTGCGACCGAGGTGACGTGCGATGGCTCGACCCGGGTGCCCGCAGCCGGCCGGCCGCGGGCGCACGTGGTTGCCTACGACCTCGGCATGAAGCGCGACATCGTGTCCCAGTTGAGTGCTCGCGGCATGGAGGTGACCGTCGTGCCGGCCGGAACTCCGGCCGCGGCCGTCTTGGCCGAGCGGCCCGACGGTGTGTTCCTCTCCAACGGGCCGGGCGACCCCGAGCCGGTGCACGCCACGATCGCAGCCGTGCGAGACCTGCTCGGCCGGGTGCCCGTGTTCGGCATCTGCCTGGGTCACCAGATCCTCGGGCTGGCCCTCGGTGCCCGCACCTACAAGCTGCCGTTCGGCCACCACGGCGGGAATCATCCCGTGCGCAGGCTTTCCGACGGACGGGTCGAGATCACGTCGCAGAATCACGGTTTCGCCGTCGACTTGTGGACTCTGACTCGTGAAGATCCCCCGGTACCGCCCGTCGGCGAGATGCCGGGACCACGGTTGCTGCCCACGGCCGCAGTCGGGCGGTTCGGCCGCATCCGGCCGACGCATCAGAACCTGAACGACGGCACCCTGGAGGGCCTCGCTTGTGACGACGTGGCGGCGTTCTCGGTGCAATACCACCCCGAGGCAGCGCCAGGGCCCAACGACGCGCTCGGCCTCTTCGACGAGTTCGTGTCGGCGGTGACCTGATGCCTCGCCGCACGGACATCGACTCGATCCTGGTCATCGGCTCCGGGCCGATCATCATCGGCCAGGCATGTGAGTTCGACTACTCGGGCACGCAGGCGGTAAAGGTGTTGCGGGCCGACGGGTTCCGCGTGGTACTGGTGAACTCGAACCCGGCGACCATCATGACCGACCCCGAGCTGGCCGATGCGACCTACATCGAACCGATCACGCCCGAGGCGGTGGCGTTGATCATCGCTCGAGAACGCCCCGATGCGCTTCTTCCGACGCTCGGGGGGCAGACGGCCCTCAACGTGACCATGGCCTTGGCCGAATCTGGTGTGTTCGACGAGTACGGCGTGGAGCTGATCGGGGCAGGCGTCGACGCCATCGAAGCCGCCGAGGATCGTGGCCGCTTCAAGGAGATCATGGGCTCGATCGGGATCGCATGTGCGCGATCGCACTACGTGACCTCGATCGAAGCCGCGTTGGGGGCGGTCTCCGACGTCGGGTACCCGGCCATGGTGCGGCCCTCCTACATCCTCGGTGGCGGCGGCACCGGGCTGGCACACGACGAGGCGCAGCTGCGCTCGATCGTGGCCGCGGGGTTGGACACTTCCCCGATCGGCGAAGTGCTGATCGAGGAATCGGTGATGGGGTGGAAGGAATTCGAGCTCGAGGTCATGCGCGACCGCGCCGACAACGCGGTGGTGATCTGCTCGATCGAGAACCTGGACCCGATGGGGGTTCACACGGGCGACTCGATCACGGTGGCGCCTGCCATGACGCTCTCGGATCGGGAGTACCAGGAGATGCGCGACGAGGCGATTGCGTGCCTTCGCGCCGTCGGAGTGGAGACCGGAGGCTCCAACGTTCAGTTCGCCGTTGATCCCGCAACCGGGCGGCGCATCGTCGTCGAGATGAATCCGCGGGTGTCGCGATCTTCTGCGCTGGCGTCGAAGGCCACCGGATTCCCGATCGCAAAGATCGCCGCCAAGCTCGCCGTGGGCTACACCCTCGACGAGATCCCCAATGACATCACCGGGGCGACGCCGTCGTCGTTCGAGCCTGCCCTCGACTACGTCGTCGTCAAGATCCCGCGCTTCGACTTCGCCAAGTTCCCTGCGTTGGATCCCGTGCTCGGCACGTCGATGCAAAGCGTCGGGGAAGCGATGGCGATCGGCCGGACGTTCCCTGAAGCACTGCAGAAGGGTCTGCGAAGCCTGGAGACCGGCCGGTGCGGCCTGGTCGCCGATCCGTCCGCCGAGGCGACCACCGGCACCCTGACGGAGTTGCTGGCGCGGCTGGCGATCCCCTCCCCGGAACGCATCTTCTCGGCGGCGGATGCGCTGCAGATGGGAGCATCCGTTGACGAGGTTGCTGCGGTGACCGGCTACGACCCCTGGTTCGTCGACCAGATGCTCGAGATCGTCGAGGTCGCAGCCGAGGTTGCCACGTCGCGTGAGGATCCCACCTGGCTCAGAACCGCAAAGCGGTATGGCTTCAGCGATGCGCAGATCGCGCACCTCTGGGAGATCGGCGCCGATGAGGTCACGGCCCTGCGCAGTGCGGCCGGTGTGATGCGGACCTACAAGACGGTGGACACCTGCGCCGCAGAGTTCGAAGCGGCTACGCCCTATTTCTATGGCACGTTCGAGGATGAGAACGAGGCGCCGGTCGCCGGAGACCGAACCGTGATCGTGCTCGGCTCGGGCCCCAATCGCATTGGCCAGGGGATCGAGTTCGACTACTGCTGCGTTCACGCCACGCTGGAGCTCGCCCAGGCCGGGTACGAGCCGGTGATGGTGAACTGCAACCCCGAGACTGTTTCGACGGATTACGACACGTCGAGTCGGCTCTACTTCGAACCGTTGACGCCCGAGGACGTGCTGGACGTCGTTGCCCAGGAGCAGCCCGTTGCGGTGATCGTCCAACTCGGCGGACAGACGCCGCTGTCGCTCTCCGTGCCGCTCGAGGCGGCCGGCGTTCCCATTGCCGGTACGACACCCGAGGCCATTGCGCTCGCAGAGGACCGGGAGCGGTTTGCCGCGCTGTGTGACGAGCTGGCCGTACCGCAGCCGGCCTCCGGCACGGCACGAAACCCGCACGAGGCAGAGCAAGTCGCAATGGGCATTGGCTTTCCCGTTCTGATTCGGCCGTCTTTCGTGCTCGGGGGACGCGGCATGCGCATCGTCGACAACGTCGACGAACTGCGGGACTACGTCGGCAGCCTCTACGCCCGCACGCACGGCGAGATGGACCTGGCCAACGAGCCGTTGCTCATCGATCGGTTCCTCGAATCGGCGATCGAGGTCGACGTCGACGCCATTTGCGACGGATCCGAGGTGTACATCGGCGGGGTCATGGAGCATGTCGAGCAGGCCGGAATCCACTCAGGCGACTCTGCGTGTGTGATCCCGCCGCCAACCCTCGATCCGGCGGTCGTCAAAGAGATCGAGGAGTTGACGATCCGGCTGGCACACGGTCTCGAGGTGTGCGGGCTGCTGAACATCCAGTTCGCCGTCAAGGACGGCGAGGTCTGGGTCATCGAGGCGAATCCGCGGGCGTCTCGCACAGTCCCCTTCGTGTCGAAGGCGACCGGCGTGCCGCTGGCAAGGATCGCAACGCGGGTGATGATGGGAGACTCGATCGCCGAGCTTCGTGCTGCAGGGCTGCTGCCGACCACCCCGCCGGCGCTGGCGGGACGCACCGCCATCAAGGAAGCCGTTCTGCCCTGGAAGCGGTTTCCCGCAGAGGACCGCGTCCTCGGCCCCGAGATGCGCGCTACCGGGGAGGTCATGGGCATCGCTCCCACCGTTGGGGCGGCCTATGCGAAGGCACTGCGCGCCGCCGGGCACGTCGTGCCGACGAGCGGCACCGTCTTCATCTCGCTGAACGACGCCGACAAGCCAGAAGGGATTCGCCTGGCACACCGGCTCGCCGATCTGGGGTACAGAATCCTGGCGACGCACGGTACGGCCGGGCACCTCGCCAGGAACGGGCTTGACGTCACTCATGTCGACAAGGTGGGTGAAGGACCGTGGGATCCGGTCCGGCTGATCGAGGATGGGCGCATCGATCTCGTCATCAATACCCCGAGCGGCACTCGGGCGCGCGGGGACGGGAGCAGCATCCGCCAGGCGGCCACGCGCCACAACGTTCCCTGCATCACGACCGTCCGCGGAGGCCGGCTGCTTGCAGAAAGCCTCCGCGCCGGGGGCGGTCTCGACACCGTTGCCAGCCTCCAGTCACATCATGCGAGAGCCAGTGACTGATCTGCGCACCTCGTTGGGAGGGCATGAGCTCCGCACGCCCCTGATCGGCGCCTGCGGTACCGTCGGTTCCGTCGTCGACTTCGCCCGCACGGTTGCGTTCGAGGCGTACGGAGCGGCAGTGGCCAAGTCGGTCAGCGTGGTGCCTTGGGAAGGGCGCCAACCTCCGCGGATGGCTCCCGCAGGCGAAGGGATGCTCAACGGGATCGGAATCCAGAATCCCGGCGTGGCCGCATGGAGTCGCGAGTACGGACCGCAACTCGCAGCACTCGGTGTCGAGGTGTGGGGTTCCGCGGTCGGCCACCGAGTGGCTGAGTTTGCGGCTGTCGCCGCCGGGCTCGAGGAGGCAGGGGTTCGTGCGATCGAGGTCAACCTGTCGTGTCCGAACCTGGACGGCGGCCCGATGTATGCGCTCGACGCACGCCTCGCCGCGGCGGTGATCGCCGACGTCGTGGCGTCGGTCGCAGTGCCGGTCGGCGCCAAGCTCTCGCCGAATGCCATCGACGTCGTCGAGATCGCAGACGCCGTAGCCGGCGCCGGCGCATCGTGGGTCGTTCTCGGGAACACGGTGTGGGGTGCAGGATTCGACGTGGAGACCCGGCGACCGAAGCTGTCCGGCGTCGTCGGCGGCTACTCGGGGGCTCCACTCAAGCCGATATCGCTGCGATGCGTGTGGGAGGTGTCCCAGGCGCTCCCGGATCTACCCATCGTGGGATGCGGCGGTGTCCGCACCGGGGAGGACGTCGTGGAGTACCTCCTGGCCGGCGCTTCGGCTGTGGCCGTCGGGACCGCACACTTTGCGGAACCGCGAGTTGGTCCCAAGCTTCTCGAAGGCGTGCAGGCGTACTGTGAGCGGCATGGCGTCACGGAGGTCACCGAGCTGGTCGGAGCGGCAATTCCATGGTGAGCGATGTTCCCGTGCTCGTTGCCCTCGACGTGGGCAGCGCCGAGGAGGCGGTGCGGCTGGCGAAGCGTGTCGCTCCGCACGTCGGAGGCTTCAAGATCGGCCTCGGGCTGCTTCACGGCCCGGGTCCAGGCACCGTCGCCGCCCTCGCCAGCCTGGGCAAGCCGGTGTTCGCAGACGCCAAGCTCCATGACATTCCCAGCCAGGTGGAGGCGGCTGCCGCCCAGCTGGGAAGGGTCGGGGCCCGCTGGGTCACCGCTCACGTCGGTGGGGGACAGGCGATGCTCGAAGCGGCGGCGGCCGGCCTGGCGTCCGGTGCCGCCGGGCCGTCCGGGATTCTCGGTGTGACCGTGCTGACGAGCCTCGATGAGGCGGCACTCGCCGCGGTCGGCATCTACTCCAGTCCGGGCAAGCTCGTGTCGAAGATGGCCCGGGTGGCGTCCCGTGCCGGATGCGAGGGTCTCGTGTGCTCACCCCTGGAGCTCGGGGTCGTGGCGACGGTGGCACCCGAGTTGACGACGGTGATTCCGGGCATACGCACCCGGCCGGGCGGCGACGATCAGCAGCGGACGGCGACACCGGCGGAGGCGCTGGCGCGCGGGGCCGACTGGCTGGTGGTGGGTCGGCCGATCACGCGTGCGCAGGATCCTGGCTTGGCGGCCGCAGAGCTGGCCGCAATGATCCGTGGGGATCGCAGCCCTGGTTGATAGAGTCCTTTCACGCTCCGCAGAGGAGGCGCGGTGGGTCTTCCCGAGATGACCGACGAACAGCGAGCAGCGGCACTGGCCAAGGCTGCCGAGGCGCGACGGGCTCGCGCCGAGATGAAGGAGCTGCTCAGCACGGGCTCGCTGACATTGCGAGAGGTGTTCGAGCAAGCAGATGACGACGAGATCATCGCCGGCACCAAGATCTATCCGGTCATCGTGGCGCTTCCCGGCATGGGCAAGGTGACGAGCAAGCGGCTGCTCGAGGAGCACGGGATCAGCGAGACACGGCGAATCCGCGGCCTGGGATCTCGGCAGAGGGAACTGCTGCTCGAGCTGCTGGATGACCGCGGTTGATCATCACCATCTCCGGACTGCCCGGGTCTGGCAAGAGCGTGGTGGCGAGAGCGCTGGCCGATCGCCTCGGGTTCGCTCACGTATCGGCGGGCGATTTCATGCGCGAGATGGCGGCGGAGCGCGAAATGACGATCCTCGAATTGTCGAGGCGAGCTGAGCGTGACGACGCGATCGACCGTGAGATCGATGCGCGGACGGTGCGATTCTCCGAGCAGCAGGACGACTTCGTCATGGATGCGCGGCTTGCGTGGCATTTCATACCTTCGTCCATCAAGGTCTTCCTCGACGTGAGCCGTGCGGTCGCTGCCTCGCGTATCTTCGGCGATGATCGCGCCACCGAGGGCGAGAACGTCGACACGGCGGCGACGCTCCGAGCGATCGACGAGCGTGTTGCCTCCGAGCGGCTCCGATACCAGGAGTATTACGGCGTCGACTATCTCGAACCGTCACAGTTCGATCTCGTCGTCGACACGTCCGAGCGCTCCGTCGCCCAAGTCGTCGACGAGATCGTCCGCCACCTGCGCACGGACGGCAAAGACCGGCGTCACCCGAGTCGAGCGCCGGGTCCGCTATGATGCTCAGTGATCCCGCAGCGACTGCGGGTCGTCCGCGTTTTCAGGAGAGTTCCACACGATGATCGAGCCACCTCTCGGCCGCGTGCTCAGCAAGACCGAATCTCGCTTTGGTCTCGTTGTGCTGGCCGCCCGTCGCGCCCGGCAGATCAACGCCTACTTCAATCAGCTCGGTGAGGGCTTCGGTGCCTACGTGCCGCCACAGGTCCACTCGCTGTCCCGCAAGCCGCTGTCGATCGCACTCGAAGAGATTGACGACGACAAGGTGACCCTGGACACCATCTCCGAGGAGGAGTGACGGCGCCGTGCTGACCGGCCGCCGAATCGTGCTCGGCGTGTCCGGCGGCGTAGCTGCGTACAAGTCCGCCATCCTGGCGCGGCGTCTGATCGAACAGGGTGCTGCCGTCCGGACGATCATGACGCGTTCGGCAGCCCAATTCATCGGTCCTCAGACTTTCGGCGCCATCACCGGCGAGCAGCCAATCGTTGCCCTGTTCGGTGGAGACGATCCGAGCCCCCACACCCACCTCGCGAAATGGGCCGATGCCGTCGTCGTCGCGCCGGCAACCGCTGCCACGATCGCTCGCATCGCCTCAGGTCTCTCCGAGGACGCCCTCTCGACGACGGTCCTGGCGGCGTGGGGTACGCCGCTCATCGTTGCGCCCGCCATGCACACCGAGATGTGGGAGCACCCGGCCACCCAGCGCAACATCGCAACTTTGCGCGGTGACGGAGCGCACATCGTGGGGCCGGCACGCGGAGCCCTGGCCGGCGGCGACGAGGGCGCGGGCCGGATGGTTGAGCCCGAGGAGCTGCTCGAAGTCGTGGCGCGGGCGGTATCCCATGCCGACCTCCACGGCTGGCGTGTCATCGTCACGGCCGGCGGCACCCGCGAGCCGATCGATCCGGTTCGCTACATCGGGAACCGTTCGTCAGGGAAGATGGGCAACGCCATCGCCGCCGTTGCGGCACGACGCGGGGCGGCCGTGACGCTCGTCACCTCGGCATCCCCGGTGGAAACGGCCGGAGTCAGTGTGGTTGCCGTGGAGACGGCCGAGGAGATGGCGGACGCCGTCTGGTCGCGTGCCGCCGACATGGACGTCGCGGTCATGGCTGCGGCCGTCGCCGACTTCCGTCCTGCGGCGGCATCGGACGCAAAGCTGCGCAGACGAGATGGCACACCGGCGATCGAGTTGATGCCAACCCCTGACGTTCTGGCCGGCGTGGCAGAGATGAGCCCGCGACCGTTCCTGGTTGGTTTCGCCGCCGAATCGGGCTCGCTCGACGAAGCCGTGGCAAAAACGCAACGCAAGGGTGTCGACCTCCTCGTGGGAAACGACGTGAGCAAGCCGGGCTCCGGGTTTGGCACTGAGACCAACGAGGTGCTGATCGTCACTCCGGATGGCCAGAGCGAACCGTGGAAGCTGATGTCGAAGGACGAAGTGGCGGAGCGCCTGTGGGATCGCATCCGGCTCATGCGCAATGGAGCCCTCGACTGACCCGCATCGCTCAGGTCGTTCCGAATCTGCCGACCTTCGCCGTCGACGACGGATTCTCGTACCGGGTGCCGGATGCCCTCGGCGAGGTCACTGTTGGCTCCCTCGTCAGAGTTCCTCTCGGCGGCCGTCGGCTGCGGGGGGTCGTGACGCACGTGCGGACCGGTGATGACCGCGGGAACCTCAAGGACATTGCGGCCATCGTGGGCGACTTCTCGGTGCTGACGCCACGGCTGCTGGAGACATTGCGATGGGCCTCGATTCACTATGTCGCCCCACTCTCGGTGATGCTCAGCAAGACGGGTCCGCCCAACGTCGCACGCCGGCGCAAGCTCACGCCGACGGAACCAAAGCGGTTGCCGTCGCCGCTCCCCAAGGTGAGCGCCGCTGCGGCCGCCGGGACACGAACGCGGGCGACCTATCTCGTGGGAGGCGGACCGTGGGGAGAGACCGTGGCCGGCCTCACGGCAGAGGTGCTCGCCGCTGGGCGCAATGCAGCCGTCATCGCACCGACGGTGCGCGAGGCATCATCTGTGGCTGCTTCGGTCGCGGCCGCCCTCGGTGTGCCCACACCGGTCGTGACTTCCTCGGCAGCCGCCGCGGAGGTGACGGCCACGTGGGTTGTCTCCCAGCAGAGCGGGGGCAACCTCCTGATCGGAACACGCGAGCTGGCCTTCTGGCCCATGGGCGACCTGGCACTCGTCGTGGTCATCGAGGAGGGTCGCGCCGCGATGAAGGCTCCACAGACTCCCACGACCAGCGTTCGCGACGTCGTTCGCCGGCGTGCGTCCGCCGAGCGCTTTGGTTTGGTGTTCCTGGGGCCCGTGCCAACGGTCGAGGCCATGGCCGCCGGCGTCGAGCTTCCTGAGCCATCGACGCGAGTGTGGCCGCTCGTCGAGATCGCCGACCGGACCGAGGAACCACCCGGTGGCGCCGTTGTGATGCAGGCAACCGTTCAGGCCATCCGGGGGGTGCGCCGTCGCGGGGGACAGGTGCTCGTGTTCGTACCGCGCCACGGGGACGCAGCAGCGTTTCGTTGTGTCAGCTGTGGCGAGCTGCGGCGATGCCCGAGCTGTGCCGCCTCGGTGACGCGGGGCGACGTGTGCCAGCGTTGCGAGACCCGGCTTGGGGCGTGTGCGGCATGCGGCGGGTCGCGCTTCCAAGCGCTCGGGGCGGGAGTTGGCCGTGTCATCTCAGAGCTGCGCCGCAGCATCGGTGACGATGTCGGGCGAGTCGGCGAGCAGAAGGGTGTGCAGGTCGGGACCGCACGGGACCTCCCCGAGGTTCACGACATGGCGCTGAGCGTCGTCATCGACGCGGATGCGCTCGTACTCGCACCCCACTATCGGGCTGAGGAGGATGCGTTGCGGACTCTCGCTCGCGTCGCGCTCACGGTCGAGCGAGGCCGGGGCCGCCGCTGTCTCATTCAGACCGGTCAGCCCGGCCATCGCGTGTTCGATGCGTTGCGCCACGGACGCCCCGCCGACCTGCTGAACGCGCTTCTCGCAGAGCGTGTGGAGGCCGCCTTCCCTCCCGTGACACAGCTGCTCGCTGTGGAGGTCACCGACCCGCCCGACGATGCGGACGTTCAGCTGCGGCAGGCGGGTCTCGATGCCGATGTGCGGGGACCGGCGGTCAGCGGTGACGGCGTTCGCTGGCTGGTGTCGGCGCCCGATTTGCGGGCTACGAAGCTCAGGCTCCGTTCGCTGGTGCAATCGTGGCGGGACGGCGGTGCCAAAGTCCGGATCGATGCGGACCCGGTGCGACTCTGACGGCTTGCGTCGGTCTCGCCGACCGGTGCGCCGGTGACCCGCGTACCCCTCGTCCAAGCGCGGCTCGGGAGCCGGTCCCGAACCGGGGAATCCGCCCTGGTGGCGCGGACTCTATGCTCCTCGTCTCATGCCCCTCTATCCGATCCGGACGTTTGGCGACCCGGTGTTGCGCACCCCGGCTGCCACGATCGACGAGATCACCAGCGATCTCGCGCGATTGGTCGACGACATGCTCGAGACCATGTACGAGGCCCCAGGCGTGGGCTTGGCGGCACCCCAAATCGGCGTGTCCCGTCGGCTCTTTGTCGCCGATGCAGGCGATGGGCCGTTCGTGATGATCAACCCGGAAATCGTCGAGACGTCTGACGAGTGGACCTTCGACGAGGGGTGCTTGTCCGTTCCGGGCCGCTTCTGGCCGATCGCCCGACCCGCATACGCAAGAGCTCGCGGACTCGACTTGCACGGCGAGGAAGTCGAATACGAGGGTGACGAGCTGATGGGAAGGGTGCTGCAGCACGAGATCGATCATCTCAACGGCATTCTGCTCCTCGAGCGGTTGCCGAAGCGGACCAGGAAGGCCGCACTACGCGACCTTCGGCGCGAGGCGCTCGGCATGGCCGACGAGCTTCGCTGATGCGAGCCGCGTTCTTGGGCACGCCGTCTGCCGCCGTCCCGCCGCTTGCCGCCCTTCTCGACGTCGCAGACGTTCCCGTCGTGGTCACGAGGCCCGACGCACCCAAGGGACGCAGCGGCCGTCCGGCTCCGCCACCCGTGAAGCTTGCCGCTGCGGAGTGGGGCATCGAGGTCGCACAGCCGGCGTCGTCCAAGGAGCTGTTGACTGTGCTGCGTGGGCATGCGCTCGATCTCGGCGTGGTGGTGGCCTATGGGCGGATTCTGGGGAGTGAGGCGCTCGCAACCACGAGAGCCGGATTCGTCAATCTGCATTTCTCGTTGCTGCCGAGATGGCGAGGTGCCGCGCCGGTGGAACGTTCGATCCTGGCCGGTGACGCCGTGACGGGGATCAGCCTGATGCATCTCGACGAGGGCATGGACACCGGGCCCATCATCTCAGCCGTCGAGACTCCGATCGAGGACGACGAGACGGGCGGAACGCTGACGGCGCGCCTCAGCTATCTCGCCGGCGAGCTCCTGTCCGAGGCGCTGCCGGCCTACATGGCGGGCGCCTTGCAGCCGGCGGCACAGATCTCGGCAGCGGCAACCTACGCCGCTCGCCTTCACACGGAGGAAGGGAAGCTCGACCCTTCGCAGCCGGCCGAGGAACTGGCGCGGCGGGTACGCGGCTACAACCCCAGGCCCGGTGCGTGGCTGGAGATCGCCGGCCAGCGCCTGAAGGTCTGGGAGGCGGTGCCGGTTGGGGAGGCTGGTGTAGCGACGGGCCGCATCGACATGGTGGGTGATGACGTGATCCTGGGCACCGGCGACGGCGGGTTGTCGATGCGCAGGGTGCAGCCCGCAGGCAAGCGACCAATCGCCGCCCTCACCTGGATGAATGGCCGGCGGCGCGAGCCCGCCATTGTCGACCCGTGAGCGAGGGAGTGGCGGCACGAGCGCTGGCGGCGACCCTCATCGCTCGAATCGTGGACGAGGGTGCGCATTCCAACGTACTGCTTGCCGATGCCGGGGGACCGGAGCAGCGAAACGTCCATCGACTCGTCCAGCAGACGCTCCGCTTGTTGCCCCCGGTGGACGCCACGATCCAGCAGCTGAGCAGCCGGCCGCTCGACGAGGTGCAGCCGGTCGTGAGAGCCGCCCTGCGCGTCGGCGTCATGGAGCTGATGACGGGCGGCGACGCTCACGGCGTGGTCAACAGCACCGTCGAGGGCGTCAAGCAGGGAGCTGTGCCGCAGGCGGCCGGATTCGTCAATGCGATCCTGCGCAAGGTTGCCGGGGGATTTCAGCCGAGGTCGACCGACGCCGGCCAGGCCGCAGCGTGGGCGGTAGCTGCACCGCGGTGGCTGCGCGACCGGCTCATAGCCTCCTGGGGCATGAGCGAGGCGGACGAGTTCCTCCAAGCCACGCTCGAAGTGCCCCAGATCGGTGTCCGGATTCGCCCCGGCTCCAGCGCCATCGGCACACCGATCGCAGGGATTCCGGGCGCCGCCCACGTCGCAGAGCGGTCAGCCGTCGTTGCCGCCGGCGCCGCGGTCGTCGTGATGGACGGTGCGTCCGTGGCAGTCGCGAACGCGGTGGGAGCCCGACCCGGCGAGCGGGTCCTCGACGTCGCCGCGGCGCCCGGCAACAAGACTGCAGCGCTCTGGGACACCATGGAGGGCGAGGGCGTACTCGTCGCCGCCGACAGCAGAGCTCGACGCACCCGCAACGCAGCCCGCCGCATGAAAGCCCTCGGCGTCGGCGCTTTGTGGGTGATCGCCGACGGCAGGCGGCCGCCCTTTCCAGAAGGTGGGTTCGACCGCATCCTGCTCGACGCTCCATGCACCGGGCTCGGCACCGTGCGGCGACGGCCCGAGATCAAGTCACGTCTCGATCCAGGGGACCCGGTGCGGATGGCTGAGCTACAGCGGGCCCTCGTTGCTGCAAGCCTGCCGCTGCTACGTCCAGGCGGGTGCCTCGTCTATTCGGTGTGCACCGTGTTCCCGGAGGAGACCATCGACATCGCCCGCGAGTTCGGGGGTCGCCCTCCGCCCAACTTGCCGGGGAGAACCTGGGGAGATGGCATGTTGCTGGGTCCGCACCTCACGGACACGGACGGCATGTACATCACGCTGTTCGGTTGAGCGTCACGTGATGACGGTGTCGTCGAGCCCCTCGTCGGCCTCCGGATAGCTCAGTTCGAGGTTTCGCAACGTCTCGACGAGTGTGGTTGCAATCACGATGTCCCGATACCACTTCTTGTTGGCAGGGACGACGTACCAGGGTGCATCCGCAGTGGTGGTGCGCGAGATCGCTTCCGCGAATGCGGCCATGTAGTCATGCCACAACTCGCGGTGATCCAGGTCGCCGGCGTTGAACTTCCACCGCTTGGTCGGATCGTCGAGGCGGGCTTGAAGCCGCTCGGCCTGCTCTTCCTTCGAGATGTTGAGATAGAACTTGACGATCGTCGTGCCTTCATCGACCAGCATCCGCTCGAAGTCGGCGATGTGGTCGTACCGCTTGCGCCACACTTCCTCAGGCGCGAGGCCGAGGACGCGAACGACGAGGACGTCTTCATAGTGACTGCGGTTGAACACGGCGATCTCGCCGTCCCGCGGCGCCTGCTGATGCACCCGCCACAGGTAGTCGTGGGCCAGCTCGCGTTCCGTCGGAGCCTTGAAGTTGGCGACCCTGACCCCCTGAGGATTCACGCCCTCGAAGACCTTTCGGATGGCGCCGTCCTTGCCGCCCGTGTCCATCGCCTGGATCACGACGAGCACGCTGCGGCGACCGTCTGCCCACAGCAGTCGCTGCAGCTCGGCGAGCTGGCGGCGTAGGTCTTTGAGGTGTTTGCGCCCAGCCCGCTTGCCTCCGTCGAAGTCGCCGGTGTCGTCGGGGCTGAAGCCGGCCAGGTCGAGTGGTGTGCCCGGGGAAACACGATATCGGTCCAGAATCCCTCCTTCACGAGCACAGGGAGGCTACAGCGCAAGTCGCCGGCTCCGTCGGTTTAGGCTCGTTGCGTGATCAAGCCCGTTCGAATTGCGCCCTCGATTCTCGCCGCCGACTTCAGCAAGCTCGGGGCGGAGATCCGCACGGTGGCGCCGCACGTGGATTCGCTGCACATCGACGTCATGGACGGGCACTTCGTTCCCAACATCTCCCTCGGCATCCCCGTCATCGCCTCGATCAGACCGGTGACCACTCTCGAGTTCGATTGTCACCTCATGATCACGAACCCGCTCGAGTATCTGAGCCCGCTGCGCCGTGCCGGAGCCGACGTGGTGACGATCCACATCGAGGCGCACCCCGACCCGACGGAAGTGGCGCGGAGGGCTCGTGAGGAGGAGCTTCGCTTCGGGCTCGTGATCAATCCACCAACGCCCTTTGCTGCAATCGAGCCGTACGTGGAGCTGACGGACATGGTGCTGGTCATGTCGGTGCAACCAGGCTTCGGCGGGCAAGCGTTCGACGCCTCGGTCCTGGCGAAGGTGGAGACGGCCCGGAAGTTCATCGACGTACGCGGCCTCGATGTCGCATTGCAGATCGATGGTGGCATCGCACCGGAGACGATACGATCTGCACGAGCCGCTGGAGCGGAGGTCTTCGTAGCCGGAAGCGCCGTCTTCGGTGCCGCCGACCCGGTTGCAGCGGTTGCCGAACTCCGGCGCACAGCAGAGATGGGCGGCAGGTGACCACATCTGCCGAGGGGCCTGTTCTCGGGAGTTGGATGCGACAGTCGATCCTGGTCGTCGACCGCGACGCCGACCATGCGACCTGGTTGGTTTCGGAACTCGAGAGATTCGGCTTTGCCGCCGAGCACGCCGCGACGGCAGCAGCCGCATTGATGGCGGCAGAGCGTGGGTCGCCCGACATGGTCCTGCTCGATCCAGACCTACCGAGGGGCAGCGGCCCGGCGCTCCTCAGGAGTCTCGCTACGGGTCGGGCGACCACGGCGACGCCGGTCATCGTCCTGAGCGCTGATGGTGCGACCGAGACGAAGGTGCGTCGGCTGCGAGCTGGGGCCGACGACTACGTCGAGAAGCCCTACGTGTTCGAGGAGCTGGTGGCCAGGATCAGAACGGTGCTCCGCCGCGCCAAGCAGCTCCGCAACCTGTCGCCGTTGACGGGCCTCCCGGGCAATGCCGCGATCGCGGACACGCTCCGGACCCGGGTAGGTCAGGGCCGACCGGTAGCCGTGGCACACGTCGACATCACGGATTTCAAGACGTTCAACGATGCGTACGGGTTTCTCCGCGGAGATCGCGTGATCTCGTTCTGTGCGGAATGCCTGAGGAAGTCTGCGGCTGCGGCGAACGGTGACGTCTTCCTCGGTCACATCGGGGGCGACGATTTCGTTGCGATCCTCGATGCGCTCGCCGTCGATGCCTACTGCAAGACGCTGATCGAGTACTGGGACAGCGGCATCGACGCCTTCTACGACGCCGGACACGCCGCAGCGGGCATCGTGGCGACCGATCGGCGGGGTCACACCGGCCGCTACCCGGTCGCCACGCTGGCGATCGGCGTGGCAACGAACCTGCAGCGATCCTTCGGTTCCGAATGGGAGGCGTCAGCCGTTGCGGCGGAGATGAAGGAGTTCGCCAAGCGACAGCCGGGATCGAACTACCAGGTGGATCGACGGACCGGTTGAGCCTCGGCCGTTCCGCCGCACGAACGCGAGTACACTGCTCTCCACGAAGAGGCCCCCTTCAGGGCAGGGTGCAATTCCCGACCGGCGGTGAAAGTCCGCGACCCCCGCTAGGGGTGGATCCGGTGGAACCCCGGAGCCGACGGTGACAGTCCGGATGGAAGAAGGAGGGCGCTGTGTCGCGACGCGCGCAGTCCGACAACCGAGCCGAGCCGCGGCACAGCTTGTCGCCACTCGAGCGCGCCTTCGCACTGGCTGCACCCCACCATCCGCACCCGAACCCCAGGGTCGGCGCCGTCATACTCGACGCGGAAGGCGCCGTCGTCGGTGAAGGAGCCCATGAGATGGCCGGCGGCCCCCACGCTGAAATCGTTGCGCTCGAGGAAGCCGGTTCTCGCGCGGCAGGTGGCACGGCATACGTCACGTTGGAGCCATGCAACCATCACGGACGCACCCCACCGTGCACTGAAGCATTGATACAGGCCGGAGTCGCCACCGTCGTGGTGGCGGTGGCCGATCCCGATCTGCGCGTAGCCGGCACCGGAATCGACCGTCTGCGCGCCGCCGGACTCGAGGTCGTCGCGGACGCGGACGTGATCGGTGGCGAGGCCCTCGATCCTGGATACTTCCACCACCGCCGAACCGGCCGGCCTCGCGTCACCGTGAAGCTGGCTGCAACCATCGACGGACAGACCGCAGCGGCCGACGGGTCTTCACAGTGGATCACTTCCGAACAGGCCCGCCACGACGTCCACCTGCTGCGAGAGCGCAGCGACGCCGTGATGGTCGGCGCCGGTACCTTGCGCACCGACGACCCGCGCCTCGACGTACGCCTGGGAGACCCCGCGAGGCGCCAACCGGCCGCGGTCATCGTCGCCGGTTCCCGGCCGCTGCCGGCTCGGGCGAAGCTCTACGACCGGCAGCCGCTGATCTACCGCCACGACAGGCTGGGGGATGAACCACCCGGGGCCGAGGTGGTCACGGTTCCCGGCGTCGCCGGAGTGGACCTCGGCGCGGTCGTCAAGGATCTCGGCGGCAGGGGCATCGTCGATTTACTGGTGGAGGGCGGAGCCCACCTCGCCGGAGCGTTGCTGCGCGGCGGGCATGCCGATCGCGTGGTGGTGTACCTCGGTGCCAAGCTCGCACTCGGTACGGGCGTGCCGATGCTGGGGGGCGTGTGGGAGACCCTGCACGACGCCGTTTCCGTGGACATCGTCGACGTGACGCGTCTCGGCCCCGACGTCCGCATCACGGCCGAGCCACGGAGCAGCGCCTGATGTTCACGGGGATCGTCACTGAGTTGGGGACGGCGGTTGCGGTCGAGGAGACCGGGAGCGGAAGCCGCATCACGATCGCGGCTCCCAGGACACGGCCGGGCATGAAGATCGGTGACTCGGTCGCCGTCAACGGCGTCTGTTTGACGGCCGTTGCGCTCGATGGTGACACCATCTCCGTCGAGGCAGTGGGAGAAACGCTCGCACGCTCCAACCTCGGGGTGCTCGTTACGGGTGCCGTCGTAGACCTCGAGCGCCCGATGTCCGGGGACGGCCGTTTCGACGGTCACATCGTCCAAGGCCACGTCGACGGCGTCGGCGAGATCATCTCGATCGAGGCCGAAGGCGATGCCCGCAGGCTGCGAATCGTCACGCCGGGTTCCGGCCGGTATCTCGTCGAGAAGGGCTCGATCACCGTCGACGGGGTGAGCCTCACGATCACGGCGGTCGCCGATGTGAACGACGATCAGCAATGGTTCGAGATCGTGCTGATCCCTCACACGCTCGAGGTCACCGTTCTGGGTAGGCGCCACGCGGGCGAACGGGTGAATCTCGAGTTCGACGTCATCGCCAAGTACGTGGAACGACTGATGGAGGACCGCCGATGAGCGATGCGGTCGCACGTGCCGTTGCTGCCTTTGCGGCCGGCGAGTTCGTGCTCGTCGTGGACGACGAGGACCGAGAGAACGAAGGGGACCTGATCCTGGCGGCCAATGCGGCCACGCCGGAGAAGATCGCGTTCATGGTGCGGCACACGAGCGGCTTGATTTGCGTACCGCTCGAACCGCTCCGGCTCGACGAGCTGGCCCTTCCGCTCATGGTGCAGCAGAACACCGAGTCCTTCTCGACCGCGTTCACTGTCTCGGTTGACCTCATTCACGACACGTCCACCGGCATCTCCGCCGCCGACCGCGCCACGACGATCGCAGCGCTGGCAAACCCGCGGTACGGGTCGATGGACTTCGCCCGGCCCGGACACATCTTTCCGCTCCGCTACACACAGGGCGGCGTCCTCGCACGACCCGGCCACACGGAGGCGGCAATCGACCTCTGCCGACTCGCCGGCCTCCCGCGGGCCGGCGTGCTCTGCGAACTCGTGGAGGACGATGGAACGATGATGCGCGGGAGGCGATTGGTCGAGTTCGCCGCAGCGCACGACATGCCCGTGCTGTCCATCCGCGAATTGGTCACGTACCGATGGGCGACGGAGGCGGTCGTGCGACGGGAGGCCGAGGCTCGCCTTCCAACCGAAGACGGGGAGTTCCGCGCGATCGGCTACCGATCCAAGCTCGACGGCAGCGAGCACATCGCACTGGTGATGGGCGAAGTGGCCGGTGAAGAACGCGTCCTCACCCGCGTGCACTCGGAGTGCTTCACCGGAGACGTCCTCGGTTCACAGCGGTGCGACTGCCGGGCGCAGCTGCATGCAGCCATGCGCCGGATCGCTGCGGAGGGTCAGGGCATCATCGTGTACAACCGATCTCATGAGGGCCGCGGCATCGGGTTGCTGAACAAGCTCTCCGCCTACCGTTTGCAGGACGAAGGGCACGACACGGTCGAAGCCAACCACGCGCTGGGTTTCGACGCCGACCTCCGCTCGTTTGCGCTCGATGCGCAGGTGCTTGCGGACCTCAAGGTCGCCAGCGTCCGGTTGCTGACCAACAATCCCGAGAAGCAGCAACAGCTCGAGATGTACGGAATCCCGGTCGCCGAGCGCATTGACCATGTGGTGGGCGTTGGACCGCACAATATCCAGTATCTCGAGACCAAACGCAGCAAGTTGGGCCACGTGATCGGTGGTGCCGGAACATGAAGCTCGAAAGCCAGGGCGCCCACCGGCCGCTACCGCCCGTCGCAGACCTGCGAGTGGCGATGGCTGTGGCGACCTTCAACGATCAGGTGACGACCGGGCTGCGTGACGGGGCCATGCAGTGGCTGCAAGCCGCCGGTGTCGAAGACATCACGGTTGTCGAAGTCCCGGGTGCATTCGAGCTTCCGCTCGTCGCCCGCCGGCTTGCGGCAACGCACGATGCGGTGATCGCATTGGGTGCGGTGATCCTCGGTGAGACCGACCACTACGACCACGTGGCACATCGCGCCTCGGAGGGACTTCAGCAAGTGATGCTGGAGACCAACACCCCGGTGGCGTTTGGCGTCCTCACCGTTCGCGAAGCGTCTCATGCGTTGTCTCGCAGTGGTCCTGGACCGGACAACAAGGGCGCCGAGGCGGCCGAGGCAGCCGTGCGGACGGCCGCGCTCCTGCACGACCTCGACGAGTTGGAGATATGAGGGATTGAGGGCTACCGGCGCCGCCGCACGACCCCTATACTCACGTCGACAACTGACACCAAGCGGAGGCGCTGCTTCCCACCCGGCCACTCATGGGTGCGCCGAGGTCGACATCCCCATGCGGCAGCACCTCTCGTGCTGCCCGCTTTGCGTCTGGGCCGTCCCAGGACCGTCGGGTGTCGTAACAACTGCAACCCACCGAGGAGGAGCTCCTATCACAAGTCGAGAACCGAGGGTCAACGAGCGTATTCGTGCCCGCGAAGTCCGTTTGGTGGATCCCGACGGCGGCCAGATCGGCTTGAAGTCGATCGAAGAAGCCCGATGGCTGGCTGATCAGCTGGGCCTCGACCTCGTCGAGGTTGCAGCCGATGCGAGACCCCCGGTGGTCCGCATGATGGACTACGGGAAGTACAAATACGAGCAGTCGGTCCGGGCTCGCGAGGCGCGCAAGAAGCAAACGAGGACGGTCATCAAGGAAGTTCAATTCCGACCGAAGATCTCCTCGAACGACTTCGACGTGAAGCGCAAGCGAGTTGAACGGTTCCTCGACGAGGGCGACAAGGTGAAGGTCACGATGCGATTCCGCGGCCGCGAGGTCACACACCCCGAACTGGGGCGTGAGATCCTTCAGCGGCTGGCGGAGCAGGTCGAAGGCCGCGGCACCGTCGAAACCATGCCCAGGCTGGAAGGCCGGCAGATGACGATGGTGCTGGCACCGCTCAAGAAGGAGCAACGCCGGGTGCAGGACAACGACGACAACACAGACGCCGGGGACTCCGAAGCGGAGTAGCTCCCTCCGGCCAGGAGCGTGAGAACGTGCCGAAACAGAAGACCCACAAGGGTGCCGCCAAGCGGTACAAGGTGACCGGATCCGGCAAGATCCGACACCAGAAAGCTTGGCGTGGCCACAACCGCCACAAGAAGAACGCACGCCGCTGGCGTCGTGTCGACGGTGAGTCGACATTGACCGGTGGCAATGCGAAGCGGGCCGCACGCCTGCTCGGACGCTAGGAGGGCTGAGCAATGGCGAGAGTCAAGCGCGCCGTCAACGCAAGGAAGAAGCGCCGCAAGGTCATGGATCGCGCCTCGGGCTACACCGGGGCGAGGAGCCGCAGGTATCGCACCGCTCGTGAGCAGACGCTCAACTCGATGCAGTATGCGTACCGGGACCGTCGCGCTCGCAAGGGCGAATTCCGCCGGTTGTGGATCCAGCGCATCAACGCCGCTGCCCGCCAACATGGGACGACATACTCGAAGTTCGTGGCGGGCCTCAAGGCCGCGGACATCGAAGTCGACCGCAAGATGCTGGCTGAGATGGCCGTCAACGATCCGGCGGCCTTTGCTTCGCTAGTCGAGGTTGCTGCGACCGCAAGCGCCGACGCCGCCTAGACCGGCACGTGAGCCACCACAAGCAGGTGCTCACGTCGGTGCGGAACCCCAAGATCGTGGAGCTGGCGAAGCTGCACGACGCCCGCCGTCGCCGCGCCGCTTCGCAGACACTCGTCGAGGGACCGCATCAGGTGGCCGACGTGCTGGCGAGCGGGGCAGAGATCACGGAGATCTTCCGCGCCGAGAGCGACGTGACGACCGAGGAGCTGGGCCATGAGGCCGGGATTCCGGTCACCACGGTGGGACAGTCGGTGCTTCGGCGACTGGCGGGGACCGATCACCCGAGGGGCCCGGTCGCCGTGGCCAGGATTCCGGAGCCCGATCCGCTCGCCGGGATCGACACGGTTGTGCTCTGGGAGGTGGCGGATCCCGGCAACGCGGGCGCCATCATCCGCACCGCGGCAGCCCTCGGCTATGCGGTTGCGGTGAGTCCCGGAACCGTGGATGTGTGGAGCCCCAAGGTGGTTCGTGCTGCAGCTGCAACGCAGTTCGGGGCGCACGTGTCGGCGCTGCCCGATGGGTCGTTGAGCACACTCGAGTCCGCCGGCCTGCACACGATTGCGACAGTCGCGGTCGACGGCCGTTCGCCAGATGAGATCGAGAGAACCGGCCCCGTCGCCATCCTGATCGGCAACGAAGCCCGGGGATTGCCGGGTCAGATAGTCGCCGCGGCCGATCAGCGCATCACGATCCCGCTTCAGGGCGGCGTCGAGAGCCTCAATGCAGCGGTCGCTGCCGGGCTCGTGATGTATGCGCTGCGGGTCTAGACCGCCGCGGGAGAGAGTGGTTACACTGTGCGGGTGACCCAGCGACGTACGGTTTACGCATTTATCCACCGGGCATCGGCCCGGTCGAACCCGCGCGACTGACACCGCTGAAACGACCACCACGACCGATGCCCGAGGCTTGCCGCCTCGGGCCTCTTGCATTTGGAGGACACGATGACCGGCACAGGGGATGCCCCGGCGGCCACGACTAACCTGACCGGCTCCATGGACCCATCCCTCGACGAACTCCGGGCGTCGGCAGCTGCCGCCGTCGCTGCCGCCGACTCGCTCGACGTCCTGACCGCCGTCGAGACGGAGGTCGTCGGGCGTGAATCTGCGATCGCACGAGCGCGGCGGGGGCTCGGCTCACTGCCGGCCGAAGCACGCGCCGAGGCCGGGCGCACCATCAACGAGGCGGCCGTCGCCATCCAGGCAATGATCGACGAACGCCGCGCCTTGCTCGATGCTGCCGCCGAGGAGCGACAACTCGCAGCCGAAGCCATCGACGTGACGCTCGACTACCGCGCGATTCCCACCGGCGGTCTCCACTTGATCCAACAGGTCATCGACGAGGTCTCGGACATCTTCATCGGTCTGGGCTATCACGTAGCTGAAGGCCCTGAGGCCGAGCTCGCCTGGTACAACTTCGATGCGCTCAACACGCCTCCGGACCACCCGGGGCGCCTCGAGTCGGACACCATGTATCTCGACTATGGCAAACCCGAGGACGAGATGCTGTTGCGGGCTCACACGTCGCCGATTCAGGCGCGCTACATGGAAGCGCACGACCCGCCGGTCTATATCGTGGCGCCGGGTCGGGCGTATCGGAACGACACAATCGACGCAACGCACCTCCCGGTCTTCTTCCAGATCGAGGGTCTCGCCGTCGACGAGAACATCACGTTCTCGGATCTGAAGGGCACCCTGGCCGAGTTCGCCCGTCAGTATTTCGGCCCGAAGACCACGGTCCGGATGCGGCCGCATTACTTCCCGTTCACGGAGCCCTCCGCCGAGCTGGACGTGTCCTGCTTCAACTGTGACGGAGGCAGCCTCTCGTGCCGCGTGTGCAAAGGCTCCGGCTGGTTGGAGATGCTCGGCTGCGGGATGGTCGATCCCAATGTCTTCGAGGCAGTTGGCTACGACCCGGAAACGGTGACCGGCTTTGCGTTCGGCATGGGCGTCGAGCGGCTGGCCCAGGTACGTCACGGCGTCGACAACATGAGGATCTTCATCGAGAACGATCTGCGCTTCCTCCAACAGTTCCCGGGGTGACCGATGCGTGTTTCTCTGCAATGGCTGCGTGACTACATCGACCTACCGACGACGGAGGTCGACGAGTTGACGCGCGCCTTCGATTACCTCGGACACGCCGTCGAGTCGGTTGAGGAGATCACCGCTGATTGGACTGATGTCGTGGTGGGCAAGGTCGAGCGCATCGAGGCGCATCCTGACGCCGACAAGGTACGGGTGACGCATGTCGATCTGGGAGACGGGGAACTGCACCAGATCATCTGTGGGGCATGGAACTTCGCCGAGGGCGCAATCGTGCCCGTCGCCGTCCCCGGGTCGGTTCTGGCCGGTGGCTTCGAGATCGGCAGGCGCAACATCCGAGGTGTCGAATCCCACGGGATGATCTGCTCAGAGCGTGAGCTCGGGCTGGGCGAGTTGCACGAGGGGATCATGGTGCTCGATCCCGGAACGCCACTCGGCCTCCCGTTCGCCGGGGTCGCCCGTCTTCCAGATATCGTGTTCGATCTCGAGGTCACCAACAATCGCCCCGACGTGATGGGCATGGTCGGGGTCGCCCGCGAGCTGGCCGCATGGTTCGGAATCGACTACCGGATCCCGCCGGTAGGGGTCGGGCCGACGGCGGACGGCCCCGCGTCGATCTCGATCTCGATCTCGGCTCCCGACGGCTGCAACCGCTTCGTGGCGCGGGAGATTCGCGGGGTGACGATCGGCGAGTCGCCGCTGTGGTTGCGCGAGCGCCTGCGGCGATCTGGGGTCCGCGCCATCTCCAACGTCGTCGACGTCACGAACTACGTGATGCTCGAGCTCGGACACCCCCTACACGCCTTCGACGCCGAACGGATCGCCGGGGGTCGCCTGGACGTCCGTTGGGCGGCCGCAGGCGAGGTGCTCACGACCCTGGACGGAAGCGAGCGTGCGCTCACTCCAGAGGACCTCGTCATCGTCGATGACGAGGGTCCGACCTCGCTGGCCGCAGTCATGGGTGGCGCCCGCTCCGAAGTCGCCGCCGACACGAGCCACGTGTTGATGGAAGCGGCGTCGTGGCATCCCGCAACGGTCATGCACACCTCGCGCCGGCACGACCTGCGATCAGAGGCTTCGGCGAGGTTCGAGCGCGGCGTCGATCCCAACCTGGCGCCGCTCGCCAACGCCAGGGCCTGCGATCTCCTCGTTGAGATCAGCGGCGGCACGATCGGAGCGGAGACGGTCGATGTGATCGCCAACTCCTTCGAGCCGCTCGTGGTGACCCTGGAGGCGTCGGAGGTGCGGCGCATCCTCGACGAGCGGTTCACGGCCGAACGCAGCAGCGAGCTGTTGGGACGGCTCGGACTCGATGTGCACACCACCGGCGACGTGCTGACGGTGACGGTTCCGACGAATCGGCCGGACCTGACGCGTCCCGCCGACCTCATCGAAGAGATCGCCCGACTCTCCGACTACGACACCTTCGGCGAGACGTTGCCGACAGGTCAGGCCGGTGGGCTCACCGACGGTCAGCGGCGCACGCGACGTGTACACGAGGCGCTGCGGGGTATGGGGTTGTTCCAGGCGATGAACCTGCCGTTCGTGTCGCAGGAGGAACTCGACGCCTTCACCGAGGGCGGTGCCGATCGCGTCGTGACCGTGCGGAATCCGCTGCGGGAGGACCAGGGCAAGCTGCGGCAACGCCTGCTTCCGGCACTGTTGCGGAATGTGCGTGACAATCTCAATCGTGGAGCAGGATCCGTTGCGCTGTTCGAATCCGGACGCGTGTTCTACTCCGAGCCCTGGTCCGAAGACAGCCGAGTCCCGGCGCAGCCGGAGCGGCTCGCCGTGGTCGTCGCCGGACCGTTCGGCGCGCGGTCTTTCGAGCAGGATGCCCAGCCGGCGAACGGCGCCACAGCCCTTGCGGTCGTCCAAGCGATCTCGCGGGTGGTTGGCCGCCCGCTGCAGCGGGTTCCCGAGGCCCATCCGGGTCTGCATCCCGGCCGCAGCGCCACCGTGATGGTTGACGGCAAGGCAGTCGGCATCGCCGGGGAACTGCACCCTGCCGCGGCAGCTCAGTTCGACATCGACACGCGCGTGGGTGTCCTCGAGATCGATCTCGAACCGGTCATCGCCCCCGCACCGCCGGCACAGATGCAGCCCGTGCCGACCTATCCGCACGTCGACTTCGACCTGTCGTTCGACGTGCCCCCCGGCGTGCTGGCTCGAGACCTCTTGGAGGCAACCACCGCTGCCGGCACGCTCGTCGAGAGCGCAAACCTCTTCGACGAGTACCGCCCGGAGGCGTCCGCACGCCGTTCGCTTGCGGTCAGGTATCGGTTGCGGGCCGAGGATCGAACCCTCGACAGTGACGAGATTGCCGGAGAGCGAGAACGAATGATCGCGGCCGCCGCAGGGCTGGGAGCCAGTCTGCGCGGCGCCGGAGGCGAGGAGGATTCATGACGGACTACCTGATGGTGCCGGATCTCGGTCCGGAGGGGCTCACGGAAGTGCTGGAAACGGCTGCCGCGATGAAATCCGATCCCGGAGCGTTCGCCGGTCGCCTCGATGGGCAACGGGTCGGCCTCTTCTTCGAGAAGCCGTCGACTCGTACCAGGGTGTCGTGTGAGGTCGCCACGGTCGATCTCGGTGCCCACCCCGTGGTGCTCAAAGCCGACGAAGTGGGTTTGGGGAAGCGTGAGGCCGTCGAAGACGTCGCCCGGACGCTCGACCGGTATCTCGACGTGCTGGCCCTGCGCGTATTCGACCACGACAACCTCGTCGCCATCGCCGATCACGCAAGCGCTCCCGTCATCAATCTCTTGTCGGATAGGAGCCACCCGTGCCAGGCGCTTGCCGATCTCCAGACGATTGCCGAGCACAGGCCGCTGGCGGGCGCAACGGTTGCCTATCTCGGGGACGGCAACAACGTGTGCCACTCGCTCATGCTCGGGGCAACGATGTCTGGAATCCACATGCGCATCGCCTCGCCAACCGGGTACGAACCACATCCGGACGTCGTCGCCCAAGCGGAGCACCTCGGTCAGCAGTACGGCGGCAGCGTGGTGGTCACCAACGATGCCGGTGAAGCCGTTTCGGGTGTGGACGTCGTATACACGGATGTCTGGGCATCGATGGGGCATGAGTCGGAGGCAGCCGAGCGCAAGCAACTCTTCTTGGAATATCAGGTTGATGCCGGCGTGTTCTCCGCCGCTGCCTCGGATGCGATCTTCATGCATTGCCTCCCGGCGCACCGTGACGAAGAGGTGACGCACGAGGTGATGGAGCACGCACGATCTCGCGTGTTCGACCAGGCCGAAAACCGGTTGCATGCGTTCAAGGCGTTGCTGCTCCACGTTGCACGAGCCCACTGAAACGGCAAGGTCTCGACGACCGCGGTAACTTCTCGAGCGTGACGGGCAAATCGCCAACATGATGCTCGCTGCGACGGCGAGCGAGTATTTCCTGTTCGCAGGGATCATCGGTCTGGGGGTTCTCATCGCGCTCGCAGGTGCCTTGCTGCTGCGCAGGTGGAGCGACAAGCGGCACCATCGCAAGGCACGGATGCGTCTCCAAGGGGTCCTCGCTGTGTCGGGGGTGCTCGTCGGCCTCGGCCTGATCCTCGCATTCCCGTTCGACGACAGCGTGCGTGATTCCGTCCTGACGTTCTACGGCGTACTGATTGCGGCCATCATCGGTCTCACGTCCACGACGTACGTCGGCAACTTCTTTGCCGGGTTGATCCTGAGCAATCGAGGCAGCTTCTCGAAGGGCGACTACATCCAATCCCGTGACCTGTTCGGCGGAGTCACGGATCAGAAGTTGCTCCACACCGAGGTGGAGACCGCAGACGGGGGCGTCACGCTGATTCCAAACCTGCAACTCGTGACGGAGCCGTTGCAGGTCATCACCCGCGACGACGGAGCGGTGGTCTTCGCTGAGGTTTCGCTGGGGTACGAGTGGCCGAACGATGTGGTTGCGCGGATTCTGAAGGAGGCCGGCGCGGACGCCGGGCTGCACAAGAGCACCGTGCTCATCACAGATCTCGGCGACTTCTCCGTGACGTACCGCGTTGCGGGCCAGCTCTTCGCCGACAGGGACGAGGCGAAAGCAGAGCAGGAACGCGCCGGCGGTTCGCCGGCCGCTTCTGACGAGAGCAGAAGAAGGTTGCGTATCATCAGCACGCGTTCGCTGCTCCGCAAGAAGATCCTCGATCACCTCCATTTCGCCGGGATCGAGATCGTTTCGCCAGCGTTCATGAACCAGCGGCAGCTCGCCGACGATGACCACTTCATCCCCAAGGTCCGGCTTGCGTCACTTCGCTCCGACCAGGACGCAGAGTCCGCCGAAGAAGGACTGCTGCGCAAGGTTGAGAAGGTCACCTCCGTCGCCGAGTTGGAGGACGCGCTCAAGGAGATCGAAGCGTCACTCAGCAGCCTCGACGGCGCCGAGCGAGTCGACGCCAACGTGAGGATCGAGCAGCTCAAGAGCGAGATCAAAGTGCAGCAGCAGGAAGATTCGGAGCGCTGAACACACACGGGGTTCGGGTGGTCAACCAAGAATGCAGCGTCACCGTCGCAGGTGAAGATGTTCGCATCACGAGTCCCGACAAGATGATGTTCCCGCGTCAGGGCTGGACCAAGTGGGAGGTCGTCCAGCACTTCGTGACCTGTGTGGACGGTGCACTGACCGGGGTGTTCGGCAGGCCCACGATGCTCAAGCGGTGGCCGAATGGTGCCGGCGCGAAGCCGTTCTTCCAGAAACGTGCGCCTGCGTCGGCAGTGGAACGCATTCGTGTCGACTACCCGTCCGGGCGTTCTGCAAGGTGGCTCGTGCCGCGTTCGCCCGCAGACATCATCTGGATGGCCCAGCTCAATTGTCTCGACCTCAATCCCTGGACATCGCGCGCCGAGCACCTCGAGATTCCGGACGAGCTGCGGGTCGATCTCGACCCGACTCCGGAGGCGACGTTTGCCGATGTGCGGGAGGTCGCTCTGGTCGTGCGCGACGTCCTGGATGACCACGACCTCGTCGGGTGGCCGAAGACCTCCGGCGCAAGCGGGATGCACATCTATGTCCGCATCGCCCCAGAGTGGGGTTTCGCCGACGTGCGGAGGGCGGCGCTCGCCTTGGGGCGCGCCGTCGAGGACGAGATCCCTCACCTGGCAACGACGGCGTGGTGGAAGGAGGATCGGCACGGGGTCTTCGTCGACTACAACCAGAACACCCGTGACCACACAATCGCCTCGGCCTACTCGGTGCGTCCGACCGGTTTCGTGTCTGCACCGCTGCGGTGGGACGAGGTGGGTTCAGCGGAGCCCGCCGACTTCCCGATGGTCGGCTTTGCGGAGCGTTACCTCGCCGTCGGGGACCTCACCGATGGCATCGACGATGCCGTTGGGCGGCTCGACTCCCTGCTGGAACTCGCCGACCAGCAAGACGCCGAGCGAGGCGAAGGATGACGTCACTCGCTGCGCTCCTGGAGGAGCCGGTCTTGGACGCTGCGCCCCGGTTGCTCGGTGCGACCGTGACGACACGATTCGATGGGGCGCTGGTGGTTGTCAGGCTCAACGAGGTCGAGGCATATGTCGGTGCAGACGATCCGGCGAGTCATGCCTTTCGCGGTCGAACCAGGCGCAACGGCTCGATGTTCGGTGCCGCCGGGACGCTGTACGTCTACCGCTCGTACGGACTCCATTGGTGTATGAACGTGGTGACCGGGGCGCCGAACGTTCCCCACGCAATACTCCTTCGCGGCGGAATCGTCGTCGAGGGTCGGGCCACGGCAGTGCAACGCAGGGGCCGCAGCGAACATCTCGCAGACGGTCCGGGCAAGCTGACCCAGGCGCTCGGCGTCCTCGGCGAGCACGACGGCACCTCGGTGCTAACGGGCCCGGTCAGGGTGGAGCTGCCGGACCACCCGCCGCCCGAATCTCGGATCGTTTCGACACCGCGCATCGGGATCTCGAAGGCCGTCGAGGAGCCATGGCGATTCGTCCTCGAGCACCGGGACTGAGCCGGTGCGCCACTAACCTCGATGGATGGAGGTGCCGATGCTGCCCGTCGACAATCAACTCGATCGCCTGCTTCAGGGGATCGACACTGTCGTGCCAGAGGGCGAGCTGCGGTCGCGACTCGAAGAGGGCCGTCCGTTGCGGGTGAAGTTCGGCGTCGACCCGACCGCTCCTGACGTGACGTTGGGATGGGCCGTCGTGTTCCGCCTCCTGCGACGCTTCCAAGAGCTGGGCCACACCGCCGTGCTCATCGTCGGAGACTTCACCGCCCAGGTAGGCGACCCGAGTGCACGGAGCGAGACGCGCAAGCGGCTCGATGCGGCAACGGTGGGCGACTACGCCTCGTCCTGTCTCGAGATGATCAAGGACCTCTTGCTGCCCGAACGGCTCGAGATCCGCCCGAACTCTGAATGGCTCAGCACGATGACGATGACGGACGTGCTCGAGTTGACGTCGTCGCTGACCGTCGCCCAGCTCCTCGAGCGAGCCGACTTCAAAGAGCGCTTCGCCGACAACCGCCCGATCTCGATGATCGAGTTCATGTACCCGTTACTGCAGGGGTATGACTCCGTTGCCGTCGAGGCCGATGTGGAGTTGGGCGGAGCCGACCAGCTGTGGAACCTGATGATCGGTCGCGTGGTCCAAGAGCGCTACGGGCAGCGTCCGCAGCTCGTGATGACCGTGCCCTTGCTCGTCGGCACGGACGGCACTCGCAAGATGTCCCAGTCGTTCGGGAACTACATCTCGGTGCGGGACTCGGCCGAAGAGATGTTCGGCAAGACGATGAGCGTGCCCGATGCGGCGATGGAGGAGTGGTTCGTGCTTGCCGCGGGTCGTCGCGAGGACGAGGCTCGGGCGATCGTTCGTGCGTTGGAAGCAGGGGAGCGGCACCCAGGAGAGACGAAGCGCCAGCTCGCCCGGGCAGTCGTGGCGCAGTATTGGGACGGCGGCGCTGCGGAGGCGGCCGAGGCTGCGTTCGATCGGATCTTCAAGGACAAATCCGCACCGGAAGACATGCCCGAAATCGCACTCGACGGCAGCGACCCGCAGTCGCTGCCTGCCTTGCTCGAGGCGGCCGGGCTCGTCGCATCACGATCAGAGGCGCGGCGCCTGATCAAGCAGGGGGCGGTGAAACTCAAGGGACGACGAGTCGAGGACGAGTACGTCGGCGTTGCCGAGCTCGACGGTCAGGTCCTCCAGGTAGGGAAGCGGCGTTTCGTTCGGGTTCTGGGCGCCCCATGACGTCGAAGGTCAGATCCGTCGTTGCCGACGTCATCGTTGGCGTTGCGCTCTTTCTGGTGGTGCTGTGGGTCCTGCGACGTCTGCTCGGCGTGGTGCTGTGGCTCGGTTCGTTGGCCGCGCTGGTGCTGGTCGTGTTGGCGTTGTTTGCGCTGGCGCGGTGGGTTCGGAAGGGCTGACGCCGGGGGCATCGCCTCGGCCGACGACATCCCGACATGTTCGACTTGAAGTTCATTTCGAGACGTGTCACAATGCCGCTTCACGACGACCGGCTGGGCCGGTCGTTTTGCCCCGCCCAGACTGGACGGTGGTATACTGTGAGGCCCCCCGGCGTTTACCCGCGCAATGGGGATCCGGGCTCCTTGACAACTAAACAGCGTGTCAAAAGCCAGCATGCGTCATGCCGGCGTCCGCTCTGCGGTACGTCTGGTGTGACGTTGCAACAAAACCAAGACCACACCCTGCAGGATTCGTCCTGCGGAAGCCGGGGACCCGTCCCCTTGGTGTGGTCGACCTTTGAGTCTGACTCCAGAAGGTTGCTTCAAAGCAGCTCGAGGATGTCAGGTTCTTCAAACTTTCGATGGAGAGTTTGATCCTGGCTCAGGACGAACGCTGGCGGCGTGCTTTATGCATGCAAGTCGAGGGAGAACCAGTTGTTCCGTAAGGATCAGCTGGGGAAACCGGCGAACGGGTGCGTAACACGTGAGGAACCTGCCCTGGAGATCGGGATAGCCCGAGGAAACTCGGATTAATACCGAATATTCTTGTCGGATCGCATGATCTGATGAGGAAACAGTCCGCTGCTCCAGGATGGCCTCGCGGCCTATCAGCTTGTTGGTGAGGTAACGGCTCACCAAGGCTTCGACGGGTAGCTGGTCTGAGAGGACGATCAGCCACACTGGGACTGAGACACGGCCCAGACTCCTACGGGAGGCAGCAGCAGGGAATATTGCACAATGGGCGAAAGCCTGATGCAGCGACGCCGCGTGCGGGATGAAGGCCT
>DATHZQ010000097.1:0-18176 GCA_035458525.1 Acidimicrobiia bacterium
GTCGCCGGGGTGCCGTGCAAGCTGTTTCGTCTGAGCTTCACCGGCGAACTGTCGTTCGAGCTGCATCATCCCGTCGACCGTTCGCTGGAGTTGTGGGAGACGCTCATGCAACTGGGCGCCGAGTTCGACATCGTGCCGCACGGGCTCGATGCGCTCACCCGGCTCCGGCTGGAGAAGGGCCACATCCTGGTTGGCCAAGACACCGACTACGACTCGACCCCGCGCCGCATCCAGCACGAGTGGGCGGTCAACCTGAACAAGGGCGACTTCATCGGCCGGCATGCCGTGGAGCGGACCAACCGGGTCCCGCTGGATCGGAAGCTGGTCGGCTACGTCACCGCAGACGCGGCGCCATTCGAAGGTGCGGTGGTCTGGCACGACGAGGAATACGCCGGCTATGTGACGTCGGCGATGTGGTCGCCGGTCCTCGAGAAGGGAATTGCCATGGGCTGGCTGCTGAGCTTCGACGGCGAGTTCCCGACGAGCGCAGCCATCGAAGGCCTCGCAGCCAGGGTTGTCGCTCCGCACTTCTACGACCCGAAGGGGGTGCGACCCCGTGCTTGAGCGGCTCGTCGTCACTCGGATCGTCTCGACGCCGGAGGCACTGGATCTGCTCGACCTTCCGGCAGGCGGACTCATGTTGCGGATCGCTCCGGACGAGGCCTTGCTGCTCGGAGTAGTCGGCGTCTCGGTCGACGATCCCCACGCCATCGTGATCACAGATCCCGGCTGGTGTGCGGTCTGGGTCGACGCCGAGCGGGCAACCCGCTTCCTGAACCACGAGTGCGCCTGGCCGCGTCCGAGCGTGCGGCCCGCCTTCGCCCAAGGCATGGTGGGCCACCTGCCCGTGAAGTTGTGGCTCGAGGCAGACCGGACACTGTTCGTCGTGCCCCACGTATCTGCCGAAGACTTCGGCGCATTGCTGGAGGCCTCGCTGTGAACGAGTTCTGGGAGGCGCAGGTCGAACTCAAGTGGGGTGAGCCGAAGCCGAGCTACGACGTGGTCATCATCGGCGGTGGAGGGCACGGGCTGTCCACGGCCTACCACCTGGCCACCCGCCACGGCATCACGAACGTAGCCGTGCTCGAGCGCAAGTACATCGGTGGCGGCAACAGCGGGCGCAACACCACCGTCATCCGCTCCAACTATGGCATCCCCGAGGCGGTCCGCTTCTACCAGCGCTCAGTGGAGCTCTACCGGCGGCTGGAAGAGGAGACCGGCCGCTGGATCATGCACAGCGAGCGGGGCCTGCTCTGGATCGTGCATACCGAGGCCGGCGTTCGTGCCGAACGAGCCCGAGCCGAGGTGAACCGGGCGTTCGGCGCCCGCACCGAGTTCGTCGAACCCGAGGACATCGGACGCATCGTGCCCGGTATCGATCTGAATGCCGGAGGCGGACGATTCCCCGTCATGGGTGCCTCCTACCACTTCGAGGGGGCAACGGCGCGGCACGACCGAGTGAATTGGGCGCTCGCCGAGGGTGCGATGCAACGCGGGGTCGACGTGATTCAGCGCACCGAGGTCACCGGCCTGCTGATGAACGGGAACCGGGTGACCGGCGTACGCACCAATCATGGCGACATCTCAGCCGGCGTCGTCGTCAGTGCGGTCGGAGGCCATGTGACCTCGGTGGCGGCGATGGCCGGGGTGCGGCTGCCGATACGGACCCATCCGCTGCAAGCGTTCGTCACCAACCACTACGAGAGGAACTTCGATCCGATCCTGGCGTCGATCGACCTGGGTTTCTACGTCAGCCAGACTGCCCGGGGCGAGATGCTGGGCGGGGCCCACATCGATCCGCAGCCGAGCTACTCCTATCAGTCGGGCCACCACTTCATCTCGTCTCTGTCCCGCCGGATCGTGACGCTGCTGCCATTCATGAGCCGGCTGCGCGTGCTCCGGCAGTGGACGGGCGTCTGCGACATGTCGCCGGACTACTCCCCGATCATGGGACGCACCCCGGTGGACGGTTTCCTCATCACGACGGGCTGGGGCACGTGGGGCTTCAAGGCGATCCCGGCCGGGGGAGAGGCCATGGCCGATCTGATCGCCACGAACGAGGTGCCGGAGCTGATCGCCCCGTTTGCGCTCGATCGTTTCGCCAACGACCGGCCGCTGGCCGACCGCGGCTCGGCGGGGACACACTGATGTCGCTCCGCATCACCTGCTCGCATTGTGGCACTCGGCCGATCGAGGAGTACGTCTACGGCGAGATCTTCGACGTCCCCGAGCCAATCACGGATCCGGATGCTCGGGATGTCGATCGTGGCTTCTTCCACAACAACCCGGAGGGCCCGGTCCGCGAGGCGTGGTTCCACCTCTACGGTTGCCGGCGCTGGATGACGATCGAGCGGGACACGAGAACCGACGAGGTGCTGGGCTGAACCCCCAGTCCGGCCTGCGGCCGGACAGCTTTCCTGAGGGGGAGCGATTGAAACGGTCATCCGCTTGGGGGAGCGCAGCGCGAAGCGATGCTGGGAAGTCCAGTCGGCTGCGCCGCTGATCTCGCGCCGAGGCCGAGCCCGAACGGGCTCGGCCTCGGGATGTGGGTTGCTAGGACTGACTCTTCACCCGGTCCGACAAACGAGACGGAAGTCGTCCATCAGCACTTCGCCGTCTTGCGCCGCAAAGCGGCCCTGAGCCACGAACCGTTGGCCGGTGTCGGGATTCACCCACGGGTCGTTGAAGAATCCGCTCTCGCTCCCGTCAGCGGCGACGAAGACCTCCTTGCCGAATTCCATGAAGTACCCGTCGGAGGTGTGCCCGGTGCGGCGCACCCGCGCCATGAACTCGTCCTCGCCCTCTCGAATCTCGATCAGGAGGTCGATCGTGACCGTCATCACCTCTCCGCTGCACGGATTGATGTCGTCGAACACAGCCTGGTCTCTGAACACGATCGGCTCGTCGGCGGCCGCGGGTACGGCCATCAAGCCCACGAGAACCGAAACCACGGCCAGCGTCGCGAATATCCTTCGCATCCCTTCCCCTTTCCATCGATACCCCTGCGGGATCTCCACAACGAGACTACGCAGAAGAGCAGCCGCGTGTCGAACAAAGTTGTCGCCAAGGGGAGGGGGTCAGGTTGAGCCGAGCGCCCCACAGATTGGGAAAACGGCCACTGGTACAGTTGACCACCGACATCCACCGTGCTGGGCCATGCAATTGAGGGGGGTACATGGACTTCTCCTGGTCCGACGAGCAAACCGCCTTCCGACAGTCCGTGGTCGAGTTCGCACAGAACGAACTCGGCAAGGACTTGTTGGAACGGGACGCCCGCTACGAGTTCTCGCGTGAGGACTGGAACAAATGCGCCGACTTCGGGATTCAGGGCTTGCCTTTCCCCGAGGAGTTCGGCGGGCAGGGCGCCGACTACCTGACCACGATGCTCGCCATGGAAGCGCTCGGCTACGGGTGCCGTGACAACGGCCTCATCTTCTCGATGAACGCCCACCTGTGGTCGGGAGCGCTGCCGATATGGCGGTTCGGGAACGAGGACCAGCAGAAGAAGTATCTCCCCGGCCTCATCGACGGCAGCCTCATCGCCGTCCAAGGCATGACCGAACCCGGAACCGGGTCGGATGCGTACGCACTGGCAACCACGGCCACCGAGGACGGCGATCACTACGTCCTCAACGGCTCGAAGACGTTCATCACGAATGCCCCTGTGGCCGACGTGTTCGTCGTGTTCACCACCGTGGATAAGAGCAAGGGATGGCTGGGCCTCACCGCCTTCATCGTCGATGCCGACTCGCCTGGTCTCACGGTCGGCAAGAACTTTCACAAGATGGGCATCCGCACCTCGCCCATGAGCGAGCTGATCTTCGACGACTGCCGGGTGCCCGCCGAGAACATGCTCGCCAAGCGCGGCTCGGGCATGATGATCTTCAACCACTCCATCGAGCACGAGCGTGGTGCGATCATCGCCCACGCGATCGGCACGATGGAGCGCCAGCTCGAGGAGTCGCTGACCTACGCCCGCCAGCGCAAGCAGTTCGGGCAGGCGATCGGCAAGTTCCAGGCCGTTTCCCACCGGCTCGTCGACATGAAGGTGCGGCTCGAAGCGGCTCGGCTGCTGCTGTACCGGCTCGGATGGAACTGGGATCAGGGCACGGGCAAAGCCATCGACGCCTCGATGGTCAAGCTCTTCCTGTCCGAGGCGTGGGTGCAGTCCAGCATCGACGCCATGTGGGTCCACGGCGGATACGGCTACATGGTCGAGACCGAACTCGAGCGAGATGTGCGGGATGCGTTCTCCAGCCGCATCTACTCCGGCACCAACGACATCCAGAAAAACGTCATCGCCCACAATCTCAAGCTGTAGCCATGGCCTACCGGTATCTCGTCCACCAGTACCTCGAGGATTCGGCCGTCCGGGTTCCGGACAAGAGCGCCGTGGTCGATCAGGATCGATCCCTCACCTATGCCGAGCTGAACGCGCGAGCCAACCAGGTCGCCCGTCTGCTCCAGAGTCTCGGTGTGCGCAAGGGTGACCGCGTCGGCATCTACATGCGCAAGTCGCTGGAGTCGGTCGTCGGCATCTACGGGGCCATGAAGGCCGGAGCCGCCTACGTGCCGCTCGACCCGAGCGCCCCCACCCACCGCATCGGTTACATCACCGGCAACTGCGGCATCCGGGTGATTCTCACCGGCCGGGAAAAGCGCCGGGCGTGGAAAGAGGTCAAGGTCGAGGGCGCTGCCGATCTCGAGCACTTCGTTGTACTCAACATCGACGAGATCGAGACGGAGGTTCCCGGGGTCACGGTGCACACGGCGAACGAGCTGGATCGGTTCGGTATCGAGAACCTCGAAGTTCCAGTCGTCCAGCAGGATCTGGCCTACATCCTCTACACCTCCGGTTCGACGGGCGATCCAAAGGGCGTGATGCTGAGCCATCTGGCCTGCCGCGGTTTCGTGGAGTGGGCAGGGGACGAGTACACCGTCGTCGAGAGCGACGTGCTGTCGAGCCACGCCCCACTGCACTTCGACCTCTCGACCTTTGATCTCTACGCGGCGTCCCGGGCGGGGGCGACCCTCGTGCTCGTGCCGCCGAAGTATTCGGTGTTTCCGATCGAGATCGCCAACTTCATCGATACCCACCAGATCACGGTGTGGTACTCGGTACCCAGCATCCTCACGATGCTGGTGGAACACGCCAACCTCGAAGTCGGGGCGTTGCCGAGCATCCGTGAGCTGCTCTTCGCAGGGGAGGTCTTCCCGACCAAGTACCTGTCGCGGCTGATGAAGCTGGCGCCACACGCTCGCTTCTCCAATCTGTACGGGCCCACGGAGACCAACGTCTGCACGGCGTACACGGTGCCCGAAGCACCGCCAGAGGACGGGCCGACGATCTCGATCGGCAAGGCCATCAGTAACGTCGAGACGTTCGTCGTCGACGAGCATGGCAACGAGGTCGAGAAGGGCCAGGTCGGCGAGTTGCTCGTGAGGGGTCCAACCCTGCTTCGCGGCTACTGGGGCGACGCCGAGCGGACCAGGTCGCGGCTCGTCCCCGACCCGAGGGATCCCGAGTTCGGCGATCCGGTCTATCACACGGGCGACCTCGTGGAGGAGCTGGAGGACGGGAACTACCGGTTCCTCGGCCGGCGGGATCACCAGATCAAGCACCGCGGCTATCGCATCGAGCTGGGTGACATCGAGACCGCCATCAACGCCCACCCCGATGTCGTCGAGTGCGCAGTGGTGCCGGTACCGGACGAGTTCGTGTCCAACCGGATCAAGGCGTTCGTTGCCGTGAAGGCCGAGATCCCCGAAGTCGACATGATCAACCACTGCTCAGGGCTCGTGCAGAAATACATGATTCCCGAAGACTTCTACTTCCGGGAGAACCTGCCCAAGACCTCGCGCGGAAAGATCGACCGCACCGGCCTGCAGAGCGAGGCCATCGAGCTGCACGCCGTGGCCGTTCAGGAGTAGTCGCACCGCGCCGAACCGGCGTGGCATTGGTTGCGAGTCGATACGCGTAGATCGTGCAATGATTCTGCGGTGAAGAGCTCCGTCACAGAAGCCGCGTCGGTCACTCGGGAGCGGCGGGCCAACGCCGATGCCACCCACCCGACTTGCTTCGCCACGAGGTCGGATCGGGTGGCTCACAGTGAGCGACGAAACCAACCCGCAGACTAAGGGCGGTCGCTACCTCGCCCTGATGTCGCTCGGAGCGCTGGGCGTCGTGTACGGCGACATCGGCACGAGCCCGCTCTACGCGTTCCGGGAGACGTTCCACGCCGGCGAGTTGGAGGTGATCGAGGCGAATGTCCTCGGAGTGCTGTCCACCATGTTGTGGTCGCTCGTGGTGGTCGTCACGCTGAAGTATCTGATGGTCGTGATGCGAGCCGACAACGACGGTGAAGGCGGCATCCTGGCGTTGACGGCACTGGCTGCCCCCACGAGTCGCCTTGGCCGACCGTCCCGCGGCTCTGCGCTGGTGCTGCTCGGTCTCTTCGGAACCGCGCTGCTCTACGGCGACGGCGTCATCACCCCTGCCATCTCCGTCCTGTCGGCGGTCGAGGGCGTCGAGGTCGTGGCGCCGTCGCTCGAACACCTCGTCGTCCCGATCGCGGTGGTGATTCTCGTTGCCCTGTTCGCCGTGCAACATCGCGGTACGACGGTGATTGGGCGGATCTTCGGCCCGGTCATGGTCGTGTGGTTCGTCACGCTCGGTGTTCTCGGCGTCACGCATGTGGTCCAGGTGCCGTCCGTTCTGCGCGCGGTCGAGCCGACTCGGGCCGCCGCCTTCTTCGTCCGCGAGCCGGCGGCGGCGTTTCTGGCGCTTGGTGCGGTGTTCCTCGTGGTCACCGGCGCCGAGGCGCTGTACGCCGACATGGGACACTTCGGCAGACGTCCGATTCGAATCGGGTGGTTCACGCTCGTGTTCCCTGCGCTCGTGGCCAACTATCTCGGTCAGGGAGCTCTGCTGCTGGCGGACCCCGCGGCGATCGACAATCCCTTCTACCGACTGGCGCCCGAGTGGCTCACGACACCGATGGTCGTGCTGGCGACGGCGGCGACCGTGATCGCCTCGCAAGCCCTCATCACGGGTGCGTTCTCGCTGACGATGCAGGCGGTGCAGCTCGGCTACCTGCCCAAGCTGCGGATCGACCACACGTCTCCGCGCGAGATCGGGCAGGTCTATATCGGTTCGGTGAACTATGCGTTGATGGTCGGATGCGTTGCGCTCGTGATCGCGTTCGGCTCGTCCTCGAACCTGGCCGCTGCCTACGGCGTCGCTGTCACCACCACGATGATGATCACGACCCTGCTGCTCTACAAGGTGATACGCACCAGGTGGAACTGGCCAGCGTGGCCGGCGGCGTTGATGATCGTCGCGTTCTTGGTCGTCGACCTCGCATTCTTCTCAGCCAACATCGTGAAGATCCCGGCCGGCGGATGGGTCCCGCTCGTGATCGCGACGGTCGTGTTCACGGTCATGGTGGTTTGGCGGCGTGGCAGGTCGACCCTCGCGGTGCAGCTCCGCGAGCACGAGCCCTTGGAGTTGGAACGATTCATCGGCTCCATCACGGAACACCCCCAGCTGCGGGTACCCGGCACGGCCGTGTACCTGGCTCGGGACATCGGATCGGCGCCGCCGGCATTGCTGCGCAACCTGCGCGCCAACGAGGTGATCCACGAGACTGTTCTCCTGGTCGAGGTGCGGAGCGCTGACGAGCCGAGGGTGCCTCAGGCGGCGCGGGCGTCCGTACATCATCTCGGAGCGGGTTTTCACCAGGTTCGGCTCAACTACGGGTTCATGGAGCAACCCGACGTACCTGCAGCGCTGGCCGCAATCGTCATCGGCGGCTTCGGTTTCGACCCGGACGACGCCACCTACTTCATCGGCAGAGAGACGGTGATCCTGCGGGGCCGGGGCATTCGCCGACTACCCGGAATGCTCTACCGCATCCTCCACCGCAACACCACCGGAACTAGCGCCTACTTCCAGCTCCCGCCCGAGCGGGTGCTCGAGGTCGGCATGCAGCTTGCGGTGTAGCCCCGTGACCGCACGACGTCAGCAGCCGAGGGCGTAGCCGACCGCCCGGCACACGCGATCGAGGGTCGCCTTTTCGACCTCGCCAACCCGGTCGGTCAGCGATGTCTGTCGCAGAGTGTGAAGACCGTCGCAGTTGATGACCGACGGCCGCGGCAACCCGAGCGCGGCGTGGTCGATCTCGACTTCGGCCGACAGCCCGCGGATCGAGGACGTGACCTCGGCCACGGTGACGAACTGGCGGACGTCGATCACCTCAGGCCGCGTCAGCACCAGGACCGGTCTCCGCTTGCCGCCAGCCTCTGCGAGCCATATCTCACCCCGCGTCACGCGACGCCCCACACTTCGAGTTCCGCCCAGTCGTCTTCCGGCTGCTCTGGGTGGCGCTCATACGCCTCCCGATCCGATTCGGCGAGTGCGCGTCGAACGGCCGCAGCCACGCCTTCCCGCGCCGCCGCCGAGATGTTGATGTTCAGCTTGCGAGCGCGGGCGGCAAGCTCATCATCGAGAGTGAACGTGGTGCGTGTCGTCGCCATACGATGACGCTATCACACAGTGATGGATGACGAAACAGCTCGGACGCCGGCCGGCATGGTCACCGCGGCGGCAACCGGCTCGATGTTGTCACGGACCCCCGTCGCGTCAGCTCCAATCGGGAAGCGCTCGGCCCACCAACTCGCTCAGGCCCTCGTTTGCGGCGGCGAACTCGGCGTTGAGCTTCTCGCGCACCAGCGGGTCCATCGGGGGGTAGGCGGCGGCGTCCTTGCGGTTCAGTCGAGCCACGAGGTTCTGGCCCTTCTTCGGCAGCTTGCGAGCCCAGTCGCGGACTCGCAGCGACCGGAACTCGGCGTAGGCGTTGACCGGTGCTCCCAGCCGCTCGGGGCGGAACGTCGGGTCGACGCCGATGAACGCACAGATCTCCGAGTACACACGATCCGGGTCCGACTTCATGTGCTCAAAGGCTTGGACGTGGAGCGACTCGGTGGGGAAGCGGCGCAGGATCTCTTCGACTTGCCAGCGGTACCGGCCGCGGTCGACGTACGCCGCCGGACCGATGTCCTCACCCGCCAGCTCCCTCGCCACGACGTCACCGAACTCGCCGTCGGTCTTGTCCCGAGTCCGGTCATGCCAGTAGTGCGAATACGCCCGGTCGGCGGGGTTGCGCAGCATCAGCACGAGCTTCACGTCCGGCAACGTGTCCTTGAGCCGGTCGAGCGCATGAGGTCGGAACATGTAGTTCGGTGTCGCCTCGCCGACCGCAGTCGCTTCGTCGCTGCCGGGAAACTGCTCCCGATACCAATCGAGCCCGCGTTCCCAGTTCGAGTCGAAGAAGTGCACCTCCTTCGACGACGACACCGCAATCTCCGGGTGGTCACGCAGGTAGCTGTTCAGTGCGGTGGTGCCGCAGCGCATGGCGCCGGCGATGACGTACGTGGGGAGGCGCGACATCGCTGCTCAGCCCGTGGTGTCGGCGCGCTTCTTGGCTTTGAGCTTGCCGGTTTCATAGCGACCTCGCACGATGAGGTCATCCAGCAGCTCGTTGCCGTGACGGAACGCCCACCATCCGGCAAATGCCACGCTGCGCACCTTGTCCCACGGATGCATCGGCACGCGCCTGATGGCGTTGAGCAGGCCGCCCAGCTGACCCCATTCGGACATCATCGGGGCCTTCTGGTCCGGGTTGTAGTACTGCACTTGCTCCACAGCGCTCGAGGCGCTGTGGCGTTGCGTGTGGAAGCGGTAGAAGAAGAGCGGCTCGTCGACGTAGGCAAAGCGACCCCGCATGGCCATCTCCTCGAGGAACGTGAAGTCAGAGGCCCCGTGGCTACGGAGCAGACCCGTCTCGAGCAATGTGGTCCGGCGCATGACACCGAAGATCTGCGGTGCCTTCATGCGGTCGCCGACGTAGGCGCGAAGCCTCTCGTAAGCGGAGTCGGATTCGTAGGACATGGTGCTGCGCAACTCGCTGATCTTGTTGCTGCGCTCGTCGATGCGGTCGGTGGCGGCGAACACGAGGACGACCTCGGGACGGGCGTCGAGGATGTCCACGCAACGTTCCACAAAGGTCGGCGCCATGAGGTCGTCATGGGCCAGCCACTTGAAGTACTGACCCGTTGCGTGGGGGACGATCGAGTTGTAGTTCCTGTGCGCCCCGACGTTCTTCGGATGGACCCGGTACTGGATTCGCTCGTCGCACGCGGCGTACTCCTGGATGATCTCCATGGTTCCGTCAGTGGAGCCGTTGTTCGAGATGATGAGTTCCCAGTCCTTGAAGGTCTGGGCTCGCACGGACTCGAGTGTCTCGCGCAGGTACTCGCCCCCGTTGTAGACGGGCAGTCCCATCGTGAGTCGAGGAGTCGGTCGGCGCATTTCACGTGTCCCCTATCCGGCGCTGCTTGCTGATCCGACGAGCAAGGCTCGCAGGTAGCAAGGTAGCGGCGAGCCCTCTCCAAGCGAGCACCGATCGCGGCTGGTATCGCAACGCAGTGGCAAACGACCTCGCTGCCTGCGGCTTCGACACCTGGCGGAGCAAGTGCCCCAGCCGGACGTGGTAGAAGGCGCGGCTGGGATTGTCGGTGTAGAGAACGTCTCCATGGCGGTGGCGCAGCTCTTTACGGGCGCCGATGCGTTTCTCCACGCCGATGGCAGACGGCACATCGTCTGGACCGTGCACGGCGAGGACTGCGTCGATCATGACGAACGGAGCAACGCGGGCCAGTTCGATGGCGAAGTCGACGTCCTCGGCTGCACCCAGATCCTCGGCGAAACGGATCTTGCCGGCAACGCCCTGGCGGACGAGGAGCGAGTCCGGATGCGGAGTCTGGTGTGTGCCGAAGTATCGCAACGGCTCGGTCAACAGCTTGAGCGGTGCGCCATCGGCGCCGCCTGTCGGTGCATAGCCGGTGCGGTGCGCAGCGACCCCTGCCTCAGGATGTGCTTCGAGCGCACGCAGGCACGCTGCGAGCTTCCCGGGCAGCCACACGTCGTCGTCATCGAGGAACCCCACGAAGTCGCCTGTCGCCTCGTCGAGTCCACGGTTGCGCGCCCGGCTGGGACCTTGGGCGACGGCATTTCGTACGATCCTCACGGTGGTGTTGCCGAGCGAGCCGACGGCGGCGACGGGTGGAGTCGAACCGTCGTCGACCACGATCACCTCCGTGGTCTCCGGCTGCGCCAGCACCGAGGCGACCGCAGCGTCGATCAGCTGCGGTCGGTTGTGACTTGGGATGACGACTGATACCGACGTCATCGTGTGGCCCCCCTCCGGCCAATCCAACCTGATGATGTCCGGTCAGCGGACGAACGCAGCGGCATCCGCGGCCCATTGCTCGGCGTGACCGCGAAACGTCTGGGCCAGGTGCCGCAACTCGATCTCGTAGCGCTTGGCCAGCATGGCCCGGTACTCATCCGGCATGGTCGTGGTCGTAGTGCGCTCTTGCTCTTCGTAGCCCATTCCCGAGTTGAACCGGCGCGACATCGGCAGCTCGTCCCAGTTCACGTCCGTGGCGACTCCGATGTGCTCGAAGATCCCTTGGAGCAATTCGCGCGGCTTCTGTTCCACGTCCTCGTAGAACCCAACGAAGATCTGATTCCGCCCGAAGGCTTCCGAATAGATCCGATAGGTCTGGGTGTAGGTGGCATTGCGGGTGAACTCATCCGACGTGAGCCCTTCGACGATCTGGTCATGGGACAGCTCGTTGACGGCAAGACCGCGATTGCGTGCCCACAACGACAGATGTGACCACGATCGGTCGATGGGGTTGCGAATGAGGTAGACCAGCCGCGCCTCCGGGAGGACTCGCGCCATGAGCCGCACCCGCCATGCATCCATGACGCCGTACGCGGGGGTGATCTCGCCGGCGACGTCGCCCGGTTTGCAGTCGAAGTTCGAGGAGTACGCCTTGAGTCCACGCCCGAGATTGTTGTTCCAGAAGCGCAGTTCCTTCGTGGCAGGCATGCACACGTCCGGATGTGCGTCGAGGTTGAAGTGCAACCACGTCGAGCCGCACCGAGCTCCGCCGATTCCCAGGAAGTCGGGCAGGCGGAGATCGTCGACTCCACCGTCTCGACTGTTCCAGAGCATCGACGGCACGGTGACACCGGCCCGCGCCACCTTGATGGGGCGTCGCAGATACTTGTTCGGAACGTAGTTGAGCGGTCCCTTGTCCCAAATGGTTCTTCGACGGGCCACCTCTCGCGCGTCGAAGCCACGCTCCAGCTTGCGTTTTGCCATGCATTTCCCCCGTCGGAAAACGACAGTATATCGGTGCGACATTGGGGCGCTCTGGGGCGGGAGGCCTATCGTGCCGCACTCGCGAGCTGGGTTTAATGGGTTGCTATGGACCACACCGCCGAAGTCGTCTTGACGCAGAGCGCCGACATCGCACACTCGATCGGGGCGCCCGGGCTGATGGAAGCGCGCCTGGCTGCGGTCGGATCAGAGGCAGCGGTGGTACGCGAACCGGGAGCTCGGCTCGATGTGATCGCGCAGCGTCTGGCGGCGCAAGGAGAGATCCCTACGATCGACGTGCCTGAAGGCATCGCCCCCTGGTTCGCCACCCAATTCACCACGCAACTGGGCGGACCCAACCTCGCCCTCGGTGTGCTCTCGGTCCGCGACGAGCTCGTTGCTCGAGTGTGGAGACACCGCACGGAGGGGTTCCTGGTGCAGCCTCCGCCCAACCTCGAAGTCGCCTGGAACGAAACCCAGCGTGGCTGGCTCGAATCCAGCTTCGAGCCCACGCCGGCGCCGAGCGCAGACCAGAGCCGCGAAGCTCTGCGAAGCGTTGCGGCACTGGCGGCCAAGCCCAACGTCTTGGTCGTCTTCAATGTCTCGACCTACGACCCCGGTGGCGTGCGTCACGACTTCGCTCATGACGTCTACACCGTGCTGGCCCACCGGCTCGACCTGATGCTCGAGCGCGTCGCTGCGGACGTCGGGTTTGCGGTCATCGACGTCGATCGCAGCGTCGCCGAGTTCGGCGGCGCAAGGGCGGTCACGGAACCGGCGACGTACGCCGACGAAGCGTCCGCAGTCATCGCCGAAGATGCGTTCACCGCGATCGACGAACTCGGGCTCGAAGGCATGTCGTTGTCCGGCGATGTGATGCGTCTGGATGTCCCGGCATACGACCGTCGCACCACCGTGGGTCGAATCGATGCGTGGCACGTCGCGCCGGGTGCCGATGTCGAGCGTGGCGCGCCGCTCTTCGATCTCACGTTCGCCAATCTCGTCCACCGTCTCGACTACGCAGCGCGGAAGACCAATCGTTCCATGAGCCTCACGGTGCTGGCGGCCGGCTCCGGGCGAATCGCCGCTGTAGCCGTCGGCGACGGAACCGAGGTCGCGGTGGGGCAGACGGTGGGCGTGGTCACCAAAGACGCCTCCGTCCAGTCGCCGGACATCACAGAGCTGCAAGAAGGCGCACCGCCGTTTCGGGTCGGGATACGGGTGAAGTAGATGAGCACGATGCAGAAGATGGGGAAGCGTGCGCTACGAGAGGTGGGCAAGCGTATCGGGCACAAGACGCGGCTCGAGCGCGAGGCACGCGCCTTTGTCAACCGCCGCAGGTTCAAGAACGACGGGTTCATGATCCTCACCGACGCCTGTGTCATCGACGGCTCCCGCGAGCATCGCACCGGCATCTATGCGTACGGAGGCTGCGACCTCGACGCCATCGTTCCCGCCGGCCGCGAACTGCGCCGGCAGGTCGCCGGGTTGACCTCGGTGGTGCACGTCGGGGACATTGCGATCGGCCGGAGTGATTTCATTCTCCAAGGGCTCGAATCGCCGCCGGCGGCTGAACACATTGCTGAGGTGAGCGAGTTGCTCAACCTCGACGACGACCACTTTGCGGCAAGGCTCTTCGAGCCCAACTTCACCGTGCCGAACCACGGGGATCTCGGCGAATTCGCCAAGAACGTGGTCGTACTCTCGATCGCGCCCGACATGGTGCGCACCATGTATCGCCACCGGGAGCACGGCTACCTCTTGGATCCCGGCGGGTTCTGGCTGGGCAGCGACATGGCGACCGTGCTCGGCGACCTGGACAAAGTCAAGTGGTTTGCCGCCAACTTCAAGAAGCTCGGCCGGATCAAGGTCGAAGACGCACTCGCGAATTTCGAGCGGATCATCTCCTTGCTGCGGACCCGGGTTGGGGCTGAGGTGCTCGTCGCCAATGCGCTCGTCGTGGATCCTGGAATCACGACTTTCGACTACCGGCTCTCTCACAGCCCGCACACGTCCCGGCGGAGAGAATTCGTGCTGGGCCTCATCGATCTGTCCCGCAAGCTGGACTTTCCAGTGCTCGACATCGACAGCCTCACGAAGCGTGACGGCGTCAGCGGCATGGGCGACTTCGTCCACTACACGGCGGATCAAAGGCTGACGATCGGCCGCCACGTCGCCGAGACGCTGGTACGGACGGGAATGGTTCCGACCCGCACTCACGCCTGAGGGCTCACACGGTGAGCGCCGGCTCCTCGGTGCGGTCTGGCTCTTCGCTGGGTAGCGGAAGCAGCTCATCGTTGGACCGTTCGTACCAGTACACGACGGCTGCGATGGCGGTGAGCCCGATTGCGATGTAGAGCGAACGCGGCCAATCGAGGATCGGGTCGACGAGCGTGCTGACGGATGACTCCAGGTCGAAGACCCGTTCGAGCGCCCAACCGAGCGCGACCAACGCGAGGGCGACGGACCCGACGTACATGACGCCCAGGTACGACCGTGTCCGCCGCAGCAGGAACAACGCCGGGAAGATGAGCAGGATGATCACCATCTGTCCCAACTCGATGCCGATGTTGAACCCGAGCAGCGAGGCGATGCGATTGCTGCGATCGAGACCGAGCTCAGTCAACAGCCCGGCGAAGCCGAAGCCGTGGAAGAGACCGAACCCGAACGCAAGCAGCCACTCCTTGTTCACGAACATCGGGCGGATGTTGTGGAGTGCTGCCAGGGCGATCGAGATCGCGATCACCGCCTCGACGAGACGCGGAGGTAGCTCGATGATTTCGAGCCCTCCCAGCGCAAGAGTGATCGAGTGCGCGACGGTGAACATGGTCACGATCTTCAACACCCGCCACAGGCTGCTGCCGAACGTGCGGGCCGGTAGCCATCCCTCCGGGCGGCGGAAGACGAGCACGGAGGGAAGCACCAGGGCCAGCACGAAGAGGATGTGATCGGAGCCGATGCGGATGTGCTCGACGCCCAGTCCGATCACGGCGCTCATGCCCTTCAACCACGAGGCGTCCTCCAGGTCCACTACCTGTGACGTGTTGGTTGTGGTGTAGCGGAGCAGCGAATCGCCTTCGTTGCGGAACGTCCCGGTGGCCCAGTCGTTGGCGATGAGCAGCAACGCCGCTCGATCGTCCTTCTCGGTGATGATGGCGGTGTAGTCGACGGTGAATTGCCGTGGGACAGGATTCAAGGGCTCGGCGGTTTCGAACTCGAGAATGCCGTACGTACCTGCCGACAGTTCGAGCACGCGGTAGCCGGTGTACTCGATCGGCCAGGCCCCCGCCCCGTCCCCCATCTTGAAGTGACGATCCGTATACGCCTGCAGCACATCGAGGTTGGCCGTCATGGCGTCGAACGCACCTTGCCGGTCCTGCGGTATCGACAAGCCGAGGATCTCGTTGATGTCGGCGACCGGGTATTGGATGTTGCCCGCGATGGCGTCATCGAAGATGTCGAGGTAGACGTAGCTCTCCTCGCCGTTGTGGGCTTCGGCCGGCTGCGCAACGAGCAGGATCGGCATCAGCGCAAGCATGAAGACGGCCGCCAACGCGAAGAAACTATTCAGAAGTCGATGCATCGCGCCCCCTCGGTCCCTGTCACGTGCGCATCTACGACGCCATACCCTATACCGGCACCCCGGATTAGGGGAAGCGCTTTTCGCCGAGATAGGGCGGGAGCACTACGAGCGTTGCGAGCATCTCACCCGCCCAGCGACACTGGATCGGGATCGGCGTGGACCCGTTGAACGCAGGGTCGACGGCCTCGACGAATCTGGCTTCGAGGGAGCCGGGGCCCCGGCGTGCGATTCGCACTGCCTCGAACCCGAAGAACCGGTTCACCCGAGGAAAGAACGCCTTGTAGATCGACTCCTTCGCCGAGAAGACCTCGAGCGAGCTGCGCGCCCGGTCCGCCGGCCCCAGATCGTCGAGCCAGCGGCGTTCGACGTCGAAGGCAATCGTCTCCGGGAGGGCGGCGAAGTAGCGGTCGACGTGTTCCACATCCACGCCGAGTCCCCCGCATTCCCCGGTGCGGGCGACGGCAGCGAGGGCTACGCCGAGAGTATGGGCAATCGCACCCACCACGCCGGACGGCCAAATGGGTTCGCCGTGGTCGCCGCGCAGAATGGGCCCGGCATCGGCACCGATGCGTCGCAACGCGGTATGTGCGGCGGCCCGGCCCCGGCGCACGTCGTCCCGGCGCGAGGGAACGGCGCGAGGGTGGAGTATCGCCTCTTCGGCGGGATGCTCCGCAACCGGCGCATCGCCGCGCCGCTCGACGAGTGCGACGTGGTCCGGCACGTCGAAACCAAACATTGGCGGCGAGCTTCGAACATCGTTGGTGTCGTTCATCACGGCAATGGAGGCTACTGGCCACTGGGTCGTGCGACGGATGGCGAAGTCCGGCACCTAATGGGATGGTGGCTCCTACGATCTCCAGCAGCATGGGTGCAACCCGTAGGGGGAAGCGTGGGGACTGCCATCCGCTCGGCAAATGGACTGCATGGCGAGTTCGACGTGATCGACGCGTCGGCCCTCGCCGCTGTGGCGCGCTCATTGGCCGAGACGGTTGGCCGTGCGGACGTCGTCGAGGACGTTCACGCCCTCTCCGCAGTTCAAGAGGCGATGCTGTTCCACGCTGTCGGCTCCGATGCCGATGACGTCTACATCGTCCAGCAACGGATCGAGATCGATGGTCTAATCGACCCGGACGCGTTTCAAGCCGCGTGGAGCCTCGTCGTGTCGAGGCACCCGGCGGTGCGGTCCGTCTTTGCGTGGCGCCACGATGGGCAACCCGTTCAAGTCGTCTGCCGAGGGGTCGACGTCGCCGTCGACCTCGTGGATCTGCAGGGCGTCGTCGGCGCTGAGCGTGTCATCGACGATGCGTTCGAGCGAGACCGGTCCAATCGGTTCGATCTGGCGAAGCCGCCGCTGATGCGACTCTCTTTGTTCCGCCTCGCGGCAGATAGCCACGTGCTGTTGTGGAGCCAACACCATCTGTTGCAGGACGGCTGGTCTTCATCGGTCGTCCTGAACGAGGTGTTCACGGCGTATGCCGCCATCGCCGCCGGGGAAACGCCGGTGCTGGCCGAGGTCCGGCCATTCCGTGAGTACATCACCTGGCTCGAAGACAACGACCGCGAGGACGCACGAGCCTTCTGGGCGGACCATCTCGCCGGCTTCCGCCAGCCGACCCGCATGGCCGCGCAACCGGCGGAGGATGGCAGCTACGAGCGCCGGTTCCGGGCGCTCACCCCGGAGTTGACCACTGCGCTGCGCGGGTTCGCGCGGCAACATCGGGTCAGCCTCAATACGGTGCTCGTGGGGGCGCTCGGGGTCGTGTTGGGCCGCTACAGCGGCAGGTCCGACGTGGTGTTTGGCACAGTGGCGTCCGGACGGCCGCCGACGTTGCCGGGAGTCGAGTCCATGGTCGGCATGTTCATCAATACGTTGCCGTTGAGGATTCACATCGATCCGAAAGCCACGGTCGCCGAATGGCTCCCAAGCGTGCAGGCTCGACAGGCTTCGCTCTTCGACCACGAGCACAGCTCACTTCCTGACATTCAGGCTTGGAGCGAACTGCGGCCGGGCACCAGCCTCACCGACGTCCTCTTTGCGTACTGGAACTTCGGTGGTGCAGGCGCTAGCCCCGGCGATGCACTGACGTACCGAACGGTCGACGGCTACGGCCGCACCAGCTTTCCGTTCTCGATCACCGTCGAAGGCGCCGATCCGATCAACATCGGTGTCGACTTCGACACCGCAGACGTGCCGGTCGCGCTGGCGACGCGCTTCCTCGAGCATTACGCCAACATGCTCGAAGCGGTGGTCGCCGGTCCTGACCGCACGCTGAGCTCGCTCCACATGCTGACGGGGGAGGAGCAGACCGCCCTCGCCGAGTTCAACGACACGTCGGCGCCGGTCCCCTACGAGTCGGTCGTGG
>DATHZQ010000098.1:0-30976 GCA_035458525.1 Acidimicrobiia bacterium
GGCCTCGTCCGGCGTCATCGGCTCGAAGGTCGGCCCGCGTTCGCAGGGTTCCGGTCTCGTACTGTTGTTTCACAACTTGGGTGAGCATGACGGCGCGTTCGGCGCATGGTCGTTCCACAAGGGCGGCAACGGCGGTTTCACCCAGGTGCTGGCGCGGGCGGCTCGAGCCTTCGGCGCCGAGATCAAGCTCAACGCGGCTGTCGCGGCGGTGACGACGAGCAACGGCCGCGCCACAGGCGTTGCGCTCGAGGACGGCACGGAGCTGACGGCCGGCGTGGTGGTCAGCGCCCTCGACCCTCGTCGCACCTTCATGCAGCTGGTGGATCCCCGCGAACTTCCGGGCGATCTCGTCGACAGCATCAATCGCTACAAATTCCAGGGAGTCTCGGCCAAGGTCAACTTCGCCCTCGACGGGCTCCCCACGTACCCACCGTTGGGCGACAGGCGCGACCAGTACCGCGGCTTCATCAACATCGCTCCGACCATGGACTACCTGGAGCGGGCCTTCGACGATGCGAAGTACGGCTGGTACAGCAGCCGCCCGTACATCGACGGGGCCATCCAATCCACCATCGACCCGGACATGGCGCCCCCCGGCAAACACGTGATGTCGTGCTTCGTGCAATACGCCCCGTACGACCTCAAGGGCGGTGATTGGGATGAGGAGCGAGATCGGTTCGGTGACGTGGCCCAGGCCGTCCTGGAAGACACGTTCCCCGGATTCGGAGAGCTCGTGCTGCATCGCGAGGTGGTGACGCCGCTCGACATCGAACGCGTCGTGGGCCTCACCGAGGGCAACATCTTCGCCGGGGAGTTCCTGGCGCCGCAGATGTTCTTCTTCCGTCCGGCGCCGGGCTGGAATCAATACCGCACCCCCATCGCCGGCTACTACCAGTGCGGATCCGGAACCCACCCCGGCGGGTGTGTGATGGGCGCTCCGGGACGGCTCGCCGCCCAGCAGATCATCGGTGACGTGCGACCCGCGCAGAGCTGAGCGCAGGCTTCTACAGCTCGACGGACTGCACGGCCGCACGGTCGGTGACCAACCCGCGGATCTCGTCGACGATCGGCACGTGGTCCGGGTGTGTGCTGTAGGCGCGGTAGCCGGCCTCATCCTCGAACCCGGCGACCACCACCATGTCCCACGTGGCGTCCGACAGCCTCAGATCGCGGCCGACCTGGTACTCACGGATGGAGTCGATCGTCTCCGGGAGCCTCAGCAGGCGCTCTCGAATGCTGCCGACGGTCTCGGCAGGGACCTCGGGGCGGAAGCGGAACATGGCAATGTGATGGAACACGAGAACTCCTCGGTGCGGTGCACCCCGACGCTAGGGCGGCTACTTCGTTTCGTGGTGGCGCGGCGGACCGGAGGGACTCTGGACATCGAGTGGAGAGCGCTAGGTTGCCAATGTTCGGGAGGAGACGATGGCGCAACTGGACGATCGGGCTGTGGAGTGGCTCGCGGATGATCTCGGTCGCGGCGAGAAGATCAAGGCCGTTGCGGCCGGCTCCTATCCCGACTTGGTCCGCGGACGCTCGATCTGGGTCGTGGCCATCGCCGGGGCCATCCTGGGGACGTTGCTCGAAGGGTTCGGCCTCCTCCCTCCGCCGTTCGGCCTCGCCGTTTCGCTCCTGGTCGCCATCGGCGGTTGGTACGTCTGGCTGTTGCGCAGACCGGCGAGCCCAGAGCAGCCGGCGGCTCCGTGGCCGCTGGTGGTGGTCACCAACCAGCGCGTGCTGTTTCTCAAGCGCGGCCTCATCGGCGGAGACGGTGAGATGGCCTTCGCCCGGAAGCGCAGCGAGCTCAAGCGAGCCGTCCTCGAATTCCACAAGCGAAACACCTACCGCATGGCGCTGAGCTTCGCAGACGGGCCGGACGTGCGTCTGGAGCTGCATCGGGCCAAAGACGTGTCGGACGAGCTGGTCCGCTGAGGGGGCGGGCCGGCTCCAGCGCGGCTCCCCGTACACTTCGCCACCGTGACCGCCGCACCGCCGAAGACTCGCCGCCGCCTCCTCGGCGTGCTGTTCGCCGGGAGCGCCCTGGCACGGACCGCTTTCATCGCCACCATCACGGTGACCTCCCTCGTCGCCGAGGATCTGCTCGGCGCGGCGACCCTGTCGGGGTTGCCTGCCGCCGCGACCACGATCGGCGTGGCGATGGGAACGACGCCGATTGCAGCCTTGATGGCGAGCAGGGGCCGCCGCACGGGCATTTCGACCGGGTTGACGGTGGCTGCGGCCGGAGCGCTGCTCGCCGCCGTCGCAACGGTGGCCGGGTCGTTCCCTCTGTTCGTCGTTGGGCTGCTGGCCTTCGGCTTCGGCAACGCCGGCGACCGCCTCTCCCGTTATGCCGCAGCGGACGTCTCTCCGCCGGAGCGGCGCTCCTTCTCGATCAGTCTCGTGGTGTGGGCGGGCACGATCGGTTCGGTGCTCGGACCGCTGCTCTTGCAGCCGATGGAGGCCTTCGCCGAGGGCCTGGGTGTCGAAGGTCTCGCCGGGGCGCCGTTGCTCGGCGCCGGGCTCGTCGCGGCGGCAGCCGCCCTCGCCTTCTTCGGACTCCGGCCCGACCCACTCACGTTTGCGGACGGGCACCAGCGGAAACGGCGGCGACTGGCCGAGGTCCGTCCGTTGCTGGCGCAGCCTCGTATCCGGTATGCGGTGATCGCATTGATGGTGGGGCAGGTCGTGATGGTCTTGATCATGACGATGACGCCGATTCACATCCGGCGGGGCGGGGAGGACCTGGGCATCGTCGGTCTCGTCATCGGTGCTCACACCCTTGGCATGTTCGCCGTGTCGCCGCTGACGGGCGTGCTCGCCGACCGGGTCGGCCGGGTGACCGTCATGGTGGCCGGCCAGGCCATCCTGGTGGTGTCGGCGCTGATGGCTTCATCGGCCGGTGGCGCCGAAACCGGACTGCTCGTCGTTGCGCTGTTCCTGCTCGGTCTCGGCTGGAACTTCGGATTCGTCGCCGGCAGCGCCTACCTCACCGAAGGAGCGCCGGCGGGCATGGCCGTGCCACTGCAAGGGCTTGCCGACACGCTCGTGTGGACGTCCGGTGCGGCGGCCAGCCTCTCCTCCGGGTTGTTGCTCGAAGCGTCGGGGTACTCGAGCCTCAGCCTGTTGGGAGCCGCGATCGTCGTCTTGCCGGTAGCGGTGCTGGGACGGTACCGACGGGCGCTCTGGGAGCCGGCGCCGGCCTGACGAGCTACGCCTCGTCGTTGAGGCTGCGGAGGAACTCGTCGACGGTGCGTTCAGCCACCGATTCCCCGTAGCGCTCGTCGAGGATGGTGCGCATCTCCTGCTGTATCTCGGCGCGCTGTTCGTCTTCGGTCTTCAAGGTGAGGTCGTACAGCTTGGTCCCGTCGATCCAAGGTTTGGTGTCGTTCATCGCCCATGGAATCAGGATCAACCACGACCAGACGATCTTGCCGGTGCCGGCGGTGCGGTGCCTCATCATGCCCACACATCCGTAGGGCAGAGGCTCCCACCCCATCGAGGTGATCAGCTCCCTGGGATCTTCATTGTTCGACGTCATCAGCGCTCCGTTGCCGCGGGCGGTCGACGGTAGTCATGGGTGGGAGCAATCTGAACGATGTAGGGTGATGCACCGACCGAGCAGGAATCCAGCGGTGGCGATCGAGCGGATTCTGGTTGCGACAGATTTCAAGCCGAAGTCGGACGCTGCATTGGGCTACGGCGTGCTTCTGGCGAAGGAGCTGAGGGCGGAACTCGTGGTGCTTCACGTGCTGCACGCCAGCGATCTCACGTACGAGGAAGGTCAGCACCGCCCGGGTCGGATGGGCGACATCGCAGCGGACAAAGCCCGGCACGAGATGGAGTCGCAGGTTGCGCGCATTGGCCTCGGCGACATCGCCCATCAACTCGAAGTGCGGTTCGGGGATCCGGGGCTGGAGGTGATCAGCACGGCAGACCAGCTCGGCTGTGAGCTCATCGTCTCGACCGTCGAGTCACGGAGCCGATTGGGCAAGCTGCTCATGGGGAGTCACGCTCAGCAGATCTTGCTGGGCTCCCACATTCCGGTCGTCGGCGTCAAGCCGGAATGGGGCACCGACGAGGGCTAGACGGAGCCGTGCAACACGATGCGGCGCAGCAAGTCGAAGCGCATGGCGCCGTGGCCGATGACCCGGTCGTGGAACTGCTTGAGGTCGAACTGGTCACCGAGGCTCGTGCGTGCCTCACGTCGAAGGGACAGGATCTCCCGCTCGCCGAGCTTGTAGGCGATCGCCTGACCCGGCCAGCCGAGGTAGCGCAGCGTCTCGGCGACGGATTGATCGGGGGTGCGGAACCCGAACCTGCGCAAGTATTGCGTCGCCAGATCGAAGCTCCATGGTTCGCCCGCGCCGACCGGGGCGTGCTCCGGGATGGTGAGCCCGAGGTGCAGCCCGACGTCGATGACGATGCGTGTTGCTCGATACAGGTGCTTCGCCAGCATCCCGAAGTGAAAATCGGGAATCTCGAAATACCCCAATTCCTGCATCAGCAGCTCTGAGTAGAGCGCCCAACCCTCGCCGTATCCCGGATACCAGACCGCCAAGCGATGGGCCCGGCTGATGCGGTCTGCATTGGCCATCGCCGTGCCCACCTGGAGGTGATGGCCCGGGAAGCCCTCGTGGTAGGCCGTCGAGACGTGGTGATAGAGCGGAAAGACCTCCTGGTCGCCCACCGAATACCAGATGCCTCCCGGTCGGGAGAAGTCCTCGCTGGGGCGCAGGTAGTAGGCACCCAGCGGGCTGCCCGGGGGAGCGAGGTTGACGGTGATGGTGCGCAGCGGTGGCGCGACGTCGAAATGTGATCCGTCCAGTTCCGCCAGCGCCAGCTCCTGACGGGCCTCGATGAACTCGAGAAACGAGTCCCGCGACGGCGCCGCACGCGATGGGTCGCGCTCGAGGAGCTCCGTTGCCGCAAGGAGCCCGCCCTCGGGAACGATGTCGGTGGCGACACGTTCCATCTCTGCCACGAGCCGATGAAACTCGCCCCAGCCCCATTCGTATGCCTCCAAAGGCTCGACCTCGATTCCGACGAAGCGGCTGGCTCTGCGCCGGTAGCGAGGCTCGCCGGCAGCGTCTTCGTGCTTCGCATCGGGCCCGTAGGTCCGCTCCAGCCACTGCCCGAACTGCTGAATGGCGGCCCTGGCTTTCATGACGGCGTCGAGTGCCGTGTCCTGAACCTCGGGTGGTGCGTCACGAAGCAGGAGATCGAGTGCCCCGCCAGCCGCGGAGAGGCGTTTCGCTTGCGCAACGACTGACTCGACCTGGCGGCGAGCCACCACGTGACCGGCGGCCCGCCCTGCCTCGAGGCGCTCCTGGAGCCCGGAGTAGGCCCGGTCGATGGTCGCCAGACGCATGACGATGGGGCTCCAATCCGACACCGTGTCCTTCGGCATGAGATCGAAGACCCGCGTGTACCAGTGGAAGCTGCTCGCCATGTGCGACAAGTCTGTGAGATGGTCGCCATGCTCGAATTCTTCGACCAGCTCGCCCAGTTCTGCGACGAGGACGTGCGCCGCCAGGCGCTCCCGCGAATCGGGATGATCGAGGTGACGTTGGAGGTCCGCCCGGTACCGAGCCGCAAGATCTGCCTTGGCGGCGGCCCCGCTCAGGCCGGTGTCACCCCACTCGCCGGCATGCTCCCGAACCCCGAGAGAGGTCGCAAAGAGCGGATCGAGCTCGAGAAGGTCGTCGATGTACCGGCTTGAGAGCGCAAAGGGCGTGGTCATCCGGCGAGGATACGGTGACGTTCTCGCCGAGGTCCAGACGCGCAGTGGCGCCCCGAAGGATCGGGGCGCCACTGACGTCGGGGGGTTCTAGCTACCCGGCACGTTCATCAAGAGCAGCTGTCCGGATTCCAGCTTGCGGAGGACGCCTTCGGCGTCGACCTCCTCGATGACGTTTGCGCCATGCCCCTGCACCGTGAGGAGCCATGAGCCCGGGCCGAACCAGTACGAAGCATCCACGATGCCGCTGGATTCGCCATCCGGGTCGGTGACCGTGGCGATCGCCGCCCAATCACCGGATGCCAGATCGTGATGCCAGATCTGGGCATCGTCCGCATCCTCTTGCACCATCAGGCTGTTCACGCTCGTGTCGAGGTTGTCCGGGCTGACCATCGGCACGTACGCGTTCTGCAGTTCGTCGTCGCCCTGCGCCAGCACCGTGAGGCTCACGACCTTGCGTGGGTCGTTCGGATCGAACTCCATCCGGAACACGCTGCCGTTGTCGGCGAAGCCGACCGTGCCGCTCGGGCCACGGACGAGCCGTCCGGTGTCAGGGTCCGGCACGACGCGGGAACGACCGGTGTCTGCGATGTACACGACGTTCGGATTGTTCTTGTCGTACGCCAGGTCCTCGAGACGGATGAACTGGAATACATTGCGATCATTCGACCACTGCTCCAGACCGTCTTGGGGTCCGATGTCCGACAGGGAACCGTCGGCCACTGCGTCGGGAACCCGGATGAACTCACCTTGGAAGTCATCGCCGGGCCGGAGGTCCAGATAATCGTTGGCCCCGTTGAAGGCGTCGTTTGCGTCAACGGCGCCGTGCTGCGTTGCCGTCACCCGGAAGGCCATGAGATGACCCCGGTCCTCGAACACCGCATCCTCGTCCCGCGCCAGGTACATGTAGAGCTGGGCGGACGGTCCGCTGAACGTGTCGTCCGTGGTCACGAGGACGATCCTGCCGTAGCCCGGAAGGGCGATCGTGTTCTCGTGGTTGAGCCGGCCCATGCCAGGGATGTGCACCGATTCGCCTGTGTTCGTGTTCAGCGCCACTGCGTATCCGGCTTGGCGTTGTCCGTCGAGCGCAGGGTCGGCACCGTACGGTGCACCCGGTGTCACGTCGACGACGTCGTTGGATTCCTCGCCTGTGAAGAACACGTACGAGTCGAAGCCTTCCGCCGGGCCGGCCATCGATGCGGAACAGAACCGCAGATAGCCGAGGTCCGAGGAGATCGCCACATCGGAACCCTGGATGTATCCGCGAGATCCGCCGCGCGTGCTCAAGGTCCACTTCGTGACCGAGGCATCCTGGAAGTCGGCTGAGCCGAAGAACGGCACCGTCGTCTCCTCATGGGCTACGTACACGTCGACCGTGCCGCGCTCCGGGCCGGGTCGCAAGCCAACGCCGTCCGGAATGCCTTGGAACGTGACGCCGTCCACGGTTTCGCCGCTGCTGACGATGGCGCGAACTCGCGAACGATCGGGTGCGGCGTCATTGAATGCGATCAGCGGCGCCTCGTCGGTGATGTACCCGCTTGCATACGCGGGTGACGGCACCATCACCGCCATGAGTCCGAATGCCAACGCAAGTGGCCACCAACGTCTCTTCGATCGAGACATAGGACAAGCCCCCTTCCTTCCCCTTGTGCTTCTCTCCCCGCGCTCGGACGGGCCTGCCGCCGACGTTACCCGCGATCGCCGTCGGATGTCGGGCCTTCCTGCGACTTTTTCGGTCCCGGGCGCCCTTTCCAAACGAACGATCGTTCGCTAAGGTCCGCCGGACGTTCCAGACGCGAGGAGTCACGATGCCGGATGGGGAGGCCCGCTTCGATGCGATCATCGAAGCGGATGGCAAGATCGAGTCGACCGATTGGATGCCGGGGGGCTACCGGAAGACGCTGATCCGTCAGATTGCCCAGCACGCCCATTCCGAGGTGATCGGGATGCAACCCGAGGGGAATTGGATCTCGCGGGCGCCCTCGCTGAAGCGCAAAGCCATCCTCATGGCGAAGGTCCAAGACGAGGCGGGCCACGGGCTCTACCTCTACTCAGCGGCCGAGACCCTCGGCGTCGGCCGCGACGAGCTCGTCGATCTCCTCCATGAAGGACGCCACAAATACTCCTCGATCTTCAACTACCCGACGCTGAATTGGGCGGACATCGGGGCGATCGGTTGGCTGGTCGACGGCGCCGCGATCACGAACCAGGTGATGCTGACCCGAACCTCGTACGGGCCCTACGCCAGGGCAATGGTGCGCATCTGCAAGGAGGAGTCGTTTCACCAACGGCAGGGCTACGAGTTGCTGCTGACGCTGTGCCGGGGATCCGAAGCGCAGCGTGCGATGGCTCAGGATGCCATCGATCGTTGGTGGTGGCCGTCACTCATGATGTTCGGACCCCACGACTCGGAGTCGCCGCACACGCAGCAGTCCATGGCGTGGAAGGTCAAGCGAATCTCGAACGACGACCTGCGGCAGCATTTTGTCGACATGACCGTGCCGCAGGCGGACTACCTGGGTCTGACGTTGCCGGATCCCGATCTGCAGTGGAACGAGGAGCGCCAGCACTACGACTTCGGTGAGATCAATTGGGACGAGTTCTGGTCGGTCGTCAAGGGCAACGGGCCGATGAACCGCGAGCGCATGGAGCACAAACGCAGGGCCTGGAAAGAGGGTGCGTGGGTGAGAGAGGCTGCGGCCGCCCACGCCGAAAAACAGCGGATGCGCCGCACCGCCCGCAAGAGCGCCTAGAGGAGGCCGCATGAGTTACGAGGTGCCGCTCGCCCCCGGTGAGGAGATCGCCGACGTTCCCGAGTCCGATCACGACGGCGCCTGGCCCATGTGGGAGGTGTTCGTGCGGCAGCGCCGCGGGCTCAACCACATCCACTCCGGCAGCCTCCACGCACCCGACGAGGAGACGGCGCTGCAAAACGCCCGCGACGTCTACACCCGGAGAGCGGAGGGGGTGAGCATCTGGGTGGTCCGTTCCTCCGACATCACGGCGTCCGACCCCGATGACGCCGACGCCATGTTCGATCCGTTCGAGGAGCAGCCGTACCGCCACGCGACCTACTACGAGATCCCTGAAGAAGTGGGGCAGATGTGAGCCGGAGACGTCAGATCCAAGACGTCCAACGTGAGACCGCAGACCTCGGACCTCGGAATCGAGGGCTCTGTGGCTGATGCGTTCATGGCGGCTTCGCCGCAAGGGATGCCGGGAGTCGCCATCGACAACGCCCATTTCGCCTACGTAACGCGACTGGGTGACGACAACCTCGTGCTGGCGCAGCGGCTCGGCGAGTGGATCTCGCATGGGCCCGAACTGGAAGAGGACATTGCGCTCGCCAACGTCGCCATCGACCTGCTCGGGCAGGCCCGAGCGTTGCTGCGCCACGCCGGCGCCGTCGAAGGAGCGGGCCGCTCCGAGGACGATCTCGCCATGCTCCGAACCGAGCGGGAATTCACCAATCTCCTGATCGTCGAGCAGCCGAACGGGGACTTTGCGCAGACGATGGCGCGGCAACTGTTCGTAGATGCGTTCCATCTGGGCTTGTGGGATGCCTTGCAGTCTTCGACCGATGAGACGCTTGCCGGCATCGCGGCCAAGGCGGTCAAGGAGGCCCGCTACCACCTGAGGCATTCGAGCAGTTGGGTGGTGCGGCTCGGCGACGGAACCGAGGAGAGTCACGACCGGATGCAGCGCGGCATCGACGCCATGTGGAGGTTCACCGGCGAGATGTTCCTCGCCGACGACGTCGATTCGGCGGTTGTGGCCGCTGGTATCGGTATCGATCCCGCAAGCCTGCGCGGGCAATGGGAGGGTCGAATCCGGGCAGTGCTGGCGGAGGCCACGCTGCCGGTCCCTGAAGACCCCTATCAGCGCACGGGAGGACGCAGCGGATTCCACACCGAGCACCTGGGGCATCTCCTCGGGGAGCTGCAGTGGATGCAGCGAACCTACCCGGGGCTCGAGTGGTGACCGTGGACGGCACAGTGCGGGAGCGGGCGTATCAGGCCGTGAGCCGCGTCGTCGACCCGGAGATTCCCGTGCTCTCGATCGTCGACATCGGGATCTTGCGGGACGTGACGATCGAGGACGGGACTGTCGTCGTCACGATCACGCCGACCTACTCCGGGTGTCCTGCGATGGACCTGATCCGCGATGAGGTCACTGCGGCGCTCGATCGCGCCGGCTTCACGGACGTCGAGGTGCGTCTCGTATATGCGCCGGCATGGACGACGGATTGGATGACCGAGGGTGGCAAGCGGCGTCTGGAGGAATACGGTATCGCACCGCCCCGCTGGCTCGGCGGCGAGGAACTGCCCACGCTGTGTCCCCGGTGCCGCTCGTCTCAGACCCGCACGGTCAGCCAGTTCGGCTCGACCGCGTGTAAGGCCCTCATGGTCTGCTCGTCCTGCGGAGAGCCTTTCGATCGATTCAAGGAGCTTTGAGCGTGACGACGACGACGAGTGCCCCGGTGTTCCATCCGCTGCGGGTTGCCGCAGTGGCCCAGGAGACCGACGACGCAGTCTCGATCACCTTCGAGGTGCCGGAGGACTTGGCCGATTCCTACCGCTACCTCGCCGGCCAGCACGTCACGTTGCGAGCGATGATCGATGGCGAGGACGTGCGGCGCAGCTATTCGATCTGCGCCAACGCCAATACCGGAACGCTCCGTGTTGGCATCAAGCGCCTCCACGGCGGTGCGTTCTCGACCTACGCAACGACCCGTGTTCGCCCGGGGGACGTCATCGACGTGATGCCCCCCGTCGGTGAATTCACCATCACCCCCGACGCTGGTGCAGCACGGCACTACGGTGCGATCGCCGCAGGCAGCGGGATCACGCCGGTGCTGTCGCTCGTCACGACGGTGCTCGAGTCGGAACCCCACAGCCAATTCACGCTCATTTTCGGCAACCGCGGGGCGCAATCGATCATGTTTCTCGAAGAGCTCGAGGGACTGAAGGATCGCTACCCGACCCGATTCCAACTCGTTCATGTCCTGAGCCGGGAGGGTGGGGATCTCCCGCTGTTCTCGGGCCGGCTCGACGCCGGCAAGATCGAGGCGCTGCTCGATGCCGTGGTCGACGGCGGCTCCGTCGACGACTGGTATCTGTGCGGACCGTACGAGATGGTGCAGGGGGCGCACGAGGCCTTGGACCGTGCCGGGGTCGCGCCTGATGCCATTCACGACGAGCTGTTCTTCGCCGGACCCGTCGACCCGGCCGCACTCCCGCCGGTGCCTGACGACGAGGCCGGCACCGTGGAGCTGGTGTTCACGCTCGATGGCCGCTCTTCGCATGTGCGGATGCGTCCGGAGACCTCTGTGCTCGATGCGGCGCTTGCCGTGCGGCGGGAGCTTCCGTTCTCCTGCAAAGGAGGGATGTGTGCCTCCTGCAAGGCGCGAGTGCTCGAGGGCGAGGTGACCATGACCAAGAACTACGCGCTCGTCGACGCCGATCTCGAGGCGGGTTTCGTGCTCACTTGCCAGGCGCACCCCACGACCGACCACATCGTCGTGGACTTCGATCAACGGTGACTCGGCGCTCCCGGGAGGATGTCGTCGCGGCCGCAGGACGGCTCTTCGCCGAACGCGGCTATCACGGCACCTCGATGCGGGACCTCGGCGCCGAGCTCGGGTTGCTCGGCTCGTCGCTCTACTCGCATGTTGTCGGAAAGCAGGAGCTGCTCGTCGAAGTTGTCGAGCGCGGCGCCGCGTTCTTTCAGGCATCCGCCGCACAAGCGGCGGCCGCAGAAGGCGACGCCGGTCAGCGGCTGCGCAGTTTCATCGCCGGGCATGTTGGAGTCGTTCTCGACCACATCGACGAAGCCAGCACGTTCTTGAACGAAGCGGAGTCCTTGGAGCCCGAGTACCGCAGCCGTGTGATCGCGGCGCGCGACGCCTACGAGGCGCAACTACGTACCCTCCTCGAACAGGGCGCACACGGCGGAACGTTCCGCAGCGACCTCGACGCCAAGACGGCCGGGATCTTCGTGCTGTCGATTCTCAATGCCTTGGATCGGTGGTATTCAGAGTCTGGCGACATTGCGCGCACGCAGCTCATCGAAGAGATTCACCAGTTCGTCGTTGCCGGCATCACCTGATGCAACCGGTCGGTTGTCTGCAATCCGCAAGAAATCCGTGAACCCACGGCTGCACGTGGCCAAGTACTGGATGAGCGGTCGGTACGGGGCCGCTCATCCGGTGAGAATCAGGCGTGGTGGAAACAAAGGACCCTGTGGTGGGCAGTACCCAGTCCCTGGAGGCATGGGCTTTTGCCGCGGTCGCATTCGTCGCTGTGGTGTGGTTCGTCGTGTTGAACGCGGTGTACGCAGATTTTGCGTCCTCGGCAGCCGATGCCGGCGCTCGGTATCTCCCGTGATCACTCGATCGTGAGGGTGTAGCCAACGCCCGGTTCGAGGAGCACGTCGGAGACGACGATCAGGTATTCGCCATCCTGATCCGGTGTGAACTCGACCTGGGCGTTGGTTCCGTAGAGGCCGCCTCCCGAGTCGTCGTCGAAGGCAAGCGCTTCGTCCGGATTGCCGATGCGATCGATCCAGACCACGGCGTCGAGGAGCCCGTCGACGGTGACGGTGATGGGCTGCCCGGCTCGCAGCGCGATCCGGAACACGTCGAACTCGCCGGAGACGTCGAGCACGGCCAGGACGGTGTCGCCGGGCTCGACGACTTGGTCGTCGTCGGGGTCGCTCCAGATCGCCAGCGGATGCGAGGAGCGCACGGTCGTCGTCGACGGACCCGGCTGCGTCGCAGCAACGAACACGTAGTGGGGTTCGGCGTGGTCCGTGGTGGCGGCAATCGAACTGGTCAGCTCCTCGGACGGCGAAAGTGAATAGCCGACTGCATCGGTGAGATCGAGGATGTGAGACTCGTCGACGTCGATCGACAGCTCGGTGCCCGCGGGTTCAGTTGCCACGAGGATCGCTTCGTGCCAGAAGCTGGCCAGATTCACCTCCTGCTCAGTCGATGGGTCGGTGCCAGCAATCGGGTGAATGTCGAACCGGCCCGGCGTCTCGCCGGCAATGAGCGCGGCGACCCGTTCGTCGAGGTCTTCAGCGGCTGCGACGAGCGCGAAGTTCGACTCGGTGAATCCCCCGAGGCCGGATACGCCGAGCAGTGCGCCGTTACGTGCGACGAGGGCACCGCCGCTCTGGCCACCTGCGATCAACGCATCGGTTTGGAGAAAGGTGAGGTCGGCCCCTTCCCATTGACGAATGCGGGAGATGACTCCCTGCGTGATCGCCGGGGTGGGGAACGCTTCGATCTCACCGGGGTACCCGACGAGAAACACCGTGTCTCCCACGCCGTAGTCGACGGACGGGTCGAGCGTGAGGCCCGGCGCTTCGGTCGCAACCGGGCCGACGACGGCGAGGTCCTCGTACACGTCGGCGCGGACGACCGGGACGCGGTCGAAGGCGGTCCCGTCGGGGAAGACCACCCGGACCTCGTCAAACGGCCAGATCACGTGAGCGCTCGTGACGATCCAACCCGAGTCGAGCAACACGCCGCTTCCGGTCGAGAGCTCGGTCTCGATGAAGGCGAGGGACGGCGACACCGAGTCATAGAGGTCCCGCGTCGTCAATTCCTCGACCGGCGTCTCGTCGACCGGCGTCTCGTCGACCGGCGTCGTTGTCGCGTCCGTCGTCGTCGTGGCAGCGGGAGCATCTGTCGATGTCGTCGGTGGCGACGTCGTCGCTGTCGTGTCACCGCCGCTGCATGCGCTCGTGAGCAGCATCACCGCCGCAACGAGGGGTGCAGCCCGTCTCACGGGGGCGGCTCCGGCAGCGCGGCGAGCCGGTAGACGCCGCCGGCGTGCCACAGCATCCATCCGACGTCGCGGCTCTCTGCCTCGTTGATCCCCTCGAGGATCTGCGCCGGCGTGTAGTAGAACGCCTGGAGCCATGGGCGCAACACGGTGCCCGGTGCCAGCCGGGGGAGCGCATCCTCGATCGCATCAGCAGTGACGGGGCCCGGGTGGTCGTTTGGATCCGGGAATCCGAGCCAGCCCGGCGAGTAGTGGCTCGGATACACCATCGGGCTGATCGCGTCGACGGCCTGGGACAGGTCTTCCGGTCGTTGCCCGATGCCCTCGTCCGTTGGCGACGAAACCACGATCGCAAAGATGTCGGCCGACAGCGCACACCCCATGGGGTGGAGCCTGGTGCGGGCTTCGGTCAGGAACGCGTGGATCGCCGCCACGCGGTCGTCGGCGGTCGCCGGGATGCGAGATCGTGCGATCTCGGCGGTCCTGCCTGCCGGGAACCGTACGTAGTCGAACTGGATCTCGTCGAACCCGAGCTCGCATGCCTCCACCGCCAAGCCGAGTGGATACTCCCAGTTGGCCGGATTGGCAGGGTCGACCCAATGCCAGGCGAGCTTGGCGTCCGGGTCGTTGGCCGTCCACACCTCGTCCTCGAATGTCACGACGCGGGTGATGGCGTACAGCCCCCGCTGGTGAGCGAGCTCGATTGCCTCGACCGGGTCGTAGGTGACGTTGATTGCGTTCAGCGAGTGCGCAGCAGCGACGTCGGTGGCGTACCGAACCTTGCCGGTCTCGTCCTTCGTGTCGAAGATGAGCGCGTTGACCGCTGAAGCGTCGGCCAGCGTGAGGAGGTCCTCGAACTGGTCCGGGTCTCCAGCCACGGCCGGGATGGCACGAAGGGCGCGCACGACTCGAGGGTCCAGTGCGACGTCGACGACACCACTCCCGTCCCACTCGATCTCAGCGGGCATCCATGCGAGCCGTGAGATTCGGATGGTGTCCGCCGGGACCTCGGCGAGCCAGAAACCACCAGACTCGTCGGTGACGACTGATTGCCCCGCAACCTCTACCACTGCGTCCGGCAAGGGTGAGCCGTCGCTCGCGGTGACCGAGCCTCGCAGCGTGAAGGTTGGGATCGTGGTCGTGGTTGTCGTCGACGAGGTCGTTGTCGTGCTCGACGTGGTGGTCGCTGCGATCGTGGTGGTCGTCGCCGGGGCGTCCTCAGGCTCGATCGCCGCGACGCTGTCGCCGGGCGCACAGGACGCCAGCAGCGTCGCACACACGACGGCGAGCGCGATGAGGATTCGTGGCCGGAACACTGCGGGATGGTACCCCGGCAACGGCGAAATCGGTACGCATGGCCGAGCCGGCCCGCACCGTCCCTACAGATGAAGCTCGACGATCTCCCCGTCGGCGAGCACGTGGTCCGGCCCCACCTGGCGGCCGTCGAACTCGTCGCCGTTCCAGACTCGGGCGAACCGCATGGCCGACGCGATGTCGCGATGCACCAACTGTGCGACATCGTGAACCGTGTCGCCCTGGCGCAGCGTGAACGGCCGGTCCATGTCGGCGCTCTGGCCGGGGATCTTGGTGTATACGCGGACCACTCCGAGACGACTCCAGATCGCGTCCGCCAGTTCCTCGAGCCCGCGGTCTTCACGCACGGACACCGCGAGCCAGTCGAAGCCGCAGCCGGTGAGATCCTCGAACACGTCCACCTCGGCGGCGGGGTCCTCGAGGAGGTCTGACTTGGCCGTAACGAGCAGCGTCGGCATCGCGGTCGCGAATGGATCGTCGCTCGGGGGTGCAGGTGTTCCCGAGCCTGGCCAATCCGAGGTGAGGTGAATGCGACGGTCGGCGAGCTGCTCCTGCATCTGCACGGTCTCGGCCAAGCAGCCCGGGTGGGCGAGATCGACGACGAGGAGGCACCCGTCTGCCGTCTGTATGGCATTGGCGATCCAGGGGATCGGATGCTCGGGCGAGATTGCGGGAAGATCGACGAGTTGGATCTGGACGTCCTCGTATTCGAGCATCCCGGGCTGGGGGAATTGAGTCGTGAACGGGTAGTCGCCGATAGCGGTGTGCGAGCCCGTGAGGCGGGCGTGGAGCGCGGACTTCCCCGAGTTGGGAGGCCCGATCAGAGCAATCTGGGCGGCCCCTTCCGGGCGCACGACGGTTGCGGGGCCGCTGCGGGCGCCGCCCGCCGACGACGTCGTGGCATCAGAGAGTTCCTTGATACGAGTCTTGATGTCGGCTCGCATGTGCTCCGTGCCCTTGTGCTTGGGAATCGTCCGTAGCATCTCGCGCAGCAGATCGAGCTTCTCGGCCGGATCCCGTGCGCGGCGATATGCAGCTTCTGCCTTCTTGTACTCAGGGCTCGTATTGGCCGGCAAGGCGCGCTCCTACGGCGGACGGTGGCATCTTGCCGCACCGCTGGGACGCTGTCGACGGCCGATCGGCGCTGATAGCCCGGCCATCTGCACTACGTTCTGACGCCATGCCCGAAGGACACACGCTGCACCGAATCGCTCGTCGCCACGATGGGTTGTTCTCCGGTGCGGCAGTACGCGCATCCTCGCCGCAGGGGCGGTTCACCGAAGGTGCTGCGCTGTTGGACGGCCGCCACTTGGAGGTTGTGGTGGCGCACGGCAAGCACCTGTTCTATCACTGGCGAGACGCCCCGGCGCTCTACGTCCACCTCGGATTGGTCGGCAAGTTCCGCACCTGGTCGCGGCGCGACCCGCCTCCGCCGACTTCCGGTACTCGCCTGGTGCTGTTCAACGACGATGCAACGGCCTATCTCGCCGGCCCGATGAGCTGCCGGCTCCTCGAGCCCGGCGAGGCCGACACCATCCTGGGTGGGCTGGGTCCCGACCCGATCGCGTCTCGGCGGGGACGCCGCACGTTCGCCGAGCGTCTGGGGCGCAAGCGGGTGCCGATTGCTGCGGCATTGCTCGACCAGAGCGTCATCGCCGGCATCGGCAACGTCTACCGAGCCGAACTCCTGTTCCTGCTCGGGGTGCATCCCGAAACCCCGGCCAACCGCCTCGATCCAGAGACCGTCGATGCGCTGTGGGACGCCACGGTCGATGAGTTGCGTCGTGGGGTCGAGTTGGGCCGCATCGTCACGGTCCGTCCGCGGGAGATCGGCGCACGTTCTCGGGCTCAGCTCTCGCGTGACGAGGCGGTCTACGTCTACAAGCGGGACGGCTTGCCTTGCAGGCGCTGCGGCACGGAGATCCGCACCGCGGACATCGGGGCGCGGCGCACGTGGTGGTGCCCTTCCTGCCAGACGCGATGACTCCTTCGGAATGAAGCGCGCCTCACGGCGCTTGTCTTGTGTAGCCACAACGGAGGACGCATGTCGACGACCGCCTTTTCTGCCATGCCCGCCGACTTCGAACCCACGCGGGCGACGCTGCACGCCTATGCCCATGCATTTGGCGCCATTCCCCGCGTGCATGCGATCGCACATCCCAAGTGGTGGCACATCAGCCTCAATGTCAGGCCAAACGGGCTCGTGACCGAGGCGATGGCACTGCCAAGCGGTGGAGCCGCCCACCTCAGGATGGATCTCAACGCCCATCACATCGCCCTGGAAACGTCGACGGGGCGGCAACTCCACTTTTCGATGACCGACGGCATCACCGGCAGCGAGATGGGGGATGCGCTGATCGCCGCCGTCGCCGACCTCGGGCTCGAGGGCGATTATCACCGCGAGAAGTTCGAGAGCGACGAGGCTCGCGAGTACGACCCGGCAACGGCGGCTCGCTTCTTCGCCGTCCTCACCGACGTGCACCACGCTTTGGCGCGCCATAGGGCGACGCTCGAGGGCGACGTCGGTCCGTTGCAGGTGTGGCCCCACGGTTTCGACCTTGCGTTCGAGTGGTTCGGCACCCGCACCGAGAGCTATGAAGAGCACGGGGAGATGCGCGAGCACCCCTCCCAGATCAACTTCGGGTTCTACCCCGGAGGAGACCCGTACCTCTATGCGAACCCCTGGCCGTTCGATGCGGCGGTGTTGTTGGAGACCCAGCTGCCGGCAGGTGCGGAGTGGCACACCGAGGGATGGCAGGGGACGATGCTGCCGTACTCGGAGGTGGCCGGCCGGCCCGATGCAGCCGAGCGCATCCTGGCGTACACGAAAGCGGTCTACGAGGCAGCAGCTCCAACCTTGTTGGTGTGAGTCGTCCGGCGTCTGGCTTCTCAGACCCCGATGTCCTCGTTCCAGAGTACGGGATTGGCCGCCACGAACCGCTGCATGAGCTCGATGCAGCGGTCGTTGTCGAGCACGATGACCTCGACTCCCGCCTCCTCCAGCAGGTGCTGCGGACCTTGGAACGTGCTGCGTTCGCCGACGACCACTTTCGGTATCCCGTACAGCAGAACCGCGCCCGTGCACATCGAACAGGGTGAGAGTGTCGAATACAGCGTGGCGCGGGCGTAGGTGGATGCAGGGAGGCGTCCGGCGTTCTCGAGACAGTCCATCTCCGCATGCAGCACGACGCTGCCCTTCTGCACCCGCTGGTTGTGGCCTCTGGCCAGGATCTCGCCGTCGACGACGAGCACCGAGCCGATGGGGATGCCACCGGCGTTGAACCCGGTGTGGGCTTCGATGATTGCGGCTTCCATGAATCGGTCCATCACCGAACCGTAGCCAGTCAGCTGTGACGGGTTGCGTGCCGGTCGTGCAGGCGACGCATCGTCAGCCGCTGGTGCCGCCTGCGGAGGAACCTGCGCCAGGGGCCGTCGGCGGGACCGTGCAGAGCGTCGTAGCGCTCCATCTCCACCGCCACCTGCGCCCGCAACAGGTCGCGGTCGGGGGGCGATCACCGCCGCTCCTTGCGCCACACGAGCTTGAGCCCAGACCACGTCTCGTCGATGGCGGCGACCTTCACGTCGACCAGACCCGTCGGCAACGCGAACTCTCTCACGACGTCCTCCGTCATGTCGGTGGGCACCTTTGAAGCGCGCTTCGGCCAGGCCACCCACGCCGCCCCGTTCGGGAAGATCATCCTCCCGAGCGAGTCGATGCGTTGCGCGAGTCGCCGCCGTTCCTTCGTGAAGAACACGACGACATCCGCCTTGCCCCGCGCCGAGTTGCGCACGGTCACCGCTTCGGGCAGGGGTGCGACGATCTCCCCGAAGTGGCCGGGGTCGTCGATCACGGCAAGCGTCGCTCCTGTTGTGATGCCGAGCTTCCTGGCGAGCGGGGTGCCCGAGTACCCGGCCGTCATGCCCAATCCAGAATGACCTTGCCGCACTCTCCGGCTTGCATCACTGCAAACGCTTCCTCGAACTCGGTCGCGGCGAAGCGGTGGGTGATCACCGGTGACACGTCGAGGCCGGTCTGGAGCATGGCCAGCATCTTGTACCAGGTCTCGAACATCTTGCGGCCGTAGATCCCCTTCAACGTGAGTCCTTTGAAGATGATGTCGTTCCAATCGATGGGCGTTGCTGCGTTCGCAGCCGGGATGCCCAAGAGCGCAATGTTCCCGCCGTTGTTCATCGTCGAGATCATGTCATGCAGCGCTGCCGGTGAGCCAGACATCTCGAGTCCGACATCGAACCCTTCCGCCATGCCCAGCCCCCACATCGTCTCATCCACTCGCCTCGATGTGACGTTGACGGCACGATCGGCACCCATCGACGCGGCAATGCCCAACCGGTAGTCATTGATGTCGGTCACCACGATGAAGCGAGCTCCAACATGGCGTGCGATGGCGACCGACATCATGCCGATCGGGCCGGCTCCCGTGACCAACACGTCCTCACCAACGAGATCGAAGCTCAGCGCCGTGTGGGTAGCGTTGCCGAGCGGGTCCAGGATTGCCCCGATCTCGTCTGCCACATCGTGCGGCAGCGGCTGCACGTTGGCGCCGGGCACGGCGACGAACTCGGCGAACCCGCCTGGACGGTTCACCCCGACGCCCACGGTCCTGATGCAGAAGTGGCGTCTCCCCGCCTGGCAGTTCCGGCACCGCCCGCAAACGACGTGTCCTTCCGCCGACACCCGTTGCCCGATCTCGAGTCCCTCGACTTCTGTCCCAATCGCCGCGACCGTGCCCATGTACTCGTGGCCGACGGTCATCGGTACCGGAATCGTCGACTGCGCCCACTCGTCCCAGCTGTAGATGTGGAGGTCGGTCCCGCAGATCGACGTCTTGCCGACCCGGATGAGCACGTCGTTGGGGCCCACGTCGGGTTTCGGGATCTCTTCCATCCAGATCCCAGGTTCGGGCTTCGCTTTGACCAGCGCTCTCATGAAATGACACCCAGGTCGCGACCCACCGAGGTGAAGGCGGTGATCGCTCGATCGAGGTGCGCTTGGTCGTGTGCGGCCGACATCTGCGTGCGAATGCGTGCTTCGCCACGAGGCACGACCGGGAACGAGAAGCCGATGACGTAGATGCCGAGCTCCAACAGCCGGTCGGCCATCTCGGAGGCGAGCTTGGCGTCGCCCAGCATCACCGGGATGATGGGGTGGCCGGCTCCGGCGAGCGTGAAGCCGGCGGAGGACATCTGGTTGCGGAAATACTCCGAGTTGCGCTGCAGCCTCCTTCGCAGGTCGCTCGACGCTTCCAGCATGCCGAGCGTCGTCAGTGCGGTAGCGGCGATCACCGGGGCCATGGTGTTGGAGAAGAGGTAGGGGCGGGACCGCTGGCGGAGCCAGGCGACCACCTCTTTTCGGCCCGACGTGTAGCCGCCCGATGCGCCGCCGAGGGCTTTGCCCAAGGTGCCCGTCACGATGTCGACGCGGTCCGTGACTCCCCAGAAATCGGGCGTGCCGCCGCCGTGCTCGCCGAGGAAGCCGACGGCATGGGAGTCGTCCACCATGACGAGTGCGTCGTGCTCGTCTGCGAGATCGCAGATCGCGGGCAGGTTCGCCACGATCCCATCCATTGAGAACACCCCGTCGGTGGCGATGAGTTTGTAGCGGGCCCCTGCGGCACTCTCGAGTTGGCGCGCCAGATCGCCCATGTCGTTGTTGGCGTACCGCAGTCGTTGAGCCTTGGAGAGGCGGATCCCGTCGATGATCGAGGCATGGTTGAGCGAGTCGGAGATGACGGCGTCGTCCTCGCCGAGGATCGTCCCGAACAGTCCCTCGTTGGCGTCCCAGCACGACGAATACAGGATGGTGTCCTCGGTCCGCAAGAAGCGGCTGATCGCCGCCTCGAGTTGCTTGTGGACGGTCTGGGTACCGCAGATGAAACGGACCGACGCCATGCCGAACCCGTACTCGCGAACGGCCCTGGCGGCGGCGTCGATCAATGCCGGGTCGTTGGCGAGGCCGAGGTAGTTGTTGGCACAGAGGTTGATGACCTCGCTTCCGTCCTCCAGGGTGATCACGGCGTCTTGCTGTGAGGCAATGACGCGCTCGGCCTTGTACAAGCCTGCGTCCCGCAACTCGTCGGTCTGCTCGGCCAGCTCTTCGAGGAACCTCGTATTCATGTCACCTCCGGCCCGCGAGTCTACGAGCGAAACCGCCGACGAGATCGGGTCGCTCCGGGTCGTGTCAGACGATGCGGCGGTCGCTCGCCCAGCGGGCCAGCTCGTGGCGGCTGGACAATTGGAGTTTGCGCAGCACCGCGGACACGTGCGTCTCGACCGTCTTCACCGAGATCGAGAGTCGGCGTGCCACCTGCTTGTACGTGTAGCCCCGAGCGATCTGGCGGAGGACTTCCTGCTCCCGCGGCGTGAGCTGATCCAGTTCGGGATCGTCGGGTTTCGGCAAGGCGCCGGCGAACGCGTCGAGGACGAATCCGGCGAGGCGTGGGGAGAAGACGGCGTCGCCGTCTGCGGTGCGGACGATGGCGTCGACGAGCTCGTCGGGACCGATCGATTTGGTCACGTATCCCCGAGCCCCAGCCCGAATCATGGCAATCACGTCTTCGGGCGCATCCGACACCGACAACACGAGGAAGCGAATGTCGGGATGGGTCTCGGCGACGTTCTCGATCACTGCCAAGCCACCGCCGCCCGGCATGTGCACGTCCACCAGGACGATGTCCGGCGCGGCACGGCGAATCGCGGCAATCGCATCGTCGACGTCGTGCGAGTCGCCGATGATCTCGAATCGGTCGTTGCCGGCCAACTCGGCCTTCACCCCGGACAGGAACAACTCGTGGTCGTCAACGAGGAACACGCGTACCTTGGTCATCAGGCAACCTCCATGGGCATTTCGAGATGAACCTCGGTGCCTTCTCCGGGTTCGCTGTGGATCGTGGCATTACCGCCATGGCGGCTCATTCTGGCGAGGATCGATTCGCGGACGCCATGGCGGTCCTCGGGGACTTCTCCGATCTCGAAGCCTCCGCCCTGGTCGGATACGTACACGTCCACCGTGCCGTTCAGTGCCTCGGCATACACCGACACGCGAGACGCGCCGGAGTGGCGGGCGGCGTTGTTCATGGCCTCGTTTGCGGCCTTCACGACCGCCTCGAACGCAGGCGACGCCACCGGTACGTCATTGACGACGACGACCTCGACAGGAACATCGTGCGCCTGCTCCACCCGTCCCGCCGCTGCCTCGAGGGCGGCGGAGAGCGATACCTCGCCGACGGGGCGCTCGTGTCCGTAGAGCCAGTTGCGCAGCTCACGTTCCTGGCTCCGGGCCAGCGTCACCATCTTCTTGGGATCGTCGCTCCGCTGAATCAGCGCCAAGGTCTGTAGCACGGAGTCGTGCAGGTGCGCTGCCATCTCAGATCGTTCTTCAGATCGGATGCGGTCCCGTCGTTCGGTGGCGAGATCGCCCGCGAGCCGTACCACCCAGGGACCGAAGATCAACATGAACCCGGCGGTTGTGATGCCAACCGCCACGACCACCGGACCGAGTTGCCGCATCGACTGCAGGCTGCCCGAGAACGTGAGGAGGCCGGCAAGCATCAGCGCCGCACCGACGACGATGCGGGCCCGTCCCGGTGCGGTCGTCGCAAATGCCTGCGCCGTGCCGGTGTCGGTCCGTTCGGTGCGGTCCCAGATGGCGGCGACACCGAAGGCGACCAGCGCACCCGACCACACGGCGGCGTCGTCGATCCAGAGGTCGAAGCCGCGCAAACCGACGATGGCGCCAAGCATGAAGACGGCGAGCCCGGCCCGCTTTCTCGGCTCGAGGTCACGCGGTTCGTGTGCGGTGGCGATGGGTTTGCCGCCGAGTGCCCACGCCAATGCGTAGAGCACCAGCCCGATCCCGCCTGTGAGGAGCAGCACGACGAACGCAGCTCGCACATACGCTGAGCCGATGCGTAAGCGTGCCGCCAGACCACCGGCGACGCCGGCGATGACGCGATCGTCCGAGCTGCGGACGATCCAGGTTCGGATACGCACCCAGGTGTCGGCGGTCGGTTCAACGACCGGCAGGCGAGTCACGTCGGTCTGCACCACAGGTCGATGTTGTCACAGGCCTTGGGCCCACACAACCGGGGAAGTCCCGACGTCACCACCCGCCGTCTCAGGGTCGTCTCAGGGTCATTCCCAATGGCGGGCCGGAGCGTACCGAGCCACGATGGATCCAACATGACCACCACGCCCACTCAGCAACCGTCGGCCCTGCAGCGACCCAGGGACGATCGCGTCATCGCCGGAGTCGCCTCGGGCGTCGCCCGCCGTCTTTCGATCGGCACCGGTTGGGTGCGGGTCGGGTTCGTCTTCCTTTCGTTCTTCGGCGGACTCGGATTCCTCCTCTACGTGGTCGGCTGGCTGGCGATGCGTGAGGAGGGCGAGCCGACTTCGATCGCCGAGAACTGGCTCGGCGACCTCGAGGGATCCACGGCATGGATCGGTGTGGGTCTGATCATCCTTGCCGGGGTCGTGTTCCTCGGGGCGACGGATCTGGTGCGGATCGAGCTCGTGCTGGCCGCAGGTCTCTTCCTTGCAGGTGTGTTGCTCTATCGGGGACGCTTGGGTCCCGAGCGTCCTGACCGTGCGACAACCGTCGCATCAGGAGACGTTGCTGCTGCCGACGACATCGAAGCCACCGTGTCCAACGATGAGGGATTGCGGCACCCGGCACCGCCCGCCGCAACCGCAGCCCTCGTCGCCGAATCGCCGGTTGTCGTCAGCGACGGAAGGTCGCTTTCGACATCTGAATCTCCGGCACCGCCACCCCCGGCGCCGCCCCGGCCCCCTTCTTACCTCGGCTGGATCGTATTTGCCGCAGGTCTCATCGTCATCGGCGTCATCGCACTGCTCGACAACCTAGACGTGCTGGATCCCGGCGCACGCCACTACGTAGCGGCTGGTGTCCTGGTGGTCGGGCTCGGTCTGATCGTCGGAAGCGTCTTCGGCAGAGCCCGCGGGCTCATCGCGCTGGGGCTGCTCCTCATGCCCGTCCTGTTCGTGACCGCAGCCGTGCGCGTTCCGTTCAGCGGCGAGTGGGGCGATCAGCGGTTCGCTCCGGTGACCGCAGCGCAGGTGCAGCCCGAATACGAGCTGTCCGGCGGGGCAATGGAACTCGACCTGCGCAGGCTCGAAGGGGTCGCCGTGACGATTCCGATCCGAGCTGACCTCGGTATCGGCGAGATGGTCGTGTGGCTGCCCGCCAATACGGATATCGAGCTCACCGGCGATGTGGGCATCGGCGCTTTGGAGATCCTCGGGGTTGAACATGGCGGCTTCGGTGTCGACGAGCAGCTCACGATCACCAATGGGGATGGTGTCGTCGACCTCGTCGTCGACCTCGAGGTCGGCATCGGGGCGCTACAGGTCAGAGGAGAAGGGTGAGGCGCAGGATGCAAAGCCACAGATTCGACCCCATCTCGTTCTTCTTCGGGTTGCTGTTTGCAGCCATCGCCACGTACGTGCTCGTCGTCGACGACCTCGACGTCTTCGATGCGAGATGGGTGTGGCCGGTCGTGCTGATCATGGGCGGCGTGGCGGTGCTGGCCTCGTTGTTCTCCGGTCGATCTCGTTCCACCCCCACAGCCGGAGATCCGCTCACCGAGCCCGCAGATTCAGAGGCGCTCGCCGACGCACGGGCCGAGCTACCCGACGAGCCGAACTTCCGGTGACAATGGCGCCTGCCGCGTAGACCCGAGAGGCGCTCTAGCGTGAGCACGACCTCGGAGGGACATGAACGACATTGCTTCGCTGTTGATGGAAGACGACACCACGGTGGCCGTCGTCGGGGCGACAGACGATCCCGGCAAATACGGCTCGGTGATCTACCGCGATCTCAAGAGCAAGGGATTCGATGTCTATGCGGTCAATCCCCACCGCGATTCCGTGGATGGCGACCCGGCGTATGCCTCGCTGGGCGATCTGCCCCAGAAACCGACGATCGTCAACATCGTGATCCCGCCCGATCAGACCTTGCGGGTGCTCGAGGACGCCAGGGATGCGGGGATCACCAACGCATGGATCCAGCCCGGTGCGGGCGGTTCCGACGTGATCGACTACCTCGATCGCCACGGATTCACCTATCTCGCCAATGCTTGCATCATGGTCCGCAGCCGCCATCGGGCTGCGTCGCACTGACGCAGTGGCGCTGCCGCTCAATACGATCTCGTGGGGTGACGGGCCGAGAAAGGCCCTCCTGCTGCATGGGGCTTCGTCGAGTGCCGAGGTCTGGTGGCGCCTCGGCCCGGATCTTGCGGGACTCGGCTTCACGGCCGTGGCCGCCGACCTCCGCGGTCACGGTCTGAGCCCCCGGAACGGCGAATGGACGGAGTCGGACTATCGAAGTGACGTCCTTGCCATGGGCGGCGACTGGGATGTGGTCGCAGGTCACTCCTTTGGTGGCTTGCTGGCCGTCACGGCCCAGGCGGAAGCACAGGATTTCGCCGGCGCACTGGTCCTCGAGGATCCGGCGCTGCGCTACCGGGTGACGGACGAGTTCCTCGGCTGGTTGGAGGAAGAGTTCGCCGAACCGATCACCGTGGAGCGGATGCGGGCGGCTCGACCCGAATGGGATCCGCAAGACGTGGAGACCAAGGTTCGAGCACTGAACGCCGTCGGGTTTCAGGCCATCCGCGACACGTTCACGTCGACCGGCGACATCGACGCGTGGGCGACGTTCGGCGGTCTGACGGTGCCGCGGCTGTTGCTGGCTGCAGACCCCCGGAAGGATGCACTCGTGGCGGCCGAGGATGTGGCGGCAGCGCGGCTTCTCGAAGGCGTGGAGGCGATGACCATTGCCGGTTCTTCACACTCGATCCATCGCGACTCCTACGGTGCGTTCTGGCAGGCGACCCGGGATTTCGTCGAGCGTCACGTGCCGTGAGGGCGGGTTGCCGCCCAACCCTCGAGACGCGAGACTCGGACGCATGCCGAACCAAGCAATTGCCGACACGCGTGCGGCCGTACTCGAAGATGGTGTCTTCCTGGCCGTGCGACTCGGGTCCGACGCATCACTCATGGAGTTGATCGATGCCGCCATTCGAGGCGGCCTTCGCGTGATCGAGCTCACGCTCACGACGCCTGGTGCGCTCGATGCGATCGCAACGCTGTCCGACCGATCCGATTGCGTGGCCGGCGCCGGAACCGTGCTGACGCCTGGCGAGGCGCGGGATGTAGCGTCGGCGGGCGGACGTTTTGCGATGTCACCCGCCTTCGACCCCGAGGTCATCGATGCGGCCCACGAAGCGGGTCTGCTGGCCGTGCCGGGTGCGGGATCGGCCACCGAGATCCTGAACGCACATCGCGCCGGGGCGCAGATGGTCAAGGTCTTCCCGTCGGGCGCCCTGGGCGGACCCGAGTTCCTGCGCAAGATCCGCGGCCCGCTCCCGCATATCCCTCTGGTGCCGACGAGCGGCCCTACCGCCGAGAACCTGAGCGAATACCTCGACGCAGGTGCCGTTGCCGTCGGCGTCGGCGCCTCCGTCCTTGCCGATCCATCTCCGATCGAGGTGGAGGCTGCAGCCCGTCGGGTCCGCACCGCAATGGACGCTGCCCGGGGCCGTTGAAATGGACCTTGCCTGCCCGCAATGTGGCGAGGCGGAAGCGCTGCAAGGCGAGCGTCGCGAGGGCGCCATCGACATGACGTGCGAGACCTGCGGCTTCGAGTGGGAGCGAAGCCTTGCGCCGAAGTGCCCCACGTGCGGCGGAGGCGATGTCGAGACCGTCCCGCTGGCGATTCTCGAGAAGAGTCGCGGCACGCAGCTGTCGGTGGTGGGTACGCGTCCCGTGACCTTGTGCTACGGATGTGACGCCGCGGCGCTGACCAAGTTCCACAAGAACCGGCCGAACCCCTTGATGCCAGACGAGCTCCCTCATCTGGGGCACGTCGAGAACTGATCGGGAGCGGAGGTCAGCCGTCGCGGCTGATCAGCTGGTCGACCGGAGCGAAGTCGTCGATGAGAGGGCTGGCTCCGTCGATCCATGCAGCCAGCGTCGCTCCTTGCAACACGATCTCGCTTCCACCCCGATCGAGGATGCGGCTGCCCAGCACCTCGGCGTCGAGTGCCGCATCGGAGGCAACGAGCACGTAATTGCCGCCGCGGTCGCCGTAGAGATAGTCCGGTGGTGCAATGACCTGGACGTTGACGAACACCTCGGCCAGCGTGGCCGCTTCAGCGCGGGCGAACCCGGCCGGTGGGTAGTCGATGAGATTCATCACGTAGATGCCGTCGGGAGTCATGTGGCTGTGCAGCGACTCGAGGAACTCCCGGGTGGTGAGATGCCACGGCACGGACTCGCCACCGAAGGCGTCGCCGATGGCGAGCTCGAAATGGTCCTCGGGCGTGGAGTCCAGCGTGAGCCTGGCGTCGCCGATCGCGATGCGGTCGATCTCGCCCCGTTCCAGACCGAGGTCGCGTTCGGCGATGACCACCAGTTCCTCATCGAGTTCGAGCACCGTGTTCGTGCTCCCGGGTCGGGTTGCCGTCAGCCAGCGGGGGAGCGTGAAGCCGCCGCCACCCACGTAGACCGCGTCGAGAGGCCCGCTCGGGGCCTGGGTGACGATGGCGTCGCCGACGAGCTTTGCGTAGCGAAACTCCAGGTGGGTCGGGTCGTCGACGTCGACGTAGGAGTGCCGCAACGTGTCGAGCCACAGGATGCGTCCGCTCGAGCGACGTTCATCGATGGTCACCTGAGCGCAGAAATATGCCGTTTCGACCTGGCATGGTCCGGCAACGGCCACGGTCAGGCTCCCGGCGACCAGCGACGTGGCGGCCAGCGCGGCGATGGCGGGAGCGGCCATCCCCGAGATGCGGATCGTGAGGACGAACCCAACCAGGATCAGCGCACCACCCACTGCGAGCACGATTGGGCGGGACGGCGCTGCCGCGAGCAACACGAATCCGGTGACGAAGGTGCCGAAGATCGCACCGGCAGTGCCGATGGCTGAGAAGCTCCCCACAACGGCGCCGGTCTCGTCGAGGCTGCGGAGTCGGATCTTCACGACCACTGGCGATACGGCACTCAACACGACGGCCGGAGCGAAGAATCCCAACGCCGTCAGCATGACGATCTGGAGCGGTTCGCCGCCGCGCAGCGAAGGGCCGGCAATGGTGATGATCGTGGGGGAGAGCAACGTCAGGATGCCGCCGGCGATCAGCAGCGGACCCAACAGCTTCTGCGGCGGGTAGCGGTCTGCGGTGCGTCCACCCAGCCAGCTGCCCAGCGAGATGCCGGCGAGCACGGTGCCGATGATGCCGGTGAAGGTCTCCAGCGTCACACCGACATAGGGCGCCAGCAGCCGCCCGGCGAGGATCTCGAGGACCAGCACGGAAGCGGATGTGAAGAAGACGAGGAGGCGTGCCACGACAGCGGACATGAGTCGGGAGTATGCCAGCCTGCTGCGGCAACCGGGCTCGGTAGGCTGCCGCCGTGGACGAAGCCCCGATCCTCGACTTCGATGCCGACCGGACGGCGGTGATCGAGCCGTCGAGTTGGTTCCCGAGCATCGAGATCGCACCGCGGGCAATCATCACCTGGATGACCGACGTCTACGAGTCGGTGATCGCCGAACACCGCGTCGTCGAACGCCATCTGTTCCAGGCCGAGTCGGCGCACCATCCGATCCTCGAGATCACGTACGCCGGCACGCCGCTCGTGGTCGTGAACGCCGGCGTGGGCGCTCCGCTGTCCGCGGCCCTCTTCGAGGTGCTCATCGCGCTCGGATGCACGACCTTCATGGCCTGTGGTTCTGCGGGGGGTCTGGTTGCCGAGTGCCCTCCCGGAACCGTGATCGTGCCGGAGAGCTCGGTCAGGGACGAGGGCGTGTCGTACCACTACGCTCCGGCGGCGTCGCTGGCCGTGCATGATCCCGAGATGCAATCCGCGCTGGCCGCAGCATGTCGCGGGGCGGGCTTCTCCGTCGATCGCGGATCGACATGGACCACCGATGCGCTGTTCAGGGAGACGCGGACCAAGGTGGCGGACCGGATCGCCCGGGGCTGTGTCGCCGTCGAGATGGAGGCCGCCGCCCTCGCCACCGTGGCTCAGTTCCGCCGTGTCCGTCTCGGCCACGCCGTGTACGTCGCCGACACGCTCCACGGGGAAGGCTGGGACGCCACGCATCTCGTACGCCCGGACAAGGCGTTCCGTCGCCGCCTCTTCGACGCCGCCGCGCAGGCGTGCCTTGCAGTGGACACTCAGCGATGAGGCGTTCCCGTTCACCTATGCAGATCTCATCGGGTCGTGCCTTGGGCCGTTGTACAACCCGGCGGGTTGGCCTGAGCACGCAGCGTTCCTGGCGTTCCTCGAAGCCGGGACAACTCCCGTCGAGCTCGGACGAGCCCTGCGCGTCCGAGGATCGGGTACGGGCGGTGATCCATAACTTCAACCGGGACGGGTTCTCGTCGTTGTCACCGAAGTACGCCGGGGGCCGTCCGCACAAGTTCGATGCGCAGACCCGCACCGAGATTGCACGGGTGGCGTTGACTCGACCCAAGACGGTAGGGAAGCCGTATACCCGGTGGTCGTTGACGAAGCTGGCGGACTATCTGGTCGAAGCCGGGGTGGTCGACGACATCTCCACTGAGTCGATCCGCCGGATCCTCGACGCCGAAGGGGTGTCGTATCAGCGGCTCAAGACGTGGAAGGAATCCAACGACCCGCACTACGAAGCCAAGAAGAACCTGGTGTGGGCACTGGTCAAGCACCCGCCTGAGGGGTCACGGGTCATCTCCTTCGACGAGTTCGGACCCATCACCTGTGAACCGCAACCCGGGCGAGGCTGGGCCCGGCGCAGCCATCCCCGCCGTCGCCGCGGCAACTACCACAAACCGCACGGTGTGGCCTATTGGCTGGGCTGGTACGACCTGGCCACCGATCAGCTGTATGGGCGATTCTCCCGCCGCAAACGCATCCCCGACATCCTCGCCGCGGCGATGCATGGCTCGCTCCGTCCCCCTCGGGCCGCACCCACCGTGCAGGTTCCCAGCAGCGTCGTCCCCTCGGTCACCCAGGCCACAGGCAACGCGTGTTGCGCCCTTCAGTCTCCTGGGTTCACGTCGTCTGGCTCGGCGATGATTCCGGCTTCCATCAACGCATAGGTTGCGGAGCGTGCTTCGGCAATCCGCAGGTAGGCGTTGTGGTGCAGTTGGTCCTCGGTGAGTTCGTGACGAGCGAGTCCTCGTTTGACGGCTTCGACGCCGACAGCCGCAGCGACCTTGGGCACGACCTCCCAATCGGTCATCTTGGGCAAGATGTGGTCATCGGCCAGCCCGAGATCGTGCGTCGCCGAGGCGAGAGCAACGGCTCCGGCGATGGCCATGTCGTCCGTGATGGTCGTGGCGCGGACGTCGAGTGCCCCGCGGAAGATCCCCGGGAAGGCAAGTGAATTGTTGACCTGGTTGGGGAAGTCGGAGCGGCCGGTGCCGACGATACGGGCGCCGGCGGCATGCGCATCCTCAGGGTAGATCTCCGGGATGGGATTGGCGCAGGCAAAGACGATCGACTCGGGGGCCATCTTCTTCACCCACTCCGGACGGATCACGTCGGGAGCCGACCGGGAGAAGGCGATGCAGACGTCGGCACCTTCGAGTGCCTCTTCGATCCCGCCACTGCGCCGACCCCGGTTTGTCTCCGACGCGATGCGCCACTTGTCCTCGAACTCGTCGCGCCGGCGGGCGACATCTTCCCGGCCCGTATGCAAGAGGCCCCTGCTGTCGACGGCGAGGATGTTCTCCGCGCTGGCGCCATAGGTGGTCAGCAGCCGGTACGTGGCCACGTTGGCGGCGCCCAACCCGATGAGCGCCACCCGGGCGTCGGCGATCTCCTTGCCGACGATGGCCAAGGCATTGATGAGCCCGGCCAGCGCCACCGTGGCCGTGCCCTGCTGGTCGTCGTGCCACACAGGGATGTCGAGCCGGTCGCGCAGCCGATCGAGGATCTCGAAACATTTGGGCTGGCTGATGTCCTCGAGATTGATCCCGCCGAATGCCGGTACGAGACGCTCGACCGTCTCGACGATCTCATCGGGTGTGTGCACGTTGAGGCAGATCGGTATCGCATCGACCCCGCCGAGGTACTTGAAGAGCATTGCTTTGCCCTCCATCACCGGCAGACC